>NZ_AUJU01000069.1 GCF_000424385.1 Butyrivibrio sp. LC3010 | reverse complement strand
CGTCCGGCTACCTCAATCTAAATATCTGCATTTTTCAAGGTTCATCTGAGCCTATTTTTTTGACCCAGTTTTTTCATAGATTATTTGACACTATCCTAATAATTAATTCACGTCTTCATATCCACAATTTAATAGTGTGCTATTTTCTTTATTATTCTATCATTGCCCCTATTTCTTAAAAATATTCTGCATATTAAATAAATATGTATTTTTCATTAAAACAGGGCTCCGCACAATGCGAAGCCCTAAAACTAAACATACTTTATTTCTTTACAGTAATCTTGCAGGTAGCGGTATATTTTCCGTCCTTAGTCTTTACTGTAATTGTTGCAGTTCCTTTACCAATAGCGGTAACATTGCCTTCTTTATCAACCTTAGCAACTTTCTTATTGCTGCTGAACCATGTCACATCTGTGATTGTAGCCTTCTTAGGTTTGATTGTTGCCTTAAGTGTATAGCTTTTGCCTACCTTGATAGTTTTGCTCTTTTTGTTAAGCTTAACACCTGTTACCTTAATAGCGTCTTTAACTATAACCTTAACTTCTGCCTTGAAACCACCATCCCTGGTTGTAGCAGTAATTGTAGCTGAACCCTTCTTTTTAGCCTTAACCAGTCCGGTGCTTGATACAGTTGCGATCTTCTTATCGCTTGTTGTCCATTCTATCTCTGTATTTGTAGCATTTGCAGGTGCAACAACAGCTGTAAGCTGATATTTTCCGCCTTTTCCTACTTTTATCTTCTTCTCAAGGGTTATTCCTGTTACAGCAACCTTTTCCTCAGTCTTAACAGTTTCTGTTTTGCCTTCTTCAGGTGTATTCACCTGAGGAGTCTCAACAGCAGGTGTTTTTACTTCTGTTGAAGGTGTGGATCCTGTAGGAACCTGTGTTTCCGGAACAGTCTGTGTAGGAGCCCCTGCTGAAGGTGCAGTCTGTGAAGGAGTCTCTGTTGAAGGTGTTTCTCCACCAGTTGCAGGTGCTTCCTCTGAAGGTGTCTCTGTTGAAGGTGTTTCTCCACCAGTTGTGGGTGCTTCCTCTGAAGGTGTCTCTGTTGA
>NZ_AUJU01000068.1 GCF_000424385.1 Butyrivibrio sp. LC3010 | reverse complement strand
CCTATAAAACGGGCTGGATCATTAGGGTTTTTACGATTCTTTTTTAGCTTTCCTTTGTTGATCATGGCCTCGGCACGTTGTACCTGAGCTTCCCTGATTGCCTTTTGATAAGCTGCATATTTGGGCGAATAGGTGATTATGAGTAGCTGATCGATATTTCCGCTGATATAAGGGATTTCTTTGTAGTACAACTCATCAGAATCAGTACTTTCAATTTCTGCAGCAGAAACCTTTTTATTATCCGAAAGCCTTTTAAAACCATCTTTACTCAGTGCGAGTTTTTTGTTTTCTGCATCAAGCTTTTTTATTGACTGGGTGACGATAAACGCTCGTTCTCCTAGGTGGTTAAATTTGCGATTATCGGTTGAACCAAGGCCGGCATCGCTACAGTAAATAAACTTATCATGACCGAACTGCTGAAGGATTTTTGATTCTAAAGGCTTTAATGATTTTTGCTCATTCTGATTCCCACCAAAAATTGAAAATGCCAGAGGAATACCGTCTCCATCAATGAAAAGTCCCATCTGAACGATTGGGTTAGGCCGATGTTCCTTGCTTTTGCCATACTTTTTATTACCATCTTCTTGTTCAATTTCGAAATAGAAGTTAGAGCAGTCGTAGTAAAGTATTCGATCATTTCTTTTACCAAAATAGTTGCTGTTCTTAAAAACTTCAGACTGGATAAAATCCGATTCTTCTGCAAGTACTGATAATGCTCTGTAGATATCATGAAGTTCGTATGTAGGAGCTTCAAGGTATGACTGGGCAGCTTTATATGCAGAAAGTTTGCTACGTGGATCAAGGATGCGGTTATAAACCAGGTCAGAAAGAATGGCATTTAAATCGTATTCGTACTGATGACGTTGTTTGATTGTTTTACAGATCTTATCCAGCTGGAGCTTGTAGTAAACAGCCTGAGGAAACAGATAACCGCCTTCAAATAGTTTGCGCTGTGCATAGTCTAATTCTTTATCTGCGTGGAAAACAACCTGAACAGACTTTGTTTTGCGTGCCTGTTTGTACTTCTTGGTTTCGGCAGCAACTTCGCTGCGGCACCAGGCAATAACATCATCACGAGTTGGGCCATGATCCTTTATTAATTCTGAAAGTGTGCCGAGTTTACGGACAGTAGCAGTGGTGCTTTTTCCAGAATTATCAATAAAGGATTTGGAAATATAGAATGATTCTGAATTCTTGGACTTTGAGATTGTAAGTTTCATGAATA
>NZ_AUJU01000067.1 GCF_000424385.1 Butyrivibrio sp. LC3010 | reverse complement strand
TCCCATCTTTGACAGTTGATGTATATAAAAAGTCTCACAACCCTTGTATATAGGGCATTGTGAGACTTTTTCTCTTCGTTTTGAAGTATAGTATTTTTTTACTTCCCTTTACTTTTCTTTTGGATTGTTTTCATCTGGCTTTTGGTTATGAACTCATAGTCGGTACGGAAGCCGCATGCTTCATGCAACTTATCGGTAAGTTTTGTCCTACGATAGGTAGGCATGAATCCCTGTTCTTTAATGTCTGCAAAATTCATCCCCCTAAGTGTGCTCAAGATCTCGTCGCAAGTATAACTGTCATCGATACGCATCTCTAAGTATCTGTAGACGATAAGAGCAAGGAAACAGGTAAGGAAATGAGCTTTGATCCTGACGTTATTCTGGAGAAATACCGGCCTGGCTTCAAAGTCAGTCTTCATGATTCTGAAGCATTCTTCTATTTCCCAACGACCTTCGCTTACACTTAAGATGTCTCCAACAGGATCGTCAAGAAGGTCTGTTGATACTGCATAGAGACCATCATAAAGCGCTTCCTGTTCAACCTTATCTGTATCGAGATAGTTGTGAATGCTTGCAGCTTCGCCACTGTCAGTAACTGCAATCTTTCCAATGAATCTTGCCGGATCGGTTGGATTCTTCCTGTTCCTTTTTATGGAACCTGAATCAATCAGTTTCTGTGCCCGATCCACTTGGGCATCTCGAACAGCTTTCTGATATTTAGCAAACCTGGGTGAATAAGTCACTATGAGGCGCTGATGAAGAGTCTTTGGAGTATACGGCTCCTCTTTGTAGTAAAGGCCTGTATCATCATCGGGGAGTTTTGATATGTCTACAGGAGTATCGTCCGATACTCGTTTAAATCCTGTACCGTTCAAAGCCCATTCTTTATCTTCGGCTTTAAGCTTCTTTATGGACTGAGTTACAATGAAAGCTCTTTGTCCCATGTGGTTGTAGTTTCTTATCTTCTCGGATCCAAGTCCTGCATCGCTGCAGTAGATGAATTTCTGACATCCGAATTCAGAAAGAACCTTTTCTTCGAGAGGCTTTAATGACGTCTGTTCATTGGCATTCCCCGGGAAGAGAGAGAATGCAAGCGGAATTCCATCACCATCCATGAACATACCCATTTGAATTATGGGATTAGGACGATGTTCTTTGCTTTTTCCGTACTTCTTGTCACCATCTTCCTGTTCAATCTCGAAGTAGTAATTAGTGCAGTCATAGAAAAGGATCTTGTCATTCCTCTTTCCTGCGAGATGACTGTTTTTATAAACCTCAGCCTGAATGAAATCGCACTCAT
>NZ_AUJU01000066.1 GCF_000424385.1 Butyrivibrio sp. LC3010 | reverse complement strand
AACTTAAACTTCGCACATAAAAAAGTGCTTTAGAACCTTGATAATTCAATAAGAACTGGCATTTTTAAAGGCGTGAAACCTCTGCATTTGGTATAATTTAAGTACCACCAAAAACCATCCCAAAGGAGACTCACGCCTTGTCTAAAATTATATCACAGAACGACTACGATTCTAAGCAGATTACTGATTCTATCAGATACTTTTTTGAACGTTTTCATTTATCAGCTGTTCTCAAAGCATCCAATGCAAAGAAGTCGAAAGGCGTCACACCGCTCCAGATCGTGAGTTATGCCTTTGCTTTGGTTTTTAGAAACAAATCTATGTACATGGACATGGTTCTCGGAAATAGCGAATTATCTTTTGCCAAAGATACATACTATCGTTTTATGAATAGCATCAGCATAAACTGGATTCGTTTCACAACACTACTTGCCGCCAACATCTGTAAGGAATCTATTGCACCTGCTACGTCTGAAGACAGAGTTAATGCACTTATCATTGATGACTCCACTTATTCAAGGAGCTGTTCCAAAAAGGTAGAGATGCTTGCAAAGATATATGATCATGCTAAAAATATGTACCTTTATGGATTCAGAATGCTCACTCTTGGGTGGACTGATGGAAATACATTTCTTCCGGTTAACCACATCTTACTTTCATCTTCAAGCAAATGTCAGGTCACTGGTTGTAATCCTATTGATTACAGAAGTAATGGTTACAAACGCAGAAAGCTCGCTATCATGAAGGGAACAGATGCAATGATCGAGCTTATCAAAGAAGCAAAAAAAGCAATGATCCCAGCTGATTACGTACTTTTTGACAGCTGGTTTGCTTCACCCAAAACACTTATTGCCGTACAGAAACTTGGCTATGAAGTTATTGCCATGATAAAGCGGTCAGAAAAAATGACTTTCAATTATGAAGGTCAGAAGCGCTCTCTCAAAGAAATATACAAAACTAATCGCAAGCGTCGTGGCAGATCAAAGTATCTGCTTTCTGTTGTTGTAGATGTTGAGAAGGATGGTGCTGTTATTCCTGCAAAAGTTGTATATGTCAGGAATCGTTCCAATCGGAAAGACTATCTTTGCCTGATTTCCACAAACGTAAACATAGATGAGGAAGAAATCATCCGTATTTACTCAAAGCGCTGGCAGATAGAGGTTTTCTTCAAGATGTGTAAAAGCTATCTCAAGCTGGCAAAAGAATGTAAGTCTCTTTCTTATGATGCTATGACAGCGCATGTTGCAATCGTATTTACTCGATACATGATGCTTGCAGTAGAAAATCGCGAATCAGAAGATTCTCGAACTTTAGGCGAGTTGTTTGCATACTTCATGGATGAGGTGGCCGATGTAACATTCATCTATGCTTTTAACATCATTATGGAGATTTTCTCAAACATGATGATAGAAGAATTTGATCTCGATGAAGAAAAAATATCTTTAATGATAGACAAGTTTGTATCTGCACTTACACCATCCATGCAACGTCATCTTCAGGCAGCATGATTGGTACTTAATTGCCAATTTTTATTGAATTATCAAGGTTCAACCGCAGTTTTGTAACTGCGAAGTTTCAGT
>NZ_AUJU01000065.1 GCF_000424385.1 Butyrivibrio sp. LC3010 | reverse complement strand
CGAGTGTGGAATTAAGGTTCGGAAGTCCGGCAAGCAGAATGACTGCTCTGTCCCTGGAATCCATCTCAAAGTTAAAAAGAATCTTGAGATCGTTAAGGATGGCATTGTTGATATAGTTCGCTTCATCAATGATGATCACAGGCGTTTTCCTCTTTTCAACGGACAGGCGTGTGACTTCTTCCTGGATGATCTTGAAATTACTTGGTTTCTTGAATGCAGGCTGGGCGCCAAACTCTGAAACAAGATTTCTGTAGAAATCATTCGGGGTCAGGGTGGAAAGACTTGAATATATAACTTTATACAGCGAGGGATTCAGCGATGATGACCAGTGCCTTATGACAGTTGTCTTGCCTCTACCGGGACTTCCGGTGAGCAGGCCGAATCCTTTGGTCTTGGCCAGGTAGTCAAGGCGGAACAGGGCTTCCCTGTGTTCTGCGGTATCAACGATTATCTCCCTTGAGTTCTTGATAAATGGGTTAAACTCAAGCCCGTAGCGTGTAAAGTATTCCAT
Source organism: Butyrivibrio sp. LC3010 (assembly GCF_000424385.1). Classification (GTDB taxonomy): domain Bacteria; phylum Bacillota; class Clostridia; order Lachnospirales; family Lachnospiraceae; genus Butyrivibrio. The sequence goes on along the minus strand of NZ_AUJU01000065.1, from coordinate 1,260 downwards.
CAGTCTTCTCCTCTGCAGATATGTACCTTGTCTCTCTTAACTTTGGAATTCTCCACTTTGTTTAGGAGACGGATTGGCGTAAGTGTTCCATCGGCTTCAACAATGTAAATTTCGTCAAGCCCTGGAGAATAGCGGAGCTTGATATGCTGCTTTGAAAAACGGCAGTCCACTTCGTATTCAACCTGGTCTATGGTGATGACATTATCAGCCGAGACTCTTCTTTCGATTTCGAGGAGGAAGGAGTGGTCTATCTCTTCATCGCTGAGGCGGTGGAAAAGATTTGGTTCTGAGAAGTATCTGTCCTGCGGTGATCTTCCGTTTAAGGAAGAATGTACGGTCTGATTGTACTTCTGCACATAGGCAAAGAGATTACCTCTGAGTTCATCGAGGGAATGGAAATCCCTGATGTCGAGGCCTGACATCCACTGATCTTTCATGGTGCGGAACCAGCGCTCGATCTTTGCTTTCTGTGTAGGCGTGTAAGGCTGGTCATAATGGATGACTGAGCCGATGCGGGCGGCAAGGAGTTCCATCTGCTTGTTCTTGTAGGAACTGCCATTGTCAAAGTTGAACATCTGTGGACGTCCATACTTTGCAACTGCTGATTTTATGACAGACATGAGGTTAACAAAGTTGTCATTGAAGAAAACATCTATGCCTACGATGAACCTGCTGGCATCATCGATGAGGGCAATGATGTAGACTTTATGCTTCTTGCCATCATCGGTCTTAAGATAGGGGCCAACGCTTGAATCTCCGCACCATACCTCGTTGATGTGTGGGCGCTCGTAACGTCGCATGTCAGGGTTTGTGGTGGTCTTCATTTCAAGTGAGAGCTGATTGACGTAGCGGTTGACTGTTGATTCTGAAACAGTGCCTACTTTTATGCTTCCGTTATCCTGAAGCTGTCTGTGGATAGATGCTGCGGACATGCGGGGGTAGTTGGTTTTGAGATATCTGATCTGTTCCTGAAGATCTGCATCCAGCTTTCGGGGCAGACCCTGATCCACACGGCCTGTAGGGATGAGAGCATCAAAACCGCCTTTCTTGTAGTTACGGTACCAGCGCTCAATGGTCTGTGGTGCAAAGTGCTTGACCGAGCCATCAGGAGCTAAAACTCCCTTGGCTGAGGCGTCATTAAAGAAAGCCGTAAGGGATGAGTAGTCTTCCCAGAGACCTGAAATGATTGGAGAGATAACAGAGTATCTCATAAGAGCAATGTTTTGTTGTTTTTCCTGATCCATGGCGGATCCTCCTTTC
>NZ_AUJU01000064.1 GCF_000424385.1 Butyrivibrio sp. LC3010 | reverse complement strand
ATTCTTTTTGGAATTTTCAGGGTTGCATTACTATTTCATTGTCAAAGTGCTTTGTCTTGGCTTGTCGCTCAAGGCTCAGTTAGATTATCATTCTGAGAATATAAAGTCAACACTTTTTTTAAGAAAAATTATTAAGGAATTCTTAAATTGCTACAGACTTTTAGAATAGGGCTTTTTCGGTTTTAGAAATTCAACACAATACCAGGATATTAGCATATGCTCTCCACCCCCACAAAAAAACATATTTTCATGTCTTTACCCAAGACACCATTATCTAACACTAAGCTGCGTCATCCATTTCTTTCTCAATGAAACGATAGATATATTTATCAGAAAGCTCATTGATTCTGCCTTCTGCTTTCTCTTTTTCAAGAAACTTATTTACATATTCCAAAAGATCCTCAGATCCCTTTGGCATAAGTACCCCGAGTTGTCCATTAGTAAATGGTTCATATATGAGAGGAGCAGCAAGCCGACTGTCCTGTCCAACATAATAGCCAGCCTCCATGATTTCCGTGATCATCACATCTGCCTCTCCAGAAGCAACAAGTCCCGGAATTTCCTGATTCACATCATGAATTATGAGAGTGGCATCCGGAAGGTTCTCGCGGGCAAACTTCTCATTCAGTCCTCCTGGATTTTCCATCACACGTACCTCTGGATGATTTATAGCCTCAATAGAGATATATTTATCCGCATCCTCTGCCCGGCACAGTACAGTCTTTCCATTCTCAAGATATCCCTCAGACATAAGGGCCTGCTCTTTACGGGCATCAGTTATGGTTATCCCACAGATTGCAAGGTCAAATTTTCCTGCCTGCGTATCTTCCATTAGCGTAGGCCAGGATGTTTCCACATACTCAATTTCTACGCCAAGAGCATCAGCAAGATCCTCTGCCAGCTCTGCATCAAAACCAACATATGTATCAGTTTCTGGATCAAGATACGACATCGGCTGGTAATCTCCGGCAGTACCCACTTTCAGAACTCCACTATTTTTTATACCGCCAAGAACAGATGCGGAATCAGTAATATCCGAACTTCTCCCACATCCTGCTATTATTCCCAATGATAGTACAACCATTATTATCACAGACTGAACATTCTTTTTCATAAATTTCCTCTATCGATTTAATCCCCTATCAGTCATATCTTCTGACAATTATATGCCATGATATGGTGGATTCTTTATTTTTTTCACAACTATATGTTGCGTTTAGGATTTAAGTACCCTTTTTCTACTAAGTAAAGCATCAACTAGTTTTCTCTGTCAGAGCTTCCTCCTTGTTCTTCCCGGCACGGATCCTGCCCCTGTAGGTAGATGCTTTTGCACCATAGGCCGCACACATTGCAGCCATGGTAGGATATCTGTTTCCCAGATGGTCTTCTATGCGGTAGGTAACATCGTCAATGATCTCATCGATGGTATATCCCTTGCCAAGCTTATCCTATAACTTACGTGAATATAGTACTTCTTCAGTACCAAACGCCGGCTGTGAAATACCGGTAAATTCAAAACCCTTTGCTTCATAAAAAACTTTGGCATGGACATTATCTCTAAATACCCATAGCACAACTTCAGAGTATCCTGCTTTTTTAATGTCACTTAGCACATGATCCATCAAATTGTTCCTGCTCCATCAAGGCTTCCTTCTCTCACAATCATATTCCCATAAACAACTTATCAGGACTAACTATGTTTTGTATAACCTCCGCATGCTCATTCTTTTTAAAGCCATTTGACGTTATCAGTGTGATATGAACTGACTTGTCCGGTTGTACTTCCTCGATGAAAGTATCGACCTTGTTTATAAGGTCTTCCTTGTATTTACCGCTTATTTCAAATTCCTTATCAGTACATTTCATCTCACATAGATTTATTACGTCATCTGCCCTGTCTATCAAAAGGTCTATCTGAGCACCTCCTGTTTTCTTTTTACTCTTCCAAGAGTATTCCGAGCTCTCAACCCCTGCAATCCCAAGAGCTGATTTTATCTGTGGAACATGCAAAAGGCAAACGATTTCAAAAGCATTCCCCCTCCAGGCATAATACTCTGGTGATTTAATGAATGTCTGCCAAGACTTGATCTTTTTATCACGAATAAAATGCAAACTAAAGAGCACAAATGGATCAATCACCTGATAAAAGTATCCCGTTTTACTCGTTGTTACATTATTGTACTGTCTGATAAAACCACACTGTTCAAGTTCACGGATTGCTTTTGTTAGCCCTTCACCATCAGATACCCCGGACTTTTGGACAAGCTCTGTCCTTTGGAGTCCTCGTTTCAGTTCTGCCATGGTTTCAATTATCTTTATGTGATTGTCTGCCTTTTTAAACAATGACCGGAACAGATGCTCATATTCATGATGAAGATCTCCCCGCTCATCAAAAATAAGACTGTCAACGTTCTGGGCAAGGCTCAGTCTCCTGTCATACAGATTCAGATAATATGGTATTCCCCCAAATATCATATAGCTTTCAATAATCTTATCTCTGCCCAGGCTGATTCCGTTGTTTTTAAAGAAAAGCTCGCATTCCCCAAGACTGAAGGGATACATGTGCATCTGCTTTGTTACTCTGTTATGAAAGCCTCCCACATCGTTTAAAATATTATTTATTATCCATGATGTGGCAGAACCGCATACTATTAGCAGAAGATCCTTCTGCGAAGATGCCCAGCTGTTCCAGAAAAAGTCAAAAGCAGACCTGAAATCTGATCTTGCAGTATCCATCCAGGGAACCTCATCCAAAAAAACGACTCTTTTCCCACTTGAATAATCTCTCTGTACATCCTCATTTTCAAGTATCGCTCTTAAACGACTAAACGCCTCAAACCAATCCTTAGGAATAGTGCCTGTCTTATCACCAAAATATTTAAGCGATTCATTGAAAGCTTTTAACTGGTTACGCGTCTTCTCGTCAGGAATACCTGTTGTATAAAACGAAAAGCGTTCATTAAAATACTCTTTAATAAGAAAAGTCTTTCCTACTCGACGGCGCCCAAATACTACCAAAAATTCCGGTCTTTTAGATTCAAGGCACTGCGCCAAAATATCCTGTTCTCTTTCTCTTCCAATTACATTCATAACGAGCTATTCCCTTATAATCTGCTGAAATGCACTTTTAAATACCAATTTCAGCAGATTATAACAAATATCGTCCTTATAATCTGCTGAATTATATTGCAAATATACCACTCTTTATTATTTTTTTCAAGAACCAGACAACGGTCCCTCAATCCGAGCTGCTTACATAAACCTGCACAAATTGTTATCATACTGAAAAAATAATGGTCATGCTTTTAAGATTATTTTTTATCAACATATTGGTAATATCAGAAATTCAGCTCTTTTTTCTAAGGAGCAAATATGCCAGAATAATTGATATAATGCAGATCTTTACAACATGCCAGAGATAAGTTACCTTTTGACACCCTAATCCTATTAAATAACAAAACGCTTATCTTAGGATGTTTCCCAAAATAAGCGTCAAATGTTATATCTATTTATAGTTATGCACAAAAATGGGGCCTACAGGGCTCGAACCT
>NZ_AUJU01000063.1 GCF_000424385.1 Butyrivibrio sp. LC3010 | reverse complement strand
AGTTTCTGCATTCTGGATCTTTTCCTTTGCTGTCTGTAGATCCTCTTCTTCTACCTCTGCATTTATCGCAGCATTATATGCATCATACGCGGCTTTAATGTTAGCCTCTGTAGGCTCTCCTAATGCTTTCTCAGCTGCTGTATTTGCTTCTGCTATGGCCTGTTTTTTCTTTGCAAAAGCTATATTGGTAGTGGCTGTCGCAAGTTCTTCATCACTGGCATTAAATGGCTTGCGTTTTGCTTCTGCCACCTTTGCTTCTGCGGCCTCTATATCTTCTGTTTTTAGTGTACTGAGTGCCTGTGCTGCTGCATCTATTGCTGCTTTGATTGCTGCTGCTTTTGCTGCTCTTGTCTTTGCTGATTCAATGTATCCTCTAGCTTTATCCAATACACTATCTGTTATCCCGTCTATTGCAGCTTCTTTTATTTTTTTTGATACTTCTCCTATTTTGCCCTCTGCTGTCTCGATCAGATCTGCTGAAGGTGTATCATATGCCGCATTTGCTGCTTTCTCTGCTTCTGCCACAGCAGCCATTATTGACAATTTATTCCTTGCTAATGTAATATAGCTGTTTGCTGTATTAAGTTCATTACCTGTTGCCCCAGCTTGTACAGCATCCCCAATTTTGCCATCTGCATTTTTGATACTAACAACTGAAGGATTGTCATATGCATTTTGGGCTTCATCATTTGCTCTCTTTATTTTTTCTGCAACCGTTATATCGTTTCTTGCTTTTTCCAGTTCTTTATCATTCGCATAAAATGGTTCTTTCTTTGCTATATTATATTTATCATTTGCTGTCTTAATGTGCTCCTCATCTGGTACCACACGTGCCTCAGCCGATGCATCTTCTGCATCTCTTATTGCTTTCAGCTTTTCATCTTCAACCAGCAATGGGTTAGAACTATCAGCTAGTTCAAATGCAACATAACCAATCTGAGCTGTTTTAATATCCAAAAAATAATTGCCTCCAAAATCACCGACATTTGACATAACGCCAAAATATTTCGCCTTTTTAGCAGATGGTGAAACGACATAACTACTACTGCCGTTATTATTGTACTGAGCAAATATTTCTTTTTTATTTTCGTCAAATAATTTAATTGTAAGTAATAAATCATTTGTTTTATATGGCACTTCTACATTTATACTAATAAGCTTACTCAAATCAATTTCCATATTATTTGGTAGTGCACTTAAAACATTCTGATAATCTCTCTGAAAAGCTAATATACCATTATTAATAGGCCATTTAGGATATGAATTTTGTTCATATATTCTAGTACGATGTGGATTATTATTTAATGAATTATCATTATCATCTAAATTATGAAACTCTAGATCGCTGCCGTATAATAATATCGTATTTGAACCTCTATTAGGTCCGTTATATTCCGGCGGTTGCTGATTAGTATTTACCTTTTCAGTCACAGTAATTTTATTAACGCTAAAGTAATATTTGCCATGTTGCTTGTCTGATGGCATAAAACTAATATAGCGGAAATTACCTGCAAAATCAGGCTTAAGTATTATCTGATTATTTCCATCAGCTACTTGATCCTTAAAAAGTTGTTTACACGAATTATTAGCAAAATCATCTAGTGAAATATCATTATGTAACCTTATATTGACAAATTTGTCATCAGACTTATATGTTGTAGGATTCCAAAAACAATAACCGTTTTCATCAGTTTTCCATTCGCCACCTTCCCTATCACTAATATCCAGCGTTATCTTACTAATTTTATATCCATCAAAATCTTTACCAAGATCAAATACTTGTTCACGATTATCAGTTAAAAAAACACTTTCCAGCTTATTATTAAATTCTGGATCTCTTGGATTTCTTAAAAAAGTATACTTCTTTTTCCCGCCATCATTACTTATGTAGACTGTACTTTGACCATCTCTAATATTGTTATTAGCATTTGACCAGTTTATGTAGAAATTATATTCACCTGCATATTCAGCTCTGGCTGTTAATGAGTCAGTACTCAATACCCCTATTATCATTGCAATGGATAGAATAAAAGAAATTATCCTGGATTTATTCCCACTCATACTTGCTCCTCTCTGCTTCAATCATATTGTCGGAAACCTTTGCAATTATATGCGTTTCTATGATTATTTTCAACATGAATTCGAAACTTTTTTACATTTTGGGATTATTCACAAAAATGTAGAGTGTTTCATGCGCCTTTTGATTAAATATTTAGCCTTATATGAATATATCGTTTTCGTTCAGTATTTGTCGCATTCAATTGCGCACAATGCAAAATAATGTCGCAAAAATGGGCTTTTCAAGTATTTTTTACTGCTCTGTTCTTAAAATCGTTTATTTTTTTAACGATTAACCTTCTTTATTACGTATATGAAATTTTTTCTCTCAAACTATATATTTTACATTTAATATTTTACCAAGTGCATAGTCAACACACTTGTTGTAAAGTTATATCTGAATTTGAATACAACTTAAATTTTCGAAAGATTTGCTAGAAAAATAAAAAAGAAGAACCTTTATCACCAAAGATTCTCCTTTTTCTTAATTATTTTCGTAACGTATTTTCGTACGTTTCGCAAAATATCCAATTCATGATTTCGTGAAATTAAATTACATCGCATGAAATTTAATTACATATTCAAACTTCATTGTAATATCTTATTAAAGTATCATTGTTATTCCATACAAGACCGGTTGATGAAGCATATAAATAATAAGTGAATGCCTGCCGATCCATGACAGCGGTTTAATGTTTATATGGAAAATGCCAAAACCAAATTTCTTCTTTATTACACTATGTAGAAAATAACCTGCTATAAATAAAAATATCCAGGGCATAAGGGAAAAATAATCTGATGAATAAAATCCATTCTGCATAAATCCAAGATAAGTAAGATATGAATTATGCAAAACATCCTGCCCGACCTGACCATACAGAGTATCAGGAAGTGCAATATTAGATACAAAGAGATTAAGAAATCCTCTATTTATAGGCTTAGTAATAGCAAATAATACTACACTTATAAATAGTCCCCACAATGGATCTTTTGAATTTGCCACAGACAAATCCGGACCGTTTGATTTACCGTTTATACCAGATAGGCCTGCATTACCAGTTGAATTTATCTTATTATAAAGGCTTATCACTGCCCCCAACAGTATCATGGCAGAGCCGAGGAATGTCAGCACACCAAAATACACCGGAGCATCAGGCAGAACAAGTACTGTCACGCAGGTAATGATAATTCCGCATAGAAAAACCAGCACGCCGTTCCTTATAGGCTTTCTTGCAAAGTGCATGCAAAAACCTGATATCAAGATAAAGGACCAGCATATACTCTGTTGCCACAAATAAGAACCAAAGGTCCCATACCATGGCATATTTAACCCTTTAATATATTTAAGGTCCCAACAAAAATGATATAAAATCATACTAATAAGAGTGATTCCTCTTATAGTATCAATAGTTTCAAGTCTTTTCTTACGAGTCTGCATTATTGTCTCTCCCCATCAATTTTTTTCATACCAATTGATTTTAACAGAAATGCAGAAGTTTTGTTAGTTTTTTTCTAAAAAAACAGGCAGTCATCAATTAAACTGCCCCGTTACTATATACATATGCATAT
>NZ_AUJU01000062.1 GCF_000424385.1 Butyrivibrio sp. LC3010 | reverse complement strand
CCTTGATGGCACAAAAAATAACTGCTACACTGCTGCAAACGACGGAGAAAATCTGATTGTTCTTGAGTTCTTCGCCGTCGGTGATTAACCGTCAGCAGTTATTTTTTGTGCTGTCAAGGGTGGCGTCCGGCTACCTCAATCTAAATATCTGCATTTTTCAAGGTTCATCTGAGCCTATTTTTTTGACCCAGTTTTTTCATAGATTATTTGACACTATCAAAATTGACCTTTTCATATTTGATTTCTCTATCTGTTTTGATTACAGAAACAGATTAGCAATCCTTCTATCATTGTTTTATCACACGTATCACAGACTGTGATGTGGAGCTGTCCGCAGACACTGTGAGAAGCAGGCTTGATGTGTTCCTGAAGTCAAAAGAAAATGTTGAAAATAAAGAATATAAGATAGCTGCCAGTATCGGAAGCGCCGGCGGCGTGATAAATAAAGCTATTGATGTTCAGAATCTGATGGACAGAGCTGATGAAAAAATGTATGCGGATAAAAAGGCGAGAAAGGAAACTGGAAATTAGTGTGCTTCAAAAATGTTTTTCTAAAAAGGAGGCAAAAATGAAGAAAACATTATCATTCTTAATGGCATTTATGATTGCCACAACTCTTATCTGAGGTAGTTGCACACAAAATGATTTCATGACAAGTGTGTCAATTTATATTTGTTATGCCAGTATTTTGCGGAATTTTCATTATTTTGACAACAATGTCATAAAAGCCTGGACAGAATTCACAGACTACAAAGAGTGTTTCTGACCGGGCTTTTTATTATGAGTGATCATCCTTCTACGCTAAGCCTAACTCTTTCCAACAAAGTAGGCAGCTTTAAGTATTTTTCGCTTGTGAAATAAGAAGGATAATAGTAGTCGCAGAATATTTCTTTAATATTCAGAAGTCCCATAAATTCGTCATCACGAACTAGCTCTACTGTATATTTATTTGTTTCTTTATCTCCGATCAAGTAACCAAGTAGCTTTTTGTTGCACCTATTACCACTAAAAACTACCCAAACGCATCCTCTCATGATCGGAACATATCCAAGAACAGTATTCAGCATCCATTCTGACAAAAGCTGATTAGGATTATATTCAAGATGCACATAATGCGGTGCATTACAGTCATCGCCCATGCAGACGCTGTCTCTTTCAGCTTCTATAGTATATGGATTTATGTTTGCTTCTCTGATGCATCTAACTGGCTAACTCAGCAAATGAAGCAACAAATAATAAGCAAGAATGTACTAACCTGAATGATGAATAAGTTGATTTTTTTGCCTCGGGGATATACAATGTATATACAAAGAGGAGGTATTGCTTATGCAGGCTAAGGTTAAAGCATGGGGAAATAGTCAGGGAATTAGAATACCCAAAGAAGTGCTTCAGGAGGCAGCTGTTTCGGTTGATGATGTTCTCGATGTCAAGGTATCTAATGGCATGATAATGCTTGTTAAACCATTTAGACATAGAACACTGGAAGAACGTGCTGCAGAATTTGGTGGGCAGCTCCATTTAGACGGCGAATTTGGCTGGGGTGAACCGGTAGGAAGAGAGATTTGGGAATGAAGGAAGAATTGCATCAGGGGGATATTCTTAAGATTGAGCATATCAAGAAGCCGGTTCTTGTTGTAAGTAAGGATTTTTTTAATCAGACTCATGAAATAATTGGCTGTCCTATTTTTGAAAAAGGAGAAGCCGGGCCTTTACATATTCATATCAAAACTGAAGACGTAGAAGGTTATGTGCAATGTGAAAAAATGGCACTCCTTGATTTGAATATCAGGGGTTATTCAAAGATTGATAGGATACATTATCCTGACATTATAAATATCACAGACGCTATCCAAGGAATCTTTGACTACATCTGAAAATGAATCAACATGGAATCAGTGAGATTTCTTTAGTGGGAATATATTAGCAGTGTATGATTCGGATTATGGATTGTACGCTGCTTTTACTATGTATATAATAACTCATGGATTTAATAATATTGGACCAGACACACCTTGTCCGGTGCAAAAAATACGGCATTTCTCGCTTGAAATAGTAAACGCGACTTTTTACCTCACTAGGAGGCTCAAAAGTCGCGTTAAGTTTTTCAAAAATTGTGATAAAGTCAGTGAAATAGCAGTGAACACCAGTTTGACATATTATCACTTCGTTAAATCTTAATTTAACGAAGTACACAATTAAATAAAGCACAATACGGTTACAATACGGTTATATGAAATTCTAAGTGCACCATTGCATAACTTAGCGCACACTCATGCAGTTACCTTTGCAATATATGATTAATTAGGCGATAATTGTTTATGTTCTGCAGATTGATTACTTCTGAATATGGGAGGTAATCAAAAATGTCTCAATATAAACATTTAACGTTCCAGGAACGCATTCGCGTTGAAGAACTTCTTGAGAAAAAAGTCTCTATCAATATGATTGCTAAAGATCTAAAGAAATCCAGATCCACCATTGCAAGAGAAATTCAGAGAAATCGTTATAAAGTATCTGAACCAAGTTATCGAATTCATCCATGTATCCATAAAAAAAGCTGTGAAAGAATGCATGTTTGTGGGGATGAATCATGCCGTAGGCATTGTAATACTTGTCTGGGTACTTGCAACACAAATAATTGTAAAGATTATGTACCACAGCAATGTCGATTTATTGAGAATTCCCTTTTTGTATGCAATGGTTGTGACAGAATTGACATTACCATGGGGGATAAGCGATATGTCTTTTACTCTTAAGGGATTGAATCCTGATATCATTAAGGTCAAGCGCCTTGAAAAGGAGAAACCCAACTGGGATGCATTTAAGGAATGGCTTGAAAAGCTTGATCCGGCCGGAGGCTCAGCCCTTCGGAAGGCTGTTAATTATAACCTGAATAACTGGGACAAACTTATGCGTTATCTGGAGGACGGAAAGGCTGCCTTTGTCAAATGCAGCCGCTGAACGCTGTGCAAAATCGTATGCGACCATAAGGAAGAACATGCTCTTCCATGATACTTCCAGAGGAGCCAGATCCGCTGTTATCATCAAGTCTCTTATTGATACAGCAGCTGCAAATAACCTTGATCCTGAACTCTACCTGACAGAACTTTTGGAGCATGCCCGAGACTTTGTTAATGAGCCTGCACGGGCAGCCGAGTATATGCCATGGACTGAAAAGATGCAGGAAAGGTGCATGAATAAGACTAGGAAGGAAGATCTCAATCAGTAGGATTCGTACCTAGAGTAGATCCGATTCCTCAAAAATTTAAAAGGCCACCGGAAAGGTTTATTTTTTTTAGCCATTCTGGTGGTCTGGTTGGTTATGAACGGGTGAGTGAAAAGCGCTTACTATTAATTGTCATGTAAGCGGTGTTATATGAGCACATAGAAAGAATCACCTGTGTCACAATGGCCACGGTGATTCTTTTATTTATAAGATCATTTTGATTTCTGTTGCACCAAGACTTTTGAGATCTTTTTCACTTCCATCTTTTTTGAATCCATATTTCTCGTAAAAACGTATGGCTCTGGGGTTATCTTTTAGAACCCAAAGTTCTTTATGAGAATAATTTTTAGTTTTTCTAAACCAACATCCATTAGCTTTTGAGCAAACCTAATCCGTTAATATGTAATCATTAATTTTTTCCCTTATTCTTCCACTATTGCTTTCTATTTCATCCATCATTCTTTCCGTAAAAATGGAATATAATGCAGCACGCCTATAATTTCCCACCTGCATATTTCTATTAATAATCTCAGGCAACATAAAAATATGCTGATAATTACTATGTTCCTTTTCAATCAAATTATATGCAACCAGCATGTTTTTATTCTGATATATCCTATCATATAGTTTTTCTATTCTAGCATTTAACTCATCTACATAGTTATCCATTTAAAAAGCCTTTCATAACTTTAATATCTTCTTCTGCCATATGGCTCATATTTTCGACAATTGTGTTAATCATTTTTTCAAATGACGCATACTGGCCAGAAAGTTTTTTTATTTCTTCAATCATTTCTTCATTAGAAGTCTCTGTGGTATCCATAATAGATTTATATTTTTCTGTTCGTTTCGTTTCTTGTTCTTCGATGTCTTCTGACAAATATTTATATTGAGTTTGTATATTATTAACCGCTTTTTCAAACTTAACTATAATGTTGTTTGTTACTTTACCTGCGTTCTAAATTCTGTTTTTGAATCACTTTATTTAAAGGTGTGGACTTATTTATTCTGGTGCATAATACGCCAGATTATTTAATGCCATGCCTTTTGTGTTATCATGGGAAAGTTACAGACAATAAAAGGCAGGATCCCTCCCCGACCAAAGTTTGGTATCCTGCCTTAGCAACTCCGTACACAGAAGTGTACGAAAACATGCAAGACAATGATAACCCTTTACGTCGAAGAAAACAATCCGATT
>NZ_AUJU01000061.1 GCF_000424385.1 Butyrivibrio sp. LC3010 | reverse complement strand
CCGATTTTGTTATTAAGCTGGGCGCTGGTCCTATTACTACGACCATAGACAGCTTCCCCATCACAAGACACACTTTCTGCGAAATATTTCCAGGAATCATCATCATTTGGAACTGTCAGATGACTGATATAATCATAATCATGTCCATCCAGTTGCCATTCCAGAGAAAAATCTATTGTTTTTGATTCTTTTTCAATAGACAAAAATTTAGATTTATACAAAGATGAAGTGCTAAGACGGACGCCCTTTCTCTGCAGACTGTTCGAATTAACCCTATCTGTCATGGCTGCACTGAGGACTCCTATTGCCTCCAGAACAGAGGACTTTCCTGAACCGTTGGCGCCAATAAATACATTTACTCTGCCCGGCTCAAATGAAACATCATATAATGACTTAAAGTTCTGAATAGCAATTTTTTTTAGTTCCATTTCTCCCATTTAAATATGCTCCTTTTAGAAAAAAATGCTGTATCTAAATATAAGATGATTATAACACTTTCTTTGTAATAGTATGTATCTAAATTTTATAAAAATGCGTAAAATAGCCATTTGCCAGTTTTTAAATATTGTAAAAAAGCGTATTTTGTATTTATCTAAAGTTGAATACAATGTTATGATTTTTCTTAAAAATGGCATATCTAACGATTTAATAGAGCGGCTACAAATATAGAAAAACTTCGACTATTTCATATGCCCTGGATTGGGCATCAAGCACTAAAATCTGAACAAGATTAAAAGCTGTTCACTCTCGTGAGAAGTCAAAATTTGTAATGATTAAATTTGCTGAGTAGTGTAGCCGATATTTTTGTATGGTGCTTACCCCATATCACATAAAAAGGGATTACAGTCCATTTGGATATGAACCGTAATCCCTCTTATTTGTTTAGCTTAGAGTTCTTTGCTCATTCAGCTATTTGGGTTAGAAAAATTCGATTACTTTTTCTTAACTGTAACCTTCATTCCCTTCTTAACAGCTTTATTAGCTCTCTTGAGAACCTTCTTCTGGTCTTTTTCGCTCTTTACGCCAGTGATCTTAACCTTACACTTCTTACTCTTAGCCGCAAGAGACTTCTTACCAAACTTTATTGTTCCCTTCTTGTCAGTCTTGATGTTGATCTTCTTAGCCTTTGATTTGTAGAATGCCTTATCACCAATCTTCTTGACAGATGCAGGAATATTAAATGTATTTACTTCAGAATTCTCATAAGCGTTAGGTGCGATTGCTGTTACTGCGTATGTATGGCCATTCTGGTCCTTTACTTCTGAAGGAATATTAACCGTCTTAGCTGTCTGCTCAGCTGCTGTTCCTTTGTACTCAACCTGGAGGTTGGTAGGATCAGCACTGATAACGGTTGCACCAATTTCTTTACCATCAGCATCCTTAAGGACTTTACCTACTGCTGCAGGTGTTTCAGGAGTTGATCCGTCAGACTTAGCTGCTTCTTCAGCTGCTTTCTGCTCTTCAGCCTTCTTCTGTTCTTCAGCCTGTTTCTGCTCTTCCTGCTTCTTCTGCTCTTCTTGCTGTTTCTTTTCTTCAGCTGCTTTCTTTTCTTCTGCTACCTTATCTTCAGCTGCCTTCAATGCTGTCTTTGCTGCAGTAAGTTCATCAGATGTTGCACCTGCTGTCTCTGCTGCTGCGATAGCATTCTTAGCTGCCTGAATCTTATCATCTGTAGGATCTGTCTTAGCTGCATCTGCTGCTGCATTTGCTGCTTCGATAGCTGCCTGCTTAGCTGCTTCCTTGGCTGCTGCGTCATCAGCTGCCTGCTTAGCTGCTACTGCTGCATTGATTTTCTCATTGATTGTAGCAAGTTCTTCATCAGATGCATTTGCTGCCTTAGCTGCTTCAACTGCTGCCTTAGCTGCTTCAATGTTAGCTTCTGTAGGTTCTGCTACAGCCTTGTCTGCTGCTGAATTTGCTGCTTCAATAGCTGCCTGCTTAGCTGCTGCGTCATCAGCTGCCTGCTTAGCTGCTACTGCTGCATCAATCTTTCCACCGATTTCTTCAAGTTCTTCGCCAGTTGCTCCAGCGGTCTTAGCTGCTTCGAATGCCTCTTTAGCTGCCTCAATATTAGCTTCTGTAGGATCTGCTACTGCTTTGTCAGCTGCCTCATCAGCTGCTGCGATTGCTGCTTCTTTTGTACCATCAGATACCCATACTGCGTAAAGTGTTGTATCACCCTTAATAGCTTCTGTTGTAGCACCATCAGCATAAACAACCTCACCTGTTGCTGATGTAGCCCATCCAGCAAATTCCATTCTTTCAGGAGCTGTAAATGTGCAAGCGTTAAGCGCATCGCCCTGAGCCTCAGCAATCTTCTGATCTTCCATGGTTCCAGTTCCACCATTTGCATCAAATGATACTGTAAACTCTTCAGCTGCACGCCATTCTGCAGTAAGTACAAGATCAGCAGTTACATCTGTTAAAGTTGCTCCGTCCGGAATCTCTGTAGCAGTATTGATTGTACTACCATCAAGTTTTGCATTAGAACCATTTGCTTTCCAATAATTGAATGCATTTCCTTCCTTAGTAAATGCATTATCAGGAAGAGTAATAGATTCGCCATAGGAAATTACAGTCTTATCCATTGTTCCGCCAGAATAGCCGGTTCCACCTTTATAGGATACTTCCAGGTTGGAGAGAACAACTGGAGCAAGAGTCAGCACTCCAGCAGCAGTTTTACTACCATATTCTGTTACTGAGATTGTTGCACCAGCAGGAATAATTTTGTCATCAGCAAGTGCTAATGCAGCTGCGTCAGCGACTTCAGCACCGGAAATTGTCCATCCGATAAATTTAGTATCATCCATTTCTTTTGGATAATCAATAGCAGTGGCTTCTTTACTCTTTGAGAATGTGCCAGCATAATCACGAAGATTGTCTGTTCCATGTCCTACATAACTAACTGCATATCCTTCTTCAAAAACAGGATAAAGGTCAAGCGTATAACTTGTAGAACCTCCACTAGATACTTCTGTTAAATTACTTTCTTCAAGTGAAACACTTGAGGTATAATCAGCAGATGATTTAGTTGCATCTTTTGACCATCCAATTAAACTCTTTCCGGTTCTTGCAACTTCAATTCCCGATAAATCTAATGTTTTACCTACTGAAAGACCCTCAACTGTATGAACACCACCTGTACCTGCTACAAGTGAATAATCTCCACTAGACCAATCGACATTATCACCAGTTGCTGTGTGAAGTGTTATTGTCAAAGCATCATCATTTACAGTCCACATAGCATAATATGTTTTATCGGCGGTCAATTTTACACTGGATCCGGGTGCAAGAATAAGTGATTCTTTTGATGGTCTTGATGCACTTGTATACCAGCCATCCAAGGTATGGTTCGCAAAATGAACATCTGCTGCAGTCGGTAATGTTATATTTCCATCTTTGTCAGCAAAGAACTGAGCAGACGCATCAACTAAAGCACCACCATTTGTAAAATCAGGTGTCAATTCGAAAAGGTTATCCTCAACTGCTTGGAATGTTATAGGTCCTGCCAATGCTACTGTAGAAGCACCACCATCTATAATATAACCAGTAGTCTCAACAGCAGTCGTTGTAGGATCGTCAGTCATCGTTCCTACTTTCCAACCTTTAAAGAATTTACCGCTATCAGCTAGAAGATCCTCACGAATTCCAGCCTGCTCTGCAGTAAGTGTAGTCACTGTATCACCGGATGTATACTTTAAGAAATCTGTATAACTTGAATCTATTGGTAGAGGACTGCCCGCAGCATCTTTATAAGTTACAACATTATTTGTAGCTGCTTTCCATACAGGATAGAAGTCTTTTGAACCAGCATTGCTTATGGTGAATTCCTCATCAAAATCATATGGGGCGGTATTTGAAATTTGACCGGCAACACTAGACCAGCCTATATTTGTATAACCCGTAAGCGGAGTAACTGCTGTAGCATAATACTTTCCGCTATAGGGAACGGAAGGCTTAGTATCAACATAATGATTAGCACCTGGTTTTCCAGCATTTACATCTGTTCCATCTGCCAATATTATACCAGAAGTTGCGGTATCATTGATTATTCCAGTATCTTTATAAGTAAGAGTTACTGCAGCAGAAACAACGTTAATAGTAATCGTTTCTTTATTTGCATCATCACCCTTAATCTCGTCATCTGAAGTGCCTTTTGCTGCGACAGTTATCACAGAACTACCTTCCGCGAGTCCCGTAACGGACACAGTATCCACAGCTCCAGTTGCTATAGAAATAGAAGCATAAGTGGTAGCATCACTAACAGCAGCGTCTGCATCAGGTGAAGTAGCATCAATACTTATTTGATAATCTGTATCCCGGTTTGTCTGTTTTAGTTTGAAATTGATAGTTTCTCCAACAGCTATTGTTCTAGTATCAGCCGTAGTACTAGCATCAATATAAGTACCACCAAAAGCAGCCATTACAGATATACTAGCAAACGGCGCCGCAACAACGCTCAGATTACTTACAGCCAATGCAGCGGCCAGTGCATATGACCATATCTTTTTGTTTTTCTTCATAAAGTTTTCCCCTTTCATATGAAATGTGTTTGTCCTTTGTCGCGACAAAGTCAGGAGTTTTACCCCTGAGAGAATTG
>NZ_AUJU01000060.1 GCF_000424385.1 Butyrivibrio sp. LC3010 | reverse complement strand
GGGCTGGGGAAGGTCCCTGCCAAGTTTTAAAGTATCTGTTGTTCCGGGAAAACGTATATAGGAATCATCCTTTATCCTGCATATCTGATTCGTAAGGATGGCAGTCTTGTATTTTCCCTGGCGTACATAACCCGGCATGCGGGGACGCCCCGTAAATGCAGATGGTGTCTTGGCGTATGTCTTCACTGCTTTAAAAAATGATTTGTAATCCCTAAGAAGAAGCTTAAGTATCTGCTGGTTAGCCTGAGAAGGAAGCCCATAGTATGCCTTATCCCTGGTACTCTTCAAAAGATAGTCAAGGGCATTATAAGAAAGCCATGAGCCAGCTGCATGGTATTTTGTCCCTTCAAGGTTTTCACTTACAAGTTTATACACCTGCATCTGATTGGGAAAAAGAGGCCTGTAAGAGTCAAATGCCTCTATGGCAGAAGCATACTGTCGGATGATGAAATTCGCCCTGTTGTAAAGAACTGCAGATGCCCTGCATATATCCTGACAGTAACTGTATAGTGTGTTGTTTTTAGTTATTCTGTACTGTCTTGTTCTGTACACAGTTGAGTTTCCTTTTCCAAAAGATTATATTAGTATTATAGCATAAATTTTAAGAATAATCAAAACATTTGTTCTTTTCGGAAGGAGTTTTTATGGATAACTACAGAAGAGGTTCACATTCCGTTTACCTGCTTACCTATCATATCATTTTTGTCACTAAGTTCAGGAAAAAGGTGATAACCAATGAGATGGGGGATTTCATGAAAAATCACGCGGCTTATCTGTGTGGAAGGATGAACTGCGATATGCTTTCTGCCGAGACAGATGAGGATCATATACACATGCTTATTTCCATGCCTCCGGATGTTGCTCCGGTGAAACTGATCAACACCTTAAAATCCCAGCTCTCTAAAGAAGTCAGGATCAAATACCGTGAACATATAGAAAAATATCTGTGGGGAGATGCTCTTTTCTGGAGCAGGAGCTATTTTTGCGCCACAACGGGATCCGTTTCACTTGAGACAGTGAAAAAATATATAAAAAGCCAGCGCACGGATGACCACAAAAGAAAATATGAAAAAACCGGGCGATACAGCAAAGTAAAGCGCTGAGGGTCAGCGATTCATCCCCCACCGACTATGTCGGAAGGAGTTTTCTCGCTGATACATCATAAAAACAAAATAGCCTATTTTACAACCATAGATTAGCTCATATTATAATAAGTCATATCAACTATTGAAACAATCCGTTATAAGTATCAAAACACAACTGGGTTGTTAGCATTGGCTCCAAATGTAGTATTTACACTGCCTAGTGCTGCAGCCGGAATTACGGTAAATCAGGCACTTAAGGAGCCTGATAAATATCATATAGACAAAGTAGAGTTTGGAAAATTACTTGCATTCGAGTTTAGAAATGAGACAGATGCAGAAATTACTATTATACTGGATATGGATAATTATCTGGTCGGAGCAGAGATTTATGGTGATCTGGCCAGAGAAATGATTTATATTATTACAATGATAATATATGGACGTATGACTATGGAGATTATTATGGGAACAATCTGGGCATTCCCCACACAGACAGACGGACTTGTGGAAATGTTAGCATCAAAGCTTCATAGTGATATGCCAAAAATGTAAAAAACGAGGGAAGATGGTGGAGAAAAAAGTTACAATTATTGGGGCAGCAATAACAGATGTACATGCAGGGCCTGTTTCAAGTAATTTATTTGAAGCAGGCTCTGTGCCTGTAGAAAATATGGCAGTAACATACGGCGGGGATGCTCTGAATGAAGCTGTAATGCTTTCATCTCTTGGCGTAGATAGTGAACTGGTATCTGTTGTCGGTGACGATGAAAACGGTAAAAGGATACTGAACTACCTAAAGAGCAGCGGCATAAATACAGATAAAATAACTGTATGCGATGGCATGACAACCGGAATGAATATCGTTCTAAATGATGCATCCGGAGAGCGGTTCTTCATAACTAATCCCAGGAGCAGCTTAAGACGGTTGTCAGTAGAGCATATTTTACCTCACGCCGATGAATTTGCAGATATTGTCTGCTTTGCCAGCATGTTTGTATCACATGAACTTGGGATAAAGGAAATGAGAAAAGTGTTTTCCAAAATCAAAGAAAAGCCCAGCAGAGTCCTTATATGTGATATGACAACTGCAAAAAAGGGAGAAAATATCCGAGACATAGCAGAGCTCCTGGAATATATAGACTATATCGTACCTAATGAAAAAGAGGCAGCGCTTCTCACAGGAGAAAGTGACATTTATAAAAATATTGATATTTTTCGCGCTCATGGAGCCAAAAATGTTGTTATCAAGTGTGGAAGTGCCGGCTGTGTTTACAGCGATGGAAAAGTGACCAAAAATGTCCCTTCCTTTAAAGTATCAGCCATTGATACTACAGGTGCCGGTGACAGTTTTGTAGCAGGGTTCACATATGGACTACTCAAAGGATCAGATATTCATACTTGTTGCAAATATGGAAATGCTGTTGCTTCTTATGTCGTAGAGCAAATCGGAACTACCGGAATAAAACTGTCTGACGATGATATAGGAACACGAATGTAAAAGAGATTTGAATTACGAAAAAAATTGAGGGTTTGAAAAAATCTCTGTAAATTTAATATAAGTCAATTATAAAAGTCTTCTATGATAAAATTTTATATTATCAAGGGAGGCCTTTTATAATGGCAAACAAGAAAAGAGATGTTTACAAATCGAAACCAATGACAGAAGGAAAGAAGGCAGTTATCCAAGGATTGCTTGATGAGTATGATATCCAGACAGCTGATGATATCCAAGAAGCACTTTAGGATCTTCTTTCCGGAACCATTCAATCGATGCTTGAAACTGAAATGAATGAGCATCTGGGCTATGAAAAATATGAGCGTGATGATGAGCCCAATTATCGTAATGGAACCAAGCCAAAGACTGTAAGAAGCAAGTATGGGGAGTTCGAAATTGATGTTCCACAGGATCGAAATAGTGTTAGCATCGGGCGATAACCGCCAATTATCATCGGATTATTTTAGCCAAAAATCATCGAATTAAAACAACCAAAAAGTCATTACTGAACTTATCTTTTGTCCTAAACTGATGTTAGCCAACGCATCAGATAGGAGGAAAATGTATAGAAAAAGCATCAGTAATGACTTACAAGAAATCTTAACACAAGCAGTGGATAAGATGAAACAGGAAATGGGGGATTCTTACAGCATAGACAAGGTCAACCTTGCTGAGTTTCTCCTAAAAATTTACACAATTCTGGTAATACATTCTCAAAATCATCCATGCAAAAGCAGTCAGAAAACAGTACTTTGTTACCCTGTACTTTCATTTCTTCTGAAATAGCATAGTCTTGACCATTTCCAGAAAGTTTTGCTGGAAAATTTTCAATTTCCTTTACCTGTAATTCATTTTTACAATGGATTACAAATTCTGAACTGACTGACATTTTTCCCTCCTTATAATATTTTTGCCCTAAGTTCCACAAATAGCATAGCTTGCTTTGCGTGCCTGCTTCTTTTAGAAATAGGTTCCACAAAGCTCACTACTGCTGACTCAAATATCAGGTCCCCCCCATCAAATAGTGGAGCAATCGCGTTACATAATTCTGCAGGCATATTGCCCACATCCTGTCCTCGTTTTGTCAGCAGCACGAAATTATTCGAATTGTATGGATTATCTTTTTCTCTTGCAACTTGGATAACATCACCAACATGAACCTTTTCAATCTGTTCCGTTCTGCCTTCGTAACGTGTTCCTTTAGACTCAAACCGAATAGTTATATTACCTGTTGTTTCATCAAATAGTCCTTCTGATTTATCCAAATATTCCATCATTCCAGGTTCAAAGTATTCAGGACCAACCATCTTTGAAAGTTCGTTCCGTTCGTGCAGTTTTTTTAGTTCCCGAAGGAGATTCTCTTTCATCTCAGATGTCATAATCAAAGTCCCCCTTCTTCAATTTCCTGATAATATAGATCTTTGTTAGCATACAGCCTGTCAAGAATCTTATCATGATACACTTCAGTATCATGTACTTTATATACAACTGTGGATTTATCCGGAACTACGCAACCATATTTATTCTCAAGTTCACTCATTAAGTCATAAGCATCTATGCTCTCATATTGTTTGATTATCTCCTGTTCAAAAGACTTAATGGTTATATCCTCTCTGCCTTTATACAAAATTATGTTTCCAAACATTGTAGCAAATGCAAATCTGTCATCAGATAATAAAAGATTTGCATAGAACCAATCAGAAAAGCCATAATCATATAGGTCTGATTCGAATCCTGCTTTTTTTATTGATTGTGAACTGAAGTATGTTCCATCCTCCACAAAATCATATACAGCATCGCAAAAATCCTGAATTGTCTCTCTAGTAATACCAGACTTTTCCAATTTTCTTATGTTAATTACTGAAACTTCGCAGTTACAAAACTGCGGTTGAACCTTGATAATTCAATAAAAATTGGCAATTAAGTACCAATCATGCTGCCTGAAGATGACGTTGCATGGATGGTGTAAGTGCAGATACAAACTTGTCTATCATTAAAGATATTTTTTCTTCATCGAGATCAAATTCTTCTATCATCATGTTTGAGAAAATCTCCATAATGATGTTAAAAGCATAGATGAATGTTACATCGGCCACCTCATCCATGAAGTATGCAAACAACTCGCCTAAAGTTCGAGAATCTTCTGATTCGCGATTTTCTACTGCAAGCATCATG
>NZ_AUJU01000059.1 GCF_000424385.1 Butyrivibrio sp. LC3010 | reverse complement strand
TCCACATCCCAGTAGGAACACTATCCCACTGGGAGCAAGGGGTAAGAACTCCCCCTGATTATGTTGTATACATGCTCTCACGAATCATATATATGGAACGTGAGCAATATCAAAAATAGAATGTTGCCTCACTGGAAAATCTGTCAGGTATATGGTTCTGCAACTTCGAATTCATTTAATTCAACCCAACCATAGACTGATACTTTTTCGTTATTGATCAAGTAATACAAGGGACATCGTTGTGAGTGATGTCCCTTTTTCTATTGACGGAGAGTGGCTTCAGCAATTTTCCTCATAGTACGCTCATAATAGTCTATATCCATCACAACAAATCTGCTCTAAACGCTCTTTGTAACAAAAACATGTTTATTAAATCCAGAACTTCTACGCTCAATCTCTACAGAATAATCTCCTATTAGAATTATCTACATACCACGCACGTCCTTTGTGATTACGTTATATATTATGCAAAGCCACTTGGATAACATGAATATTCCGCGATATTCGCTATATCGCTTCTACTATTTCTGCCCAATTAACTGTAAAAAGTTTTTGTCGACTCTTCATTCCCGCAAATTTGCAGCAATTCTTTTCCAAAAGTACACATAAATATCTATTTGAAGTATACGAATTGTAAAGCCAGTAAAACACTGACTTTCAATATAAAAGTTATGGCAAATTCAGCGACTTTTATTTCTGAGAGAATTAACGATTATTGCTTTTAAAATATTAACGAAAAATCGTCAATTCTCTCAGGAGTAAAACTCCTGACTTTGTCGCGACAAAGGACAAACACATTTCATATGAAAGGGGAAAACTTTATGAAGAAAAACAAAAAGATATGGTCGTGGGCACTGGCCGGTGCTCTGGCTGTAAGTAACTTGAGTGCGGTGGCTATACCTATGACTGCATTAGCAGATGTTTCAGCTTTAGCAGTGGCAGATACAACTGGAGATCAGAGCATTATTCTTCCTGAAGGATATGCAGCGACATCAGAAAATTTGATATTTACAACTACGAATGATGCTAGCAGTAATACAAAGAAAATATCGAAGACATCTGGAAACGCAAAAATCACTATGAGTGACATTATTCTTGACCCTGTCACCGCGGGAGCACAACCTGCGCAGGCTTTGAACATAGCTGCTGGACTTACAAAGGGAACTTATCCGGTCGTATTTACAGTAGATGAGGCCACTCCCAAAACTGTTACGTACAATGTTATTATCACAAAAGCAACAACTCTTCCTCAGATGAATTCAGGAGCAACTAATGGTGCTTATACACATGACACCAATTCAACGTTGGCATGCAATGCTGGAATAACTCAGGGAATTGGTATTTCACAGGATGCTGGATATGTTGCTCTTGTAAGTGCTGATAGTGATAATGCGGCAATCGCAAAGGTAGCTGGTCTTGAGAATGGTTCATTCACAGACATTACAAACGTTGGTGCTAGTGTTACAAACGGAATATATACAGTTGAGAAGGCAACAAACACATCTCTTAAAGTATCTACTGAGCCAGGTTCAGACGCAGGTTCTGTTTATATGGCAATAGGTGTGAAGGCTACAGCAGAGCAGCTTAAGGATAATAATTTTATCGGAACACAGACAAATACAGAGATAGTAAAAATTACTTCCGCTGCTTCAGATGAGCATTGTGCTGATGTTGTACTTTCTCCTTATACAGCAGGACTTGTTAATGCAAGCGAACTGAAGAAAGGCGAATCTGCTACAGCTAGTGTTGCAGTTCCATATGCTGGATCTGGTAAATATGTATGGTCATTGTCAGACACTTCTGCATTTGACATTGTTCCTTCGGCTGATACCCTTACGGCAACAGTTTCTCCGAAGAGTACTGCTGCGGTAGGAGCTACTGCGACAGTATCTGCAAAGTTCCAGAAAGCTGATGGAACATATGCAGGCGCTGGAGCCGCTGCTATAGGAAAGGATGTAAAAGTTGTAGCTGCTGGTGATGTAGATACTGCAATCGGAGTTACAGCAACTTTAAGTGGTGGAACAAGCATTATTCCTTCTGTAGATATGGAGGAAGGTACATCCTACTTCTATTTAACTGCTTCTAATAGCAATAAGGATAATGGTATAAAGAGTTGGGGATATTCAAGTGTGGAACTTTCTGACCCCAATTCAATTTTGACAGTAGATACAGGAGCTTCTGCAAATACAGAAAATGTAAATAAAACAGTACAGATAACTTTAGCACCGTCAAAGTATGGTACTGCAAAGGTAAGATTTACTGTTACAGGTTATTCAGATAATGTAGGTACTACTATAGATGGTGCTACCGAGCATCCGCTTGGAAGTAAGAGCGTAGATGTTACTATCAATGTAGAAAAAACAGGAACACCTACTTTCGTAGTAGCTGTACCTCAGGATGATCTGAAGTTTACAGAAGGTGACTATAGCAAGAAAAATGTAGTACTTGATGTAAAGGCTTCTAATGTGAAGAATTATGATCCTAGTAAGCTTGTAGCAACTTGGCGACTTGATGGAAATACTATTATAGCTGGAAATTATAAAGACTTTGCAGGTACCGGTGGAAATATTACATCTAAGTTCAATGCCGATAGTTATAAAAATGCGACGCTGAGTTTTGGCCTTAAAACAGGTACATTTAAAGCTGAAGAGACTGGAAAACTAGAACTTATAGGTTTGTACTATGATGGTAATGGTGATGGTAATCCAGGTGGAACAGGTGATATTAATATCATAACTGGTGTTGCTACACTTAATACCACCGGAGTAGATGTAACCGTAAAGAGAGATGGGAAGAATGCACTTCTTGCAGATGCTCTTGATGTTACTGTAACAACAGAAGGAAAGCCTCTTACTGTAACTTCTGATAAGAGTAGTGTCAAATTTGCTTCAACCGGAGCAGATGCTGCTAAGAATAATAAGGTTACTTTGACAATTAAAGACGATAATAATGCTGCTGTTACACCTGCTGCAATTTATATTGCTAAGAAATCATCTTATGATGCATTGACTACTAAGAATGCAACAACTATAAGTGGAATTGATAATTCAGCTAATGTTGCGACTATTACACTCGCTGATAGCAGTTTTGCTGTGAAAGCTATAGATTCAACAACTGCTGGTAATTATGTAGTAGTTGCATATGATACAGATGGAAGAAAAGGAACAGTTGATATAAGACTTCTTCCTGAAAATGCAGTAGATGCTACAGGTGTAAAGCTTAATAACGGAACACTTGAGATGGAAGTTGGAAAATCAACAACAACAGCTCAGGGAACATCTGACCTGTTTGCAACAGTTCTTCCTAATGATAAGACAACATCTAAGTATGCATCTGTAAGAGATATCGTAGCTACATCTGACAATACAAAGATTGTAGAAGTTACAAGTTACAACCTCCATGCATCTGGAACAGAATCTGATACAACTTCTGACATTGTTATCAAAGCTATTGCACCAGGTGAAGCTACAATAACAGCTAAAGCTGATGATGGTTCAACAGCTACATGTAAAGTAACTGTTAAAGGTATTGCAAGCATAACTGTTGATGGTGACAAAGAAGTTAAGGTTGATGAGACAGCTACATATACAGCTGATGTTGCTGCATTTGGAACAGGTATTTCAAAGGATGTTAAGTGGGCAGTTGATGATTCAACAGTTGCTGACATTGATTCCAAGGGTGTTCTGACAGCAAAGAAAGAAGGTACTGTTAAGGTTACAGCTACAAGTACATTCAATACTTCTATTGCTTCTGAGGCATTTGAAGTAACAGTCATCGCTTCTGACGCTTATACAGAAGAAGAAATCGCAGCAGCTGTAAAGGCCGCTGAAGATGCAGCAGCTAAGGCTGTAACAGAACCTACAGAAGCTAACATCCAAGCAGCTAAGGACGCTGTAGCAGCAGCTGAAAAGGCTGGAGCAACAGCTGAACAGCTTAAGTCTGCAAATGACAAGATAGCTGAAGCAGAAGCAGCTAAGCAGGCAGCTGATGACGCAGCAGCTAAAGAAGCAGCTAAGCAGGCAGCTATTGAAGCAGCAAATACTGCAGCAGAGGCAGCAAAGGCAGATCCTACAGCTGATAAGATTCAGGCAGCTAAGGATGCTATCGCAGCAGCAGAAACAGCAGGTGCAACGCTTGATGATCTGACAGCAGCTAATGCAGCATTGAAGACAGCTGAAGAAGCTAAGAAGGCAGCTGAAGAAGCAGCTAAACAGGCCGAAGAAGCAGCTAAGAAGGCAGAGGAAGAAAAGAAACAGCAAGAAGAGCAGAAGAAGCAAGAAGAGCAGAAGAAGCAGGAAGAGCAGAAACAGGCTGAGGAACAGAAGAAGGCTGAAGAGCAGAAAGCAGCTGAAGAAGCAGCTAAGTCCGACGGTTCTACAGCTGGAACACCTGCACCTGTAGGCAACGAACTTAAGGATGCAAACGGTGCAACAACCGGATTCGTTGTAACAAATGCAACAGCTGGTGCTGCAGAAGTTGAGTTCAAGGGAACAGCTACAGACAAGGCTTCTACTACAGTTACAATTCCTGAAGAAGTTAAGGATCGCAGCGGTAACGTTTATAAGGTAACATCTATCGCTCCTGAAGCTCTTAAGGATGCAACTGGTAAGACTCTCAACATTGGCAAGAACATTAAGAAGATCGGAAAGAACGCATGCAAGAACGCTAAGTTCAAGAAGATTACTCTTAAGACCGACAAGAAGGGTAAGGTTAAGATCGGCAAGGGCGCATTCAAGACCAAGAAGAAGGCTACAATCAAGGTTAAAGGCGCTAAGGGCGAGTATAAGACCAAGCTCATCAACAAGGTCAAGAAGCAGGCTCACAAGAAGTCTACAGTTAAGTAATTTCGATTACCCTACTGACTGACATTCTAAGCTAAACTAATAAGAAGGGATTACGGTTCTCTCATGAATCGTAATCCTTTCTTTTTTATTTTGGGATTATTCTGAAAGATAATATCACACATGTGATTATGGCGAATGTCGTTTCCACGCCATTTGTGAAGTGTTTGCACAGGTTTTATTAAGACTTTCTTAAGGCATAAAACCATATATTAATACAAACTTAAGATGAATTTGTCCCCATACCGTGTTATCATAACACAGCATGCAAGATGCATATCAAATTCTTTTACCTGATTACCGGACGATCTCCGGATTTTTCCATTAAATGCATTTAAATAGTGAAAAACAGAGGCTTCTATTTCGAAGTTGATTATGATTTTTTTGATATAATAGGAGTAGAAACAATAAATGAAGACAAATTTATCGCAGACAATAGACATTACATCTGAAGTCGCCAAATATGACGAAAGTGTAAAGGAAATACTTGCTGACAAACAGATTCTTGCTAGGATCCTGAAATATACACTTGCGGAATTCAGCGATTCTGATATAAACGATATCATAGCAAATATCGATGAACCTAAAGTATCCAAAGTCAGGATGGAACCGGGGCATACTAATACAGAGATATTTAACCAGGAACTTATAAAAACCGAGAAAATCATCAAGGAATCTGAGGAAGACAATGTCCCCGGTGAAGGTAAGATTTTCTATGACATAAGATTTTCAGTATACACAGAAAAGGAACTGCTGAAAGTACTGATAAACATAGAAGCCCAGAAAAGTACAAACCCCAGTAAACTTGGATATCATTTGGATAACAGGATTATTTATTATATGTCCAGAATGGTCTCTGCCCAAAAGGAAGTTGAGTTTGCAAAATCAAACTATGACAGTCTAAAGCCCATCCGCAGTATCTGGATCTGCATGGATGC
>NZ_AUJU01000058.1 GCF_000424385.1 Butyrivibrio sp. LC3010 | reverse complement strand
TTTGCCTATCAGGAGTTTCTGGATCAGCTTGGCGCGTTTCTCGGACCGGTACTGCTTTTTGTAACAGCTCTTGTAAAAGGTACAGACGACCTTTTTACAACATATAGAATCTCTTTTGCGATACTGCTTGTTCCTGCAATGATCACCATAGCTCTTGTTTTGACAGCAAAGATAAGATACCCTGATCCGGAGATCTTTGAAAAGCAGGAAGATAAACCGGCAAGCTTTGAATTCAGGAAGTCATTTGTTCTGTTCATGGCGGCCATCTGCTTTTTTGCTTTTGGCTTTGCAGACTTCACCCTGATCACACTTCATTCGGCTAATACCGGAGCATTTAATGAATCCATGCTCAGCCTGCTATATGCTGGGGCAATGGCTGTGGATGCCTTTGCTGCACTATTCTTTGGCTGGCTTTATGATAAGGTCGGGCTGAAGGCTCTGATCATTTCCACACTATGCAGCACATTCTTCTCATGTTTTGTTTTTATGACTGGAAATGCCTGGTTGATCGGGGCTGGGATAATTCTGTGGGGGATTGGAATGGGTGCGCAGGAAAGTATTATGAAAGCAGCTGTCAGCGGAATCGTCCCGCGTTCCATGCGAAGCACCGGTTTCGGAATATTTGAGACAGGATTTGGTATTGCGTGGTTTCTGGGCAGTTGGCTTCTCGGTGCCCTGTATGATTTGAATCCTGTGTATCTTGTCACTGTGTCTGTGGTATCACAGTTTCTGGCGATTGCATTTTATGCTTTATGCCTCCGGTGCAATAAGACAGAGTGCTAACAATTCCAGTTTGTTGGAATGAGCATTATACCGGAATAGAATGTACTTATAGCCAATTCTGTAAAACTGCAGGACTGGCTATTTTCTTAGCTTTACTTTTTATACAAAAGTCTTTCGTAATCTTTACTTTTCAGGGATCAAAAGGTAAAATAAGTAAAGATTATGGAGGGAAGTACAATATGATTTCATATGAAGGTTTGGAAAATGCACTAAAGGAAAGAGGAATTGGTAAGACTGAGCTTTCAACTGAGCTTGGTCTGTCTACAAGGACTGTGGCTAAAATTGCAAAGGGTGAGAAGTTGTCGCCAAGAAGCATAAAAAAGATAGCAGCATATCTCGGAAAAGATCCTGACTTTTTAATGAAAAGTGTTTCAGATAATAAAATCTTGCAGTTACTTCGTGAGGAAAAAGATATAAAGCTTCCTGGAGGGCTCTATCATGAGCTACAGGTAAGAATGACATATAATTCCAATCATATCGAAGGAAGTAAGCTTTCAGAAGATCAGACAAGGCATATCTTCGAAACTGATACAGTTGATATTGGCGATGGCGTTCCTGTTGATGATATTCTTGAAACAGTGCATCACTTCCGCGCAATTGATTATGTAATAGATATAGCAGAGGAAGAACTTTCAGAGGATATAATCAAAAGGCTTCACTACATAATAAAGCATGATACAAAGGATTCAACTTTGTCATGGTTTGCGGTTGGAGATTATAAAAAACGTGCAAATGTCGTAGGGGGCAGAGAGACTTCGAAACCATCTGAAGTGCATAAGCATATGGAGGCACTTCTTAAAGAGTATAATTTAAAAAAGATTGTAACAGTAGAAGATATAATAGCACTTCATGCTGAGTTTGAATATATTCATCCATTCCAGGACGGAAACGGAAGGGTAGGAAGGCTTGTAGCATTAAAGGAATGCCTCAGACACAATATTGTGCCATTCATCATTGAGGATTCCAAGAAGAATTATTACTACAGAGGGCTCAAGGAATGGAGAAATAAAAAAGGATGGCTCATAGATACTTGTCTTGATGGACAGGATACATTTGTAAAGCTTCTTGATTTACTAGAAATTGAGCATGATTGAGATAATATATGGAACGGAAAATTTGAAGATAATAATGAAGACTATAGAACTGATGAAAAAATATGGTCGTGAAAATGTCAGGGGTGGAATATATTGTGCAGTGGATCAGGCAAGAGCTTGGCTTTAAAGAAGTTACGTTCACAACCAAGCCTGAAGTGATGAAGGTTGGATATGAGCTGTATAAGCGTATGGGCTTTGAAGAGGTTGGGGAAAAAGACGGAATTGTTAGCATGAGGATGAGCTTATTAAGAACGGAGTGACAAAGTAGATGTTTTTTATCATGGGAATCACAGATGGCAGGAAAGATTTTGATTTTAATCAGCTGATCACCTGTTCCATCTGCGGGAAATATGGACGATTCAATGTGTTCATGACATATACAGTACTGTCTCTTTTCTTTATACCGATTTTCAAGTGGAACAGACATTACTATGTGCAGACGAGCTGCTGCGGAACTGTTTATGAGCTTGATCCGGAGATTGGTAAGATGATCGCCAGGGGCGAGGAAGTAGAGATTTTGCCAAGCCATCTGACTCAGGTAAGCGGTGGAAGAGGATTTACTACTGGCTATAAGAGATGCAGGCAGTGCGGATATGAGACAACTGAGGATTTTGATTTTTGTCCGAAATGTGGAACGAGATTTTGACAGACGTAGATAAATGGGGAAAAGGAGGAGACAATCATGCAATTTCTTATAAGAGCCTATGATGGAGAAGGAAAACTTGATAAGCGTATGGAGGTACGCCCTCGTCATCTGGAAGGGATGAAAAAGCTGAGCGAGCATATCATCAGTGCCGGTGGCTTGCTGGATGATAATGGAAAGATGAAAGGATCAGCCCTTATCATGGATTTCGATAGCCGAGGGGAGCTTGATGATTATATTGCTAACGAACCTTATGTTATTGAAGAGGTCTGGGAGAAGATTGAGATTGAACCAATAAATGTTGTTATTGCAAACAGTTTGGCTAAATAAAGGAATCGTAGAGATAATGAAAAGTTCCAACAGTAATTTTTTCTTAGGTGCAGATGGTTGTAATGGAGGATGGATTGTTGCTGTCCTTGGTAGTGATCTCGGAATAGAAAGATTTTCTTCGATTGGTGAGATCCTGAAAGCATATCCGGATTACAGTGCGTTTTTGATAGATATGGTCATTGGCCTTCGTGATTCCGCGAAGCAACTAAGGCCTGATGATATTGCAAGAAAAGAGTTAAAGCCCAGAGGGGCTACACTCTTTCCGGTACCTTCCAGAGAAGCAGTATATGAAGAAACTTACGAGGAGCAGAAGAAGGCAAATATCAAAACGCTTGGAAAGAGTTTACCGAAACAAGCTTCAGCTATCATACCAAAGATTCGAGAAGTCGATGAGTTTATGTCAGCGCATCCCGAGTATAAGAACCGAATAGATGAGAGTCATCCGGAACTTGATTTTGCAAGACTGAATGGTTCTGTTTTACTTACTCGTAAAAAGGAGGCTGATGGTATTGAAGAAAGACTAAAGGTAATAAAGAGGTACATTCCGGGGATTGATATACCGAATCTTTATATAAAGGCAAAAGACTTAAGATGTAATGTTGATGATATAGCAGATGCCATCTGCCTTGCAGTGACAGCGAAGTTGAAATCAGAGGGCCTTTGTGAAACGATTCCGGAAAATCCTCAGATGGATAGTAATGGGCTGTATATGAAACTCACGGTGCCTAAGAGAGCTGTAAGCAATGAAATGGCAGAGATAAGCAGGCTGAAAAGTATAGTAGAGACGCTTCGAAGTGAAAACGGCTGCTCCTGGGATAAGGTGCAGACACATTCCAGCTTGAAAGCAGCGTGCATAGAGGAAGCAGCTGAAGTAGTTGGGGGAATCAACATTCTCGAAAAGACAGGGGATGCGGCAAACCTAAGGGAAGAACTTGGGGATCTGCTGTTGCAGGTAATGTTTCACTCCGTGATAGCGGAAGAAGAGGGCTTGTTTACTTTTGAAGATGTTGCAAAGACCATTTCGGATAAAATGGTCAGGAGACATCCACATGTTTTTGAAGGTGTGAAATATGCTTCCGAAGAAGAACTTCATGAAGCCTGGGCTGCGATAAAGAAGGAAGAGAAGAAAGGCAGAGAGTGGGAAGCAGATTACCTTGAGGGGGCTTTAAATGAGGCAACTGAACTCATTGAAAAAGCTAAGGAGCGTAAGGGGGTTAAGAGCAAATGAAGGATCCAAGAGAGTTTTGCACATGTACTGATACAAAATGTCCGAATCATCCTGTGAATCATGAGCAGGGTTGCAGTCTGTGCATTTTGAAAAACTTGAGCCGGAAGGAGATTCCTGTTTGCTTTTTCAAAAGTATAGATCATGAGAAGCCAACTAAGGACTGGTACTATGATGATTTTGCGGCTCTCGTTGAAGTAGCTAAGAAGGATGGAAAACTGTAATGGTAATTGACGTGGAGGACTTGGACTGAGGTTTATGTGGAAGATAAAGCAGATATTTGATGGGGATTATGGCTGTGAGGAATTATAGCCGGGACAGAAACCCAAGTTATCGGTTACTCTCATGGATGATGCGGGGAATAAGAAACTTGTGTCAGTTGAAGATGCATGGCTTACGGAGAATGGACTGGATGTTGGTTCAGAATGGCCATCAGGGGTATGAAATATGAAGAAGGTTAGAATCACGGTTAAGAAGATTGCCAGGTACGAGGACCTTATGGCAGAGTATGAGAATCCAATAGAACACGCCTGCTCCATGAAACTTGGACAGACTTTTGTCTGTAATGGATGGGAAAGACCGGAAGGTTTCTGTGAAAGCGCCTGGGAGACGGTTTCACCTTTTGTAATGACTTTGGCCCATGGTGGGGAGAATTTCTATGATGGCTGGATGAAGAATCCTAAGTCCGCGATGATTTCCTGCAATGACGGATTCAGACCGGTGAGTTTTTTGATTGAAACGATGCATGAGGATAGCGAATAAAAGTATGTATGATGTGATAAGCGAGATCAGAAAACTGGAAGAAAAGTACGGCGAAGACTTTAACTGGGGAACAGAGCTTAAAAACGAATTTTTTGAGAATGAGCTTAAGAAGGAGGCGGTTCTTGCTCCAAGCTCAAATGTTAAGGCAATAGCGAGAAGCTATTCTAATGATGATGTCCTTTTCGTGCTGGATGATAAGGTTTATCGCATATATCATCTTACATATTCTGGCGGAAAGCCTGGATATCAGGAATTCATGGATGGGAAAGCTGCTGTGGACTATATAGAAAATGATTTCAATGACTATAGATGAGTAGAGTAGGAGGAAATGATATGCCATTTATTTCAACAAAGACTAACGTAACAATAACAAAGGAAAAAGAGACACAGTTAAAGGAGCGCCTTGGAGAGGCTATATCGATAATCCCGGGAAAGAGTGAGAGCTGGCTTATGTTGGCAATCGAGGGTGACATTCCCATGTATTTCAGAGGCGATGATTCTCAGCCTACTGCGTTTATTGAGGTTAAGATTTACGGGGATGCTTCCTCGGATACATATGGGAAGATGACAAAAGAGTTGACAGGAATCTACGGGGATATCCTGGGAGTAGCACCGGATCACATGTATATACGTTATTTCGGATCGGAAGACTGGGGTTGGAATGGAAGCAATTTCTGATACACAAAAATATGGCTCGTTAAAAGAAGCACTTATCGGAATATATGGCGAAGATGTCTGGGTCAAGGATCGCAGGGCTGTTCATGGCGGAGATGCAAACGAAGCATATAGCTTATATCTTTCAAATGGAGAAACTCTTTTCATAAAGGCGAACAGCGTAGAAAGGGCAGATTTCTTCAGGGCTGAAGCAGAGGGAATATCTGCCATAAGGTCTACCGGGGCCATAAGGGTGCCACGGATTTATGTAACGGGCGCAGATGAGGGCTATTCATTTTTAAATGAGATAGATGGAAGAACTGGGAATAAAGAATGGATGACAGACTGGGAAGGAAAATGGAGGTTCACTGAATCGTGAATCTCTATTTAGTACCATAAAAGTGTAGTTGTTAGAGAGTAATTAACTCTGACATCTGCACTTATTTTTTTATAATAAGGGGAGTAATTGGTCTGACGTGGCTCTATTTGGATCAGCGCATCCGTCATAAAAACCGTTAGCCAACCCCTTATTATAAGCATTCGCTTAAGCAGGTAGGGAGAAACACCCGCGTAACCAACTAAACTGAATGGTAATAAGTGTGGCTGGAGCAATTACTATTTACAGTTGGAGGAGGTTCAGAATGATTAGTGTTGGAATTGATGTATCAAAAGGAAAAAGCACTGTCTGCATACTTAAGCCATATGGGAAAATTGTATGCAACCCTTTTGAAATGCAACATGTCGAGAAGGAGTTAGACGGACTAGATGATATTCTACGAAAATTGGATGGAGAAATACGTATAGTCATGGAAGCAACAGGCATCTATCACTTGCCAGTATTGACATATCTTTCAGAAAAAGGATATTTCGTATCTGTTGTGAACCCTTTTGTGATGAAGTCATTCGCAAAAAATAATGACTTTAGGGGAGCAAAAACCGACAAACTTGATTCAATCATGATTGCTAATTATGGAATTGAAAAGTGGTTTAAACTTCAAAAGTATGAAGGTGCCGAAGAGGTATATGCTGAGCTGAAGCTGCTCGGGCGCAGATATAGATATTATATGGAACTCCATGTTAAGGCTTTACAAGAATTAACTCATATCCTCGATTATGTCATGCCGGGAATCAAGAAAAAGTTTAGTAGCTGGAACGAATCAAACAACAAGGATAAGCTTGGCGATTTTGTGGAGAAGTTCTGGCATTATGACGTAATTACTTCCATGAGTCTTGAAGAATTCACAGATGAATACCTTCTCTGGGCCAAAGAAAAGAAATATCACCGGAGCATATCCAAAGCTGAAGAAGTCTATGAATTAGCATCCGGTGGCATTCCTACACTATCTTCCAGTACCCCATCGACCAAAATGTTAGTACAGGAAGCAGTATCAGTATTAAGGGCTATAGATAGCTCCTTGGCTACTATATTAGCACGAATGCAGGTTCTTGCTAAGTCCTTACCAGAATACTCTACAGTTAGAGAAATGGGTGGTGTTGGAGATGTGCTAGCGCCAAAACTAATTGCAGAAATAGGAGATGTAAGAAAACTTCATAGTGCAAAAGCTCTCATTGCTT
>NZ_AUJU01000057.1 GCF_000424385.1 Butyrivibrio sp. LC3010 | reverse complement strand
ACAGCTATAAAAAGGCTGGAATTATTCATCCAGCCTTTTTGTGATGCTTAAAAATGGTGAAATTGAAAACACTTAAAAATAAGCCGTTTCGCAATTGACATTTGTTAGCAGGTTTTTATGAAAAAATTTGAAAAATTTGAAATTAGTGTTGACTCTGACGTTGGGTAATAGTTTACGGTATAATTATCACGACGAAGGAGATAAATACTATGATGACAGTAAATGAAGTAAGCAAGCTGACGGGAGTGAGTATACGCACTCTTCAATACTATGACAGGATTGGACTCTTAAAACCGACAGAGTACACCGGGGCAGGGTACAGGCTGTATGACGATGCAGGACTGGAAAAGCTGCAGCAGATTTTACTGTTTAAGGCGCTTGAGTTTCCTCTTAAGGATATAGCTGCAATAGTAAATAGTGAGAATTTTGATAAATCAAAGGCATTGGAACAACAGATAGAGCTTTTGACTTTGAAAAAGGAGCACATTGAGAACCTTATCACCTTGGCTCGTGGATTAAAGGCGAGAGGAGTGAGAAGATTGAATTTTACAGCATTTGATACAAAAAAACTTGATGAATATTCTAAGAGAGCAAAGGAGCAGTGGGGTAAAACCTCGCAGTATAAAGAGTTTGTAGATAAGAGTAAAAACTGGACAAAGGATGATGAGAAGACTCTGATGGAAAATCTCATGCAGATTTTTGTTAGATTTGGCCAGCTTCGAGATCTTGACCCTGCTTCAAAGGAAGTGCAGGAGCAGGTAAAGTCTTATCAGAACTATATCACTGAAAATATGTATACTTGCACTGATGAGATTCTCCTTGGACTTGGAAAATGGCTCGGAGGTGGTGGAGAAGTTGCCGAGAATGTAGACAAGGAGTGCGGAGAGGGTACAGCAGAATTCGCTTATCAGGCAATCAGGATTTATTGTGAGAAGTAGAGCCACAATAGTATAACCAGAGCATTAAATGTACCAAAGGACTTGGGGGTTATTTGTAAGACAAATTGAAATATCTGATATATTTCCAAAATGGAAAAACTAAAAAAGAGTAATATGGATGAGACAGCAGATCATTAAATTGGTGGTCTGCTGTTTTTTGTTTTTAATAAGGAAATATTGGGAGGTACAGCTTTTGAGTAGAAAAGAGAGGATAAGCTGGTCTCTAACAAGTATGAGATCAAGAAAAAGACTTTTGATATCATCATCAAACAGACTGATTATGATCAGGATGCATTGGATAAGAAAAACACCAATATTGAAGAGTTCTTCGATGTTATTGATTGGTAAAACAAGGCGCTGTTTAGCAGTATTAATTGCTGTTAAGCGGCGTCTCTTTTTGATATATTAGAAATAGTTTGTTGGAAATAGTTAAGGGGAATAATTGGATATGAGTAAAGACATGACAGTGGAGTGCGACAATGGACTTATTAACATCAGAGTAGGTGCAATTATTCTGAAGGATGGAAAGTTCCTTATGGTTGGGAACCATATCAGACCAGAGTATTTATATTCTGTAGGGGGTAGGATCAAGTTCGGAGAGACTGCCGAGGAAGCAGTAATACGTGAGGTGTATGAAGAGACTGGAATAAGAATGGAAGTAGACAGGCTGGGGTTCGTTCATGAGAATTATTTTTATGGGGATGCGGAGTCTAACCTTGGGAAATTGATATATGAAATATCATTCTTTTTCTACATGAAGGTCCCGGAGGATTTTGAACCAAAGTGCAGCAGCTTTACTGAAGATGATCACCAGGAATTTCTTAAGTGGATTGCTCCGGATGATCCGATTAAGTTCTACCCGGAGTTCTTCAGGACAGAATTATTACATCCGGTAAATGAGGTTAAGCATTTCTTGACGGATGAAAGGTGAATACAATGAAAATTCTTTTTATTGGCAATAGCCATACTTATATGAATGATATGCCTGAGCTTACCAGGGAAATGATAGAGAATGCAACGGGTGAGAGCTGCGAAGTGTTCATGCTGGCATATTCTGGAAGATCGCTTAAATGGCACATGGGAGAGGAATACTTCTCAGAGCGATTTAATATCCTCCATGGTAGATATGATTACTGCATTATCCAGGAACAGGCGCATCCCATGACGGAAGAAGCTGACACAATTACGTATGCAGGAAGAATAATTGAACTTTGCCAAAAAGCTAATACTAAGCCGGTTATTTTTGAGACTTGGGCTGAAAAGGGAAGTCCTGAGAATCAGAAAGAGATGAACTGTCGCTATCAGGAACTCTCAAAAAATCGTGGAGTACTGCTTGCGCCTATTGGAGAAGTATGGAGTGAGGCCTTTGAGAAATTACAGAACAGAGCAGATGCAGATCTGTATTATAAAGATGGTGCGCATGCTTCAGCCATTGGAGATTATCTTATCTCAATGCTCCTGACTAAAGTTATCACAGGAAAACTTCCGGGTGATGACCTTTTAAAGGCATACGATTTCACATTGCCTGACAGTGACTGGATTCCGGTAAATGAAAATGTTGATGATGAGATTGTAGAGATTCCTTTGGAAGTAGCACGTGTGATAAGAGAGTGCGTTGAGAATAACTGATGAATATAAAATCGTCAACAGGCTGTTGACGTTTGAACCCATCGGTTTAAAAAATCAGAGAAAAATAGTATTGACAGCGATTTGTCAGTCAACTATACCTACAACTAATAATTTTCAGAAAGGTAGATGCTATGGAAAGACTTATTCTCGTCACAACATACATGGTCACCAATAAGCCCGTGAATGATAATCAGGGGTTTGATTTTGATATGTATGATGAGGATATAAGAAGATATTGATTACGTGAGAAAAGAACTGCTTAATATCTATCCTGAAGAGATTGCAGAGCACTATATCAATTCAATAAGGCTTCTACAGGAAAAGGTTGCAAGTATGTAAAAGAGATTGCGGGGGCAATAGCGTGGTTAAGACAGTTAAAGATTACAGAGTTGGTATAAACAAGATATTTTCAAGATATACGAGATACGGTTTTGTTGAGTACAGGGATTGCAACGGCCTTGAATGTGATATGGTCGACCTTATGCTTGAAGCGACAGAAGAGCTTGGCGGACGCGGAGAGTATAAAGAACTGTTTGAGATTGCCTGCAAGGGCTTTCTTAAATGGGGCAATACTGATAAGGACGATGATGGGCAGACTCAGTATTTTGCTAGCATTATTGAGGATACCTGGGATGTAGTCTATAAGGCTAATGATCCCAAGATGCCCCACAAGAAGATGTACGAGTGGTTTGTTGGGCATATAGATGGCTCTGTCATCGACTATATGGAAGACTACTTATATGATTATTTGCTTGAGCATTTTAAAGAACCTGAGCTCTTGCAGAAGAAGATTGATTTTTACAATGTAAAGATAGAAGCGGGCGAGGCGAAGAAGGACGATTCCTATCATGATTTTCAGGCTGAGCGTTGTGGCCTATATGTTCTGAGGACCATGGCGGATATGAAAAGACCTATCGAAGATATCCGCCAATACTCCAAGGGCGTTAAAATGTACAGCCTTAAGGAGACTATGGCTCAGATTGAGCGTGACTACGGTAACATGGACGAAGTCATAGCTATATATAAAGAACTGGCGGCAGAGGAGGACAAGCGTGGCTGGGCTCGCGATGACTGGCACAGGAAGTTGATGGATATATATAAGGAGCTTGGCAACAAAGAGGAATACCACAAAGAACTTTTAGCTTCTATGGTACTTAACGTTGGTGATGAGGCTCTGTGGAAGGCTTATAAGGCACAGTTTTTCGAAAAGGATTGGCCTAAGGCTTGTCAGGATATCTTTTCCCGAATAAAGGTAGGAAACTATAGGATTTATCCATGGTATGCGGCTGAGGAAAGATATGATCTGATGATGGAAGGGCTGGAGGCATGCTTTTACAGTGACAGGCTGAAGCAGTATGAGAAAAAGTTGAAAGCTCTTTATCCGGAAAGGTGTCTCAAGCTTCTTGTTGTTGATACGAATCTGATGGCTGAGCAGAGTAACAAGCGCGCTGATTATCGTAGAGTAGCAAAGAATCTTAACTGGATATGCAGATATCCCGGCGGTGCTGAAAAGGCTGCACAGATGGCCGATAATTACCGTATCATTTACAAGCAGCGCAGGGCTATGATTGAAGAAATCGCGGATTTTTGAGGTGAGGAGCTAAGTACTATGGATATAAACGAAAAAGACTGGAAGCTTTTCAGAAAGTACCTTCCTGATTGGCAGGAGAACTACATGGAAAAGTTGATCAAAGACTACATTGAGTTCCTCAAAGGTGATGGGCTTGCATCTGACAAGTTCTGGGAGCTTGAAAAGAAGATTAAGGCAGACAAGAAGAATCCAGGAGTTCTTTTGCAGGATGTCAGAAGATCAAATTTCCATGTGCATCTGGCGTCATTGGTGGGTTATGAGGTTGTCTCAATGAAGGACCTGGATGGATTCAGTGATGAGACTAAAGAAATAGTAGAGCGTATGGTTAGATGAGTTCAGAATGGGGTTTTGGATTGTAATGGATTTTAAGAAGTTAATGAACTCGGAGGAGTATGATTTCCTCCGGACAAATGAAAGACTTGGAAATAGAATAATGTTGCTGGGCCTTGGAGGCAGTTATTCATATGGCACCAACAATGCTTGGTGACTGAGATGGGAGTACATACCAAGAGAGATTCTGGATTACATTACGAACTAATACTGATTTTATCAACCACACGTTAAATGACAGGACTGAACTATCCTATTAAAATAAAAAAGCATAGATGTTGTTTTTGGGGTTAATATCACTGAGATTTGCAGGATAGTAACATAAATATTGAACGATAACATATTTAATGTTACTATAAAAGAAAAATGTTATCGAGGTGATATTATGCTGGAAAATGCTTTAAAAAACGCCTTTGGTATAAACTGTCATTTGGAACAAATTAAACTAAAAGGGTTACCTTTATACATGGTATCAGGAAGAGTCTTCTATAGTGCTGTAATGGGAGATGCATCATTTTTGATTGTCAAATTGTCAGACCGGGAGAAGTTCGGCGTTGTGGCATTCAAAAAGCAGCTTTCTCAGTATATGGAAAAGACAGGGCTTAATGTGGCATTTTGCTTTGATGACATCACAAGAGTACAAAGAGATGCGTTGATAGCAAAAGAGATTCCGTTTATTTCATTACCGGATCAGATTTTTTTGCCTTTCCTTGGGGTAATGCTTAGTAATAACTTAAAAAGAAAAATGATTGTGTCTACAGACAAAATGATGCCAGCAACGCAATGCCTTTTTCTTTATCTGTTATACAAAAGTGGAAATGACTTTTTCATAAAAAAGCAGGCTGCAGATGATCTTGGATTGACAAAAATGTCAATTACCAGAGCTTCAGAGCAACTTAAGCAGATGGACCTTATCAGAGAAGAACGAGTAGGAAAAGAGATAAGGATGGTTCCTAACTATAGAGGGCGTGAGCTATTTGAGGTAGCAAAGGATTATCTCATCAACCCTGTGCAGAAGATTGTCCATACAAAGATTACAAAAGAAGAAGGATTGTTCATCGCCGGAGAAACGATGCTAAGCAGACATAGCATGCTTGCTGCACCAAGCGAGGATGTATATGCTGTCGTTAAAGGCAGCGATATTGTGAGTGGCTTTGAAGAGATAGATACGAGATGGC
Source organism: Butyrivibrio sp. LC3010 (assembly GCF_000424385.1). Taxonomy (GTDB): domain Bacteria; phylum Bacillota; class Clostridia; order Lachnospirales; family Lachnospiraceae; genus Butyrivibrio. The sequence goes on along the minus strand of NZ_AUJU01000057.1, from coordinate 2,375 downwards.
AGGATGATATTACGACGAGTAGGGTAGAACTTTGGAAATATGATCCGGGACTATTTGCAAATAACGGCGAAGTAGATCCGGTATCACTTGCCATGAGCCTGTCAGACAATGCGGATGAACGTGTTGAAGGCGAATTACAAAGCTTTTTGGAGGAGTATAAATGGTAGCGGGAATTGATTCTTTTAGAGATAAATTCAGAGGATTTGAAGATTGCTACACAGTCATTGGAGGAGCAGCCTGCGATATTCTTATGTCGGAGGCTGATATTGATTTCAGGCTGACCAAAGATATTGATATGATTCTGATCTTAGAGGATAAAAAGGAAGAGTTTGCAAAAACCTTTTGGGAATATATCAAGGAAGGCAAATACAAATGCGGCTGGAAAAACAGAGATAAAATGCATTTTTACAGATTCACTGAGCCGATTGATGGATATCCTGTGATGATAGAACTGTTTTCAAGAAAGCCTGGGTACAATCTTGAAGTCGAAGAAGGGATTATACCAATTCATATAGATGATGATACTTCTAGTTTATCGGCAATTCTATTGAACGATGATTTTTATGATTTTATGTTAAAAGGGCGAAGAGTTGTTGATGGTATCAGTGTTTTAGGTGCTGATTATATAATTCCTTTTAAAATGTATGCCTGGGTTGATCTGAAGCGAAGAAAATCAAAAGGTGAACATGTTAATGAACGCGACTATAAAAAGCATAAGAACGATGTGTTCAGGCTTCTTCAGATAGTTGACCCTGAAGTAAACATAGAGACCGAAGGACTTGTTCGCGAGAGTATTGAAGCGTTTCTGACAGAAGTTATATCTGAACCTGTAAGGACAGAGCAGCTTGGATTACAGATATCTATGGAGGATGCTTTAGAAATCCTTCGTTCAAAGTACTTATAAGAACAATTAATAGGAAAAGCGCCTTTTAGGAGGCGCTTTTTCTCTGCCTAGGTCTATTAAAGTTTTGCAGGCTCTTTCTAGTACCATAAAAGTGTAGTTGTTAGAGAGTAATTAACTCTGACATCTGCACTTATTTTTTTATAATAAGGGGAGTAATTGGTCTGACGTGGCTCTTTTTGGATCAGCGCATCCGTCACAAAAACCGTTAGCCAACCCCTTATTATAAGCATTCGCTTAAGCAGGTAGGGAGAAACACCCGCGTAACCAACTAAACTGAATGGTAATAAGTGTGGCTGGAGCAATTACTAGTTACAGTTGGAGGAGGTTCAGAATGATTAGTGTTGGAATTGATGTATCAAAAGGAAAAAGCACTGTCTGCATACTTAAGCCGTATGGAGAAATAGTGTGCAGTCCTTTTGAAATGCAACATGTTGAGAAGGGGCTAGACGGACTCGATAGTATTCTCCAGAAGTTAGATGGTGAAATACGTATAGTCATGGAAGCAACGGGCATCTATCACTTGCCAGTATTGACTTATCTTACAGAGAAAGGCTATTTCGTATCTGTAGTAAATCCTTTTGTGATGAAGTCATTCGCAAAGGATAACAACTTTAGGGGTGCAAAAACTGACAAACTTGATTCGGTCATGATTGCTAATTATGGAATTGAAAAGTGGTTTAAACTCCAAAAGTATGAAGGTGCCGAAGAGGTATATGCTGAGCTGAAGCTGCTAGGGCGCAGATATAGGTACTATATGGAACTCCATGTTAAGGCTTTACAAGAATTAACTCATATCCTCGATTATGTCATGCCTGGAATCAAGAAAAAGTTTAATAGCTGGAACGAATCAAGTAACAAGGACAAGTTAAGCGATTTTGTGGAAAAGTTCTGGCATTATGATGTAATTACTTCCATGGGTCTTGAAAAGTTCAAAGATGAGTACCTTCTCTGGGCAAAAGAAAAGAAATATCACCGGAGCATATCCAAAGCTGAAGAAGTCTATGAATTAGCATCCGGTGGCATTCCTACACTATCTTCCAGTACCCCATCGACCAAAATGTTAGTACAGGAAGCAGTATCAGTATTAAGGGCTATAGATAGCTCCTTGGCTACTATATTAGCACGAATGCAGGTTCTTGCTAAGTCCTTACCAGAATACTCTACAGTTAGAGAAATGGGTGGTGTTGGAGATGTGCTAGCGCCAAAACTAATTGCAGAAATAGGAGATGTAAGAAAACTTCACAGTGCAAAAGCTCTCATAGCTTGTGCCGGTATAGATCCACCGCCTTACGAGTCAGGACAATTTGTGGGCACAAATCGAAGGATGACAAAGAGAGGATCATCAACTTTACGAAAAGTAGGATATGAAGTAATGCGGGTACTTAAGAGTCATCCGGCGCCCAAAGATGCTGCTGTATATAATTATATAATCAAGAAAGAAAATGAGGGAAAGTGCAAAAAACACGCTAAA
>NZ_AUJU01000056.1 GCF_000424385.1 Butyrivibrio sp. LC3010 | reverse complement strand
GATTCATTAAATGCTCCGGTATTAGCCGAATGAAGTGTGATCAGGGTGAAGTCTGCAAAGCCAAAAGCAAAAAAGCAGATGGCCGCCATGAACAGAACAAATGACTTCCTGAATTCAAAGCTTGCCGGTTTATCTTCCTGCTTTTCAAAGATCTCCGGATCAGGGTATCTTATCTTTGCTGTCAAAACAAGAGCTATGGTGATCATTGCAGGAACAAGCAGTATCGCAAAAGAGATTCTATATGTTGTAAAAAGGTCGTCTGTACCTTTTACAAGAGCTGTTACAAAAAGCAGTACCGGTCCGAGAAACGCGCCAAGCTGATCCAGAAACTCCTGATAGGCAAAACCTTTTCCGGTTCCGATCTCGCTTGCCGCAAAGCTTACCAATGTGTTTTTGGCAGGCTTTTTTATCGCTTTTCCGATACGCTCTAGGATTACAAGACTGCAGGCCCAAATCCAGCCATGTTCAGGTACGAGTGCCAGTGCAGGAATCGCCAGAGCCTGTATTACATAGCCTGTGATAACAAATGTCCAGTATTTCTTCGTTTTATCTGCTATAAATCCGGATATGAGCCTTAGTGAATACCCGCACAATTCTCCTATACCGGACACAAATCCGATGGTTGCAGCGGATGCCCCTGCGAGGTTCAGATATTCGCCCAATATGCTTCTGGCGCCTTCATGAGTCATGTCCGAAAACAGACTTACGATTCCCATCAGGGTTATAAATATTATGGCGCCAGACAAAGCCCTTTTTTTATCCATGTTCTACTCCACTAATCCCGATTTGCTTATTTCATTATCCTGAAATTCAAAGTTTTATTATCGTCGCAAGTTTCTTTCCGCATAGAATTCCAAATATGCAGCAACAACAACTCAGTACCACATATAATCCGCCATTCATATATTGTTTCTTCTCAAACAAATTAAAAGCTTCAAGGGAAAATGTAGAGAATGTGGTAAAACCTCCACACACCCCTGTCTTCCAGAAAAGAATGGTATTATCAGATACACTTTCTCGGTTACTGGTAATTCCAACAATGAATCCAATTAGTATGGCACCGAGGATATTTGTAATCAGAGTTAATATCGGAAAATAAGTCTTAACAGGAATCAGACTTATTGCATATCGCGCTACTGCACCCAAGGCACCACCAAGTGCTACAAATAGAAAATTCATATCAACCTCTCTATTGTCATATATACTGAAATTTAAAAAGTATTCTCTGCCTTACTCTTAAGATAGCTATCAGCCTTTTTAAGCATCTCTTTTTTGTTATCATACTCTATGGTATTGATAGCATCTTCAAGTTTAAGAATCTTCAGAGCTTTGACCTCGTCTGGTCTTGTTATGCTCGGAGATGAGTCTTTATACTTAGCAAGGAAATAAACTACCTGCTTTGTCACTCCAGGTTTTTCTGAAAGCGTATACTGTTCGCTTGCTCTAAATTCAGTGTCTAACTCGACTTTCAGATTTGTTTCTTCCTTTATTTCACGAAGCGCAGTTTCTATTTCAGTCTCGCCTTCTTCCATATGTCCTTTTGGAAAGCTGTGAGATCCGCTCATCTCCTCAACTAAAAGATATTTTATTACTCCACCGTCTATAGTGTATACTATTGCCCCGCAAGATTTTTCAAACTTATCATTGAATTCTTTTTTACCCAGTTCCATGTAAATATAAAGAGAAGGATCTTCTCCTAAAGCAATAACATACTCAGGCATTTCTTTCTGAATAAATCCCAACTTACGGTACAAATTTATTGCCTTGGCATTAGCTGGATGGGGATCAACCCACAGATTTTCAGCTCCTTGTTTAAAAGCTTCTTGAATAGAGTATAGTAGCGCCTGCGTTGCAATCCCTCGGCCCCTGGCAAATTCAAATAACTTAATATCCAAAGAAGCATTTTTAGTTTCCGAATCAATACGATATTGAGTCTCACCGCAGTATTTGCCATCTTCAAAAATTGAATAATGATTTTGCTTTGGTCTTGCAGATATGAATCTATCTAACCATTCTCGTACTGCTTCCCCTGTCTCATGCAATCCTCCTGGCCAGATATACTGCATGACGTCTTCATCTGCCCACAGGTTTTGTATATTCTTGATATCATCATATGTTGATTCTTTAATAGTTATCACTTAGTTCAGCCCCTAAATCTTTAGTTTGTCTTAGTCAGTTTTAACTGAAATCTAATCAGCGAAATGAATCACTTCTACAGATTATAATGTCCTAATTTTCTCCACAACTTTTTTAAACTCATCATATCTAATTTGCTCAGAAAAGGTTTCATACCCTTATTTTTTAATAGTTGAAACAAATAAAGAAAAGCCTTGTCATCAAGGCCTTTCCATTATAAAATCCATCTTTAGTTATCAGTTCTCGAATCGGCGAATTAACAAAAATATTGCGTCTTTGGGCTAACCTTCTAGGATGTCCAGTTCATCATCAATAGCTCTGGATACAAACTGGTTTATTGTGATTCCTTCATTGGCAGCATATAATGCAATTTTCTTATGCTGCTCAGGCTTAATGCGAACATTGAATGAGCCTTTAAATTCTCGTTCAGGATCTTTTCCTATCTTCTGGCAGTAATCAAGGTAATTATCTATACAATCATGCAGGGACTGTGTAAGCTCTTTTACTGATTCTCCATGAAAACTCAGAGAGTCATTGATGCCAAGAACGTGACCTATGAATATCTGATCTTCCTGGTCAAATTCTACTTTTGCATGATATCCATTGTATTCCATCAGTGAACTTATCATTCTATCTCACCTACTTCCTTAAGAAATGCTATGACCATCTTTACGTGATACCTGTACAGCTCATTGCCTGGGTGTGGACCGTCAAATTGAAGGATGCGCTTTGTTTCAACATGATAATAGCCTATTCCTGATCCTCTTCCGCCCTCGAACTTTTCGCAGCCACATTGCTTCATAAGTGCGTCCAGTTCTCTTATTGTAAAACTTGTAGGTGCGGGTTTTGACAGTAATTTTTCTAGTAATTTTGATTTCTTTGGCACAGTAATTCCTCTTGCAACTATTTTCTAGTTACAATATAACACTTTAGCCCTACCTCGTCAATTCCAACAGAGTAACAGCTAGCATTTCCTTATTTCATACATATCTTCATGTTTCAGATACAATACCTGATATGTCGGTATTATTAGTGTGTTCCATGGATCAGATATATATACTCCGCCTGTAGACGTTGCTGATTTCTTGAACTGGATCCATAGGTCATCTATCATATCTGACATGATGAAAAGTTTAAGATAAACTTTATCTGCTTCAGATTCGCCAATTTCGTAAAAACGCATCCCACCTACACAAGTAACATCTTCCAGAGTATATGACCGTAAATTTCTTTGCATTACAGGCCGGATGTTGTGTCCAAGGCAGGCTGCGCTGATAGCATCACTGGGCTCTTCGAAGCCCTGCATTATTCATGTGAAGCATATTGCGAGCAGTGTCATATCCGAATCACGGATACTGTCCACGTAATGTAAGGTGTTAACATCGTTTTCTGACAGTGAGAAAATGCCCTTGCCTATGATAGACATATATTTTGCGAATAAAAAGCAGTCAACCATATCATAAGAGTCATACTCTGCAGGCATAATACGGAAGAACTTCTTTATGCGCTCAAATGGGTTATATACTACATTCTGCTGATTAAACCACGTGAAGAAACCCGCTTGAAAACAATTATATGTTTCCGGGCGTCGATCAACATACATTTTCGATATTATAGGCGTTTTATCTGCTTCTTTAGAAAGAATAGGTGAATAAAGATAACTTATATTTGAAGTGTACACTTTCCCATATTTTTCAAAAGATCTATTGATCACATCTGTATCATAAAAGTCATTTGGATTAGTCCTGCAACAAGGAAGGGGTAATAAATAAGCATTAAATCCTGTCCCTTTCTCATACGGACTGCATCTGATTCCTTCAGCGTGATAAAAATTATGTTCAAAAACAAATCTCCCATCCGTCCCTGTTCCCGGGTGGAAAGGGCAGGTCTTTACATAATGGAACTGATGGATTATGCTATGATATCCATCTTTCAGGCATTTGGGGCATATTCGCATATGATATGTACCAAAATAAGATCTTGCAGTGTTATAATCCATATGCGCAAAGATTTCCATTTTGTCTATATACCACTGGGGCAAAATTTTATTAAGGCACTCGATTGTTTCTAAACTGTTTCTGCAATGTCCATCCATCTGAAATCCTTCTATATATTTCTTCTCGTTGGTCGCTTCAGCTCCAAGCATTTTGAGCGCATGTTTACTTGAACATATGTTGACCCTGCAAAAGTTTGCAAGAATGCTGAATATGGATTCATAAGGTCTCACCCATTTTTTATCCCATCTGTATTTTCTGGAAAAAAGTAAATCCTCTTTATTTAGTGTATTCATCATCTGATTCACCATAGCCCGAAAGCGCTACACAACTTTCAAGTTCCTTTCTCGTAGGGAATGCAATTGGACTGCTTCCCAGTTTTCCATGCTTATTGAGGCAGATCACCAGTGAATCTATGAAATATTTCATGGGAATATCTTCTGCCGCAATCCTCTTTTGGATCCTTACACTCTGAAATGCTTCCCAGAAGTCATTGCTGATATCAAAAAAGGTCTTACCATCTGCGTAAGGAAAATAAAAATCCACAAGTCCATCCGATAATATTTCATAGTCTGTAATGCAAACATGAAGTTTATCTACCGAAGCCATGCAGAACTGGAGCTCTTTGGGATCCTGTATACCAAAGAACTGGCTTTCATTGATCATGAAACGTCCAACTATCTGATCTTTGCCCTGAAGTTTAAAGGAATGCTTAAGATCCTTAAGTTCCCTTGTCCCGTACATGAACACAGATAACTGGATATCTTTTCCGCTAAGATTGTTATATAAATCCATAAGCCAGTAAAAATCCTTTTCCCTTAGTTTCCAGGCTTCATCAATGAACATGACTGCTTTCTTAAAGGGGGTCTCGTGAGCACGTAATATAAGCTCATTAAGAACTCGTTCTTTTAGTATTAGTGCGGTACTGTATCTGGGACATTCATAGCCCATAGCCATAAGTATCGAGGCATAGAAGTTTCTCTCAGTTTCGGGGTGATCAGTCACATTCCATATAATGACCATTTCACGGCTCCCATATTGATTTCTTATGGATTCAGCTACATAGTTCATGCACACCGTCTTGCCTATCCTGGCTCTTCCATAAGTAATACTCCCACAAGCTCCTATGCCGAGCCATGAATTGATTCTCCGTTCTTCATCAAGGATGCTCTTAGTCGGAAATACAAGCTTACGGGAAGTAAGATAGCGGATAGTCATCTGTGATATGAACTGTTCTGATATATTATTAGCTGATACAGCTTCTTTTGCAGAATACACGCATTAACCCTCCTTTCTGTTTTGGAACATCAACGTATAAAGGTCTTCCGGTGAAAGACCTTTAATATCTTCATATCTTAGTACAGCCCCAGTTTCCTGTTTTTTACGTACAGTCTCCAGGTTAAATGTATTATCACTTTGCTGTTCTGCTGCTATGCCCTTGCTAATCTCACGTCTGACTATATCTGCCCTGGTAGCGTTTCTCCGGCTTTTCTTTCCCTTGACATCAAGGCTTGATATATATGCATCTATCGGTGTATCAAATATTAGTTTTGATCTCCCACGCTCTCTGGCAAGCTTCAGGGCATTCTTTCTCGTCCTGACGGAATGTGATTTTGTACCGAATTCCCCACTTGCCTTAAGCGTGTCTATATATCTGCCATCCTGATCATATGCCTCAATACTGGAAATATCCCTGGGGTCATAAAGGATGGTCAGTGACTGTCCAAGGTAGAGTTCAGTGGCAGAGAGTATCTTGCTACGATACTCAGTACCCATAAACTGAATATATGCGTGTTTGCCATGTGCTGCCCTACCTCTGACAGTGCGTTTGTCCATCCTCATGTTCAGACGTTCTATGACTGATATGATCATATCTTCGTCAGCCACATATGGGTAAAGCCCTGCTTGAAACAATTTGCAGCTCATGCACTCTAAGGGTGAAAGTCCATCTACCCCTTTATGGGGTGTGTTATTATACTCAGCTATGAGAACATCTATCAGTTCAGTCATCTGTTCATATGTGACATCATATTTTATTGCATTTTTTTCAGGGTTTTTTCTGACAGGATCTTTGGTATCTGACCCGGTTGTTGATGGCAGCATATGGAATCCTCTGGACTCTAGCGTTCCGAAAAATCTTTCAACAATTCCTCTTGTTTCGGGAGTTGCAACAGATCCATAGTTAACGCAGCAGCCAAGCTCATCTACAAGTTTTCCTACCGTGTATGCTGACAGATGCGATTTTGCATTATCCAGCATTATTGAATCAAAGACTGCATATTTGAAATCAGAAAACGCGGTTGAATAGAAACCGCCATTAGATGGATACTGAAGTCCTTCGATGGTCAGATCCAGCAGAGTTTTCGGTATGATGGCATTTTTAATAGCATCCATGACATCATACTGGTCGTAATTAAATTCCTGAGAAAGGGAATATCCAAGGATACATCTTGTTGCTATATCTATCACGGCTATTAACCACGCCCTTGTAGCAACAACCTTGCTAACAGTGCCGTCTGTATTGGGTACATCAATTACATATTCGATATCTATGATGTGGCCGTCAATCTGTACTGTAGCAAAAGGAGCCACCGGATTGACTGTAAGTCTGTGCCCAATCCCTGTAGACGCAAGCTTCTGGGCAGTATTTTTATCAAATCTTCTGGCATTTAAAGAAATGTTATCAGCTTCAAGTTTATGGACGTAGGCACACATGCTGACATATCCACGGTTTTCTGTAGTAAATGGGTACTGCCACTCTGTAATGCCAAGATTGCGGCATTCTTTAAGAAATAACCTGTGAAGTGATGTTATGTTCATGTTCCTGACAAGCGTATATTTCCTGTCACCAAAATAACACCCTATTATGAACTCTTTCAATTGAGGATACTTCTCCAGAAGCTGATCAAACTCTCTGCCATGTCCTGATCTCGTTTCTCTAAAGGGTTTACCTCCTGTTAAAAGACCGTGATATCCAAGAATATTCCCTGCATCATTTGAAGAAAGACATCTTTCTATCAGCGATACCATCCTCGAACCGGGGATACCTGTCATTTCAGTAATCTTTTTTACAGATTCGCCATCTATGTACATATCTACAGCCTGCTTATTTAGCATATACCTACTTCTTTTAGATTCAGGGACAGTACTGATAAGCGGTTCAGTCCACATGCTCCTTGCCTGGCGGAGTTCTTCGATATTATATTTTTTATTAGCCAATGGAGATCACCTCCGTATCTGCAGAGATGCAGTCTGTATTCATATTGCTCAGTGTGACCAATCCTCTATAGTACAGATCTGAAATATAATCCAGCGCTCTGTACTTTTCTATGCGCCCCATCTTTTCAAGTTCACCGATACATATATGCCTTTTGGCCTGGATAAAACTTAGGAAGATCCTGTCTGCATTTAATCCACAAGCTGTGAATCTTCTGGCCCTGGCTGCAAGAAGCGATATATTTCGGATATAGAAAGGTCCTATTTCAATATTCTTTTCGTTTCGGAATACAAAATTGACATCATTCTGTAAGCACCACGCCGACTGGCAGGCAACCTTCACATGATCTTTACTATCATCAGAACTGCAAAGATATGCAACACCTTGATATTCTTCTGTTCCGTCTTTATATTTTACCCATGCATTGAACAGAACCTTTGACTCCTTCCCTCCTATATAGACAGTAGTTTCCAAAGGATATTCACAGTACCACTCCACATCAGGATTCATCTAAAGAGTAAGAATATTCTCATATTCAAGGTTAGAAAATACTGCTACTCTTCTCCGAAGTTTTCTGCTGTGAAATACCCAATAGTTACTGCCATAGCTTGAACTTCTCAGCCTGAAAATAGGTTCCTCGTATCGATACATTTTTAGTGCACCTCCTATCGATAAAATTAAGTTTATATAACGATAATATTATCGGCATAATTATATCCTTGGCACTCATATTCGGCTTTTTACACTTTTATCTTTAAAATTACGGCTTTTTACAAAAATAACTTAAATGGTACGGCTTTTTACGATTTTTAGCTTTAAAAATTTAACCTAAATGGGGAGTAATGTAAAATGTGAAAAAAAAGAAAGCCCATGGTTGTGAGCTTTCTCGTATATGTATATTTTACTGTTTTAGGTTAATCTGACAATTATTCAGTTCCATGCCTTTGATCCTGATTGGTGTAAAAAGCTTTTCAAACATTTTCCTACCTCCGTTTATCTTGATTTTGCTTTAAACAAAAAAATCACATAATCCTGAATTATCCCTGTTTATCTGGGATAATTATAGAATTATGTGACTCTGATTTATTGTATATATGTGAATTTTATTGTATATATGTGAATCATTCTAATTCATTATATACAAGTCCTATCTGCTCCCTGACAGTATCTAGTGTGCTGACATGTTGATATTTAATCAAATTATCTCTATTAATCCGATCCATTTCTTGATAAAATAAAAGAAAAAGCTCGGAGGCATAACAATGACAGGCAGACCCAAAAAATATCACATAAATCTCACTGATGAAGAATTCAAAAGTATCAAGTCTATCATTCGTAAGAAAGGCACAAGTAAGACACTTAGGACAAGATGCCAGATCATCCTTGATTTAGATGAAAACCATGGAAAAATGTACTCCTACGAACAATGCTATAAATCCAATGG
>NZ_AUJU01000055.1 GCF_000424385.1 Butyrivibrio sp. LC3010 | reverse complement strand
GGTAATCCCATGGCTCTACTTTTATGATGACGGGAAGCTTATCAACTTTGAACTTTTGATATTTGGGAGAATGGGAATCGTCGAAAGCCCACTGTTTTAGCGGTATATATCTGCATATGAAGTTTACCAGCCAGCAATTCTGCTGATAGAGTTGGTGGATGATTTCAAGTAAATAAAGTATAATGTTCACGAGCATTGTCTCCTGGTTTTTTGTGAGTTTGGTCGCTGACATTATACCAAAAAGGGAGGTCAATGCTCATTTTATTTTGAACTCCCGATAAATCAAGGCTTTAGAACAAAAAAGAGGTAGTAAATTTGACACTACCTCAATTTTGAGGGAGGTTAATTTTATGAAGTCCAGAATCATTTCTTTGTTACTATCAACAGCATTAACCGTATCAATCATCGCAGGCTGTGGAAATGCCAATACAGGTAATCCCAACACAGAAGCTTCCACTACTACAGAGGCTCCCGCAGACAGCACAGAAACTGACAAGCAGGCTGAAGATACAGCCGATAGTGCTGACAGCACAGAAAGCTCAGCTACAGAAGACAGTTCTGCAACAGACGATAGCCAGGAACAGGCTGCAGACTCCGGAAAAAAGTCTTTACCTGCTTCTTTCGAAGAGCTGATTAGCTCTCTTCACGCAGGACAGTCCTACGCTTATGCTCCTATCTGTGAAGGAGAGGATGCTCTTCTGGTAACAAGCTATGTTTTTGATGATCTTGAAGGTCATTTGGGTACTTACGAAGCTACTATTTATATGAAAAAAGACAATGCCATTGAAAAGGTTACTACTGTTCAAAGTGGCGGCACAGCTTACCCGATCGCTGTTGCGGATAACAACAGTCTCATTCTTCCCATGCGAAACTCCATAACAAAGGGATATGTAAGCAAGGAGACCGGCGAGTTCGTTATTACAGACGAAGCGAATGTAGATTATATAAATGCTGAAGATGGTGAGTATCATAACTACAAGGAAGGCGCCTCTGATCTGCCGGCAGATTCTTCCTTATTTGATGAGCTAAGCGATATATATCAAAATTCAGAAATAATAAGCTTCGAAAAGGCCGGTGTATCAGATGATGGCACGCCTAACCTTTCAGGAGCTGTATACGCAGCATACAACGAGGATGAGCAGTACAATGTTTTAAACTACTATATTTTTAATGACGAGACCTCCGGTTCTACACAGACACACGATGGCGTTTCAGGTGTACCCTTCACCTATGAGCAAACCGGTGACGATCTCATATTCCACTTCGCATCTGCTGATGATACAACCGAAGCAAAATATAGCTGGAATGAGGGCGCTTATCCGATGATAACCTTTACCGGAGATAATAAACCCGAAACTGAAAAAATATATATTTCATGCCTTGGTAACCAGGATCCCGAAACCTTTGATGCTGAAAAATACTATGACAACGACAATAACCTTCTTATGCAGGTCAAGAGCTTTGATGAAACTTCACTTACAGGTGACCTGTATCGCGATGAAAGAATTAAGGCTGAATATGTTGATAATGCAAAAGAAAACGACATCATCTACTCTATAAACGGAACACCCTTTACTGTTGTTTCTTTTGAAGAGGCCAACAAAGAGGTCAAATACGGAACCGATGAAGAATTCAAGAAGGACTGCATAGGTACGACAAGGTTTGATGGTTTCCTCGTAAAAAAAGGTGATGACGACTTATATTGTGCTCTCGAGAAGGAAGATTATTCCGAAGAATACAATGTTGTTTATATGCTGAATGAGGGTGCTATAAGAAAACTCGTCGAAGAAAATGTGACCTTCAAGATCAAGGAAAACTGTGAAATCATCCTTCAGAAATTTGTCAAAGATGGCGACGTCGAAAATCTCACAGAAGAATATCTTGTCGGAAGAGAATTCAAAGGAGACAACTATCCCGGATGGTCAGATAATGCTGATGAGTACTATATGACCACCAGCATGCTTGTAGAACTTGGGGTAATTGACGGTGAGCTTTATACTATTGTTCAGAAATATGTGCCTTAATTAAGTAAAAATCGATATTATAAAAAGTGTGTAAGTAAATTTTTTGCATTAACTTACACACTTTTTAGTTTATATGAACATAAAACATTTAGAAAAAGAGGATTGAATTCTCAATCCTCATAATGTCCCTTGCAGGCAGCTATTATTATATTTCCACTTTCTTCCTTGTAAACAAGGCGATTTTTATCATCAATTCTTCTGCTCCACCAACCTGATAATTCATTCTTTAAAGGCTCTGGCTTGCCTATTCCTTCGAATGGATTTCTCTGAGTGTACTTGATGATATTATTTATTCGTTTTAATGTTTTCTTATCCTGAGTCTGCCAAAGATATTGTCAACACATTGTAATTACACTTGTTTGGAACCAATATCCCCACTGAAAACCATTCTTATTCCAGCGACTCATCATACTTCGCGCGTATTCCGCCTATAAATTTAGGACGTACTCTGGCAGCGGTGATATGCGCCTGACCAATCTCTTTATTTTCCAGTCTAAGGGGAACTGCCACCTTTTTAAGATGCATTCCAATGAGAGTATCGCCGATATCAAGACCTGCATCAGCTCTTATTTCCTCAACTGCAACGGGATGTTCAAAGGTCTTGTATGCAGTTGTCGCAAAGGAACCACCGGCCTTGGGCTGAGGAACCACGTTGACTATATCCTGTCCGGGCACAGCGTCAGCCTCAATTATTATAGCTCTGTTAAGATGCTCACAGCACTGAGCTGCAAGATAAACACCATACTTTTGGGTAACGGAATAAATTCCTGCAAAAACTGCTTCCGCAGCTTCAAGATTAGAACCGGTGCCGATTGTATCACCGCATACTTCCGATGTTGAGCATCCGATAACAAGTATCTGGCCTTTATGGAGTCCTGCCTTTTCACATAATTCTTCAGTAACTGTTGCTGCCTGCTTTGTAAGTTCCTCGTACATTTTCCACCTCTGATAACTTTGATATGAAGTCCGAAACAACGCTCTTGTTCCGGCTAAAGATCTAAATTTGTTTTTTAGTACAGAGTAATTATCGTAAGCTTCGGTGAATTTGTCAAACCGCGAGGCAACTCTGAAATAAATTGCTCGTCAATTTTCAGAATATTTCCCTGAAAAAAGTGCCTACGGCACCTCAACTCCCCTGCCCCCTCACTCATGAGGGGTGGCGCTTATTTTTATGCTTCCGCTTAACAGTGCGGGACTTGATTCAACCACTGCCTTTACAATAGGTGGAATCGTTGGTCCGCTGCTCGTACTGGCTCTATGGCTATCCTTGTTATACGGCGCTGCACCCTTTGCCTAAATGTCGGATCTTTCGACTTATCTAGTAAAAATATAGTAGTGGGCCCGTCAGCCCCGCCAATTATCTCTTCTTCTGTCATTTTTCCTTCCAACTCATATTGCTATTCTTCCGTATATTCTGTTACTCCATCCACCCAATAAGTGCTCTTTGTTTTTCCTTCCTTAATCCACTGAAGGATAATATCCGGAGCAGCATATATGCATGGCTCATCGCCCTGTAATAAAATTCTGTCTAGCGGATTATATTCTCCAAAAGAGGCCTCACATTCAGAATCAAAGAGCCTTCGGATCAAAGGAGTCCAGAATACCAAGCCAGTCTATACCTACAGTCATCTCCTTTGGCGGCAGATTCTTTACCATGTCCTCTGTTTTTATCCCCATATGCTTCGCTCCTTGCGTATACTCAATTGAAATTTCCCCAACAAACATATTTTATCATAGAAAACCGTCAACCGCTCATCCTTCAGCAGAGGGTTGATGCCATCCCATTCTTATTTGACGATGTGTCAGCTAATGAACCGACAGAGTTCAAGCTATTTTTCTTAACAGGAAGCAACCTATACTGCTACTATATTGCCCTAAAGGATGATGAAGTAGTTTCTGAGTCACTGACTCGTAAAGCTGTCACTGCCAAGAAAACTGCCGAGCTTTTTGACCGCGAAATGAATGATATTACCCTCGGATACAGTATCAACAAAAAAAGCATCAACAAAAATGTAAATCCGAAGATGCCCTATCTTTCATTCCTTGCCATCAACTACGATATCCCTGAAATCAGCGAAGTAATGACCTGGTTTGAAAGTTGCATCATCAGAAGCTACGCAAATCCGATGGTTGAGCACCAAATCATGCTGGAAAAGTATACAGAAAATAAGAGCCAGTTCATCAGTGCTCTGAATGATATGGATATCGACATTACGGACTATCGCTATGATGAAGACAGTAAACAGCTTTACATGAAGCGCAAGCTTGGAAAAAAGGAATATGAGCTGTCATTCACAGAAGAATCAGATGGAACAAAGAAGCTTATCTCCGCTCTACCAGTTATCCTACTAGCTCTACGTGAAGGAAGACTTGTCATCATTGACGAGCTTGATGCCAAACTCCACCCGAAGCTTCTGCGTTATGTGATCCTTCTTTTTAAAAATAAAGAGATAAACAGTAACGGTGCTCAGTTGCTTTTCACTTCCCATGATATGTCGACTATGAAAAACTCCATCTTCCGCCGTGATGAAATCTGGTTTGCAGCAGAAAATGAAGCACACGAAAGTGATGTATATTCTTTACATGAAATGAGAAGCGAGGACGGAACACTAATCAAGAATACAGCCTCCTATGACAAGCAATACCTTGAAGGCCGCTACGGCGCAGATCCCTATCTTCAGAACATGCTGGGAGGTGCGTTCAAATGAGTCTGAAACCAGCAAAGAAGAGCGATCAGAGCAAAAGCTGGATGCAGCCAAGACGTGACCGCCATAAGATGATTCAGCCAGAATAGCAGCGGTTTGTTGGACATGTGTTGGACATCGCTGTTTATATTTAAATTGCTAATTGTGAAATAGATGTATAAGTCTATGCATCAGGAGTTTCTTATAAGGGGGAAAAATGAATACAAAGAACAGTGTATCGGGGCCAAAACAAATTTTACTGCTTCTGGTATTGACCTTTGGCAGCTTTTTGCTAGCGCAGCTAGTGGTGGGGCTTATTTTTATGTTTCCGCTTAGCAGTGCGGGACTTGATTCAACCACTGCCTTTACAATAGGTGGAATCGTTGGTTCGCTGCTCGTACTGGCTTTATGGTACAAAATAAATTCGGCAACATACCGCTTTATGCCAACAAACAGCGAGTTGACCGGTTCTTTTTTTCTTTTAAGTCCATTCGTTGTTTATTGGATATTGTTATTTGGTTCATACGGCATTCTTGCCGGATCTGTACCGTTTGTGAGAATAGACAGAACTCTCATTATGATGAGCATAATGGCAGGAATGTCTGAGGAAATAGTTTTCAGGGAAATCGCTATATCATATATGACCAAAATCTGGAGAAGCGAGAAGGTTATCCCTGTTATCGCACTTCTTTCAGGATTATTGTTTGGAATCACTCATCTAAGTAACTCTATGGTTAAAGGAGATGTTGAAGGTACTGTTTATCAGACAGTATTATGCATTATGACAGGCATCTTTTTCGGAGCTATATATTTAAGAAAAGGAAATGTATGGGTTCTGATGCTTGTGCATGTTATCCATGATATTCTCGCCATGTCAGCGGCAGAAGGTGTCAGAAGAGCTGGTATTACAGATCTTCCTTTATGGACAGAGATTTTTATCTTGGTGATAGAGGCATCACTTGCACTATACGGTTTATATCTGATAAGACCTTCTAAGAGAGAAGAAATAATAAAATTCTGGGACTACAAATGGTCCAAAGAATAATACATGATGTCGTGTGATGTTTTTTGTTGAACGATAGTCACATTTGTCACTATCGTATTTGTGTCTGCGTTAGTTTTCGGAAGTCGGAAGTCTATTTTCTCTTTGTAATTTCAAAAAACCATAACCATGACAGCTTCCTGTTAAGAAGATACAGCACTTTAGCTATAGCGTAAGCAATGATATACAGGCGTTGTGGGCGGATTTAAGAGTCCGGTTTACACCATCGCTTACCCCTTTTTTTGCATAGCATTGCTTTTTTATTTTATAGATCTTTTTTGCTCAGACATCCACTGCCACATGTTTACACCATTTTCTTCGCACTCGTTATTGAAGAAATAGATCCATGACCAGTGTCCCATAAACTGGTAAGCTCCTCCATCCGAAGAGTTATATTTACCTGAAGTATCATGAACATCCTTGAAAATACTGGTGTGGATGTTTGCTCCAATGTCTCTTAGTCTTTTAATGGTAGGTACTTCAAAATTAGCTGGATCAACGGTTGTGTCATTTTCTGCATAAATAAACCATATGGGAAGACTCTTTATTTTTTCAAGTTGCTCATCTGTAATTCCCGAGTTCGTGTAGGCTTCGCAGATGGGATAAGCGGCTGCAAAGAAATCAGGATAATTCATGATCATATCCATAGTCATATATCCGCCATTTGAGCATCCTCCGATTATGATTCTATCTGAATCAATGTTTGAGTGAGATGAAACATAATCATCAATAAGAGCCTTTAGGTCATGTAGATAAATGGAGTCTACACCTTTGTTATCCATCCAGTTTCCATTCTCATCATACTGCATCCAGAATGAGGGGCACTGAGGTGCAAGGACGTAAGCACCTCCCATTGTAGTTTGAAATTTATCACTAAAAAGAGCTGTAACTTCATTGCCAAGAGTATTGATCTTTGGATCGGCACCGCCTTCTCCGGCGCCGTGAAGCCAGATTACAAGAGGATGCTTGGCGTTATCTTCTTTAACTTCATAAGAAGCATAGCAAATCTTGTGGCCTTGGGGGCCTTCAAAGACACCGGAAATATCTGTTTTTGCAAGCTGAGGATAAACAGCATTATCAAAATCTATTGTTTCTGATACATTTAATTCAGAGATTTCTTCTCCGGTTTCTGTTGAAAGTGTTGCACCATTTTTTAAATTGACCTTCAAATTGTAAGGAGAGCAGATAGTGTTGTTTCCTTTGAAAAGATCATAACAAAAAGGCGATCCCTCATCGGGGCTGTAATTTAGCTCTATAGTAACGAAATTGGATGAATCTTTTTTCTCACCGTTTTCATCACTTGTATAGGCTGCTACCACACCTCTGCTGGTTTCTGATTCAATATGCTTGCTCGCATCCTCTTTGGAATTGGGAGTAAGTGCAGCCCAGTTAAAGCTTTCCTTTAATTCAATGACATTGAAATCCTCAGCATTTACAGAATCATTTTTTATTGTATCTGATAATTCCAAAATGGTTTTTACAACAGCGGGTCCCCAATCCTGCCCTTCAACGACTACCTTTTGAGTTCCGGTTAAAATGCTTCCCATATCACTACCTCCAAGTGCATTATTGTCTTTTTCATCGGATTCTTTTTTTTCTTCAATCTTTAAATCGGCGTATTTGGCTCTTGCAGATGGACCATAAGAATTTGCGCAGCCGGTCATGCTAAGTAAAAAAGCCATCACTATTAAGATTGATACGATTTTGTTTTTCAATTGTATACCTCCCTAATACATTAAAACTACTTCATTAGAATAGTTGAAAGTAGGACATAGAAAAAGAGCCATAATTTGACATTTTATATCCTTTTTTTTACACAGCAAAAAGCTCCCGATCTCTCAGGAGCCATTGCATAAAACATAAAACAATTTTTGGATATGTATAATATAGCATATTATTTGCGGATTACCATGATTCTCAGGTGTCCCACTCTTGGTTTGATTCAATATTCATCAGTTTCTCACTGTGCCGAAGCACCAATTAGCTTAACATTATCAGTATATTTTGATAATTCAGTAGCAAATTGGTCACTATCAACTTCAGTATCATCAACATAAGTTTTTATATTTTCAAAATCTGAAAAGTCTTTCTTGAGAGAAACTACTGTTTCAAGCTCTCCATCTACCAGTTTATAGGCAATAACATAATACCCGCTTCCGGTCTCATTTTCGGATACTAACAGCTTTTCATCCTCATTGAACATGATTGTTCCATATTGTCCAAAGCTGCCAAGATCCACCACCTCACCATCTTTGATGGTATAGACCTCTACCAGTCCGGGATCTGTCACATCGCTGTTAAAAACTGCCATTTCAGGAATATCATCATCGTCAAAGTCAAAATACGAAGAACTTAAGTCTCCAACAACTCCTGCCTCTTCATAGAGTTCTTCATAATTTTCAGATGAAGTGTCCTCCTGCTTAGTCATAACAGTGGGCGTTTTGGAACCTTCAAAACATGCCGCACATGACACGATCACCGCCATTGTCATGACCAAACTCATAAATTTCTTCATAGTATATCTCCTCAGTAAAAAAAACAAGCTGTTCATGCCTTCAACATCGATCAAGCTTATGCATCATTTTAATCGTTTAGCTCGCAAAACCTTCATCTACAAGCTTTCTATACACAGCTTCGCCCAGATATCTCTGATTTTTCACATCAAGATGCACTCCGTCTGCAGGACTTACCGTGCAAAATTTAGCAGCATCAAGGAACATACAGCCGTACATCTCAGCCAGCTGCTTGTACCAACCGGAGATCTCCGAAGAAACCTTATAACATCTCTCAAAATCAAAGCAGTCTTCCAGCCATGAGCCTTTACCGCAGGCGCCAATTATAGGCGGCGCAATCAATAGAACTTTCATCGAATCTCCCATGCGGAATCTGTTGTGTGCCTGAACTTTTTCAAGGAAAATCTGCATCTCCCCTGCGATATCCATGCTTGTATATTGGAATTTTCTCTTAAGATCGTTAGCCCCAAGAAGAATGATCATCAGGTCAAGAGGTGACTGACTCTCCACGCACGGAATAACATATTTTAAACCGTTCTTTTCCCCTTCAGCAGGGTCATCCGTCGCAATAGTCCTGCCGTTATGCCCCTCTTCTATTACAAGATAGTCGTCCCCAAGGTGCTTTTGCAGCACTCCGGTCCATCTATCCTCATCCTCCATTCTCTCCCTCTTATAGGGATCAAATCCCCAAGTAAGTGAATCCCCAAAACAAAGTACTCTTTTCTTTCCCATACACTCCTCCAAGTAAAAAATAAATTGATGCGAATTTTTATATTATCGTCTTTTTCTTCCCGCTTCTTTTTTTCATACCAAGTATGCATCTTCCCTATCACTTTGCAAAAATCGCAGCGACAGCATCCCACTGATCAGAATAGTTTGAATAATGGCCACTAAATTTCATTTCATCGTAACGTGCATCATCATCCGGCTCATATATGGAGTCAACATTGCTCAACAGGTGTACAGAAAGTCCAAGCTTATAATTTCTTAAAAGAATCTCTCTGGCAGATTCGCTATTTAAAAAGGAATCTAAATCCTGTTCATAGATGATGTTCTCTTCAGATTTCATATATTCAGAAAACATATCATATATAGTTTCTACATTCTTAGGTGTTAATCCTAAAGAAGTACATATATAGTATTGGTCAGGCTTTAAGGCTTCAACCTTTTTTAATTATTTCTCTAAATCACTTATTAATTTGGATGCATTACTCTTAGGATAATGTTTAACCTGCATGATGGTATTTTGGTCATCAGCGTATCCTCTGATATCAATTCCGCCATCACGTCCCTTTGTGAATGTATGCAGAGGAGTATTTAGTTTCTTTTCCATGAACTACCTCCACCGACTTTGCGCCGGAAGAGGTTTCTGTTATGCCGCAGAGCGGCATGAACCTTTGGGATGCTTAACGCATCCCAAAGAACAGGGCATGTCCACTATGCCCCTATCCCATTGGGTTACCTTTGGGAATACTTTT
>NZ_AUJU01000054.1 GCF_000424385.1 Butyrivibrio sp. LC3010 | reverse complement strand
ACAGTCTGTTCGAGCGAAATATATCCGTCTTCTACAAGTATTCCAGAATGATCATAAGGATCGTAGACATATTTTATCTCATAGTGAACTGGAGTGGGTGACAATTCATCTCTTATCCGACGAATCAGCCTTGCTTTTATGAATTCTTTTGATTGATCAAAGCACTCATTTACATATTCAGCAATTTCGTCTACATGAGAATTCACATACTCTACGCATTTCGAATTATTCATTTGTATTTTTCCTTTATGTTTAATACATAGATTATATATTTATTCTATGTGTTTGTCAAAATAGAAAAAGGCTTCATCCCACAGGCAAGCCTGTGGGTTTTCGCCTACGTTGCGCCAAAGTTTACTTTATAACAGCAAACGGAAGAAGGATTCCGCTGCTGATATTGAGACCCATAAATGAACCTTCAAATGCGCCGGGAGTTATGTGGATTCATGGTGGTGGATATATGACAGGAATGAAAGAGATGGCCTATATTGGACGGGCAGCGGATCTTGTGAGAAATCATGGCGCTGTAGTTATAGCTCCGGGGTATCATTTGTCGCTGTTTCATCCATATCCTACAGCTTTATATGATTGCTATGCCACACTCTTGTATATTAAAGACCATGCTAAAGAACTTGGAATAAACCCAGACCAGATAATGGTTGGGGGAGAGAGTGCGGGAGGTGGATTAACTGCAGCCATCTCAATGTTGGCAAGAGATAAGGGCGAAGTAAAAGTTGCTTTTCAGATGCCGCTATATCCAATGATAGACAATTATGATACAGATAGTTCTAAAAATAATCATTCCAAGGTATGGAATACAAAAAGAAATCATCAGGCATGGTCGTATTATTTTCAAAGAAATGACATTCTTTTAGAAAAGATTGTATAATTAAGGAGAAGAAAACAGTTGCATTATCAAGAAAGTAGTGGGTGTGCATAATGATAAATGAAATTCTGTATATGGAAATAAGGTTAGTAGGTGCTTTTAGCGAAAGATATAAGCTTACCAGGGCGGCTGCAAACAGAATTTTTACAAAATATAATATCTGGCAGTACATAGAGTCATGCTATGATGTTTTTCATGTTAGTGGAGATGACTACAATTTGGATGATATATGTAATGTTTTGAAGCGGAAAGGGGCAGCTCTATGAAATTAAAAGATGGGATGCTTCTTTACCATGGTAGTTATACGAGTGTTGAAAACATTGATTTGAACCAGTGCATGAATGGCAAAGATTTTGGCAAAGGTTTTTATCTTACAAGTGATCCTAAGTTTCCTTACAGAATATGCGGTTGGCTGTTTGGAGTTTCATGAGGCAAGGAAATATGTCATCTGATAAAATGAATGCTTGTGCTGATATGGTTCTTACTAATGCTATTGAAGACATGGCAATGGAAGAGAATATCTCAATTGATGAAGCAAGAAATAAGCTTTTGGATTCGGATGCTTGTAAATGTTTGTACGATTTTGATTCAAAGTTATGGATGGAAGGTTCTGACTATTTTCTTGATTTTTACAGAATGATTGAAAATAAACAGCATATCTCCTAGATTTTGAGCTTACTGATGCTGCGCCGCCAAGCAAAATAAAAAATCGGATTCCCTTTTCTGGGGCATGGGCTACTGGACAAGATCCAACGCTGAGGTGTGCCTCCTTGCAACCAAAGGACATCCGAAGCGAATCGACTCAGCGGTTCATTAGGTGATTATCAGCCACATCGAAGAGCATAGTAAGAAACCAGCAGAGACTCGTGGGCGGATTGTGAGACTTGTGGGAGATGTTCCCCGTGTGGAACTGTTTACCCGGCAGAAGACTCCAGGATGGGATACCTGGGGGAATGAAGTTGAAAACGATCTGTCTCTTGCAGCATAAAAACAGCGAGGGATAAACCCTCGCAGGATCGATCAGCTCTCCTTTATTTGATTTTGTCTAAGATTTTTATATGAGCCTTGATCAGAGTATAGTATTTCTCACTAGCATCTTTTCCGTATTTGGTCTGCAAGGAAGACCGAAATGAATTGAGATTCTTTTTCTTCTTCCAGGTTTCAGTTACAAATTTCGGAAAATCAGATGGCATTGCAGTCTTGCCCTTGGCATGTGCAAAAACTATCTGACAGTAAGATTTCTGTTTGTCTGCAAGGTTCTTCTTTTTGTGGTTCTCAATGTAACTGTTATAAGTCGCATTAGACTTAAAAGCATTGTAATAGGTGACGCCCTGTTTTCCGTAAATCTGGTGCAGCGACTCGTGAAGTGGTTGCAGCTGATCCCGCCCTAAGATATAGAGGATCTCTTTTGCCTCATCCGGGATTCCATCGTCCGGGATTTCAACGGGCTTGGGCATAACAGTTTCTATATCAACAGGATCTGGTTCATCTTTTTTATCGGAGGACTGTTGTTTCTGCATACAGGCCTTTCCGGTGATACGCTTTAATGCAATTCCTCTGTATTTCCAGTACTTAACAACTGCATCATAGCCAGTGTCATTGGTAACGATAATGTATTCATCATCCCCAATGTCATGGACCTGGTATCCAAGCTCTGTACATAATTGGAAATCAAGTGCATTGTTACCCTCGCAGCATTCGATGAATGTCACATCCTTAGGAGACTTCTTAAGTGTGATCAGATTTTTATAATTCATATGCGGACTTTTCGCAGTATAAAAAACAAGAATCTCATCTTCTTCTGCAACAGTATCAAGCAGAGATATCCAATTATCCCCGACATTTTCACTATCAATAAAATATCTTTTGCTCATATATATACCTTAGCTGATCGAACGACTATATTATACAATAGGATATGTAGGTGGCTCACTAATATTTGATGAAGTCGATGTTGTCGAGTGGTGCAAGTCAAAGATAATGTCAGAAAAGGCAGAGGTAAGCAGGCAGGGAAAGAATTGGTATATTTCTACGGAGGACTATAAGGAATGAACACGATTTTGGAATATGCTCAAAGGAATAAATCCTCTTTTGAGATGGGAGGAGTCTCATCCAATGAAATTCGTTTTTTTACATACGAGGGAAAAAGATATATTTTAAAGACTCCCTTAATGACAAGAGATGATTTTTCACCGTTCTGGACAATGATGAGAAAGGTGTTTGGTTATTCGGTAAATGAGCAGAATTCAAGTCTTCATAATATCTACAATACTTTGAAGGCTAACCCTCACATAAAAGTGGCTCCGTTTGTAGCAGCCAATGAAGATGCAAGCGTTTTTGAGTTTGTTGAAGGAACAGCATGGGATAATGATTTTTTTCCAAAGGGAAAGAAAAACGCTTATACTCTGGGGCAGTTTATTGGATATAATCACAGGACAAAGTACGATTATTCCGGACTTTTGGGCGTTTCAAAAGGAGATTTATTTTTTGAGAATGCCAGAAGATATATTGAAGATTGTATTAGCGAGCATTGGAGTGGGGATGATGATGCAGATAAAAAGGTCAGGGGTTGTTACGAGCAGATAAAGGATAAAAAGCTTTCAAACAGTGGGAATTCTCTAATTATGGTCGACATCTGCGCGGATCAGTTCTTGTTTTGCGATGAGAATATTGTAGCGTGTGTTGATTTAGATGCGTATGTGATTGGACCTGTAGAATGGGAGCTTAGCTTTCTTCATTACCAGGTTGAGGACTGGGATGAATTCAAGGCGGGATATGAGACATATTGTGAGATGCCGTCGTTTGAGGAAGTGAGTAAATTATTCTTTTTGCTTATGGCACTCAGTTCATACGATAACAAAGCAGCAATTGATGGCTACTGGGCTGCTCTATTAGAGGAATGATATAGAAATCGAAATCAAGAAAGAGAATTGGTGTGAAGATGCTGAAAAGATTATCGGATAGAATCTGGTACTATCCCATGGAAGAAGAGCGAGACAGGCCTAATCTAGGATATATACGTGGAGATAACTGGAGTCTTGCTGTTGATGCGGGCCATTCAGAGGCACATACCAGGGAATTTTATGAGGCATTGGAAGAGAATGGTTTACCGCTTCCAAAACTCACTGTGATCACGCATTGGCACTGGGATCATACATTTGGAATGCATGCGGTAAATGGGCTTTGTCTTGCTAATGAACGCACGAATGAGTATTTGCTTGATTTCAAGCGTAGGCTATCTCAGGAAGGGAACGAGTTCTTCCTGAACATGCATGAGAGCATACGTAATGAGTATTCATATAACAAACCGGTGATAGTAACGCCGGCAGACATTGTTTTTCATGACAGCATGGTGTTGGATGCAGGCAATTGCCCAATTAAGATTTTTCAGGCTGAATCACCTCATACAGATGATTCGACTCTAATTGAAATTTCCCAAGAAGGAGTTTTGTTTGTTGGGGACGCAACCTGTGGGTCATTTCCTGAATGGAAAAAGAATCCTGTACTGAGTAAGAAATTATCCGAAACCATAATGAAATCAGAGGCGGCTATTTGCCTTGAAGGACACTGGGTTCCAGTTCCGAAAGAGGATACAATTCGAGATCTGTTAGAGGAAGTGGATGAATAAAATGAAGATGGTTCCGGGCTTCTACAACGGATATTGATAGTTTGATTTTTGCCTCTTCTTCAATGAAGGATGCAATAAATACCGTAGGCGACAAAAATGGACTGCCAACAGGTTGGATCAATGAGGAATTCAGAAAAACAAGTTCATACACTGAGAAGATCAGGCAGTATTCCAAGCATTATAAGCTGTTTGCAAATATTCTAGAAGCGAGGATGCTTCCTTCCGAGTACGATGTAGCAATGAAACTTGCGTCATTGAGACCGTACAAGTATGATATGTCAGATGCTGTCGATAAATTCAAATTGACAAGATAATTTATATTGCACTTTATACTTGAAATAGCTAACATTGTTAGTATAATATTAACTAACAATGTTAGCTATTTTTGATTAGGAGATGTTATGCCAAGAACAGGATTATCTAAAGAAGAAATAGTAGAAAAAGCTGCAGAACTGGCCAACGAAAAGGGGCTGTCTTACTTGTCGGTTACTACACTGTCAGAATATTTAGGAATCAAGAAGCCGTCATTGTACAACCACATGAAGACCATAGAAGATATGCACAGAAGTCTTATGATATATGGGTGGCAAACTGTATCGGAAGATGTTGTCAGAGGAATTGATTCTTCAGATGAAAAAGCAAATCTATTTGAGTACGGAAAAAAGTTCTATAAGTTTGCAATGGAGAATCCTGGCGTATTTGAAGCGATGCTCTGGAATAACAAATACTCAGATGATGCGCTGCTTTCTGCCACAGAAGGATTATATTCTTTTTTCTTCAAGCAGACAGATGGCTTAGGGATAGATCGTGAGATCGCTAATCACTTGCTTCGAACATACAGGGCTTTTCTTGAAGGTTTTATTATGCTTCAGATTCATAATTCCTTTGGAAATCCAATATCATTGAAAGAGAGCTTTGAGATATCACTGAATGTGATGATATCCGGGATGGATGGGTATAGAAATAAGAGGGGTAATAAAAAATGATTGAGTTCAGAAATGCTGAGGTGTCTGATGCAGAGTTGGTTGTAGATATATATAACGCTGCGTTTTTTGATGATTATGTAAGGTATAGATAGTTTTCGATTTTGACGAAGGTGCCGGAGGTAAAGTTTCATGTGTGAAGAGCGTAAGTGGAAAAAGGATATACATATTCAACTTGCAGATATGAAATATCTTGATAGCTGCATAGACATTTTGCAAAATTCTGATTTAGGAAGAGCGTATTTTAGCGATCATGAAAAGGCAACTAATATGCTTACATATGCAGTGGAACAAAAAAACGTATATGTAGCACTGGATGAAAATGAGAAATGTTTAGGATTTATTTACTACATGACAAATGGTGTTTTTGGAAGCTGCCCTTATCTTCATATTGTTGCTGTAAAGGAAGAATACAGGAGTTATGGTATCGGTAGACAGCTGATGAAGTATTTTGAAGATAATGCTTCTGATTCTCCTTCAGCAAAATATTTTTTAACTGTAGATGATTTTAACCCGAGGGCAAAGAAATTATATGAAAATCTGGGATATAAGTCTGTTGGAGAACTAACTGATTTTTATAAAAATGGGATTAACTGCTATCTGATGATGAAAAGAAGGGGGTAAAGATATGAGCCTACAATTTGTCAAAGCAAGCACTTCTGATGCTTTGACACTTAATGGAATATCTAAAAGAGCCTTTGATAGCGATGTTTTGGTTGGAGCACCGTCAGCTGGTGGGCCACCTGGATATATGTCTGTTTCTTATCACACAAAGATGGCCAGAACAAATCATTTGTATATGCTCACGGACAATGGACTAATTGTTGGCGGTGCGATTCTGTTTTTGGAAAAAGACAAGTTGAACATTGGAAGGATCTTTGTAAGCCCAGAGCATTATCGCAAAGGCTATGGAGTCTACATGATGCATGAAATTGAGACAATGTTTTCAAATGTAAAGGAATTTGTATTAGATACGCCCATTTGGAATGTCAGAACAAACGCCTTTTATACCAAGCTGGGATATGTGGAAGTGAGTCGGGATAATGAATTCATTTATTATATTAAGAAATGTGAGTGATGAGGGAGAAGAACCTTTATCCGTGTAGATGAACAGAAAAAGAAAGAAAAGCATAAAGGACATTAAGAAAAACGGCTGTGGGGATTGAGGTGATGTTGTAATTGATAAAAATCGAATTATTATCAGAGACAAATTTCTGTTTAGAAGCATTAGATTCATATAACAGAAAACAGAATGTAAATAAAGTATATCGAAGAATAGACGGAGAATATGCATTAGTAGAATGCAAATATACCGAAGATTGGGACTTAAGCCAAAAGCGTTCTGTGGCAAAGCAAATAAGCAGTGATGATTATATTACATACATCGCATTAGAAAATGATACAGTTGTTGGCTTTATTGGGCTATTAAAGAAACTAAACGGTCCTTACATGATTCTTGATATGATGCAGGTATCTTCTGAATGCAGGGGCCAAGGTGTTGGCAGACGATTATTTGAATTGGGAAAAGCGGAAGCAATAAAAGCTGGTGCACAGGCTTTGTACATATCTGCCTGTTCTTCTGAGGAGACGATTGCATTTTACAGAGCAATGGGAAGTGGTCTGGCAAGCATTCCTATAAAAGAACTTGCTGAAAAGGAACCATATGACCTTCAGATGATCTGTCCTGTAATAGACTGCGACAGATACTCGGAGATGAAACTGACAGAGAATATGATTCGTTGGGCTGAATGCAAACATGTCAGCCCGCTATGAACTGGTTAAGCGAACAGAGAAGGAATTCATCAGAGTAAGGACGAGAAAGTATCTTGTGCCATCAACAATCGGCCTTCTGGTTTTCGGCTGGGTTCTTGGCTATTACAACATGCTGATGTCCGGTGCTTTTAATTCCATGAACAACGTACCAGGGCCAATCCTTTTCCTGATAATGGCGGTCAGCGGATGGCATCTGCATACATTATGTCCGTCCCTTGCTCCTGTCATCGTATACCTGTTGGTTGCAATAGCAGCATTCGCAGGCTCCTACCTTCTGTATGAGATCATGAGCCGCATACCTTTCATAAGGTGGTGTGTTCTGGGAATAAAAAAGGAGAAGATGAAAATGATTGATATAAGAATTGCTACAAAAGATGATATAGACTGTCTGATGAGTATTCGCCTTGAGATGCTTACGGTAGTGAACAACCTACCAGAAAATTATGAACATTCAGATGAAGTGATAAATGAAAGTCGTGATTACTTTTTAAATGGAGATCAGATGACTGTTCTGGCTAGCGACGGAGATAAAGTTATTGGTTGTGCATCCATGAGTTTTATCAGGATAATGCCAACCTTTGCGCACCCTACAGGAAAAAGAGCTCATCTTATGAATGTCTACACAAGAAGTGAATACTGTCGTCAGGGAATAGCGCGAAAAATGGTTGAAATGCTGATCGAGAAAACATGGGAAAAAGGTGCAACGGAGATCAGTCTTGATGCAACCGCAATGGGAAGACCACTCTATGAAAGTATGGGCTTTACTGATTCTACAGAATGTATGGTACTGACAAATCTGTAGGAGGAATAGTATGAGAGAAATAACACCGAACGAGGTAAGCAAACTGTACGATTGTATTCGTGAGTTATCAGACTATCACAATACAACTTCTGTGAATTTCAAAGGATTTTATCCTTTAAATCCATATGAAAAGATCCTGGAATCATTTGAGGCTGCATTACGAGAGAAAAAATCCTATATTGCAGTCACTGAAATTGAAGACCGGATTATCGGCTTCTGCAAAGTCGATATTAAAGGAGAAATCGGTATACTGGACTATTTGGTGGTAAAAGAAAAATTCAGGGGAAAAGGTTTTGGAAAGGAACTCATGGACTGGGCGATGCTAGTGTTTGACCAAAACAATGTCAGACATATCGAAGTTAAAGTGGTTGATGGCAACAAGGCGATTCATTTGTATGAAAAGTATGGTTTCAAAATGAAATCTCACATATTGGGGATTGAGCGATAAATTGGAATATTTTTTTTGGAAAATGGATAGCATATGGGAACATTATTACAATCAACATTAAATACAAGGGCACTACCCACAGGAAATCTACGTTATATACGAAGCGATTATCCCGGAAAACTTACAGATCAGGAAGTGAAGTGGCTTCTTCAAAATGATATAACAACGGTCGTTGATCTGAGAGAAGAAAAAGAATATTTAGCTAAACCCTGCAGACTTGAGGATGAAGAAGGCTTTGTCTATTATCATTTACCGGTGACCGGTGCAGACACACCTAATTCACCTGATGCTGTTGCAGAAACTTATCTTGCTATGATGGATGAACATATGGATAAGATCATTCATACAATAATGAATGCGGATAGCAATGTACTATATTTTTGCAGTGCCGGAAAAGACAGGACGGGCGTGGTTTCAGCGATCATACTGAAGAATCTTGGTATAAGCGATCAAAGGATCATAGATGATTACATGGAAACGAAGGACAATCTGATGGGATTTTTGACTTCATATGTGGCAGCACACCCGGAAGTTAATTTAAATACCATAGTCCCGAATGAGAAGAACATCAAAAGGGTTCTGGAGATTCTCACATACAGAGAAGTTCAGAAGATAGCTAAGGATACTATCGAATACATAATAGATGAAATAAAGCCCGGAATGCCACTTAAAGAAATACGCTTTCTGTGTGAAGAGAAGATGCGAGAACTTGGTGCAGATTCTTTCTGGTACTATGATATCGGAGCATTTGTTTTTGCAGGTGACGAGACAACGGTCTCAGTTTCCGGAAGGGAATATATTACTTCGGAAAGATATATTGCAACGGATGATATTATCACTATAGATCTCAGTCCTCAGGTGGAAGGAACGTGGGGAGATTATGCAAGAACTGTTATCGTCCAAAACGGTAAAGCTGTTCGATCATATGACACAATCATGAACGCTGAATGGCGCAGAGGTGTTGAAATGGAAAAACGACTCCATAACAGGATGATGGAAATCGTACGGCCTGAGATGACATTTGAAGAGCTATATTATCAGATGAATGAGTTCATTCAGACAGAGGGCTACATCAATCTTGATTTTATGGGCAATCTCGGACATTCCATAGTTCGTAAGAAAGAAGACAGGATCTATATTGAAAAAGGGAACAGGACGAAACTTGCAGATGTCAGTCTTTTTACATTTGAACCCCATATCAGTGTCAGTGGATCAAAGTATGGCTATAAAAGAGAAAACATCTATTATTTCGATAAAGAGGGATTAAAAGAACTATAAGAAGACTACTCGCATGTTATCTTGGATTTGTTACTCAGGCTATATGTGCAAATTTTGTTCCTCTATTGTTTATAACATTTCACAATATCTATTGTTGCTGGATTATTGGAAAAAGAAACTTTGCCTTTACGGTGGGATCGTGGTTCTGATTGTTTTGATTCTGATTTCTGTGATCTCCCGTATCAGCTACAGGTTCATGTTTGTTTGGATGCCCTATAGTTTTAGTGTGATGATCATTAGTATATTGGCATTTGCAATTTGGCTTATTGCCCGGGGAAGGGAAGAAAAATGATTTAAATAACTGAAACTTCGCAGTTACAAAACTGCGGTTGAACCTTGATAATTCAATAAAAATTGGCAATTAAGTACCAATCATGCTGCCTGAAGATGACGTTGCATGGATGGTGTAAGTGCAGATACAAACTTGTCTATCATTAAAGATATTTTTTCTTCATCGAGATCAAATTCTTCTATCATCATGTTTGAGAAAATCTCCATAATGATGTTAAAAGCATAGATGAATGTTACATCGGCCACCTCATCCATGAAGTATGCAAACAACTCGCCTAAAGTTCGAGAATCTTCTGATTCGCGATTTTCTACTGCAAGCATCATGTATCG
>NZ_AUJU01000053.1 GCF_000424385.1 Butyrivibrio sp. LC3010 | reverse complement strand
CGATACATGATGCTTGCAGTAGAAAATCGCGAATCAGAAGATTCTCGAACTTTAGGCGAGTTGTTTGCATACTTCATGGATGAGGTGGCCGATGTAACATTCATCTATGCTTTTAACATCATTATGGAGATTTTCTCAAACATGATGATAGAAGAATTTGATCTCGATGAAGAAAAAATATCTTTAATGATAGACAAGTTTGTATCTGCACTTACACCATCCATGCAACGTCATCTTCAGGCAGCATGATTGGTACTTAATTGCCAATTTTTATTGAATTATCAAGGTTCAACCGCAGTTTTGTAACTGCGAAGTTTCAGTTAAGAAATTAGTTTTCTATAGAAATCAAGATCCAATCTGGAGGAACGTACAGATGAAAGTTTTAGTATGCAAAGCCTGTGGAGGAAACGATTTTGTCAGAGAAGACGGCTTTTATGTATGCCGGCATTGTGGTTGTAAGTACACGTCCCATGAAGTAAATCAGGCAGTTGTTGAGCCCCTTTTGGGTCTAGTTCTCAGGATAATAGCAAAATATATCAACGGGTATGATAGTGATGGGAACTATAGAGGGATAAGCGAAGCTGAGTATGTTGAAGGAAATAAATACATGGATCAGATAGAAGCAGTGGACCCTGGAAACTGGAAAATGTGGTTTTATAAGGGGATTCTGGAGGAAATAAGATATCCTACGCTTTACCAACAGGATGTGGTTTCTTCATTTTACTGTTTTGAAAATTCCATTCAGTTTGCTGATGACCTTATAACCTGCGAACAGATTCTCCCTGTTATAGACAGATTAAAGTATCACCTGATTGATATTTACATTAAAAACGAAGGCTCATTGTGGAGCTATCATGACTATTATCCTGTGTTCCTGAAGGAATTTTGGTCGTTTTATTCAAGGTATGATATAGCCCGTGCATATGCCAAGAAGACATCTGATGAATGGGATAGCCTGATGACAATCGTTGAGAAAAGGCAGCTTATTAATGCCCAAAGGGCCAGGAAAGAAAAAGTTAAAGCTTTGGAAAAAGATCTTATATCCATAAACAGATATAAGAACCGTATGATCAGATATATAGCTGAAAAGCGTCTATATCCCATGAGGGAGGCTTATCTCCAAAAGAAGTTAAATGGATGCTGGTTCTTTGAAACGGAAAAAAGAGCGGATCTGAAAAGAATACTGAGAGATCTTAAAGAGAACGCAATAAGTGCAGAGGACTCAGCGAACAGGGTTAAAACCAAGGCTTATTTCTTGATGAAAAAGAATGTTGAGTCCCCGCCTGCCAGGGATATTTGGGAAGAAACCTTTGTGAGGCTGGTAAGTGAATATGTGGAAAAATGTTATATACAGAAGGATATGCCCAGCCAGGAGGACAAAGAGGCTCTTAATGCAAGGCTTTTTCCAATAGGTTTTGGTATTGATTATTATGATCTGACCTAAGCTAATACAACATGCTTCTGGGGGTGTTATAGATTTGAGAAGTATTCACAATAAGGAAGGGTGATTATTATGATATGTTCATTATGCGGAAAAGATAATAAAAATGAAGCTGAGAAATGCATAGACTGTGGGTTTGAACTTGATAAAGCCTTTACAAGACGTGTAGCGGTTAACAAAGCTGTTCTTAAATCCATTCAGGAAGAGGTTATGAAATACAGGTGCGCCATTGATAATTTGGTCGATAGAGCAGTACAGCAAAGTACAGGATATTCCGGATTTAACAATATGATTTAAGGTTGAAGGTGATTATTCTTAAGGAAACAAAATATGAATTAGCACAAAGATGAAGGAGAAATGGATTATGAACAAACCTGCAAATATTCTGTATGTCCACGGCTATTTAGGAAGTGGCAACGGTCATTCCAGTGAAATGCTTCGAGGAGAGTTTAAAGCACGTGGGATCCACGCTAATATAGAAGCACCACAATTTCCTGTAACAGAACCAGAGGTAATGCATAAGATGCTATATACCCTTATTGAAAATAACCATTATGATTATGTTGTTGCATCATCCCTTGGAGCATTTTATGTGATGCAAATTCCTGAGATAAAAAAGATTCTTATAAATCCAGCAATCCCTGATAATCTAAGAATAATCAAAGAATCAGACAGTGACAGTAATCCAATGCTTACTTCTTCATTTTTAGACCATATTGAAACTGAAAAAGAGTTTTTCTTTTCAGATAAGTTTAATGTTAGTTTTATGCAGGAAACGTACCTGATATATGGTACAAGGGATAATATAGCTCCAAACGAAAAGTTATTTAAACAGTACTATGATGATGAATCGATGATATCTCATGTTGATATGGAACATAAACTGAATAGAAAAGGAGCCGCTGTAGTGGTAGAACTTATATGTAAAGGAAACTATCAGGAAGAAAAAGACTTCTTATTCAGAAAAGAAACCTCCTCGATAAACTGGCATACGAACTGGTGAAGAAGACCACGTTGATTCATTCGGATGTTAAGGAGATATTGACTGATCTTCCAAAAGAGAGGTCAGAATACGCGAACTGATTTTGGGAAATAATACGAGGATTAATATTATGGATAATGTAAAAAGCGGAGTGTTCTGGATCATTGAGGATTCATTATTTGCAGTTCCGTTTGAGAAGGACGTAGTATTCGGAGTTGCAAAGTCTGGCAATAATTATAACCATAGGCTGGTATGGGTTTAAGTTAAGCCAAAGAAGTGCAACAAGCCTTTTGATTACTACCCCAGAGGACGCTTGGAAAACAATTCAAGAGGCAAAACAATTATATACATGAGCCCACACATAGATGAAAAGCATCTTCCAGAAATTATGGAAAAGTTTGGTATTACTGAAACTCCAAGAATTCATTATGACGGAAGTGAGCATTATAAGTGCTACCTGGATCAGGATTAAGTTAACACTATGATAAATAGCAAAAGGGCGATGTGCTAAAAAAGGCACATCGTTTTTTTCTATCATGTAATTGAAAGAAAACAAAAGTCAGTGAATAATGAGAGAGACAGGCATATGAATAGTGTTTTTTTCTACAATGAAGTATATAAAAATATCCTGGATGTACCAAAGGATGACCGACATGAACTGGATATGCGACTTTCAGAAGCTGTGAGCCAGGTGACAGAATTATCATATATTGCAAGAAACCAGGGATTGCTGGCCTTGGAAGAAGCATGTATGTCTATTCCTGATAAAGGCATTATTAAGCATTTCGGAAAGATGATGGCATATATAGTTGATGGAACTGAGCCTTCTATTATAGAAGAAATCTTTACTTTAAGGTATTTTTCAAATGGTTTTGCAGCGGCAGATGCTCTGGAGTACCTTCTGTATCTGAATGGTGTTCTTTCCATGCAGGCAGGTGATAATCCCCGCATTATTGAAGAAAAACTCATGCAGTTTCTTTCTGAGGAAGGCGAGGAAGCCTACAGGAAGAACGTCATTGAAAAGCGGGATATATTATAAGGGCTACCAATACAGGTTTTGTACTTTTAAAATAAATTGTGCAAATGGTAATTTGTTCAAAAGACCGATAAAATCAAGCTTTAAGAGCGATGTGCTAAAAAATGTACATCTCTTTTTTTATTATTATAAAGAGAAATTTTTCCGGGTGGACATATTAAGTCCGTCCTGTTTTTTATACTGAAAAGACTAAGCGCTAAATGACAGTTGATAAAAAAATATGAGGTTACCATATCGCAAAGCAGAAAAAGGCCAAAGAAAGCCCACCAGAAGGAAATAAATCTGGATATCGAGAAATTCACCAAATATATAAACAGCCTTATGCCCGGGGAATATGCAGATATAGATGAAATTGTGGATTTATGTACTGATGATAAGCCAGGAAAGCACAGGCAGAAGCCTCATAAAAGGAAAAACTGTTGCTCGATCTGCCAGATAATACACAGGTTGAAAAATGGTGCCGTCATATAGAAGATGCAGAACGATTAAAGCGTAGAAGGAAACACAGAAGATGAACAGACCGTTTTTTACTGCCTTTCCAACGCTGAAAATAGATGATTCTTTGAAAAAGATATTTGAAAAAGTCATCGTGGAGAAGGTTTCAGCTACGAAAAGTAAGGATTTTTTACGCATATACATACGCAGCCAGATGCTTATAGAAAAGCCTGTCATATATCAGATGGAAAAAGCGATCAAAGATCAGATGTTTCCGGATTTCAATATAACAGTAAAGATCTATGAGCGCTTTGAGCTGTCATCACAGTACACAACGCAGAACCTGATGGAGCTTTACCTCGACAGCATAATGCTGGAAATACAAAGGTATGACGCTGTTGAGTATACCCTGCTAAAGAGAGCTGATTTTGACTACCCTGAAGAAAACAAGATAAGGCTCTGCCTTGAGGAATCAGTATCAGGCGGAATCAAGGTCATTTAAGGTCGTAGGGGATAAGATAATGCCCAGTCTTGTGAGCCTTGACAGGCTTGACGAAAAAGTAGCTGACCAGATAGTGGAAGAAGCCAGGATTGGTCCATTCACGTCAAGGGATGATTATAAATCAAGAACCAAATGCCAGCAGGTTGTGGTAAATAACATGAGCAGGCTTGGGCTTCTTGGAAATCTTCCAGAATCCAGCCAGCTGAGTATTTTTGACTTATTTAAACCTGAATAAACAGAGGAATAAACATGAATGAAGATAAACAATTAGAGGATTTGATTCGTGAAAACTGGGATTATATCAAAGAAGAGGTAAAGCAGGAATGTGCCCTTACACCCATTTCGTATTCTACCTGGGTTGAACCACTGACATTTCTTCGGTATGCCAATGAGACAGCGTATATCCTGATTTCTCAGGACAACGCTATGGCCCTTGATTATGTAAAAAGACGTTTCATGAACTTTTTCATTGTAGCCATCTCTGAAATAACGGGGCTGGATCGGCTTACTGTGGAATTCTCATTGCAAAACGATCAAAGCAAAGTAGAAGAAAAGATAGAAGCAGAAAAAGAGCGTACATCCAGACTTATTACAAAGTTCAATTCCAAATTCACGTTTGAAAACTTTGTAGTTGGTGACAGCAACAGATTTGCGTACAGCGCTGCAGTAGCCGTCGCAGAAAACCCCGGGACAGTGTATAACCCGCTTTTTCTTTATGGCAAGGCAGGACTTGGAAAAACGCATCTATTGCAGGCAATCGGAGACTATATCTGCCGTAACAACGATGACAAGAATGTCCTTTATGTCACATCGGAGGATTTTCTTAATGAGGTAGTCCAGAACGTCCACAGAGGGCAGGGAGGAAGCAAGATTGATGGTGCCAGGATGCTCCATGAAAAATACAGGACCGTGGACGTGTTGATGATAGATGATATCCAGTTCCTTATAGGAAAGGATTCAACACAGCTTGAGTTTTTCCATACGTTTAATGCCCTGTATCAGGAAGGAAAGCAGATCGTTTTATCCGCTGACAGACATCCAAAGGAAATAAAAGAACTTGATGACAGGATAAGGTCACGCTTCCAGATGGGGCTAACTTCAGATATCCAGCTCCCAGACTACGAGACCCGAATGGCAATTTTAATGAGATTGCATGAAGGGAAAATCCTGGACATAGATTCCAAGGTTTTCGATTATATCGCAGAGGGCGTCGTTTCCAATATAAGAGAGCTGGAAGGAGCATACACAAAGATCGTTGCCTATTCAAAACTGAATAAGCTAGATCATATCGGAATGGAAGAAGCCATGATAGCCCTTAAGGACGACATTGCCAATGGCAGGGCAAGAGACATATCCCCTACGAAGATAATCAGTACAGTGGCAGAGCAGTATGGCGTAAAAATAGATGACCTTATGTCAAAGAAAAGAAGCAATGACATAGTCCTTCCCAGACAGCTCTCTATGTACCTGATCCGAGAATATACAGATACGACGCTAGAAGGGATTGGCAAGGAACTTGGAAACAGGGATCACTCTACGGTAAAGAGCAGTATCGATAAAATAACAGAGCTTTTGTCTGTTGATGAAGATCTCAACAGGCATATTGAAATCATCTGTATGAAGCTAAATCTGGATAAAAGGTAATGACCATGAATGTTAGTAAAACCTATACATTTGAAAATTTTAATGTTGATCGAAGGAATTCTTTTGCACATTTTGCGGCGGTAGAAGCATCAAATTCAGAGAAGCCCCTTTATAACCCTATATTCATTTATGGTCCCAGATATGAAGGTAAGACGCATCTGTTAATGGCTATCGAGAACCGTATAAAAACAGAACATCCTGAGAAATCAGTGCTTTATGCAGACGCTGAGGATTTCTACAATGAGATGATTTCTGCGATAAAAGAGTCTGCTTCAGATTATGAGAGATTAAAGGTCATAAGAAAGATTTACCGTGACGTGGATGTGCTCATTGTTGACAACATTGAATTCTTCATGGATAAGGAACGCACCATCACAGAGTTTTTCTTTACATTCGAAGACCTATATCTTAAAGGGAAACAGATAGTATTATCCGCAGACAGAAAGCCGACAGAGCTTGGCGATCTAGATGACTGCTTCGGTAAACGTCTTGAAATGGGACTTGTAGTAAGCATGGGACATTAAATGAAGATAAAAAGAGGAGCGCAGGTATGGACAATAATACAATAAGGAAACTTCCACATAATATAAGCGCGGAACAGTCAGTAGTTGGCGCAATGATGATAGACGGTGATTCAATTCAGGTTGCCTCAGACATACTATTTTCAGAGGATTTTTACGACAAAAGACTGGGACTCCTTTTTGAAGCAATGGTTGAACTACACCAGGAAAAGATACCTGTTGATGAAGTAACACTTCAAAATCGCCTAAAGAGTAAGAATGCACCACCGCAGGTCTATGACGCTGAATATATCCTTGGAATAGCGCAGTCAGTCCCATATTCGGGAAATGTAAAGTACTATGCGAATATAGTCAAGGACAAAAGCAAACTAAGGCAGCTCATCCACTCATGTGAAGGGATTATCGATAACTGTTATAGCGAGGAAGGTGATGTTCCGGAAATCATGCATGACTCCGAGAAGGAAATATATAGAGTAGCTCAGTATGGTAACTCTGCAGAATACGAGCCCATAAGCCACATAGTCATGAAGGTGTTAAATAATGTTGAAGAAGCCTGCAATTTGTCAGGCTATGTGAAAGGACTTGCGACCGGATTTACTGAACTCGATTACATGACTTCTGGGCTGCAAAATTCGGACTTTATCCTGATAGCAGCTAGACCTTCTATGGGAAAAACTGCTTTTGTACTCAATGTGGCGCAGCATATGGCATTCAAAATGGATTATACGGTTGCCATCTTTTCACTGGAGATGCCAAGAGAACAGCTTGTAAGTAGACTCATGTCAATGGAATCTCGTGTGGATTCCCAGCATATGAGAAAAGGTGAGATGTCTGATACTGACTGGGAAAACCTTATTGAGGGTGCTGATGTGGTTGGAAGATCACATCTTATTATTGATGATACTCCCGGGATATCGATACAGGAGCTTCAGTCTAAATGCAGAAAATATAAATCGGAAGATAATCTTCAGATCATAATGATTGATTACCTGCAGCTTATGAACAATGGGAAAAAGAAAAGTAACGACAACAGACAGCAGGAGATATCTGACATATCAAGAGCACTAAAATCTCTTGCCCGTGAACTGGATGTGCCCGTAGTAGCACTTTCCCAGCTATCAAGAGCCGTTGAGCAAAGGCCGGACCACAGACCTATGCTGTCTGACCTAAGAGAATCCGGCGCTATAGAGCAGGATGCTGATGTAGCGATGTTCATTTACCGCGATGACTATTATAACAAGGACTCCGAAGACAGAGGTGTATCAGAAATCATTATAGCAAAGCAGAGGAATGGCCCTATCGGAACTGTAAAGTTGAAATGGTTACCGGAATTTACAAAGTTTGCCAATCTGGAGCGCCCAAAAGAAAATTAAAAATCTATGCAAGATGAACCAATAATGTCTATAACGCACTTATCTGCACATAGCTTATTTTATAAACAATATATAAAGATTTGTTAGATTTGATAGAAGTACTGAAATATAAGGGTGTAAAATCGTGATAGGATAAGTTTCTTCTATATTTGAATGCATTTTGTACTTGACGGATTCTAAGGAGTATGCCAAATGACCAAGCAGGAATTTATACAAAAATGTAATGAATGTTACGAGAAGGCTTTTAATACTGATGTTAATGAGGGCTTTGAAAAGAGTAGTGTTTTCTCTTTAAGCATAAGAGCAATCAAAAAATGCCTTGATGGACTTGAAGATAGTGATTACTCATGTGACGATTGTGTGCGAATACTTTTGGAATGCCTTGGGGTTTGTAAACAGCGGGTTAAGGATATTCCTATGAACGAAGATCAGGAAAGTCTTCTTGATATGGCTGGACAAATTGAATTATCAAATGGCCTGGATATGCTATATGCAGTGATTGAAGAAGAAACAGGTGATAACGGTTCCTTAAACATAAGAAAGCAGTTACTAAATCTTGTCGGATCTGAACTACTTCCGGAAATTGATGAGTAAAACTCATAGGTGAATATCATGAAAGTTCTGAACGTGGTTATTTAGTAATAGCCGCGTTCTTTTTATGTAAAAAAACCATTAGATATCTTAATGAAAATTTTTCCACAAGGACCAAATGTGTCCATGCCGTTTCCTATACTGTGAATAGAACGAGAAAGAGGTGCGTATATGTATGGAGCAATAATCGGAGATATTGTAGGCTCTCCTTACGAATTTGGAAAAAGAAAAAAGAATAAATTGTTCAGGCTGTTTTGCAGGAAGTCACACTTTACGGATGATACTGCCATGACAGTGGCTATTGCAGATGCGTTACTTCGGTATGGTGAAAATGCTGATGAACAGGAAATGAAAAAGGCATTTCAGGATTCCATGCAGCTGTGGGGTAACAGATACATAAATGCAGGATATGGCGGCTTGTTCTATGAGTGGCTGTTAAGTTCTGATCCAAAGCCTTATGGGAGTTATGGAAATGGCTCAGCCATGAGAGTATCACCAGTAGGTTTCTATTACAGCACACTTGAAAGAACAAGAGAAGTTGCCAGGTGGTCTGCGGAAGTTATGCACAATGACCCTGAGGGAATAAAAGGCGCTGAGGCTACCGCATCGTCTATATGGCTTGCCCGGCACGGAGCAATAAAAGCAGATATAAAAGAATACATTGAAAATGAATTTGGTTATGACCTTACTGAAACCTGTGATGAGATAAGACCGAAATACTGTTTTATATGCACCTGTCAGGGAAGTGTTCCCGAATCAATCCGGGCATTTCTTGATGGAAGAAACTATGTTGACTGCGTACGGACAGCTATATCTCTTGGAGGAGATGCGGACACTATGGGATGCATTACCGGAGGAATAGCGGAAGCATATTACGGGATGCCAAAATGGCTTGTAAATAAGGGAAAGAGGCGACTGCCTAAGGACATGGTAGAGGTGATGGAAAGATTATATTCCAGGAGAGGAGCGTAATGAATATGGGCTTTATGAAATTAAATGTTGAAAATCAGCCGGATAAAAGTCGGAAACAGAGTTCAGTAAATCCAAGGCAGATATGGAAATACAAGAAGCTGTGCCGTGAAGATGAATGTTACAGGATAATCAGAGATTATGCTCAGTTGTCAGAGAGTACACAGCTTAGCTTGAAAGAGTACTCAGCAGATGCAGAAAACTGTTATTCAAACGTTGAAAAGATACTCTGCTCAATCCGGAAGGATATGATATTCCAGCTGGCAGATGTATTCCAGCAAAATATTAGTTATGACGATGCTGAAGATATCATCAGTCTTAATACAGAGATACCTTATGAATTGCAGAAAACAGAGACTGATTCTAAGGAACATGGCACTGTCTATGAGGATACCTATGAAATCGGTGTTTTTACTTTCCAATATCTGGTTGCAGCTGAGAGAGGTCAGTTAACTGATTCCGCTACGATCGTGCCAACGTACAAGAAGAGGACTGGTAGTTGGCTGTTTACAAACATATGATGTGTGAAATATTTTTGAAACGGACATTATATGACCATGCTGTGGTTTAGCATGAAAGTATCATAAACACAGGAAGGTGACAAGATGAGCGAAGAAAAACAGGGCAATAACGTAACCATGTTGTAGTATTTGAAAGGAAGGTCTTATGAAAATAATACGAGTTACTTATCAGAATCCATGGCGAACGGGGCCTCTTTGGAAGATTATGACGCACTTGCCTGCGTATATCACAAAAGAGTTTACTGTAGAGGACAATCAGGATGTTGCCGTTGTACTAATTGAAAATCCAGAAAGAAAAGGACTTAATGGATTTTTTAAATATAAGCATCCGAAATACATACCGACTACGCGAATAATTCAAAAGTAACTCCCTTGAAAAAATAAATAAATAATTTAGCTGCTGGACTTTATTTGTCCACCTGATGTGATATACTTACGTCAGTAACATAGAAATTCAAAGTGCTCACATTGAGCAGAAAGGAGGACGATCATGAAACACATGACGACTACATTTACAACTGAAACTAACAATGACAGAGGCATGATCGTCCGCCGTCTTTTTGGCTGATAGTTCTATCAGTTTACCCATTTTTAGACAGGACAGTTATTAGATGAGCCTCTGAATGATTAGAGGTGTCTTTTAGTACCATAAAAGTGTAGTTGTTAGAGAGTAATTAACTCTGACATCTGCACTTATTTTTTTATAATAAGGGGAGTAATTGGTCTGACGTGGCTCTTTTTGGATCAGCGCATCCGTCACAAAAACCGTTAGCCAACCCCTTATTATAAGCATTCGCTTAAGCAGGTAGGGAGAAACACCCGCGTAACCAACTAAACTGAATGGTAATAAGTGTGGCTGGAGCAATTACTA
>NZ_AUJU01000052.1 GCF_000424385.1 Butyrivibrio sp. LC3010 | reverse complement strand
TTGTTTTTGATTTCGTGATGAAATGCTATTATGCTGGTGCTCTTGTAACCATTCAAGAAATCTAATGATATTTTCATATGTCAAATCGGATAACGTTACTTTATCAGCGTCAATGGATTCCTCTTCTGAATAGTATTGCAAAAGATTAATGAATGCATATCTATATGAATCAATTGTTTTAGCGCTACAGCCACGATCATTTACCATGTAATCAGTTAAGTACTTGTTCAAGAAGATGGCAAAGTCAGTCCTGTTCATAGATAGTCGCCACCTTTCCAAAAATATCATTTATACTTGCAGCCCATTTTTCTTCTATGTAGGGGTAAATGTTTACTGTAAGGCGTAAATACTTTTCAGTTGCATATATTGTTTTATGTCCAAGGTATGTTGACAGTACCGGTAATGCAACATAAAGATCAACGCCGTTGTCTACCATCTGCTTAAACGAACGTACTGCAAAAGTGTGTCGCCAGTCATGTATCCTTGGTCCGTTACCATCGCCAAAATATGGTATTTGGGCCTTATCCAAAAACTTTCTGTGAAGTTCATATATGACATCTCCGCAGAGTCGGTCACCATTTACATTTGTAAAAATATATTCATCATCTTCAAGGGAATAGAAGCATTTATCTGCGTATTGTGTTATTAAATCTAGCAATTCATCTGAAAGCACAATGTACCTAGCACAATCGTTTTTGGTTTCATATAGAGCTATTATTCCGTTTTCAAAATCTACATCCTTTTTCCTTATGCCAAGAGTTTCATTTATTCTTGTTCCACAACAGTAGAGAATCCGGAATAGTACAGGAAGCTGAATAAGATTCTTTTTATTCCCTTTATCAGGCTCATAAGTATCCACTGCCTGAAAGTACCTAAAAATCTCATCATCTGTATATATATGAGGCTTAAAGTCGCTTTGAATTGATTTGATATCATGAGGAATGTAGACATCATAACCCTTTCTGCTCAAATACAGCAGGAAATTTTTGGCAAAGTTAATGCGAGAATAATGAGTTGTTACAGCTTCCTCATCCCTTTTAACAGCCCAGGCAATTGCATCATTTTCGGTAAATCTTACATCCGTTATTCCTTGTGATACGCAAAACCTGTCAAACTGGGCCAAACGTTTTTCATATGAGAGTCTTTTGAAACCTGATGCTTCTTTATAAGCGATATAACAGTTCATCTCATCTGCAAATCCTGAGACATACGTATATTTCATGACTTTGTTGCCTCCTTTCTATAATAACGGGAAGAAAGTGTAGGCATACTCAAAGTACAAGTACGAAGGCGATCAATATCTACTTTTAAATATATTTTCGTAGTTTCAGTAGATTGATGTCCAAGAACTGTGCTAATAACCGGAAGAGAAACATTTCTCTTTAATAGATTTGAGGCCAGGCTATGTCTTAAAGAATGGGCTCCATGCTTTTTATCCTTCCATCCAGTTATAGCCGCTTTTTTCATATATCTTGTAACAATTGAATGAATAGTAGGGGATTTTAATGGCTTTCCATATTTTGATTGTTCTGATGAAAGGATAACCTCTGGCCGTTCAGATTTTGGTCTTCCATGCTGAAGATAATCTATAATAGCATTTCCTACCGAGGAAAGGAGCGGGTACTCTACTGGGACATCAGTTTTTTGCTGTTCGAATCGTATGATGTTTTTATCCCAATCTATCTGATCAAGCCTAAAGCCTGTTATATCAGCACTTCTCCAGCCATACTCAGCTGCAAGTAGCAATACAAGATAATCTCTTTTTCCTATAGCAGAAGATCTGTCCGGAGCATTTATTATTCTGCTGATTTCTTCTTCAGTATACGTCGTAGGAATGCTGCTATGCCGATTAAAACTGTCAGGAAG
The DNA here is from genome assembly GCF_000424385.1 of Butyrivibrio sp. LC3010. Classification (GTDB taxonomy): domain Bacteria; phylum Bacillota; class Clostridia; order Lachnospirales; family Lachnospiraceae; genus Butyrivibrio. The sequence continues at coordinate 9,439 of NZ_AUJU01000052.1, read as the reverse complement.
TATAAATGATGATAGATCCTTTATCGTATAATGCCTGCTATAAATATATCTAAAGAATTGACGAAGGGAATTGGCGTAATCATGCCTTGCGCCAACTGTTTCACAGTACTCCTTGAAATAGTTTTCTATTTCATCCATGCCTATCATTTCTAAATCGATATTTCGATATTTCATAAAAGCATTTAGTTTAGAAAGAACCCTTGTGTACTCAGAAATAGTAGAGTGTGTCCTATGTAGTTCATCTCGTGCATAAATAAGGAATTCCTGTATTAAATTTCCTGTTCTACCAGAAAAAGTGTATTCAACTCTTGGTGATCTGAATTCAAACTCGCCATCTTTCTGATATGAAACAAGCATACGAATGGCTCTTAAATGCGTTTTGTCTTTTAAACTCATCCCTTCTAAAAGCAGATGGGTTCCTATATGGTAATCACAATACTGATTAGCGATTCTTTCAGAAAAAACTGTTAAAGAGTTCTTTTCCATCCAGCATTTTAGTTCATCCCAGTGCGACTGAATCTTTTCTGCATAGTCAGGTTTGTACTGTCTGTCAATCAGTTCTGCACTACATAGTTTAATTAATTCACTGATATCTGTTACCATAGACAACGTTCTCCTTTCATAAATGTCTTTAGTAACAGTATCGGCATTATTATGTAAAGAAATCTACAAATAATTGCTTATACTACATGGGTTGTTATTATTTCTTTACATAAAAAATAACTTGTCATAACCTTTTTCGTTTGGAGCTGATGGATTGCAGTAGAATACTCTTGAGCGCAGCTCGCCATCAGAACTGTATTCGAGTGCTTCAGGATTAGAAAATTCTGTTCCGTTATCACATAAAAGGATAGGGAAGAGTTTCATGAAAAGCTTTTTTCCTAAAAGGTCATATATATCATTGAAGATGTCTATAACCGATTGTGAGTCATTTGCCGGTCTAAGAAAAGCAAGCTGGAACTTCTGTAGAACAAAGTGTATTGTCAGGAGAACGGCTCCGCCCTTAATGCCTTCAACTGAATCGAGTTCCACCACAGGAAGTTCCGGATGCTCCTCACGATATTTTAAGTAATCATCGTAGGTACGCCCCTTTCGGCATGCCTTATCAACTTTCAGTGGAACAGATTTGTTCTTTCTTACTCTGAAGCGGACTTTTCTTGGCATATCAACGTTCCTGCTATCAAAGAGTCCGTTGTCCACATATGTGTAAATGGTCTTTTCGCAGCGGAGTATCTTGTCAGGATTGTTAGTGAGGATGTGGTGTATTGACTGCCCATTCATAAGGAGGGGACTTACAACTGAATTGAGCTGCTTAAGTTCCTTCTCTGTGAGGTTGAAGCCGGATCTGGATTCGCTCCTTAAGTCTTCATACTCTTTCTGCGCATAGCGTGCATTATAAAGATGCTTCTCAAGGGTGCATGTGTTTCTCACGCTGCATCCGTTGCATACATATGGAGGCTTTGTATGAAGAGGACAGAGTTCCTTCTCATAATCCGGACATGCAGGTATGCATGATCCACAGCTTCTGCAGTTCTTTTTGTTTTTTCTGGTACACTCGTCACAGGCATCCCCATAGTGAGTGCAGTGTGTTCGGTTAGCGCAGTCATTGAAAGGCCGATAAGGAGCGCCCTTCTTTTCATATATGATATGTGCTCTGACTTCTTTTGAAATAGTGGTACAGTCTTTTCCTATCGCAGCTCCAATGGCTTTAAAGCTGAGAGAGTCATCCAAACCATGCTGGATTTCATAACGCTTGTCTAAATCAAGATGCTTGTTCTTATTAGTGGATTCCATAAGTTCCTCCTTAATGCCGGAGAGCATATGTGGATGAACCTATGGATGATATCAATAAGAATTAGTAAATTCCATACCCGAGTTTGGAATTAGTAAGTTCCATGTCGTGTGTTAAAGGGGTGGAATTTAGTTTTACAAGTTACTTAAAATTTGCTAATTTAATTTCTGATTTTTCGGTCAGGTTAGTGGTTGACAAAATTGAAATAATGAGCATATAATATATGACTGTGTGACGATAATCGCTGAAGTTATCCCGGTAAGTAACGAAGCGTGCATCTATATATAGCGAATGAATCAGGTGAAGGGTTCATCGCACCAGATATTCAACTGTTAACTGGTTATGGAGGTAATTAGAATGAACACATATATGCCTAATGCTTCTTCTGTTGAGAAGAAATGGTATGTTGTAGACGCAACAGATATGACTCTTGGTCGCCTTGCTTCTAATGTAGCAAATGTTCTTAGAGGAAAGAATAAGCCGATTTATACACCTAACATTGATACAGGTGATTATGTAATCGTTATCAATGCAGATAAGATTAAAGTTTCAGGTAAGAAAATGGATCAGAAGATGTATTGGCATCACACTGACTATGTTGGACACCACAAGGAGTTCACACTTCGTCAGATGATGGAAAATCATCCTGAGCGTGTAATCGAGCATGCTGTAAAGGGAATGCTTCCTAAGGGTTCTCTTGGAAGACAGATGTACACAAAGCTTCATGTATACGCTGGTCCTGAGCACGATCATGCAGCTCAGAAACCCGAAGTACTTACATTCTAATCTGAAAGGAGAATTGAAAAATGGCTAAATCAGCAAGTTTCTATGGCACAGGTAGAAGAAAGAAATCTATCGCCAGAGTTTATCTTACACCCGGTAAGGGCAATATCACTATCAATAAGAGAAGCATCGACGAGTATCTTGGTCTTGAGACACTTAAGGTTATCGTTCGTCAGCCCCTTGTACTGACAGATACACTTGATAAGTTCGATGTTAACGTAACAGTTCGCGGTGGCGGTACTACAGGTCAGGCTGGTGCTATCCGTCATGGTATCTCAAGAGCACTTCTTCAGGCTGATTCTGATGAGTACAGACCTGCTCTTAAGAAGGCTGGATACCTTACACGTGATCCTAGAATGAAGGAGAGAAAGAAGTACGGTCTCAAAAAGGCTCGTCGCGCTCCTCAGTTCTCAAAGAGATAATCGATCTGCTATTGCAGATTTCAAAAGACTCGGTACAATGTACCGGGTCTTTTTGTGTTGTGTTTTTATGCATTTTTTATTTAATTTTTATTAAAAAAATATTAAACGTAAAACAGCGCATTATTTAGCTGTATAATGCATATAGGTGGATATTTATTATTTTGAAAGGAGTGTCGCTATGTCAAGGACAACTGAAAACAAGAAGAATAAGGTCAGTTTTTTCAAATCTATTCCGGTTCAGATTTTGTTCTTTAACATTCTGATGCTGGTAGTATTTAATGTGGTCAGCTACGTTGTAAATGATGGTATATCATCAATGTCTGACAGCGCTCAGGGCATCATTGCAGGAGTGACTGGGCTGGTTCATAAAGAGGGAACAGTTAAGGAAGATCTGGCTAGGATTGACGGAACTATTCAGAGTGCGCTGGGACTTTGGACATATTACACAGATGCCGATAAAGAGCGAATCGGAAGTGAGCTTAAATCCTATGAGACCGAAGTGACCACTTTGATAAAAGAGATCGGCGATGAGCTTGCCATGTATGGTGATCCAAACGCAACGACGCAGCTTGATGCTTCGGCAAAAGCTCTTATTGGGAACGTCGATGAAGTGTTTAATATAATGATGACAACCGGAGATGGGCTTGCTGCATCTCAGATACTCACCGGAGATTATATGACCAACATGGAAGGCGTTAAGTCAGGCATGGCTACTCTCGATGCATCTATTGATTCTCTTCGGGAAAATGTTGTCGGATATATGGCACAGTCAAGAAGCAAGATAACAGTCATGAATGTGATTGGAATGGCAGTATTTATCGTATGTCTTCTCTTGAACTTATATGTATCATTCGTTCTGATTACAAAAGTTATCATTAAGATTTCCGATTCTGTTCAGGGAATCATAAACGATATAAACGATGGAAAAGGCGACCTGACAGCAAGAATAAATGTTAAGACAGGAAACGAGCTTGTATTTATCAGAGACGGTGTAAATGAGTTCATCGAAACACTCCAGGGTGTAATGAAGGATGTTAAGAACGGAACACTTATCCTTACAGATTCTGCAGATAAGATGACCTCACAGATCGCACTGGCTAACGACAATATCACAAATACATCCGCTGCTCTTGAGGAGCTCTCAGCAAGTATGGACAATGTATCAACTACAGCTTCTCAGATCAAGGAACAGCTTAATGATGTAAGAGATGCGGTTGAGAGCATCAATGAAGAGGTTGCTTCAGGAAAAGAGCGCGCAGGCGAGATCCAGAAGGAAGCAGATACCATCAAAAACGAGGCAATGCAGAAGAAAGAGAATACAGGTGCCAGAGTTGAGGCACTCAGTAAGACCCTTGATGAGTCAGTAAAAGAAAGTGAACAGGTTAATCAGATCGGCGAACTTACCAAGGTTATCCTTGATATTGCATCCCAGACAAACCTTCTTGCACTTAATGCCAGCATTGAGGCTGCCAGAGCAGGTGAAGCCGGCAAGGGCTTTGCGGTAGTTGCGCAGGAGATCAGTGCACTTGCCGATAACAGCAGACAGACAGCCGGAAATATTCAGACTATAAGTGAGAATGTGACAAAGGCTGTTCAGGAGCTTTCGAATAATGCCATCGAGGTTGTAGATTTTATCAACAATACTGTTATTGCCGATTATGAAGCCTTTGTTGAGACAGGAGAGAAATACGAGAGTACAGCAGAGATAATGAATGAAATTCTTGAAGGCTTTACTGAGAAGGCAGACTCTCTTGATAACACAATGCACAGCATGGCAGACTCAATTCTTACAATCACCGATTCCGTTGAAGAGTCCACACAGGCCATCAGCCTTTCAGCTTCCAACTCTACGGAGATTGTGGGAGAAATTCAAGAAATCGGAGAGGCCATGGATAATAACAATCAGGTTACGAACAAACTTAGCGACAGTACAAAGAAGTTTATAAACGTATAATACTATTTAATAGTTTTTTGTGAGGAGGAAAAGGCTAGGACAAGTCTCTTACAAAAGCTTAGAGAGAACCAGGCAATCGTAGATCAGAGGAAGGAAAAGCAAGGTCCGAATCTCAAAAGGAATAATCTCAGTCCGTAGAGATGAATACTATGGTAGCAGTAGGCAGGGGCGTGAAAACGCCCTTGTTTTAGTTGGGTAAAGGATATCCGAATCCGGCAATCATCCAGGGGATAATTGATTACCTGAAGCAATAATATGGACGAATTCCTAAAAATGAAAAAAACCTGACATATGAGATACGATAAAGTAGAATACCATGTTGTTGACGGAAGAATGCCCTGCGTGATCGCAGTGATACAGAAATGATCACGTGTATCGGAAAATGGTGAGATTATGAACAAGAAATATATACCAAGGAAAATGATCTCTCGAAGTCGGTTCAGAGACCTATATAAAGAATGGGACGAGGAGGACCGGGCTCTTTTGATAGATAATATGAATGTCCTTCTTTTCGAGAACTCTCAATATACAGATTCCAAGAACTACGGGTTTTTGTGTAATCTTCTTACATCCCTTGCTATCGTTCAAGTGCTTGAAAGTAAGGGCATGCCGAGAAAAGAGGCTGAACAGTATGCAGCCGATGCTATGTATAAGTTCATAGAACCGCAGATCAAGTCTATGAAAAAGCTGGCGAGCAATGGCTGGTTTGTGCGTTTTCTCAAGCTTACTATGCCAATGAAGTTTAGGAATACACTTGGATATGGATGGGATGTTGAGTTCCCGAAGTGCGGTAGGGATGAGTTTTCTATGATAACGCATAAGTGCATTTTCCATCAGATATTCGAAAAATATGGTATGCCTGAGATGACTGCGATATTCTGCAAGATTGATGATATTTTATACAGTGATCTGCCCCGTGCGGATTTTTTATATTCACAGCAGATAGGGAACGGCGGGACTATGTGCGATTATACGTTCAGAAGAAAATAACTTTCAGTATGGCATGCTTAAAACTGTCATAGACAGATTTCTTCTAAAGTGGCAGGACCTGGGAGGACACGATGTGCATCTTATTATTACCGGTCATGATGGAAAAAAAGGTTTGGAACTTGTAGAATTGGAGCTTAAGACGATTTTTGTCCATCTTGGAAATACTGTAAAGAAAACAATATGGGGAGAAAGCGTCTGGCAAAAGAAGTATATCCGATATAATGAATCGGTGGCAGAAGAGGATTATCTGAAAATCCAGTAAGTATGGATATTGGTAGATTGACATAACCCGAATTATTAAGTAACATCAGAACAGTTGAATTAAAAAGACGCCCATTGCTACCGAGTAGTGGGATAAACGTCATTCCTTTACCGTTAGGTCTTAGCAGGTAGGGGATTGGCGTATTTTATTATATGGAGGTTTTCTAATGAAATGGATCTATCTGTTTATTGCAGGAGCTCTTGAAATAACATGGGCGGTAACAATGAAAATGTCTAACGGATTTTCTGTGCTTATCCCATCAATTATTACCGGTGTGGGATATATAGCCAGTGCTGTGTTTTTGTCGATCGCACTTAGGCAGCTTCCTTTGGGAACAGCTTATGCTATGTGGACAGGCATGGGAATCGTGGGTACTACGCTGCTTGGGATTTTTCTTTTTAATGAGAAATTGTCAGTTCCACAGGTTATATGTGTTATTTTAATTGTAGTTGGAATTGCAGGATTAAAAATATTAGCAAAGGATTGAGGTGTACTATGTTTAGAAAGATGAGAAGATTTAAGCAACAGATTACAGATGAACAGTGCATTGAGGTGCTGAAAAATTCAAAGAGAGGAGTCCTGTCCCTGATTGGCGAGGATGGTTATCCGTATGGCTTACCGATTAACCAGTGGTATTGTGAAGAGGATGGGAAAATCTATTTTCATGGGGCTAAGGAAGGTCACAAGATTGATGCAATTAAGGCTTGTGATAAAGTCAGCTTTTGCACCTGGGATGAAGGCTATCGGAAAGACGACGATTGGGCTTTAAATATTAACAGCGTAATTGTATTTGGCTGAATCAAGCTGGTTGAGGATGAGGATACTGCAATAAAAATCTGTACCAATCTCACAAAAAAGTTCACGGATGATGAAGAGTATTTACAAAAGGAATTGAAAAATGCTCTGCCGAGAGTACAGTGCCTTGAACTCATTCCTGAGCATATGACAGGGAAGCTGGTTAATGAATCATAAATAATAGAGTGGAGTAATCATCAATGCTGATGTAAGGCGTGTAGACCATATGGTTTATACGTCTTTTTCTTTTGTCTGAAGGTACAACGTCATCGTACTTTTTCCTCCATAAGTCCAATCTTTGGCAATAGAAGCAAAGGCAACTTATAAAGTATTATTTTGATCGCAGTTATTCAAGTTGCCACCAGCCGCATACAGTAGCCCTGAGTTTTCTACCGTACGCAGCAGGTAAACAGCAACTCGCCTTAGGAATGCCTAAAACAAGGCATTTAAGGCAGTGAAAAAGTTCTCAAAGAGATGAGAATATCTGCTATGGCAGATTTCAGAAGACTCGGTACATTTGTACCGGGTCTTTTTTGTATCTATGCATTATTTATGGATTTTTAAGACTATCGCAAGACGGAAAGTTGTAAAATTTAAAGAGGTATATATAGCCTCGACGGAGCTAAGATAAGAAAAGAGGAGGCGATTCATGAAAAAGCGTTTATGCAATCAGCTCTGGATAGTTTCAGCATTGACCATATTGGGGAGTACTCTTTTGATTGCCTGTGGGGCACCATCCGGAAACGCTCTTAGTGAAATGGAGATTCCGTTATATTTTCACTCTGTTGATAATGAGGAAAGTATCAAACTCTGTTTTGCTGATGAAAGCAAAGAGGTTCCCTACTTTGACATTGATACTGCCGTCTCCCTCATAGAGAGAGTCAATGACGAGATTATCGAAGATAAAAACTATGCACTGACCACTTCGGCCCAGGGCTCAGTGGTAACAATTACCCGTGAAAACCAGTATCCTATGCAGATAGACTGCGATAAAGACACAATTAGTTTTTATGATTTTGATGCTTTTTTCGTTCCGTCCTGGACAAGCACGATTATAGATGTACTGCAGCCGGATAGTGCCTTTAAGGGCCTTATTCTCTCAGAGGAAAACTCCTATAGCCGCTTTGGTTCGGAGGTGGTTTTTGATCTTAAAAAATATGGTATAGACCTGATTGAAGAGAATGGTAAATGCTATATTCCCATGCAGACATTAAGTGATATCATGCTGTCTCTTCCGAGTTATGTATGCCTTCTTTACAATAACGAAGGAGTATTTGTCTATGAGTATGGTTCAGAACCCGGCAGGGAGCTTTTGAGAAAGTATTATGCAGCACAGCCCAAGGAGAGCAAAAGCGAGGGACTCGCAGACTATACATATAACGAATTATGTATGATGATGGATCATTTTTATGGTTTGAAAGAAAGCCATGGAATTGAGGATTTTGATGAATTCTTTACTGAAACAGCTCTTCGTGACGCATTAAGGAGTACTGATCCTGAGATGTCTGCAAGGGCGATGAGAGTTTTGATGGATCTTTACATTGATGACTTACATAGCGGGTATATGCTTAATTCGTGGCGGATTGGCATGGATGCGCAAATCGACGGGATGACCGGCAAGTCAATTCAAAACATGAGTGATTCGGCGATGAAGTATTATACCGCCAGAGAAAAGTATTATCCCGACGGGATTCCCGGATACGAGGAAGTCGGAAACACAGCATACATCACCTTTGATAGTTTCCAAGCAAAAGATAAGGATGCTGATTATTATAAGGACGCACCTACCGCTGATACACAGGATACTGTTGGCCTTCTTTTGTATTCATATTCACAGATTACGCGAAAGGGAAGCCCTGTCGAGAATGTAGTTATTGATTTAAGTATGAATTCCGGAGGAGACACCGTCACTGCAAGTTTTATGATAAGTCTGTTTCTGGGAGAAGGTTCAGTATGTATCCAGGATACACTGACAGGTGCTTATGCCAATGAATGTTTTCGTGCAGATGCCAATCTTGATGGTGTATACGACGAAAAGGACTCGCTCCTAAACTACAATCTGTACTGTATTACCTCATCTATCAGTTTTTCCTGCGGTAATCTGGTGCCAAGTGTATTAAAATCGTCGGGTCATGTTACTATTTTAGGACAACAAAGCGGAGGCGGCGCATGCACAGTAATCCCATTTTCAACAGCAGATGGAACTCTGCTTCAGATGTCCGGCAATCGCCGTCTGAGCTACATGAAAAACGGTTCTGTGTATGACATTGACCAGGGTGTAGAACCGGACTATGTGATACATCAGCCTGAGCACTTCTATGATAGAGAGGCCTTGACTGAGTATATAAATAATCTGTACTGAACGATAAGGACACCTATTTAATGCAAATTAAGGAGGAGAATTATTCATGGACGCAAAAACAATTATTATTTCAATTATT
>NZ_AUJU01000051.1 GCF_000424385.1 Butyrivibrio sp. LC3010 | reverse complement strand
GAAGCTTATCAACTTTGAACTTTTGATATTTGGGAGAATGGGAATCGTCGAAAGCCCACTGTTTTAGCGGTATATATCTGCATATGAAGTTTACCAGCCAGCAATTCTGCTGATAGAGTTGGTGGATGATTTCAAGTAAATAAAGTATAATGTTCACGAGCATTGTCTCCTGGTTTTTTGTGAGTTTGGTCGCTGACATTATACCAAAAAGGGAGGTCAATGCTCATTTTATTTTGAACTCCCGATAAATCAAGGCTTTAGAACAAAAAAGAGGTAGTAAATTTGACACTACCAAAAAATTGTAGGAGGATAAAATAATGACATCTAAAGAACTTGCAAAACTCTTAGGCTTATCAGAAACAGCTGTTTCTTTTGCTCTGAATGACAAAACGGGCGTCAGTGAAAAAACCAGAAGTATGGTTAAGAAGGCTGCTATTGAACATGGAATGACCCCTGGTGGAAGTAAAAAACACAAGGGTGACGGAATCATCCATATAGTACAATATATTTCATTTACTGGTACTACAGGAAATGACTTTTTCAGAGATACAATAGACGGAATCGAATTCACCGCCAGTGAACTGGGAATTCGCACTGTTGTTCATTATGTTACAGGTTATGAGAATCTGGAAAGGGAATTAAAAGAACTAGAGACCTGTCATGCCTCCGGGATGCTTATTCTGGGTTTCATAATTGAAGAGAGGGAAATGTCTCTAATGTCATTCTGTTCATTCCCCATATGCGTAATAGAAGCCCATTTTACAAGCAGTAAGATTGACTTTATTGAGATAAACAACAGAGATGCAGGCTTTATGGCCACAAACTATCTTATAAAAAAAAGAGCCTGCCAGCCGGGATGTATCCGTTCTACCACCAGAACCTATGACTTTGACCAGCGCACTGAAGGTTTCTACGATGCCTTAAAATACAATATGATGACAAAATCAAAGTCGATAATGCATGAAATAACCGCCTCCACAATCGAAGATGCAGAGGCGGAAATGCTTGAAATAATTGATAGAAAAGAGGAGCTTGCTCCAAGTTATTTTGCAGAAAACGACATTTTGGCCATTGGAGCCATGCGAGCTTTCCAGAAGCGCGGATACAGAGTTCCAGAGGATATCTCCATTATCGGCTTTGATGATATAACAGTTTCAAGCTATGTTGAACCGCCTCTCACAACGATTCATATTCCGAGAAACTATATCGGACGCATTGCCACAGAGCGCCTCTACGCCCGCATGACCCAGCACGACCATATGTCAATTAACATTCATATCAATGGTTATTTAGTTAAACGAGGTTCTGTGGCTCCGTTAAGCTCGAAGAATGTTCCTCAGTGACAAAGATTTATACCTTTTGAAATATCATGAACTTAAACCATGGTCTACACTTGCCACCTTTAAAATGTGTAGCATCCATAACTCTTCTAAACGCCACGGCAGTTATGGACTTTACAAGACGTGTTTCCGATTCCAGGATTCCGAAAGGAATGAAGCCTGATATTTAATTGAAACTTTTACCTGTACTTATAAAATGGGATATCTGCTATAATCGAAGAGGAGTTTACAGTGTTTTCAAGCAGGGGGGGCAAATGAAGAAAAATGCAGTATTACTGGTTCTTATGGTGACACTTATGATCACATCCGGTTGCTCTAAGGCTGCCGCTGATGCAGGGACTAAGAGTAGTTTTGAAGCGCCTTCAAAGGTACTGGAGGATACTTCGGAGCTGGAGCCTTTGGCTGATAAACCACAGGAAGTTTCGCCTGATGATGTGACTTTGACTGAAGATGTTCAGGCTGATGACAATGGCTTTGTGCCTGGAAAAAATGGTGAATCCGCTTCTACAGCACCGGTGGATGCAAAGCTGTCGCTTTCTAAGCGCCTTTGCGGAAAATATAGCTGTAAAAGCAGCGAAGGCGAATATTATATTCTTGATATCTATGAGTTTGCTGACAATCTCTATGCCCATGTGGGAATTTCCGAAGATGATGAGGATTCTGATTATCTTGGCGCATATACTTTCTGGGGCGCTGAGCTTATTCCTGATGATAAAGATGTAGCCAAAAACCAGAATGATAATGTTTTTGTCTGCAATATATTGGCCTTTTCCATAATGTCCAATATGGGCAAATATCAAAGTGCGCCCGATCCTTGCAAATTGGTGATTGCTGATAATGGCATAGATTTTACAGGTGCATTTTTCTCCGAAAAAAAGGAAACACTTCATTTTGAGCACGATAATAGGGTGGAGGATGCTTTTCCTTATATGTTCAGTGATGAAGCAGGTACAGGAAATCCATCAGAAAAAATGATAGGAATCTGGCGCGAAAAAGACTCCGATAGTCCTCTTTATGTTGAATACGGTGAGAAAGGAATGTTCAAGATTTACAGAGAGACTCCCGGCATTGAGGTTTTCTTTGCAGGTGGTGAATATCACTTTATTGATGGGGATAAACTTTGCGGAACATACAGTATTCTTGGCAGCGGCAGTATGCCCATGGAGTATGAAGCACAGTTTGACATGAAGGATGATGATACCATAGAGCTTGATTTTATATACGATAATTCCTTGTTAAAAGACGGTAAAAGTCACATGGTTCTTGAGAAAATTGATGCGGATGATGTGCCTTTTGTGACAATGGATATGGTCAGAGAGGTGCTGACTGACGATTATAATTATGATGCTTATACTTTACCAAGTGACCATTATGATGATGGCTTTTATGGCGTGTGGATTGGCGCATATAAGAATCTGGAGGACGCCCAGAAGCTGGCTCAGCAAATAGAAGATCAGGGAGCTATAGCATCTGTTGTCTTTTCACCTGAGTGGGAAAATCTGAACTCGCAGCCGTTTTACTGCGTAACCTACGACAGATTTGAGACGGAGTCATCTGCAGAAGGTGCTCTTGTTAATGCTAAGACATCAGGTTATGACATCGCATACATCAAGTTTTCCGGAAAAAGAGTGATGCATCGCATTTATTACACGGTGTATTCCCATGATGTTATGGATTTTTCAAAGGATCAAGTTGTTTTAAGCGGCGTCAGCACCACTTCATTGATGGGTGATGATGAAAAAAAGATGACTCTTATCATCGATAAAGATACAACCTTTGATTCTTCCTGCGATATGAGCTTTTTTGGAAATTATGAAAAAGGCCAGTCAGTGCTTGAGTGGTTCCTTAAAAATGACGAGCTGACAAAGTCTGATCCTGACAGCTATTCCAGCGGCGGCCCGGCACTTTTAGGTATTTTTGATGTGGCGATAACAGGTGATCATGTAGACAGATTTTACGGAAGTTATTGGTGGGACTAATTCCTTCTTACTAAGAGTTATTCTAATTATGTTTCCGCAATACTTCTACACAGAAAACAAGGGGCTCTGCTTTAGATCTAATCATCTAAAGCGATAGCCCCTTTCTTATACTGCTCTGCTGTTTTCACGATTATTCTTTATTTAACTCTCTCTGTTCAGGTTATTTCACCACTTCCCACATCTGGCCCATGTTTTGAAATCCATCCTGTGGCATGCATCCTTTACAGGTATGTCCTTCGTCCTTCTGTCCTGAAGAACAACCACTGCATCCGGAGCATCCTTTCGGTGATAATACCACTCTCTTTATGATTCCCATATTTTCCAGATATTCCATCTGTCTGGTAACATCCATGACACTGGTATGAAGTTCCATCGCCAAAAGCTCTGTTGTTCTGGCGTGCCCATCCTTTAACAATTCTAATAATTGTTCCATTTTATCCTCTTCTTATCACCAAATGAGCATTCCAACATGATATGCAATAAATGCCAGTAAAAGAGATACCGCTGTGTAATAAAGTACTATTCTTCCTGTCCATTTTGCAGAGTGAGTTTCCTGATATGTAGCTGCAAGTGCAACCACACAAGGCATGTTGAAGGTCATGGCGAAGATAAATGCAAGAGCTTCAGGTTTTGTAACATTTGCAAGAAGAATAGAGCTTAGTGTTACTCCATTTGCCATATTTGCAGTAGATCCGGCACCACTCATAGCACTGGTAAATGCTGTACTGTATGAGCCACCACTATATAACGCGCTGATAACACCAATGGCTCCTTCTTTTCCTATTGCAGATGCAAGATATGAAAGGAATAATTGCCATGGCATTCCAAAGAACTTTGTAACGGGCTCTATTGCCACGCCGATAGTATATAGAATTCCCCCTGTTCCTGAAGGTGAATAGCTAAGGAGCCAGAATACACCGCAGACAAGAAGTACTACACTTGTCACTCTGAAAAAAGTCTCTTTTGTCCTTCCAAATACATATCTAAAAAGGGCTCCCCACTTCGGTTTATGGTATGGAGGAAGCTCCATAATCATTCCGTACCGATCTTCCTTCTGGACAAGCTTTGACCCAAAGACTTTGGCTGTGACATACATGTGTAAGATCATTGTAAAAAGAATTACAACAACCACCAGAACCGCACCCGGTCCAAAGAAAATTGATGAAAGCATAGGGATTGTAGCCCAGGCTGCTCCGCATGGAACTGCCCAGGCAAGAGCTATTGTCAGAACCTTTTGTCCCCAGTTATCTATGACTCTGGCACCGGCGGCACCTCCCATGGTACATCCAAAGCTTACCAGGAATGGCATTACTGACTTTCCCTGAAGTCCAAGTTTTCCCATAGTATTGTCAAACACATAGGAGATACGGGCCATAATACCTACTTCTTCGAGGAATCCGAAAACAAGCGTTACACCAAATACAAATCCCAGCATCTTGATAATATATGAAAATGACTGAATTATAACATCAGTTATGATAAGCATCACAAATTCAGAACAGCCTATAGCTGATAACCCGGCAGTTACCGGAGCTTTAAGCATGAGAACAACTTCACCGAGGGCCATTGGAGGAAGAGCAGGAATAAATGAAGCTATCAGACCTAAAAGAACAGTGAGAACAACTGCAGGCTTTCCCCAGACTTTACTCGTATAAATACGATCCAGTTTTCCGAGAGTAACCTTTACTGATTCTGACTGTATTGCCCCATCGATTACATCATCAATCCAGGCAAATTTGCATCCACCAATAGCTACTGCGCCCTGGGATGAATTCTTTATTTCCTCTATTTTGCTAAACACAGATGCATCAAGTGAATTTTTTAGGTTTGCCACTACAACCTTGTCATTTTCCAATACTTTTGAAGCAAGCCACATTGAAGAATAACCCTGAATAACGCCTTCAGGAATCAGGTTACAGATTTCCTGATATCCCCTGATACTCTCGTACTGCTTTTTTAACTTGGAAACATCAAGTCTTGAATCCTTCTGAATGGCTTTTTCCAGAGTTTTATAGAACTCATCGTAAGACTTTACGTCTGTTGCAGAAAATGGAATTACAGGAATTCCCAACTTTTCCTCTATTACCTTTGCATCAATCTTTTTCCCCTGATCAGCGGCAACATCTGCCATATTGAGCAATAAAAAACACGGGGCATTAATTCCCGCATAATCTGCCAGCATAAAAAGACTTCTCTGAAGCTGTGAACTGTCAGCCAGAATACAAACCACATCTGCTTTCCCTGATGTAATGAAGTCCCTTGTGATGACTTCTTCATCAGAGTTTGCGGAAAGACTGTAAGATCCCGGAAGATCCGCTACGTTATACTCCTTTCCTGCGTAAATAAAATATCCCTCTTTTTTCTCTACGGTTTTACCGGGCCAGTTACCTACATGCTGCCTAAGTCCTGTTAATGCATTGAACAAGGTTGACTTGCCTGAGTTGGGCTGCCCCAGAAGAGCTATCGTTGCAGTTGCACTCATGCTGTCACCTCCTCAACCGTAATACCGCTACACTCCTTTCGGTTCAGTGCAATCATGGTATCTCTTGAATAGACGAGCATCGGTCTGTTTTTATCATTTTTGATAACACTGACTTTACATCCAGGTGTCAATCCAATTGATGTGATACGGCTCATAAACCTTGTATCACCTTCAATTGCCGTGATCACTGCATCTTTGTTTTCCCTTACTTCACTTAAACTCATAGCATACTCCTCTCATATTGTTAGTTATAACTAACTGAATGATATCACAATTTCGTCAAGTTGTGCGCTTATAATGGAGTTTTGATATTTTTTCTCAATTGCTCTGAATTTTTGAAGTCCTAAAACAACAGGTCGTTCCTTCCCGGGAAACGACCTGAATTACACTATATATTAAATCTAGTTTTCTCACTCTGTTACAAGTGGAAGTACCATTCTCACTTGTCCAAATATATCTGAATTATGATTTAGTTCCTGGCCTGGAAATATTCTGCCACAATTGTAGAATTCTCGAAATGCGTTAGTACTAATGCCTGGAAATCCTCTGCCGCAAACTTGAATATTGTGAAAAGCGTTAGCCCATAGGCCAATAAATCTACTACTGCAAATCGTTAAATTAGCATATGCGGCAGAACACTCAAACAATAAATCTATTCCTTGAAGTTTTTATCTTAAAAGTTCATCATTTTTCAAAAAACATAACGCCATAACACTATTCATTTACTTGATGTATTGCTCTAAGGCTCTTCATCAGTGGATGATTTTTGCTCAAATCCTCGCCACTATCCTCAGCTGCTTTTTCGATCAGCTTCTGTTCTTCCTTTTCCATATCAGATGAAAGGGATCTTAAAGCTCTTTCCGAATCTGGCATATTACCACTTCCCATATAGAATATTAGAAAATATACTGAAGAAAAAATTGGCAAGAAAAAGATCACTCTCACATTTAAAAAGGGTACTCCAAAAGGAACCTATAAATTCAAGGTAAATATCGGTGCCTCCAAAAAATGAAGAAATCATCTCAGATAATAGAGATTGTAGTTGATCATCTCAGATAATAGAGATTGTAGTTGAGTAAGTGTTTTTTGCTAATCTAACTAAGGCATCTATA
This sequence comes from Butyrivibrio sp. LC3010, assembly GCF_000424385.1. Lineage (GTDB taxonomy): Bacteria > Bacillota > Clostridia > Lachnospirales > Lachnospiraceae > Butyrivibrio. Next base: position 4,752 of record NZ_AUJU01000051.1, on the reverse strand, counting down.
CAGACTTCGCTAATCACCGGGAATCAGTGTAGCTGTTTATATATTTCTCGACTATATTATTTAGATAAAATATGAAACAGCTACACTAATACTACTGTTGCCAACTTCTTCCCTAAATAGATACCAAAAATACAACAACAAACGCTCAGAGCGACATATACTCCTCCAAGAGCGTATGTTTTGTTTTCGAACAACTGATATGATTCAAGTGAAAAGGTTGAGAACGTAGTGAATCCTCCACACACTCCGGTCTTCCAAAAAAGAACCGTATTAGGAGATACATTTCCTTTTCTATCAGTTATTCCAACTATAAATCCTATAAGGATAGCTCCTATTATATTTGTTATAAGCGTGAGAACAGGAAAACCTGCTCTCACTGGTATTAGGCTTATAGCATATCTCGCTACTGCTCCCAGCGCACCACCAAGCGCCACAAATAAAAAACTCATTTTATTTTATCCTCTGTCATTCTAACGAAATTTTGAGATGAAACCTGCTTTTGCATTTGTATATGCATCCCGGTTTCAAACACATTATGAAGTTTTATTTTCATCCCCGCTTTTTGGTTCTCCTTCTACAAGTTCAAAGCGGTCATCCGGTTGTTTGCATCTTGGACAGACATCTATATCCCTTATGCTTTTCCCTTCTTTTTCCTCATCAAATATGTATCCGCATACTCTACATCTGTAAACTGCCATAACTATCCCCTCCTTAAGCAGTTGAAAAACTAATCCGTGACAATTTCACAAAATTTTTCATATGTACATTTTAATAGTATCATACGAAGCAGCCAGGCAGAAGGAATATTAACGTTCCAATAAGAATAATGGCAATCACTGAGGCATCATCAAGATTTTCAGATGAAGCAGATAAAATCATTTACTAATAATTGGGTTAATTATGAGTGAGACAGCACACTGGGCTACTGTCATCAAATAAGTCGTTACTGTTCACACCTTACGGTGCTCACAGCAACTGGATTTGCCCATTCCAGTTGCCTTCGGCAAAGGGGCAAATCCTATATTCAAGACGTAGAACATTCTCACGCTCAGCGCAGCAAGTGCGCAGAGCTGTCTGAACAGTTAACAATAAGTCGACTTTATTACTTGCCTAAAACCAGTTTTTATGTTGACATACTACGACAGTAGTAGTATATTTACTATGACAGTCGTAGTAACGATTATCGTAGTATAAAATATAAACACGGGTGATTTTTATGCAGCAGATCAGCAGTGATGTGATCCGGGGTTATAACGACACCATTATCCTCTTTCTCCTGAGAAAAGAGCCTTCTTATGGATATGAGATATCCAAAAACATCAGGGCTATGTCCGAGGATAAATATCTGATAAAAGAAACAACTCTTTATTCGGCGTTTACCAGGCTTGAGAAGAACGGATTTATTATCTCCTTCAGTCGGGAGGCTGACAATGGGAAGAGACGCACTTACTATCAGATAACTGACTCCGGACAAAAGTATTATCAGGAGAAGTGTGAAGAGTGGCAGTTGACCAAGGATGTTATTGAGCGATTTATATCGCAGTAAATAGAGGGATTTTTATTAGAACAGGGGAGACAATAGACTATGGAGACAATAAGAAAATATCTTGAGACAATGTTCATGAGCCTGCCGGACACTGACGCAGCAAGGCGTGCAAAAGAAGAAATCATGTCTATGACAGAGGATAAGTATAATGAGCTTATAGAAAGCGGAATGTCAGAAAATGAGGCCGTTGGGAAGATCATCACAGAGTTTGGAACTATCGATGATCTAAAGGACTCCTTGGGAGCCATAGAAAAGGGAACAGTACGAAGACCTGATGAATCATTTAAGCCTAATGAAACTTTTACTCATGGAGTACAGGGGATTCCGAATCCACCTGTGGAAGTTAAACAGGTGACATATAGAGGGGGAAAATCACAGAACCGTGAACTCCGCCTGATATCTGTAGATGAAGCAAATGCTTTTTTGGATGACTGCACCTTTAGCAGATTCCTTTTAGGCCTTGGTGTTGCCTGCTGTATTATTGCTCCTACAGGCCCCATTATGGGAAGCGCCATAAGCGAAAATTTTTACGGATTTTTTGGTGACTTTTTCAGTGCTCTTGGTGTAGTATTCCTGTTTATTGCTGTGGCATTGGGAGTTGGACTTATCATTCTTTCTTCTGCCAAGAACAAGGAATGGAGCTTTCTTAGGAGAGGCGTTTCAATCCTTGACTCTGTTGCAGAGGAATACATCAGAAATGAGAAAGCTGATAACATAAGCAGCAAATCAACCATGCTGGCAATGGGAATAGTACTCTGTGTGTGCAGCGTTATCCCTGTTATTTTCTTTGGAATATTCTCTATCTTCCCATTCCTTTCTGAAGGCGTTGGACCTGCACTGATATTTGTTATTACCGGAGCCGGTGTGTTCTTTATCATTAATTCCTCCAGAATAACAGATGCCTGCGACAGGCTGTTGGGATTAAATGCATAGATTCCTGTTTTTCCTCAGAAAAACGGGAATCGTATTGGACCAGGTCCTCGCGAAGCGAGGGGCGTGTCCTGCCGAAGGCAGGATTTTTGTGGGCGATTTCCGCTTTTGCCCACAAAAAGTCATGACTTCTTGAACGCAATAAGGAAAATGCGATTCCCGAATTTCTGATGAAATTAAGGAATCTATAAGTAATGAGATTTGTCTGCGTAATTCTTAAAACAAATTCAGATGGTTTTCCATTTGATTTTGAGACACAATATGCGATTATGCTATTCTGACCATATACACGCAACCTAATACATACAGCCCTTTTGATTTTTTCGCTAACAATTTGCCAATTTATGTAGAAAAATATTTCATAAAAATATGGGGCTATCGGCGGATGATGATGTAAATAATCATCCGCCGATAACCCCATCTTCAATGGAATTTCTAATATCTATTTCACTAGTGCATTTATGATCGTTTCGCTTTATTCTGCTCGCTTATCTCTTTAGCATCTTCGCTAAGTAGTTTTTTAACCTTTTCTGTCTGCATCATCCTGATCGCCTCAATTGCACATCTGTAGATCATTTTCAACTCGCGGCCATCAGGATCATCTGAATTACATTTTCGTTCTACAGATTCAAAATATTTTATTGCTTTTTCTGCTGTACTCTTCGATATAGCCATTCCGTTACAATAAAGAGTACCTGTCTTTGCATCATATCTTGAAGCTGCATATCTTGAATCGTCAAGCTTTGTAACTCCCATTGATGCAGCAAGTGCATTTATCAAATTTTCCCTGTCTATCATACCAGTCTCCTCCAAATATACTATACGTTAGCTAGATTACTTTATAATCCTGCCCTTTCGGTCGGAACCATTTCCTAATCAGGACTTCATCATGATGGTTCCTCCCAAAATAAGTACCAAAATTGAATATCTGAATACTTATTGTCATTCAAAACTTTATTCACGTGCATTGCTCAAACAAATAATAATATTTTGTTTATCCATTGCATCGCGCCACGCATTTCATGATTATACTATTTTGAAATGTCCCGCGCAATACAGGATTTCTTACAACAAAGGGACGCTTCATCTGGCTTATTTTGATAATTCAAATAAACCAGATAAACGTCCCTTACCTTCTAAATATTCAGATGTAGCAGCTGAAAAATATTTTTAGCATTTAGTAATTATACATATTTTTCAGACTGATCTTTAAGTACCTTATAATTGCATACCTTCTGTATTACAATTGGCCAGATAGCCACAACAAAAAACCATAAGATGCAACGGGATATGAAGTGTCCCCAATGTCCACCAAGCACTGCAACGATTGTTGCCGGTGCAAAGTATTCTTTCCAGCTGAAAGCAATCATAAATCCTACAAACGACAGAATCGGAAGATCTTTTGCCCCAACAGGAATCTCATACTTGATATAGTGGCGCTCAACATAGCTTCCAATTAAGAGTCCGATAAATGCACCACACGCCTTAAAGCTATCATTCATCATCTTTCCGGGATCTACGAGGAGTACTCCGTCTACATAATCCATGGGATAAGGTTTCTGAGTAATATATATCAGGGTTAATATTACAGCGATAACTCCAACAACTGACAAGATATCGAGTGTTTTTTCATTACCATCTATTTTCTTCTGAACAGCTCCGACTATGCAGATTATTATCACAGCTTCTGTAAAACCTACAATAACATCCTGCGGAGTATGTACACCAAGAAAATTCCTTGAAAATCCGGTCAGAGCTATCAGTACTGCACAGATTACAGCGAGCCATGTCCGCTTATTTCTCTGCCAGGCAAATGTTGTACCATAGGTACACGTCGCGCTCATAGTATGTCCACTAGGGAACGAATATCCGGTTGCTGCTACTTTTGAATCACCCGCAGGCTCAATCAGATCTGATCTTATCCAGGGACGATATGCACAAACCGTCAGTTTGATCACTCCATTTATCAGTTCTCCTACTCCTAAAGTCATAAGAGCACGGTAACCCCATTTCCTATCCACTGCCCAGAAAATGAAAAATGGCAGAAAAGGCATAATATCTACCGCTACTTTTGAAATGCTATTAAAAAACTCATCAAAAAGTCCGCCTGTTGCATTTCTAATTTCCTGGAGCCATAACAAATATTGAATATCAATCATTTTTCTTTCCCCTCTTTCGTTATGGTAGTGTCAAATTTACTACCTCTTTTTTGTTCTAAAGCCTTGATTTATCGGGAGTTCAAAATAAAATGAGCATTGACCTCCCTTTTTGGTATA
>NZ_AUJU01000050.1 GCF_000424385.1 Butyrivibrio sp. LC3010 | reverse complement strand
GATGCTGATGACACCGAAGACTCAATCAACCGCATCAGATTCAGGCAGGAAACGATTTATGGCAAGGACATGACTCTCGAAAACATAGATAAAGTCCAGGGCGTTATAATCAGATTAAGAAAGAACGAAAACACCGAAAAGTCCAGGAATGAACTAATTGCCATGCTTGAAGAGCTGCTTCGCAAAGAATCCGCAGAAGTAAAGAAAAAGCGATTAGCAGATGATTACGGATTAGTGATGAATATTGACACTGTTAGGAGGATAAACGTTATGTGTAATTTAAGCCAGGTAGTATTGGAGCAGGGATATGAACAGGGCGTTGAGCATGGAATTGAGCGGGGAATTCAGCAAGGAATATCCATGGGAGAACTTAAAGGAAAAGTAATCGCACGCTTTGAGGATGGAATGCCTATAGAAGAAATTGCTCAAAAGTCGCATGTTTCTGTGGATGAAGTAACGGAAATCCTAAAGGAGAAAAAACTTATTACGGAATAATCTTGAAGATGAATACTCTATAGGGATTCTAATTTCATGAACGAATGGTGGAGTATACAATCCGAAATCATGGTGTTTTCTAGCAAACTATCTTGCATACCGGCCCGCTGATGGCAAGATTTGTTCTCCTGTACTACACGATGAATTTCTACAATTTATCTAAAACAAAGGCGTTCCTTGATGGAATATAAGGTAAATAAATAGTATAACAAATGCCAATAAAGCCTTATATTAAGCGGAAAATAGTTTGATTACATATAATCAAACTATATAATCAAACAAAAGAGCATCTATATTCCTTTACGGTTATAAATGCTCTTTTTAATTACGCTCCTTTGTGTAACATGTGCATTCTTGCGTGTTAAGTGCTAATTACGTCAATAATATGTGCGTACTTGCGCATTAACTTTGCTTTGCTTATAATATATCTGAGGTGATTATAGATGAAATATTTATTTGTTAACGGCATCCTTTCTGAACTGGCCAAACGAGCTAAAGACTATAGGCTGGCATATCCCCTGACTCAAAAGGAGCTGGCAGATAAGGCAGGCGTATCACTAAGATCTGTCCAAAAATTTGAAAAGGGTTTAGATGTGCAACTGGATATCTTTATTAAAATCATGATGGCGTTGGATTTAGCCGACAATTTTAATACTCTGATACCAGATATGAGTGACAGGCCCTCTACATATTTAGCTAGACAAAATGGAACAGAGCGGAAAAGAGTCAGAAAGAAAAACGACAAACCAAGCAATAGAACTTTCAAATGGGGTGACGAACAATGAATAACCTTGCAGAAGTATTTTTATGGAACACCAAGATTGGCACCCTCAGTCTCAAAGAAGGTTTACCTTATGCAATCTTTGAGTATGACAACGATTTTATTGAAGGGGTTCGTGGAACTAATATTCAGCTTTCGCCCTTAAAAATGCCTATATCCAACAAACTCTATTCGTTTCCTAATTTAGAAGAATCGTTTCACGGAGTACCTGGAATGATAGCTGATTCCTTGCCCGATAAATTTGGTAATGCCATTATCAACCAATGGCTCGCTGCACAAGGAAAGTCCGAGACTGATTTCAACGTGATAGATAGATTGTGTTATACAGGGAGCCGAGGTATGGGCGCACTAGAATATCGTCCAGCACTCTCTGCTGGCTCCAGTTCATCTGATATAGTCAATGTCAGTGAGATGGTAAAATTCGCCTCTGATGTTTTGAGTAAAAGAAAAGAAGTAAACATAGACATATCCAATGCCTCTTACTCACAGCTTCTCAAACTAGGAACATCTGCAGGAGGTGCAAGAGCAAAGGCAGTCATTGCATGGAATGAAGAAACAAATGAAGTGAAGTCTGGTCAGATTGCCCCTGAAAAAGGATTTGATTATTGGCTAATGAAATTTGATGGCGTCAGCAAGAATGGTGATCATGACATGGAGGATGAGCCTGAATATACCCTTATTGAGTATGCCTATTATCTTATGGCATTACAGGCTGGAATAAATATGAATGAATGCCGTATCTTCAAAGAAAATAACCACAATCACTTTATGACCAAACGATTCGACAGGGTAGATGGTTCAAAGGTTCACATGCAAACACTTGCGGCGCTTGCCCACATTGATTACAACACGCCAAGACTTTGCAGCTATGAATTGGCGGCGTCTTACATGAAACAGATTGGTCTTGGTGCTAATGAGGTTGAACAGTTCTACAGAAGAATGGTATTTAATGTTCTTGCCGTCAACAGAGATGACCATGTTAAAAACGTCTCATTTCTGATGAACAGAGATGGAATCTGGAAATTATCACCAGCCTATGATGTCACATTTTCCTATAACCCGACAAACAAATGGTTAAGCAACCATCAAATGACGCTAAATAACAAAAGCGAAAAGATAGAATTAGAGGACCTGCTTCAGGTCGCATCCACAATCAGCATATCTACTCAGAGAGCCAAAAGCATCATTGCAGATGTAAAATCTGCAATAGTTCATTGGACTTCCATCGCAGGGGATGTTGGAATAAGAGAAAGTACCATAGACTTAGTAAGTAAAACTATTACTGAATTGGTAAATGTATAAAACAACATAAAATCTCAAACCTGGATGACATATTTAGTTTGATTAAAATATTATATGTTTTACCATAATCTAACCATCCTGCATGAATTAAAAAGGCACTATAGCAAGATGGCTTTCTGCTTCGCAAAAATAAAAATATTTAAAAATTGCGAAATAAAGCCATTGGATCTGTCGAGATTCTGATTGTATTATATATCGAACTATGACAGCCTAAAGCCCATCCGCAGTATCTGGAGCTGCATGGACGCTGATGACACCGAAGACTCAATCAACCGCATAAAAAGGGATTACAGTCCATTTGGATATGAACCGTAATCCCTCTTATTAGTTTAGCTTAGAATGTCAGTCAGTAAGATAATCGAAATTACTTAACTGTAGAATTCTTGTGAGCCTGCTTCTTAACCTTGTTGATGAGCTTGGTCTTATACTCGCCCTTAGCGCCCTTAACCTTGATTGTAGCCTTCTTCTTGGTCTTGAATGCGCCCTTGCCGATCTTAACCTTACCCTTCTTGTCGGTCTTAAGAGTAATCTTCTTGAACTTAGCGTTCTTGCATGCGTTCTTTCCGATCTTCTTAATGTTCTTGCCGATGTTGAGGTTCTTTCCAGTTGCATCCTTAAGAGCTTCAGGAGCGATAGATGTTACCTTATAAACGTTACCGCTGTGATCCTTAACTTCTTCAGGAATTGTAACTGTAGTAGAAGCCTTGTCTGTATCTGTTCCCTTGAACTCAACTTCTGCAGCACCAGCTGTTGCATTTGTTACAACGAATCCGGTTGTTGCACCGTTTGCATCCTTAAGTTCGTTGCCTATAGGTGCAGGTGTTCCAGCTGTAGAACCGTCGGACTTAGCTGCTTCTTCAGCTGCTTTCTGCTCTTCAGCCTTCTTCTGTTCCTCAGCCTGTTTCTGCTCTTCCTGTTTCTTCTGCTCTTCTTGCTGTTTCTTTTCTTCCTGCTGCTTCTTTTCTTCTTGCTGTTTCTTTTCTTCAGCCTGTTTCTTTTCTTCCTCTGCCTTCTTAGCTGCTTCATCAGCTGCCTTCTTAGCTTCTTCAGCTGTCTTCAATGCTGCATTAGCTGCTGTCAGATCATCAGCCTCTGCGCCTGCTGCTACAGCTGCTGCAATAGCATCCTTAGCTGCCTGAATCTTATCAGCTGTAGGATCTGCCTTAGCTGCATCTGCTGCTGCATTAGCGTCTTCGATTGCTGCCTGTTTAGCGGCTTCCTTAGCTGCTGCATCATCAGCTGCCTTTTTAGCTGCTATTGCTGCATCAATCTTAGCACTTATATCTGCAAGATCTTCTTCTGATGCTCCAACTGCCATAGCGGCTTCTACTGCGTCCTGAGCTGCCTTAATTGTTGCGTCTGTAGGATTAGCTACTGCTGCATCTGCTGCTGCATTTGCGGCTTCGATAGCTGCTTTGATTTCTTCTTCTGTATGAGCATCAGCAGAGATAACTGTTACTTCAAATTCATCAGATTTGATTGTTCCATCAAATGTACTTGTTGCAGTAACTTTAACTGTTCCTTCCTTCTTTGCTGTAAGTTCTCCAGAGGAAGCAATTTCAGCGATAGAAGAATCATCAACTGCCCATGTTACTGTAGCAGGGATACCTGAACCAAACTTAGTAACTTCTGCGGTATATGTAGCTGTACTATCAACCTTAACTTCCTTATCACCAGTAACCTCAATCTTGGAGATACCTTTAACTGTTGCGTTATATGTCTTTGAAATACCACCATCAGCTGTTACTGTAATGGTAGCTTCTCCAGGTGCTACACCAAATAAAGCAATTCGAGAGTCTGTAGGATTTGGTGTTCCAGGTGCACTTGCTAAAACTCTAACAATAGTCTCATCACTGGAAGTTACTGATACTTCTCTTACAGATGCGCTCTTTGTGTCATCATCCTTATCGTAAGGAAGAACTGTTGCCGTAAATCCACCTGTCGGGGTAGCTGCTGCTAAACTTGCAGGAGCTGCATTTGATGCATCAAAGCCAATTTCTCCTTCTCCTTCACTGAGTTTCAGCTCTGTTACTGCTACATAAGCTTCAGGAAGAAGTCTAAGGTTAAATGTTCCATAACGACCACCAGCAATAGTAGCTTTTACTATATAATTTCCACTTTCTGTTGCTGTAATAGACTTAGTAAATGCAATTTCGCCTTTAGCTGCAGTAAATGTATAGAAACTTGAAAGATCGATAGATTTTTTGAGTTCTGTATCATTAGCTTTGTAGAAAGCGATACCTGTAGCAGTCTGAATTGCTCCTTTTTCGTCCTTAATCTCGAATGTTACAGCATTTTGTGTAGTATCTTCAGAATTATACTTTAGCTCACTCTTGTCTGCGTCCACACTTAGTAATTTTCCTTCGGTTTTAACCGCTACGTTAAGAGCTGCTAAATCTGTTCCATTCTTTGCATCCTTTACTACTGTTACATTATTAGCTGGTCTTCCGGCTGCTGTAATCAGATGTAAATCCTCAGAATCTACAAAATCACCATCACTATTTCCATCATAGTCAAGACCAATAAGTGCGAGATAACCACTCTCAACAGTAATGTCACCACTCTTAAGAACAAGGGTATTTGAAAGTTTAGTTGTTCCAGGAGTCTTTTCTATAATAGATGTTAAACCAGAAGTACCATCTGTATTCTTTCCCAATGCCCAAGTAGCTTTAAGATTATTAGGATCGAATTTATCAAAGTTTTCAGCAGTCACTGTTGCTGTAACTGTCTTTTCAGTATAATCACCTTCAGTGAATACAAGATCATCCTGAGGAACAGCAACTTCAAAAGTAGGTTCCTCATCAGCTACTGCATGTACAATTACTTCAAAGTTCTTTTCTCCTTCTAATGTAGCTGAACCAGCTTCTGCTTCACCACTTCCTGCTAAACAATTATCAAGATTAGTCTTGTCTCCATCAGCAACTCTAACATAATTATCAGCAGTTGTTGTTCCAACAGACTTATATGCTTTTATATTAAGTTGAAGTACTGTATCACCTGCAGAAGCGCCTGCTGTAATCTCTGCATTTTTTGCTGTAGGTGATGATACACTAGCACCACCTGTCTTGTCACTCTTTATAGTCCAGTTGTACGCATAGCCCCACACGCCAGGTTCATCATTAACAACCTTTGTAAAAACGGTCATTTTATCTGAGGGCTTAACTGTTACTTCTGAAGCATCCTTATCATCAATATCAGTAAATTCAGCGCCTAATTTAATGTCTTTAGCTTTAGCTGCTGCTTTAACTTTAGCAGTACTATTTGTTATGGTGTTCGACTCTGATCCATCAGCCTTTACATATGTTACTTTTATAGTTGCTTCATGATTTGCAGTTGCTTTTGATTTTGCAGAAATCTTAGCACTTAAACCACCATCTGCTATTTCACTGATAGTAAAATCATCGGGATATTCTGAGCCGCTATCAATAAGTTCCCATTTATAGCTTCCTCTACCAACTGTTGTTGCTGGTATAGATACCCATGCATAATCACCTGCTACAATAGTCGTTGTAGCAGATGTTGGTGTTGCCTTAGTACCATCATCAGCGCTCACATCCAAAGCATCTATTGTTGCAACATTTGAAATCTTATTATCTGCAACACTCTCATCTAATCCTGTCGCATAGACAAAACTGAAGGTACCAGTAGTATCTGCATCTGCCTCTACTTTAACATGAGTTTTATCTGTTCTAGTAACAAGAACTCCTTCCTGTCTCAAGCTATCACCTACCGCAAAATCAGAAAACATAGAATTCTTATAACCATCTACTGTAGCTGTAGTTAATGTTCCTTTTGCTAATATAGCATAAGCTACATCCTTATCAACTTCGTAAGTTTTTACGACGCTTCCTGTAACAGCTACAGGACTACCAGTACCAATCGTCGAAGCCTGTGCTACAATGCTAGTAATCGGCGCCACTACCACGCTAAGATTACTTACAGCAAGTGCTCCCGCGAGAGCCCAAGACCATATTCGTTTGTTTTTCTTCATAAAGTTTCCCCTTTCATATGAAATGTGTTTGTCCTTTGTCGCGACAAAGTCAGGAGTTTTACCCCTGAGAGAATTGGCGATTTTTCGTTAATAATTTATGAGCAGGAATCGTTAATTCTCTCAGAAATAAAAGTCGCTGAATTTGCCGAGGCTTTATATTGAAAGTCAGTGTTTTACTGGCTTTTCAATTCGTATACTTCAAATAGATATTTATGTGTGTATTTATTGAAAATATTGGGATTAAAAAAACATTGCCCAATCCATATCGGGCTCCTGCATTTCAGGGTACCCGCCTCTATGGATTTTTTCCAAATATTATTGGGCTGTATTAGTCGTATGCTTTATTTAAAAAGCTTATTGTTTTCTAAGGTTGTGTAATCTAAACTAGACATAAGAAGCATCGAATTGACAATCATGAAGATTTGCGGCTATTTCAGATATTGATTAAGATAGAGATGCACAATTTCAAAAGGATGACTTCATATGAATACTAAGACATTACCCATAGGTGTAGATAGTTTTGAAAAGTTAATAGATGGTGATTATTATTACATCGACAAGACAGGACTAATTGCAGAACTTGTTGAGAGCAGATATGAGGTGACACTTTTTACCAGACCAAGGCGTTTTGGGAAATCGCTGAACATGAGCATGCTCAAGAGCTTTTTCAATATTGATCAGAATAAAGAAAAACAAAAAGCATTGTTCAAAGATCTGAAAATATCACAATATCAGGATATCTGTAATGCATATATGGGACAGTATCCTGTTGTTTCCATTACATTAAAAGATGTTACAGGGAACAATATCAGTGAAGCGAAGACCCAGATAAAAGCGGTGATAGGCAAGGAAGCTCTCAGATATAAATTTGTACTTGATGATAGAGCTGTTACAGATGAAGATAAAGCTCTATACAGAGCTCTCATTGAAATATCAGATGGCGAGTTTGTCATGGATGATAGTGTTCTCAGAAACAGCCTGATGAATCTTACACACATAATTGAAAAGTACTACGATCAAAAAGTAATTCTTCTGATAGATGAATATGATGTTCCGCTTGATAAAGCACACAATGGCGGCTATTACGATGAAATGGCATCTTTGGTCAGAGACATACTCAGCGCTGCTCTTAAGAGTAATGACAGCATCAAATTTTCAGTATTAACCGGATGTCTCCGGATTGCTAAGGAAAGCATTTTTACCGGTCTAAACAATTTGAGAGTCCAGTCCATTTCTGATGTGGGATTTAGTGAGTGGTTCGGTTTTTCCGAATCTGAAGTCTCTGAGATACTTGATTATTATGGAATCCGTGACAAAAACGACATCATCCGCGAATGGTATGATGGATATAAATTTGGAAATATGAGCGTGTACTGTCCCTGGGATGTAATAAACTACATTCAGACTCTTAGGACTGATAAAAATGCGCTGCCGGAACTTTACTGGGCTAACACAAGCAGTAATGACCTGCTTCTGAATCTCATTTCCGGAGCTGATGATCAGACAAAACATGATATAGAATCGCTTCTTTCCGGTGACTCTATTTCAAAATATATACATACTGAATTAACATACAGAGAGATCAACGAGTCGATTGATAATATCTGGAGCGTTTTATATATGACCGGATATCTGACTCAGGTTGTCAGAATGGAAAATGGTCAATATGAGCTAAAAATCCCCAACAGAGAGATTTATCTGCTCCTTAAAAACAATATCTATGATTTTGTTAAGCGTGAAAACAAAGAGAAATCTGATGATGCATACCATCTGTTTGATGCGCTGATAGAAGGAAACGATAAAGAAGCTGAAAGGATTTTTTCTGACTATCTCATAAATCATATCAGTATCAGAGATATAAACGTCAAAAAAGAGATGAAGGAAAATTTCTATCATGGTTATCTTCTGGGACTATTAAGCGCAGTGACAAGGGCTGTGGTTTCCAACAGGGAGTCAGGGGACGGATTTGCCGATATACTCATTAAGGCACCTGAAAAAAGGGTCGGTGTGATCATCGAACTAAAGTATGCAGAAAATGAAAAGCTGGATCAGTTTTGCGATGAAGCTTTACGTCAGATTGAAAACCGCGATTATGAACAGACATTGTATGATGCCGGAATGGACACGATCATAAGCTATGGCATCGCCTGCTATAAAAAGAGGTGCAGGATCAAGAAGAAATAAGCATAGAATGAAGCAATTAGGAATACACTTATATTCTTAATTGCTTCATTTATACTATAGTCCATAGATGGATCTATTCCATAGTTAGCGTATAGATGATATCTAGACTATACCTTCGTATAATATCTTTTCTCCTATTTGAATCTTTTTTACGCCGGGAATCTTTTTTTTGTTAAAGCTGAAACTCAACATATATCCAGTATCTAAATTCCAATAATCTAAATACTCTATAATTTGCTTTTCTCCTGCGCTATTGTATTTTTCACCGTGCCAAATTTTAAGTTCTATAATGTAGCGTTTTCCAAGATAATGAATGACGATATCCATTCGCTTTCGCGTTCTGGTCTGCTCTTCAATACTATAAGTTCCTGTTCCGTTTAGGATAGGCGAAAGATATGTAAGGAATTTTTCTCGGCCTTCCTCTTCAATGAATTTTCTTTCTGCTTCCTCATCATTAAGGTTTCTTATATATTTTTGTGTTTCAATAAAGCGTTTCATTATTAGGGGTATATCAAGCTCACCATTTTTAATGAATTCCGGTTTATTATCTAGTGCATTTCCCCGCATTTCCTCAGAAAATTTGCTCTCGCCAATATAGTATTTATATAGACGCATTTCAAATATTCTGTTGGCGACTACGATTGTGTTGTCATTGCTTCTGGTTATAAATCCAAACATCATAAGCTGTTCTTGCTCTTTATTGTCTGGTAAATATTCAATCGTTTCGCCTTGTAATAGTATTCTTCTTAATTGCAATTTTAATCGCTCATAATTCTTGAGTTTGCTCATCAAAGAATCAAATAATGTATTTGATTCTGTTATTATCTTTTTTACAGCTTCCTCAACTCCGTCACATGTCCAAGCAGCCTCCTTGCCAATCGAACTGCATATATCAGTATCAATCAATTGGCATATTCTGCTGACAAGAAATGGATAGCCATTTGTATAATCATGGATCTTTCTTGCAACTTCATCTGTACACATACCTGTATTATGGTCTGACTCATATTCATCAAGCATTCCTCTAATCCCTGGTTCAGATAAGCTCATATCTACATTAAAAGGTTCTGCTATATTCCAGGGACTGTTTTCCTTATGTTCTTTATCTGGACGGATTTTCATTTTAAGGTGCTTTACATCTGTCACTCCTGCAAGGATAACGGACTGAAATGCCGGAATACCATCAGTTTCTCTTCCTATATATAGGTCCCTTAATCCTGCTAGAAAATCGAGAAATACTTGATTATTAGTTGCAGAATCTACTTCATCAATTATTAGTACAACGCCTCTATCTGATTTATTTATCCATCGCTTCATTATCCTAAAGAAATCATCAAGCTTAATTTTTTCAGGGGATGCTTCATTTAACATTGCAAGAGCAGTAATTGTTTCTTCAGGAATTTCGATCTTTTCGAATTCATGGCAATCGATAATTATACGAGCCATTGCTTGTGAAAAAAACGCTTCATTTTCAAAGACATCTGCGCCAATGCTTTGAAAATCTAGAGATAAAACCATATATGTGGATTCTAGTTTTTTCCTAAGTGCAGTTAGAGTCGTAGTTTTTCCATATTGCCTTGCCCTATTGATGGTAAAATATTTCCCTCCATCAACAAGTTTTTTTATCTCTTCAACTTTTTCAGAAATATCCACCATATAGTGTTTTGATGGTATGCATACTGCTGTAGTATTGAATACTTTCATTTTCTTCCTCAAACCTCAGATATTCATATTTTTTCGTATCAAAATATGAATTCATTCTATAAAAACAGGATATAAAGCATTAATAGTATCTTGTGATTAAAAGTCGTGTTGTGTGTAGGATGTTCTCTCCCTATCAAATTGGATTTTCACTAGTCTGCAATAATCACAATCTGTTTTTTTAAAACAGTAAAAATAACATACATGCCTAATTTCATTATAAGTTATTCAATATAATTCTTCTAGTAGCGTAATTTTTTAAGAAATCATTTAAATTCTATATGTACCAGTTCTATCATCAAAGCACACATTTCCTTTGGCTTGACTAAGTTCCTTCGGTGTAAGTTTCTTTGAAAGTCCAATGTTCTGCCCATATTTCTTAATCATGTGCGTGAAATCCATTTATAACAAAGTTATCCGCCAAAGCGCCACAAATCTCTTCGCTTATTTACCACAAATTTCTTCGCTAAAATACCACAAATCTCTTCGCTAGCCTCCGGTGAATCTAATGGAAAGATTTCGCTATCAGAATTATTCAATAACAAAGAGCTTCCTGATGATTGCATCTCCGACCTAACAATTGACGGAATTATTATGGCCGCCTGTCGCGGCGGATGGCCGTCTGTTATGAATAAAAAGACTGATAAGGCAAAACTGATGGTTTCAGGCAGTTACTTCGATAGTTTGTGCAGGGATGATATTAGCAATGTGGATAATGTGAAAAGGGATGCGCAGGGAACTCGATTGCTTCTTAGATCCTACGCCAGAAATATATCAACATTTGCATCAAATCGAACGATTCTTCGTGATATCAATGCTAATTTCCCTATGGGCAAAACTACTTTTTATGATTATTTGAAGACTCTGCGAAAACTATATGTGATTAGAGATGTAGAAGCTTGGTGCCCTTCAATTAGATCGAAAACTGCGATTCAGTCCTCTGATAAAAAAGAATTTGTAGATCCATCAATAGCCGTTGCTGCTCTTGGAGTTGCCCCTGAGTACTTCAATACAGATCTTAAAGCATTTGGATTTATTTTTGAAACCTTATGTATTAGGGATTTACGTGTTTACTCATCCTCATTGGGAGGAACTGTATCATATTACCATGATAGATACGGGTTAGAGGCGGATGCTGTACTTCACTTAAGAGATGGCAGATATGCTTTAATAGAGATCAAACTCGGAAGCAATGAAATCGAAGAAGGCGCTGCACATCTTAACGAAATCGAAAGACTGGTAGCAGAATACAATGTTAACGAGAAGCAGGCTCCGCTCAGATTGCCTGATTTAAAAATTGTTCTTACCGGAACACCATTTGGTTATAAGCGTGAAGACGGCGTATATGTTATTCCTATTGGATGTTTGAAAAATTAGCCACAAACTATAATTCCAAAAAAATTTTAAATTTATTGGAACATTTCACCCATTTTCGTGTCGTATATAAATGGGAGGAATGAATCCCGCTTAAGAAAGGAGGTGGACAATATTCGAAGTAATACCGGTTTAAATCGTATAATAACCTAATGCTTGTTGTCAGTGTATCAATGATATATAATTATATATCATTGATACACTTGAAGGAGAAACAAATGGCACAAACAAAAATTAACGCTAATGGAATAGAAATAGGGGTTATTGGAGGTACTGAGCCTGATGATAGTTACATCAGCCTTACAGATATAGCAAAATACAAGAATTCTGAAGATCCCAGGATGGTTATTACTAACTGGATGAGCTCGTATTCAACAATCGATTTCCTCGCAGTCTGGGAAGAAATTCATAATTCGAATGATTTTAACCGATTGGAATTCCAATCGGTTAGAAATGAACGCGGCAGACTTATAATGACTCCGAAGCAGTGGATTGAAAGAATGCAGGCTAAGGGGATAATATCAAAGGCCGGCAAATACGGAGGAACGTATGCCCATTCTGATATTGCTTTTGAGTTTGCATCCTGGATTTCTCCAGAGTTTAAGCTTTATATAATCAAGGATTATCAGCGTCTGAAAAAGGATGAGGCTGAGAGAAAAGCTATTGGATGGGATGAAAAGAGAGCTCTTTCAAAGCTGAATTATCACATTCACACAGATGCTGTTCAGACATACCTTATTACTGATGAATTAACCAATGAAGAAAAGACATACAAATTTGCAAATGAGGCTGATCTTCTTAATGTTGCTCTCTTTGGAAAACGTGCAAGAGATTGGCGAAAAGATCATCCTGATGAAGCCAAAAAAGGTGAGAACATAAGGGATTATGCGTCTGCCGAAGAACTCATAGTTCTGATCAATCTTGAAAATTTCAATGCAGAATGGATTTCTCAGGGATTATCGCAACAGGAACGTTTACAAAAACTGCGTTCTGTGGCATATAAACAAACGGAAATCCTTAAAAATAATGCTGCAAAAAGAAAACTTGGTAATACTAATCCAAACCTTCTGAAAGGCGGTGACAAAGATGCTGATTAAAGAATTGAGAAAAATTACTGGATTATCACAGGCTGCATTCGCCAAGAAGTTCCACATCCCAGTAGGAACACTATCCCACTGGGAGCAAGGGGTAAGAACTCCCCCTGATTATGTTGTATACATGCTCTCACGAATCATATATATGGAACGTGAGCAATATCAAAAATAGAA
>NZ_AUJU01000049.1 GCF_000424385.1 Butyrivibrio sp. LC3010 | reverse complement strand
CAGAAGCTCGCAGGATATTAAAAAAGTTAGAGATACACTATACTCCCAAGCATGGAAGTTGGCTTGATATTGCCGAAATAGAACTCAATGTTATGACAAGGCAGTGCCTATCACGACGGATATCAAATATTGATTTGCTTATAAAAGAACTCAGCACTTGGGAAGATGAGCGTAATTCAAATAAAGCAACTGTAGATTGGCAATTCAAAACATCTGATGCAAGAATCAAACTCAAATCGCTGTACCCTGTCCTTTAAGGCAGGGAGCGACTTTGATTAATTGTCAACATGTCAGTACACTAGGATATGCATGACGTCAGATGTAGCCTTAAGAGGAACCATACGGCTTTCCTTTAAGCCCTCCCTTATCTCGCAAGCAACTGTATCAAACTCAGGCAAATATCCTATTCCATTGCCTTTCCCTTTATAGACATCCTTATCAAACAAGCCCTTTTTACATGCCACTCATTCCTCAAAAAAATGCTCTCCGGGTCCGGCTGTTAATTCTGTTCCCCCGGGGAGAATGATCTTAGCCTCGCAATTGGCGGGGATAACAACATTGTATGCTACCTTACCATCCTTCTTTTCCCATTCACTCTCCACCTTACCAAAGACGCTGTTATATGAAGCCTTGGCAAATGTGAAACTTCCTCCGGGTCTTGGTGAGATTACAAAGCGGTTTTCACCATCAACATTTATTCCACACATGGACTTAAAGAGCCACTCGCAGACAGCACCTTTGGAGTAATGGTTCAAAGATCCGAGACCTGCTCCCTGAGTGTTGAATGGTCCTGACCAGTTCTCCCAGATTGTCGTAGCGCCATTTTTTGGCATGGAGAGCCATCCGGGAATCTCCTTGTTCTCTAGGAGCTTATAGGCTGAATCAATATCATACTCAGCAAGTACAAACAGGATCAGTGGTGATGACAAAAAGCCTGTTCCCAGTCTCCATCCATAATTCTCCAGAGCTTTGATCAGTCTCTTCCTTGCATATTCCTTTTGTTTATCATTAAGAAGACCAAGCGCCAGCGGTCTTACAAGCTGGGCCTGTCTGTCAGAATCCAGAGTGTACTTACCGCCGGAAACCAGCTCCTGATAAGCGTTCCTGCATCCTTCTGAATATGAGCGAAATTCCTCAGCGTCGCTGCCATGCCCCAGTTCATCAGCAATTTCAGCCATAAGCCCAAGCACATAAGCAGTGTAAGCAGTTGACACTTCAGGATGTGGAGCTACAAAATCCTGCCACTTAAAGGCGCAGACATCCTCAGGCTCAGCCCATTCACCATAACTCTGGCCTGCATTTACCAGGTACTTCGCATTCTCTTCTGAAAGTTTTATCTTTTCTCCAAAAATCTTTGAGCTCTTTCCACATCTCTTTTCCATGAATCTGGCATACCTTGCCATGCGGTCATAGAACTCCCTGATCATGGACTCATCCCCAAACATCTTCCAGAATCTGTAGGGGATCAGAATTCCCACATCAGACCAGCCAACTGATCCATTCATGGCGTTCATGTATTTGTCAACACCTCCTGCAGGTGCTATCTGGGGAAGCTTACCATTACCGGACTGCAGATCATATACATCATGCAAGTACTTATTTGAAAATGCAGCAAAGTCAAACATGTATGCTGCAGTCTCAAAGAAGATCTGTGCATCTCCTGTCCATCCATGTCTCTCACGGGTTGGACAGTCTGTAGGGATATCCAAATGATTACCTTTTGCTGACCACACCGTGGCTTCAAAAAGGTTATTCAAAAGTTCATCGGAACTCTCAAAAAATCCTGTCTGCTCCATATCCGAGTACACTGCGATAGCCGTAAAATCCTCAGCCTTAAACTCCGCTTCAGTCTCCACAAGGGCATACCTGAATCCAAAAACCGCAAAGGTTGTCTTATATTCATTAACTCCGTCTTTGCAGAAGTACTCCACCTGCTGTAATGGCGTAGTATATCCGTTCTTTTTCTTAAGCTGGATGTTTTCCTGGGTGAACTCTCCATCCGAATCAAGCATTTCCCCGAACTTGAGAAGTACTCTCTGTCCTGCTTTCGCATTCAGGTTAAAAGAGATTATTCCGGCAATATTCTGTCCGAAGTCAAGAACCTTCTTCCTTGCGGGCGTCGTAATTAGCGTAGGCTTAAAACGTTCATGCTCTGTAACCGGGACGTTGTTTGAGGCAGTTGGACGAACACTGTGCTTCGTGACTTTGGCCTTTCCTCTGAACAGCGGAACCCTGAAAGCCTCCACCACTTCTCCATCCTTGTTGTCTGCAAAACGGATCGTACCGTCGTTGCACCAGTCCCAGCTATCATCTGTTACGATCACGTTCTTTATACCATCTTTATAGGTCACCTCAAGCTGTGCCAGTATCTTGGTCCTTATGCCGTACTGGTTCTTAAGTCCCCAGGCACCACAGCTTCCGCGATACCAGCCATCTGCCAGCTGCAAAGTAATCTCGTTTTTGCCGGTCTTTAAAAGCCCCGTCACGTCTATGGTCTGGTACTGAACACGCCTTCTGTAATCGGTATGTCCCGGAGCCATGTAGAAATTCCCGGTCTTTTCACCGCCGATCCTTGCTTCATAGGTTCCGCAGGCAGTAATATAGAGCCTTGCTTTTTCAACGGGGCTTTCAACCTTAAATTCTTTTCTGAACAGATCCACCGGATATCTATCATTCCTGTTGACCTTATAATCCCCGGTAATCCATTTAGCTTCCCAGGATGATATTCCCATCTCAAAAAAGCTCTCGCTCCACTCTCCCGCAACGCCGTTTTCATCAAAGAGCCTGATCTTCCAATTAACCCTCTCCCTGTCTGCAAGCTCTTTTGGATAAAACGCGTGCATAGAAGATGTTTCAACCTTCCCGCTGTCCCAGTTATCAGTGACGATCTGATAGGCGCTCTGCTTAACGCCGCCCTCACAGTTCCACATAAGTCTTGGGTGCTGTACATCAATCCCCAGGGGATTAACAAGATATTCTGTTCGTAGTCTGATTGCCTTCATTTTCTTATATCTCCATCAAAAGCCGCGCCCTGGTTATTTGCTTTTTCCTGCACATTAAGAGCTGCTATTACGGCTTCATACATAGGTTTTGCTTCAGGAGCCTGAACCAGCATCTCCGTAAGAGTCATGCCCATGGCATATCCGATCATCGGATTATCCAGCATTCCCGGAGCAAACTGTTCAAACATGTCCTTTGCAAGCTGATTCTGCAATATCTCGCCAAGAGTGCTCTCCATGCTGTATCTCTCCACAGTCAGATCCGTATCAGTAGCATAGTCGAACTCATAGGTTCCGGAACCAAGCACCTTAGTCTCAGTCTGCTCAGGAAGGGTCAACTCAGCCGTAGTATTAACCGGAACAACAACCTTAACCTTTATCCTTCTATCTTTGCAGCTCACATGACTCTCTATGGTTCCGTACATGGTTTCAAAAGACCTGTCGAAAGAATAAATGCCCTTCACCAGCATCGGCTTTACCCTGAATCTCTTGTATCCGGGCTCAAGCTGCTCGATTCCACTTATCTTCCTGAACATCCAGTCTGCGATCGAACCATAGGCATAGTGATTAAGAGAGTTCATTCCGGACACATCAAAGTCACCCTCCGGTGTGATGGAATTCCATCTCTCCCAAATCGTTGTTGCCCCCTTATTTACGGCATAGAGCCATGAAGGATAGTCCTCACGCATGAAAAGAACTGTTGCCAGATCATGAGCACCGTTCTCGGAAAGCACATGGCAAAGGTATGGAGTTCCTACAAAACCTGTCACCAGGTGATTCTTGTGTGCAGCTATATTTTCAACCAAAGCATCAAGGATTCGCTTTCTGTCCTTTTCTCTTGCCAGTCCGAAGAAAAGAGATATCACTGCCCCGGTCTGTGTCTCACTTACGATACGTCCTGTCGAGGTATAATACTCACTCCTGAAAGCTTCAAGGGTCTTTTCATAAAGCTTAGAGTAGCTCTTTTCGGCATCGGAATGTCCGAGAACTTTGGCTGTCTTTCTCACAATATCGGTCACATACAGATAGTAAGCATTTGCTATAAGATACTTGTCTGTCGCACCGGTCCTGTCAGCCATCTCCTCCTTATCCAGCGCAAGCCAGTCACCGTACTGAAAGCCGGTCTGCCAAAGGACGTTATCGCCGCAGTGATTCCTTATATGATCAACCCATTCATGCATGCACTGCCAGGAATCTGAAAGAATCCTTGTATCGCCATAAGTCTGATAAACAGCCCATGGAATGATAACAGCTGCATCCGACCAGGCTGACGAACTGTAGGAGCCCAGTATATCCGGAACCACATGAGGCACACCCTTTTCAAGAGATGACTCGGCACCAATATCCTTCATCCATTTGCTGTAGAACCTGGCTGTGTTTCTGATCTCTGAAGCAGTCCAGCAAAAAAACTGGGCATCTCCCATCCAGCCGAGCCTTTCGTCCCTCTGAGGGCAATCTGTCGGAACATCAAGGAAGTTATCCCTAAAGCTCCAGGTCACATTGCTATAGAGCTGATTGACCTTCTTATTTGAGCACTCAAAATCTCCGATCTCTTCCATATCAGAGTGGATCACCAGAGCTGTGAACATGTCCTCTGTGAGATCCTCAATGCCTTCGATCTTCGCATACCTGAAGCCATGGAAAGTGAATTTAGGTGAAAGAACCTGCCTCTCTCCATTAAGCACAAACGCATCTATGGACACGGCTTTTCGCAAAGTTTCAGGATAAAAGACTCCGTTCTTATCCAGGGTCTCAGCATGCTTAACTGTTACCTTCTGCCCTTTTTTGCCCTTTATATTAAGCTCAACAACACCTGTAAGGTTTTGCCCGAAATCCACAAGCTTATTGCCTTCGGGATCTGTAAATATCTTTACGGGTTTAAGCCTCTTTGTTACCCTGACAGGCTCATTTTCCTGGGCAACAAGGGTCTTTGGATCGAACTCCGTTACTGATACCTTACCCTCTGCAAAATCAGCTTTTGTGGTATCTACCGACTCTCCCATATAGATCTCACTTGATAGAATCTGCCCTTCTCTTACGCCCCAGTTCTCATCAGTAAAGATTTTGTCGCAGCTTCCATCCTCATAGAAAACGTGAATCTCAGCAAAAGCAGCAACCCTGTCACCATAATTATTGGGCTTTAGAATGAATCCAAGGATGCCCTTATACCATCCGTTTCCAACTGTGATCTCAACGAAGTTTCTTTTATCAATAAGCTCAGTAATATCATAGATCTGATACTGAAGCCTGTTTTTGTAGCTGGTCCACCCGGGAGCCATTCTCAGGTCTCCTGCAGTCTTTCCGTTTACGCTCATCTCATAAACGCCGTAGCTTGTGACGTAGGCAACAGCTCTTTTAACCTTTTTCCTGGTAGCAAAAGAACTGTAGAACACAGGACAGCTCTTGTTATCCTCTGACAAGTCGTGGGTGATCATGCGCGCCTGAAAGCTTGCAGGGTCAAATATACCGGTAACGAAACCGCCTTCAATCTCGCTTTTTTCATCATGATTGTCGCAGGCTTCCACGTGAACACTGTATGCCGTCTCATCTAAAAGAGCATCTCCCGCATACTCCACATGTATTGATGCATCTGACTCTATCAACTTGCTGTCCCAGACAGTGTTTCCGCTATCAGATTCAGTGACAACAATGCGATAGTTCTTCTGCATGGTATCGGTCCTGCCGGACTTAAGTTTCCAGGAAAACCTTGGATTTTTTACTGAAAGTCCGAAAGGAGCTTTGTCATATTCTATTCTAAGGTCATATAAATTCATTTTATTATTCCTCTCACTTGGGAAGTCAGGCCAGTTTCGCAGCCATCTTTATAACTCTTGAGGCGTTTATCTCAAGCTGCTTTCTGTCAAGAGTTCCGGCTTTAAGCGCATTTAAAACATTCTCATAGTCCTTCTTGCCACCGGGCATAAACAGGTCACCACCGGCCTTTGCCACTTCATTTGACAATGAGTTTCTGTAGATGGAGTTCTTGCTGTCCATCATGCTCATCACCCAGTCGGTCATAACTATTCCATCAAAGCCGAACTCACAGCGAAGAATATCTTCTATTAACCCTCTGTGCTCGGCTGTATGTGTGCCATTTAAGAGGTTATAACTGGTCATCAAAGCGTGAGGCTGTGAAAGCCTTACACAGATTCCAAAACCGCGGAGATATATCTCTCGCATAGCTCTCTCACTCACATGGGAGTTGTTGCAGTAACGGTTAGTCTCAGCGTTGTTGGCTGCGTAATGCTTGATGGTTGTGCCACAGCCCTTGTGCCTTTGAACTCCTCTGGTGATGGCCGCTGCCATAAGTCCCGATACAAGCGGATCCTCTGAATAATACTCAAAGTTCCTTCCGCAAAGGATGCTCCTGTGGATGTTGAGTGCAGGAGCAAGCCACAGATTGATTCCCATACGCTCCATCTCATCTCCGACAATATCGCCCAGGCTCTCAGCAAGCTCCACATTGAAGCTCTGTGCGATGGCGGTGCCGATGGGTATCCTGGTTGCAGCGTGTTCCTTTATAGTTACTCCCTTTGGGGTTTTGTTTCCGCCGGTTAAAAGATTTGCTATGAATCTGGCCACCGGGCCCATGGCTTCCTGCATGCTCTCGGGGATCATCCCTGCTCCGCCTACACCGTGAGCACCCTTTTCATCCTCGTAGTACTCAAGGGAAAGCCTGAGTCCCGCAGGTCCATCGGCCATGATAAGTGGCTTAATGCCTTTGTTTTCAAGCAAAGAAGTAGTCTCACCTGCTGCTCCTGCCACATGAGTTGCAGCATTCCCGATTATTGAAAGGCCCTTGGCATTTGGGTCAAATCCACCGATTTCCAAAAAACACAGTTCCTCATCCGAAAGTTCTTTTACCTTATCATCAATCTCATATTTCCTGTCAAAAGAAACTTCGCCGCAGGAGAAGTCTTTTGCATCAATAAGGATTCTCTTAGCCTTAGCAGGAACATTCCCCCTGTCAAAGGAAGGCGCTGTAATATCTTTAAATCCAGGATCGCCAAGGCAATTCTTTGTCTTAAGAACAGTAACTTTCTCATCAAGGCCGGCCACACATATGACCTCAGTATTTGCGCTGCTGTTTCCGACTCTTACGATATATTCACCCTTTTCAAGAATGTATGAGGCGCTCTTCTCGTCATAAGAAGAAAGTTCTTTAAGGTCAAAAGAAATCACAATCTCTTCCTCTTTACCCGGTGCAAGAAGACCTGTTTTTGCAAAGCCTGCCAGTTCCTGATATGCCTTGGGAAGTTCCCCTTCTGGGAGTGTCACATAGGCCTGAACAACCTCTTTTCCTGCGGCAGATCCTGTATTCTTTACAACAGCTTTGAGGGTTACTACGCTGCCTTTCGCCTCTGCGTCCTTAAAGCTGATATCAAAGTCTGTATAAGAAAGTCCAAAGCCAAACGGGAAAAGAGCCTTATGCCCAAAGGTATCAAAATACCTGTATCCCACGTAAATGCCTTCTTTGTATTCATTGTCATTGAAATCGCCAAATGTGCCCTCAGCTGAGTACTCCTCAAAAGCTGCCCAGGTTGTGGAGAGCTTCCCTGAAGGATTCTGTTTGCCTGTAAGAATGTCGGAGAGCACTTTTCCCATGTCAGAGCAAAGCTGTGACAAAATGAGAATGTTTCCAACTTCCATAACCGGTGTTAGATCCACCGGTCCTCCAACATTAAGAACCAGCATGAATCTGTCATATTTCTTATTTAAAGCAATGATGTCCCTCACTTCTGATCTTGTGAGTTTTACATCGCCTTCTACGACCTTCCTGTCGCTCCCCTCTCCGGAATTTCTTGAAAGAACATAGATGCACACATCACCGCCTTCAGCATCAAGAGCCAGTCCGTGGCAGGGCTCCAAAAGCTCTTTTCCCATTAGATACATGATGGGGTTTTCATGCTTCTTTTTGGCTTCCTTCTTAAGAGTCTTATAGTACTCTTTCTTGGCGGTTTTCCTCACCTCGTCATACTCATCAAGCCACTTCTTTGTGGTGATCTCAAAGCCCTCTTTTTCCAAACCTTTTTCAATCGTATATGAAAATCTGGTGTTGACTTCTCCTGACCCGGTGCCACCCATGATCGTATAGCGCATACCTGAGCCGTAGGCTGCTATTTTGCAAGGCTTCTCTAAGGGAAATTTCCCGTTCTTTTTAAGAAGCACAGTGCACTCGGCTGCGTTATCCAGTACCAGATTTAAATGATCATTTTCATACTGCTGCATATTTACACCTCTTCCATAAATGGTTTTTGAGGCGGAATTTCACCGCCTCAAATTTCCGTATCACTTATTAGCTTTTCTTTTCGCGATCTCTTCTCTCATTGAAGGAAGCTTAGCCTCAAGGTCAAAGTAAAGAGTAAGAATGAACATTACCACAAACAGTAAAAGTGGAATGTAGATACCAAAGGTATATACTGCCTGTCTTACTGCAGGTGTAGTAACCTCTGCAAGGCCATCGTAGCTTGCAACTGCCAGGCACCAGCCTACAAGTGACGCCCCGAGACCGGAACCGACTTTTCCGCCAAATCCACTTGCTGCATTACTTGTACCAACCATCTTCTTACCGAATTTATACTCATTGTAATCGATTGTCATGGCAGTCATAACACCCATAAGGCACATCATAGGGATGTTAGCAAATGTTGCAAAGCATCCAAGGATTGTGTTGTACCAGAAGGCTGATGGATTTATGATACGAAGTGCTGTAGTAACCATGCCGATAAAGAATGAAACCTTAAGCGTTCTGGTTACGCCAAGCTTCTTGATCATAGGACCAACAGCGATAAATCCGATCAGTGTAGGCAAAAGACCAACTGCACCGAGAATACCGGTCAGGTTGTCGTCGCCGTAGATAAGCTTGCAATAATAAGCTCCTGAAGTTCCGCTTATACCATAAGAGATATTTGACATAACACCCATGATAAGGATCATTACCCAGTACTTATTGCGGAAAAGGTTTCCTAAAGCTTCCTTAAACGGAACCGGATCTTCATCATCCTGCTGATCTGCAGGAAGTGCTTCTTTTCCGGTCTCAACAGCGCACTCTCTTGCCTTCTTGTAACAGATAAGAAGTGCAAGAACTACCATCAGTCCAAAGCCAACCCCAAACTTGATCCAGGCTGCCTGATCACCGCCAAGCATGTTAGTGATAGGAATGATTCCGATAGCAATTACCATTCCCGAAACATAGCCGGCTGCTGCACGCCAGATTCCCATGTTGCCTCGCTCTTCCTGGCTGTTTGTCCTCACAACCAGAAGCGAACCGTATGGAATAGCGATTGCTGTATAGATAACTGCAGTTAAAAGGATGTTCGTAACGAACATATAAGCTATCTTAACATAATCCGAAACACCCTGTGGCACCGTAAAGAGCATGATTAGTATTACCAGAGCCGGAATAGCCATCTTTAAAAGCCATGGTCTGTATTTCTCTTTTCCGGGCTTAGTATGGTCAACGATGTTTCCCATGATCACATCTGTGAACGCGTCAATGATCTTACAGATAAAGAACACTGTTGCAACAGCTCCCGCAGCCATCGCAGCCTTATCTGTGTAGAAGTATGTCAGCTGTCCGACAAGACCTGATATTGAATTAAGGGCGAACTGTCCCAAAGAGTCCGCAAAATAATCTCCCTTTCTCATTACTTTCTGGACACCGGATTTATCGAGTCCAAGTGGTTTCTTTGCCATTTCTTTGTATCCTCCTCTAAATATCACACACAGTGCATCTCTTTCTTTATTGACATTGTAGTGTATCTGTAGATAATATTATTGCATGCACGTGAATTTATTTGTAATTAGGTGAATTATAATGGCTGGAAAAAGAAAAATCGAAGACTTCCTAAATCTTCTATACAACGCGGCATATATTCCTGTCCACTACTTCAGGAAAGACGAGCTTATTATGGCATTCCCTGCAAATGAGCTGCCGGTGGACTTTATCTCTGCATATAAGGGGCTTCTTACAGAAAGTAACGAGAATGTCAGTTTCAGATCCACAGAAGACTTTCTCTTTTTAGGAATAATACAGAACTTTAACACCGGCGAAACCATAATCGTAGGACCTGTAAGCAATGTCACAATAACCTCTGACATCATCGATCACATGATAAAAGAGTACTCTCTGCCTGTGGAATACAAGCTGGGAATAGAGGAGTTCTATCTCAAGACTCCTCTGTTTTCAAACTCTCAGTTTTTCAATATCCTTGCCCTGATCAACAGGGAACTGAATGGCGAGACCATAGACATTATCTCCAAGTTCAACGTATTTGATCAGGGAAAAGAGAAAGCTATCGGTCGAAAGCATACAAGAGAACTTGTGGATATCAAGGAAAATGAGCGTTTCCACAATACGTATCTCTTTGAGAAGGAATACTACGGATACATTCAGCGAGGTGACGTGGAAGGCCTCAAAGCATTCTTCAAAAATGCGCCAAGGATAACTGAAGGAAAAGTGGCGGGTGACTCACTGCGCCAGGCCAAGAACATCTTTATCAGCTCCATCGCCATCATCACCAGAAAAGCTGTTGAAGGCGGACTGGATGTGGAAACAGCGTATCTTCTCTCCGACTCCTATATCCAGGAGGCGGAAAAGATTACGGATTCTGCGGCCATCACATTCCTTAATGCCACGGCAGCTATGGACTTTACCAAGAGAGTTTCGGAAGCAAAGATTCCTTCCGGAATGCCCATTGATATCTACAGGGCCATCGAATATATCTCCAATCACGTCAATCAGGACATCTCTGTAGAAGAGATTGCTGATCACCTTGGCATGGAGCGAAGCACCCTCTCCAAGAAATTCAAGAGAGAATTGGGCTTTAACATCAGCTCTTTTATCATGAGAAAAAAACTGGAGGAAGCCAGAAGCCTCCTCCACTACTCTGATCGCTCCATAAGTGAGATCAGTGAATATCTGTGTTTTTCTTCCCAGAGTTATTTCCAGAATGTTTTTAAAAAGAAATATGGGATGACACCCAAGGAGTATAGAAAGAGCATATCCTAAGCAGTCACCTTACTGACCTGACTCTTAGCAACATGATTCTGCAGCTTTTCTTAAAAGGATCTCCTCCTGCTCCTTATGTATATCTCTTTCAACGTTCAGGCCGACGAGGAGCAGTGCACAGATTATTCCTGTTATGGCCTCAAGACCCACAAAGAAAAATGTAATCACATTCTGGGTCGCGGCATTCTGAATAACAGAAGTAGTCATTCCCGTAACAGCATCAAAGGAAGGCGCCACATATCCTGTAGTGCTCAGGCCCAAGTTAAAGACTCCTGTAGCAATCCCGGCTGAAATCGTAGTGATGATAGAATATACCGACATAGCCATTCCATCACATCTAAAGCCATTCTTCCACTCAAGGTGATCAAGCACATCAGCAAAAAGAGCCATAAAAACATAAGCTGAAGGCAGTGCGCCAATATTCTTTATGAACTGTCCTCCAAGAACGATCGGAAGGCTCTTTGGCGCTATAAAACAGATAATACTTCCTATTGAGAGAAGGATGAATCCTAAAACCGTCGTATTTTTTTTTCCAAACTTATTTGCAATCGGCCAGACGGCAAACAGCCCTATTCCCATCGGAAGCCCACCTACAACCGAAACCAGCGTCTGTGTATAGCCATCATTGTAGGCTCCCAGAACGTTGTTGCAATAATAGACAAGCGAAGTGTTCTTAAGCTGCGCTGCTATAAGATTAATCGTAAAGTATGCAAAGATCAGAATACTGTACTTGTCCGAAAAGATTGCTTTCAGCTGCTTTTTGCTGCCCACTGCCTCTTTCTTTGTGTTCCTCGAATCCTCCAGCGTAATGCGTTCCCTTGTAAAGTAATACTCCATGATAATGAGCGGGAATGCCAGAATTGATAAGGCTGAAATGGTAATAAGCCAGAGCTTTTGATTTACTCCGATCACAGGCAGGATAACAGCCGGGAAAAAGAGCGCTCCCAGGATACCCGTCATCATGGTTGAAGCCACGTTATTCAGCACAGAAAGGCTCCCTCTCTGTTTAATATTTCGCGTTGACAGGGGAACCATCAGACTGTGACTCATATTAAAAAGATTAAATGCCAGACCGTAATATAGGTTAAATGTAAAGATCACCCATGCTATCTGAATTGTCTGATTACTGCTTGGAACTATGCATAGCAGTAATCCGCTTATCAGTATCAATGGCGCCGACAAAAGAAGCCATGGTCTCGCCTTGCCTTCCTTTGTCCGGGTTCTGTCTATGGCCCTTCCGATAAACAGATTTATAAATGCACTCAGCACCCTTGATATGATCGGAAAAACTGCCAGGAAAACACCTCCCAAGACAGTTGTCAGCTTCAGAACATCCGTGTAAAAGACATTCAAATAGGTTGCCAGAATGCCGTTTAAAAGTAGCGCGCCTGAAGGAGCCAGCAGATATCCCAGTATCCGCTCGCTTCCTGTAGTATCTTCACTCTTTATCCTGGAGGATAAAAGAGGCTTTTCAAAAATCCTGTTAATCCTTGTAACCACCCGTTCTTCTCCCAACTTGTTATTGTATTCTAGCAGAAATTACTTTCCCCTCATACCTCCAACTCGCTTACTGTCTTTGGATACTCGCGGATCTCGTCCTCATCATGAAGAGGATTCCAAACCTGAGCAAAGAACTTGTCCTTCCTAGCTCTCATTCCATAGTTCCAGGACTTTCTCTCGCACTCGTCGCACCAGTGTCCGCCCTCAAGGATCAGTCTTGGGCTTCCTTTGAAGTGATGCCCGAACTGGCAGGTAAACTCAAGAGGAGTCTTCCAATCTCCGGTCTTCATTTCTGTAGAGTCGCAGGTACCGCCCCTGAACTTTGCAGCACCTTTCATATCTTCCAGCGTCAGCTCTGATTCAGGCTTACTCTCATCATAGCCATGGTCGATGTGGACCACCTTATCCCAGTCGGTAAACTCTTCCATCTCACTGACCTTTTCAGGAAGTGCTTCCCAGGCCTTTTTGCTTCCCCAGTAAGCATCGATGTGATCTTTCATATTGTTATCAAGCCAGTGCTTGGTGCCATGCTCTGTATCGAGGAGTTCCTTGAAGGTACCTTTGATGATGGTGCCCATGAGCTTTTGTCCGCCAGGGAACTTGGTGATGATCTTTCCTGCAGTCTTTGCTCCGCCAAGTTCCTTAAGATATGCGTCATAGAAGTATTGCATGGAGTCACTTCTGAAGTGTAAATAATTCTCGAGCTTACCTGAATCCAGATAATACTGACCGTGAAAGTTTCTTGTGGCATACATCTTGGGATCAATTACCGGGTCAAGGCTCTTAAATCCCAACTCCCCATACATAGCTTTGTACATATCAAGTGTGCTGACACGACAGCTCTCTCCGCCACCGATGTTATAGATGTGTCCCCAGAAACTTTCATCAAGACTTCCATCAGCATCAAAGGCTACAAGATTTCTCATTGCTCTTCCACTGTCTCTGTCTGAAGCATATTCAAGTACGTTATAAATGCAGTTGTGGAACTGGATGGCGTCTCTGATCTTTGCCATGGCAGGTCCCATGATACCTGTCTGACGAAGAGATACCCAATACTTAAGCCCGCTCTCGATAACATGGCGCTCTGCTGCAATCTTAGATACCGCATAATAGTCAAACACGCTGGGCTTTATTGGGTCTCCGACTCTTCCCCAGTGAATGGGTGGCATGCGGTCTCCTGTTTCTGCTACTGTTCCGATATAAACAAACTTATAGGTGTCTTTCTTACCACATTTTTTAATAGCCTCTGTAAGGTTCACTACCGATCCATAATTTGTCTTCATGGCTTTGTCAGGATGGTAATCTGCCTGAGGTGAAACCAATGCTGCTATATGAAGAACCATGTCCGACATTTCAACGCACTTTTCCACATCGTCTTTATTAAGCAGATCCCCATATACTATTGTTAGTCCCTTTGTTCCCTTATAAGGGTCAAAAAAGTCATGATTTTTTTCTTTATCCCTGTCAAAAACTATAAGGTCATATTTTTTTCCTATATCCGGGAGCATCTGCTTAAAGCTCTCAGAGCCCATTCCTCCGCCTGCTCCTGTCATAAAAACCACAGGTCTTTTCTTATTTTTCATTTCATTGCTCATGATCTATACCTCTTTTCTCAAATCCAGAATGATCCATTAACCTTTTTCATTTTCATGATTTTTTCATTTTCATGATTATTAACTGTCTTTCTGCGAAAGACACCAACGGGGTTATGAAACCCAGCGTCTTTCCCTGTTTTCTATTTTAAAGTTTCCTGTTATATTCTTTATTCGTAAGGCTGACATACTACAGAACACGTGGAGGTGAGTGGCGGGGCGGTATAGCGGCCACCTCGCATGATTATATGTTGTCGGTCATCTGTAAAGGCATCAACGAATGGCGCATACCGTAGCCCGTAAACTTATCTCTTCCGAAGTTGTCTCGATTTCGCCGGATGACCAGTCACTGTCAGCTTTACAACTATAAAATGTGACAGGAGGTTATCTATTGGCATTTAAAATCTTTCGAAAGAACTGCTGTGGACTTGATGTCCACAAAACCTGGATCTATGCATGCATTGGTATTACCGATGCAAATGGCCGCACTGAGTATTTTGAAAAAAGGTTCTCGTCCTTCTCAAGAGGACTGCGTGAACTTGCTGAATGGCTGGCCAAGTATCATTGTGTTGATGTCTGCATGGAATCTACTGGCAAGTACTGGATACCCGTTTTTAATATCCTTGAAAAGTCTTGTAATGTCGTACTTGCCCATCCCAAATATACAAAGCCCCAAAAAGGTAATAAAACCGATCGTAAGGATGCAAAATGGATATGTGACTTATTTATGTGTGACATGATCAAGCCTTCCTTCATTCCGCCAGCTGACATTCGTCATCTTAGAGATCTTGTGAGATACCGTTTCAAGCTTATCTGTATGATCACAGGCGAAAAGAATCGTGCCCTTAATTGTCTCACAGTATCAAATCTTAAGCTTGATGAAGTGTTCACTGATGTTTTTGGCAAATCTTCCAGATCCATAACTGAATATATTCTTAAGCATCCCGGGGAATGTTTCGATGTTACTCCTTTTGTTGACAGGCGATGTAAGCATCCAATTGAGGAAATCCAGGCTGCCGTTGATGGCGCTATCTGTAAGGAGCAAGCAATCAAGCTTCGTCAATGTCTGGATCACATAGATGAGTTAGAGAAACACAAGAATGAAATAGAACGGGAAATCTTTCGTGTTTCTGATCCTTACAACGATGCTCTTGCCCTAATTCGTACAGTTCCGGGGTTGGATAAAAATCCATTCACGGCAATACAGATACTTTCAGAAATAGGTGGCGATATGTCTGTCTTCCCCACAGACAAGCACCTTGTTTCCTGGGCTGGATGCTGTCCACGCAATGACCAAAGCAATTTCAAAATCAAATCCACTAGGATTTCCCGTGCTGGTATTTATCTTAAACCTGTATTGGTGCAAGTTGCAAATGCTTTGATCAAATCCAAGAAGCATCCCGAAATTACAGAACGTTATCGCCGTATCAAATCACATCGTGGTCACAAGAAAGCCATCATTGCAATCTGTCGTATGCTCCTGACCGCTATCTGGCACATACTCACAGATCTTAAGCCCTATACTCCTGATGGTTATTTTATTCAGAAGTCCGTTGAAGAAAAGAAAACTCTTACAACTGCTCAGGCTCTTAATCTATTGAAGTCCAGAGGTTTTATCATCAAAGATGATCTTGCAGAAGTGACATCGTAGATCTTTGCCCCAAATATTTAATTTTTCGACTACCTCCAGGTGGTTTATTTATCATGCCCTAAACTTTATTCCTATCCGCTACCTCTCTGTTTCAAACTTAT
>NZ_AUJU01000048.1 GCF_000424385.1 Butyrivibrio sp. LC3010 | reverse complement strand
TAAATGATCGTGGCTGTAGCGCTAAAACAATTGATTCATATAGATATGCATTCATTAATCTTTTGCAATACTATTCAGAAGAGGAATCCATTGACGCTGATAAAGTAACGTTATCCGATTTGACATATGAAAATATCATTAGATTTCTTGAATGGTTACAAGAGCACCAGCATAATAGCATTTCATCACGAAATCAAAAACAATCTGCAATAAATAGTTTTATCCGGTATCTCTCATATGTAAAGCCGGAATATATGCCGGAATATCAAAGGATACTTGGAATTCCAATAAAGAAGGTTCCGCAGAAAGAGATATCTTATCTCAAAGAGGATGGCGTAAAACTCTTAATGGAGCAAATCCCACTACATAACACAAACGGATTAAGGGATTACATAATTCTGATGATGCTCTATACAACAGGGATGAGGGTAAGTGAACTTATAAACATAAGAGTAAAAGACATATCGCTTACATCTCCATATACAGTACTCGTACACGGGAAAGGACAAAAGAGCCGATTTGTTCCATTAAGCAGCCTTATAATTCCGATAATCAAACAGTACATTAAAGAAATGCATTACGATGTCCCTTCACATATGGATGACTGGCTTTTTATTAACCACATGAAAAACCAATTCACTAGACAAGGGATATGTTACATAGTAACAAAGTACTCTGATGCAGCCAGAAAAATAGACCCTAACCTAATACCAGTAGATATGAGCCCTCACAAGCTCAGGCATTCAATAGCTATGGGGTTAGTTGCTTCGGGTGTTGATTTAATTTACATCAGAGACTTACTCGGACATGTAAGCGTTAGAACAACTGAACGATATGCAAGAGCTGATGCCAAACTCAAGCGTGAAGCCATTGAAGCAGCCAGCAAAGAAATCGTTCCAAAGGAAGAGCCACAGTGGGATAATAATATATCACTTAAGAGTTGGCTTAAGGATCTGTGCAAATCTAAACTTTAAGAATCATTATGTAAAGAAATCCATTAGTAATGCTTGAAAATAGGCTGACTTTAATGGGTTTCTTTACATAAAAAATAACTTGTCATAACCTTTTTTATGTAAAGATTTACATAAAAAAGGAGCTTGTGAGAACAACCATGAATTTATAAGAAGAGTCATTCCAAAAGGAAAAGACATTGGGAAGTATACTCAGGAACAGATTGACCTGATGATGAATCACATCAACTCCTATAGCCGTCCCGAGCTGGGAAACAAACCACCCTATGCAATGCTCTCATTCATCTATGGCAAGAAGGTATTAAAGCTTTTTAGATTTGAAATCATAAAGCCTAATGACATTATTCTAAAACCTTCACTGCTGAAAATGGCAAAAAAAGAATAATTCATAATGGAGCGGGAACGGAGTCAAGGGACAGTACGCTGGGCGCGTGCGCCCGGGCAGCCCTTGACGCAGTGACACGGATTATCCTGAACTAACAGACAGCAAGCATGCTTGCTGTCCTGCTTCCGGCGAGGACGGGTCTGGGCAGAGCCCAGTTAAAGGGTCAAGGGACTAGTCCCTTGCAGGTTCTTAGGGCGGAGCCCTGAGCCTCCGGAGGACGTTAATCATGTCTCAGCCTGTATTTTGACCATTAACTATTAAATTCCGAGGTTTCTGCGGAGCAGAAACTTCCATTTCATAATAAAAAAGCCGGAGTTCTGCGTGGTTGGATGACTTTCATACCTACTTCTCTTAGGGGTGGAATTCACTAACTCTTAACAGGACTACGTGAACTCGACTTCTGATTGTCATACGCATTTTTCCGACTTTTGTGCTATTATAGCCGTAAATGTGGATAAAATCCATCATTTTTGTAAAAAGAAAACTCCACCCCGTGGAATTTACTCCTACAAGGTGGAATTTACTCTTACAAAGTGGAATTAACTATTACAAGTCACCCTTGAATACATTTTATTGAATTCCATCATTGGCAAAATTTTATGACAACGTAGATTTATTCAGATTCAAACAATTTGGTTACTCATGAATGTGTCAGTACATTAGTAATTATGACTTCGACTTATTATTATCTATAAATTTCCGTATCTTGTTTTTTAATCTGAAAAGAGCATTGTCGGTAGATTTTTCATCCTTCCCCAGGACCTTGGCAATCTCTGCATAGCCCATTCCGGTCATATGCAGTTCTAAAACTGCCTGCTCAAATTCACTGAGTCCGCTCTCAATAAAGCTCTCTATATCCTCGATATTCTCCCTGTCTATCATCATGGATTCAGGGTCTTTGTCGTTAATATCCTCAAGAATCTGATCAAGGGAAAATTCCAACTCTTCCTCATGACCGTCCATTTTGGCATAAAGTGATATATAACTGTTCAGGGGCGCATGCTTTTTCCTGTTAGATGCCTGAATAGCGGTGTACATCTGCCTTGATATGCAAAGGTCAGCAAAAGTTCTGAAACTCGCATCCCTTCCAGCATCGTAATCTCTCACAGCTTTAAAAAGCCCGATCATCCCCTCCTGTATAAGGTCATCCCTGTCAGCACCCAGAATGTACATGGAAGCTGCTTTCGTTCTGACCATATCCTTATATTTATTCATGATATGATCAGTTATATCCGATTCTCCTTCACGGATTCTGATGATCAGTTCTTCATCTGATTCATCCCCTGATAATTTAGTCATATTATTTACCATAACCGCCGCGCTGTCTTACTATCTCAAATCCAAGCACGCCTGCTGCCACTGAAGCATTTAATGAGTTTATCTCGCCCTTCATTGGAATAGCTGCTACCATATCGCACTTTTCACGAACAAGTTTACTTACTCCGGATCCTTCATTTCCTATTACAAGACCGATGGCTCCCTTAAGATCAAGATCATACATTGTGGTCCCGTTCATATCAGCACACACAAACCACATGCCTCGATTCTTAAGCTCCTCAATGGTCCTTGCCATATTCGTAACCTTAACAACGGGAGTGTAATTCAAAGCCCCTGCACTTGTCTTTGCAACAGTTGCCGTAAGTCCTACCGCACGGTTCTTAGGAATGATAACACCATGAGCACCGGCAATATTAGCGGTTCTTATGATTGCACCGAGATTATGCGGATCCTCTATATTGTCAAGCAGGAAAACAAAAGGCGGCTCTCCCTTTTCCTCTGCCAGATTAAAAATGTCATCTATTTCTGAATAGTTGTAAGCCGCAGCATAAGCAATGACACCCTGATGAGCACCTGTCTGTGATATCTGATCAAGCCTGTCCCTTCCGACAAATTTCATCATTATCCCTGCTTTCTTCGCCTCTTTTCGGATGGTGGCTATAGGACCGTCCTGGCATCCGTCAAGAATAAACAGCTTGTCGATGGTCCTCCCACTTCTAAGTGCCTCGATTACGGCATTTCTTCCTTCAATAGTAAGGGACTCTATCCCTTCTTCATCTCTTCTTTTGTTATGATTATCTCTCATTAGTATTATATAACTTTCCTTTCTGAGCTTTATTGAATTCCATTGTTACTGTTCACACCTTACGGTGCTCACAGCAACTGGATTTGCCCATTCCAGTTGCCTTCGGCAAAGGGGCAAATCCTATATTCAAGACGTAGAACATTCTCACGCTCAGCGCAGCAAGTGCGCAGAGCTGTCTGAACAGTAACATTCCATTCCCTGTCAAAAATCCGCCCAATCTGTGTAATAGATATTCTACGTTCCTGCTTATCTTTCTATAACTGATATTCCGTCCTTAAGAAGCTCCAGCAGTCTTTTCATATCGCCCTTTAAGTACAGATATCCGCAGAGTGCTTCAAATCCTGTAGCTTTACGATAATCCGTTACGCTTTGGTTTTTCGCGCTGGTGTATGATTTTGCATTTCTTCCGCGCTTATAAACTTCACACTCTTCCTCTGTAAGCTGTGGCTCCAGATATTCTACTATTTTGGCCTGAGCCGCCGCATTTACATACTTTATTTTTATCTTATTAAGCTGCCCTGCAGGTCTGTTAGCTTCCTGAACCACTATACTTCGTATTATGATTTCGTACACACTGTCGCCAATAAATGCCAGTGCAAGAGGGCTATATCTGTTCATGGGTTCGCCAGGAACATCAAAGCACTCTCTCACCGTTCCTGCCAAATCCGGAAAACCGGTTTCCTTTTCAGGAATTCCATCACCAGTATTTTTGAAATTACTATCTTCAAAATTATTATCCATTAAAACTCCAACAAATCGTAATCCTTAAGATTATTGGTAAATAATTCAAGCGTTCTTGGCACAACCCGGGCAGGATTCACATCCGCCTGTAGGTGCCTCACCTGTCTGATAGGTCACATTTTTTGTGTAATATTCAATCGGGCTTGCTAAAAGACAAACCGCCTGAGCTGCTATTCCCTCACCTGCTCCGGTGAAGCCAAGTCCTTCCTCGGTAGTTGCTTTTACGCTCACCTGCTCGATATTTATTCCAAGAGCATCCGCAATGTTCTGACGCATCGTATCGATGTAAGGTCTGAGTTTTGGAGCCTGACAGAGAATTGTTGAGTCGATATTTTCTATTAAATATCCGTTCTCCTCAAGCATTTTCCCTACTTCTGATAATAATTTTACTGAATCTGCACCCTTGTACTTAGGATCAGAATCGGGGAAATGTTTTCCGATATCCCCCAGAGCTGCTGCCCCAAGGAGCGCATCACTAATCGCATGCAGCAAAACATCTGCATCCGAATGACCAAGAAGCCCTTTTTCATAGGGGATATCAACTCCACCTATGATGAGCTTTCTTCCTTCTACTAATCTATGAACATCATAACCAGTTCCAATATGCATGTTAATTTCCTTTCAAAACTAAAAATCATGTTTTGAGGGTCAACAAGTCAGAATGCTATTTAAGCACGCATTATCGCATCATGTCCTTTTGCCCCATCATCATTATATTAAAAACCATTCTACCACAAATACAACTGCGCAGGCACAGACCGCAACAGTAAGGAGACTCTTTTTCCTGAACGCAAGTACAAGTGCCACAGCAAATCCAACAATGGACGCCCTCATATCATCCGACGCATGAAGAATCGCCGGAAATGTCATGGCCGAAAGAGTCGCGTAGGGCACGTAATGCAAAAAAGACTTCACAAAAGGTGAAGTGATTTCCTTTCTGATAAGCGTAAGCGGCAACATACGTACAAGATATGTAACGATTGCCATTACAAAAATATAGCCGTAAATATTATGCATCTGCAGTCTCCTCGTCTATTTTTGGTGCAAGGACTGCTGCCAGTCCCGCGATTACTATCGTCACAATAATTATCCTGAAGCCCGAGGATATATTTTTCAAAACTGGTGCATAAGTAAAAATAGTACTCATGGCCATTGCACCGATAACAACCATCATTATCGGTACGCTCTCCCTTGCATCAGGGATCACGATTGCAAGGAACATTCCGTAAATAGCAAGTCCCAGCGCACTTATCAGTCTGTGCGGCATAATAGCGCCTGCAAATGCCCCAAGAAAGGTTCCAAGAACCCATCCAAAAACCGAACAGATTATGAGACCGTACGAATATGCAGGATTCAGTTTTCCCTTCCTTGTAACACTCAGCGCAAAGATCTCATCCGTAACGCCGTAGGCGATAAGGAATCTGTGAATTGTACCAACCTTTGGTGAAAGCTTCTGTGACAACGCGGTACTCATCAGCATATATCTGATATTTACCACAAGCTGCAACAGAGCCATCTCTGCAAAGGTAGCATTTGTCACTATAAGATCAAGGGATGAAAACTGCCCTGCACTTGTCACATTCGAAAGAGACATAACAGATGCCTGAAAAACAGACAGTCCCGCCTCTGAAGCCTGAATTCCGAATGCAAAGGATACCGCCAGATATCCCAGGCAAATGGGAATTGCATCTATAAGCCCCATTCTAAACTCACTTGTATTTTTCTCCATAACCACTCCTCAATTCCCTCTATGGTAACAGTACGTTCACACCTTACGGTGCTCACTGCAACGCTGCAAAAACTCTCCTGATATCATCAGCTCCTGCGCCTTCGACGCTCCCCTGGACCATGGCAGATTTTCCGCCTCCACGGACATTGCAACACTTTTTGAGCTCAGATAGGACATCATTGCTATTTAGCCCTTCTGCGCTTCCTATTATAAACCTATAGCCGGAATTGTCATCTCCAAAAAAGATTCCCTGATAGCCGCCTCTGTCTGCAACTATGGTATTAACAACTCGCCTTATTACATTTGGATCCATGCCGCCGTCTGTAAAAAGGCATGCATTTTTCATATCCGCAGGAATTTCAGTTGCATCCTTCATAAGAAGCTTTTCTGAAGCATCTGAGAGCTTTCGCTTAAGCTCACTTATCTCCTCCTGCTGCTTTTCAAACTGAGAAGGAACATTGTCGATAGAGGTTGACATTGATCCGGCGAGCTTAAGGATCATATCATGCTCATCAGCTAAATACTTAAGCGCCCTGAATCCGCAAAGAATGCTGACTCTTGTTCCACCTTTATAATTCTGGGAACCTATCACCTTCAAAATACCTATTTCTCCGGTTTTTCTGACATGAGGCGCACAACATGCACAGATATCATACCCGTCTACTTCCACAATTCTTATGGCTCCCGTGAGCTCCTTTTTGCTTCGATAATCAATAGACAAAAGCTCCTGCTTTGTTGGATAAAAGGCCTTTATCTCGCGGTTTTCATATATAGCTCCGTTGACCTTTTTCTCTATATCAAAAAGATCCTCTTCTGAAAGTTGTCCGCTATAATCCATGGTCACCACGGAATCACTCAGGTGGAAACCAACATTGTCGTAGCCAAACTGCTTATTAACAATCCCTGAAAAAATATGCTCTCCTGAGTGCTGCTGCATATTGCTAAAGCGATGTATCCAGTCAATTACACCGGAAACCTCTGCTCCTTCAGATATGGCTTTATCAACATAATGATAAATGACCTCATCCTTTATCTGAACATCGATGACATTTATATCATCCTCTCCCTGCAGTGTGATTTTCCCCTTATCGGGTGTCTGTCCTCCCTCCTCCGGGAAAAACAGGGTTCTGTCAAGGACTGCAATGAATCTGTCATCACTTTTCTCATCCTTTTTACAGCTGATTACTTTTGCTGTAAACTCCGTTTCGTATGCATTTTCGTCATATAATTTAATTGTTTGTAAATTCATAATGCACTTATTATACCTTAAAATTTGAATAATTTACCCACCATCCTGATTTTTTGAAAATTTCTATCTGTTCGACCTAATTAGTGTTTTGACATCCATAGCAAAATCTTCCGTAATTATGCTCGAAATATTTATTTTATTAAAAATTGATAACTTTTTTTCGTATATTAAACAAAACAATTTTTTGGTTGTAAAATGAAGTCAGGACACAATTTCTTATTGTTTCTTCTTAAATGGAGGCACTTATGGAAGCTAAAGCAAAAAACGGGAAACTGATCTTAAAGCTTATAATCATTGCTATTAGCGCGATTATTGGCATTTCGGTAGTTCTTACTACGATAAGTGCTGTCGAGATCACAAATACCTACAATAACATGATCCAGGAAGAATTAAAGGTCGCTGCAGAGCATCTTCAAAGCGAAATGAATTCTGTATGGGATGGTGACTGGTCATTTGTAGATGGGCAGCTTTATAAGGGTGAACAGAATGTCATGGAGGAATATCAGGATCTTATGGATGAACTCCATGAACATACAGGAATTGAATATTCACTGTATTATCAGGATCAGCAAATTCTTACGACCGTTCTTAATAATGGCAAAAGGCTGTCAGGTTATAAAGCATCTCAGGAAACTTCTGACCATGTATTAAAAACAAAATCCGAATACTACGCTCCCAAATCAACAATCCAGGGATCCGACGAGAGATATTATCTCTATTACGCTCCCATGACCAATACGGATGGAAGCATTGCCGGCATGGTATTTGCCGGAAGAGCCGTTGATGATGTTGAAGCAGCCATCAACAGGATTCTTTTTGGTATGATTGCCATAGCAGCTTGTCTTGTTGTAATTCTATCCATTATCGGATTTGTAGTTGCCAATAAGACTTCAGTAAAAATGCGTGCAATAGCAGATGAGCTTGGCCTTCTGTCTCAGGGTAATTTAAAACTCAACATAGATGAAACCTCCATATCAAGAAATGATGAGATCGGACTTCTTGCTGACGGAGCCAAAACTCTTAGTGATAAACTTGGCGAAGTAATTAGAACTACAGTTGATATGTCCAATGAGCTAAAGAGATCCGGCACAGATCTTTCTGATTCAGCAAGTCAAGCTTCCCAGGCCTCCAACCAGGTAAGTGAAGCAATAGATGAGATATCTAAGGGTGCCGTTTCACAGGCTGAAAATGTCGAAACAGCAGCCGGCAATACTCAGGAAATTGGGAACAATATCGAAATCGTGACAGATAATGTTGATCAGCTTCATTCATATGCCAAGGAAATGAAGCAGTCCTGTGAAGCAGCTATGGATGCTTTGAACAGGCTTATTGCCCAGAGTACAGAGGTTCAGTCTTCCGTTAAAGAAATCGGCCAGACCATTGATTCTACCAATGAGTCTGCAAAAGAGATTTCAAAGTTCTCAGAAGCCATCACAAATATCGCATCACAGACCAATCTCCTTTCTCTCAACGCCTCCATCGAAGCTGCCAGAGCCGGAGATGCCGGAAAAGGCTTCGCAGTCGTTGCTACCGAGATCGGTCAGCTTGCTATTCAGAGTAGTGAAAGCGCAGATGAAATCAAGAAGATCGTCGATAAGCTTGTTTCTGACTCTGAAGCTTCAGTAGAAGTAATGCAGAAGCTCAATTCCAACTTTGAAGTGCAGGGTCAGCAGCTTGATGATACCAAGAGCAACATGCAGAACATGGCAGAGAATGTAGATAATGTATCTGAAAGCGCGGAGAATATTTCCTCCCGCATT
The DNA here is from genome assembly GCF_000424385.1 of Butyrivibrio sp. LC3010. GTDB lineage: Bacteria > Bacillota > Clostridia > Lachnospirales > Lachnospiraceae > Butyrivibrio. The sequence continues at coordinate 7,050 of NZ_AUJU01000048.1, read as the reverse complement.
GAGGAGCTTAATTCCGCAAAGGATCAGCTCGTAAATATCATTTCTGATCTGTCAGCTATTTCAGAAGAAAACGCAGCATCTGCCGAGGAGACAAATGCTTCCATGCAGGAGCTTAATGCTACCTTCTCAATAATCACAGAGGCAGCCAGCAGCTTGCAAGACCTTGCCTCCAACATGACCGACGCAATAAGCTACTTCAAACCTTAAATAATGAATAGTACGCCCCGGGTATATATATTCCACTTCATCCTCTGTTGCAAAAAACGCATAATCGGCTGAAGTGGAATATATATACCCGGGGCGTAATTTTTCCTATTTATTTAAGGTTTTCACCTTGTCTATTTTTTTTATCCATTTTCCACTTTTGAGTCGGATGACGCATACGATGCATTTTATAAATTGGTCTATTCTGAGCATTATGAACACCCAGAATCCGGGCCATTTTAGTACAAGCCCTGTCAGAGCGCCCAGTGGTATGCTGCAGATCCATAGGAAGATGATGTCTGCGACCATTAAGAATTTTGTATCTCCGCCGCCTCGTAATGTTCCTTTTGTAAGTATGCTGTTAGCAGCCTGAAACCAGATAACTAACGCAAGCGCAGTCATAAGATCCTTTGCAAGGATTGCTGTCTCAGGTTCTATCTTGTACGCACTTATAACGAGATCTGAGATAGCAAGAATGAGCAGGCACCCGATACCACCAATCAAAAAGCCAAGTGCAGCGAAGGTAATTCCCTGACGCTGAGCTTTTTCCACTTCTCCTTTTCCCAGGGTTATGCCTGTAATGGTGCAGCTTGCCTGACTTATGCCCTGAATGACAACAGTTGCAAGTGACATTACCACAGTTGTTATGGAATTGGCTGCAACAAAACTCGCTCCTATGTGGCCCATAACCACTGCTACTGCGCTATTCCCCAATCCAAGAAGTGTATCAGATACAAGTACAGGTATTGAAATGCGGATATACTCAGGAAGCAGATCCCCCACCTGCAAAGCAAGATCAGGTATACGGAGTCCGATATTTGTATCTTTAAAAAGAAGGAATCCAAAGATAATAGAGAATTCAACAATTCTGGCTATAAGGGTTCCAAGAGCTGCACCGTTTACTCCCATAGCGGGCGCTCCGAGTTTACCAAAAATAAATACCCAGTTACAAAAAATGTTCAAAAAGAATGAGCAACAGCTTGCCAGAAGTGGCACATGTGCTTTTCCTACACTTCGCAGCATCAGACTTGATGTAACTGCAACTCCATTTAAGTAGTAACACGGTATCGAGATAAGCAAATATCCTGTTCCCTGGCGGATTACCTCTTCCTCAGCGGTAAACAGTCCCATTATGCCTCCTGGCATAATAAAAGTGACAACTGAGAAAAATGTTGCCACTATAAAAAGCATCCTGAACATGATATTTACAGACTTTTTCATGCTGAGACGATCATTCATTCCAAAAAATCTACTGACCAGTACACTTGCTCCCATTCCAAGTCCCATACACATTATCTGGAAAATGGTAATAAAATTGTTGGCAAGTGTGGCACCGCTCATTGGTGCCTCTCCCAGCTGCCCAAGCATCATGTTGTCTGCCATATTCACGCCTACAGTAATCAGCTGCTGCAGTGCGATTGGAAGAGCGAATGACACTAGCATTTTATAAAAAGATTTATCTCGTACAAATAACTTCACTTCTATATTTCCTCTTTTTCATATATTTTTCCCTCATAATTTGCCCTAAAAAGGCCGCTTACAGTAGATTCCTTAAGATGGTCTACTATTTTTTGATTCTAAGCAGGACTTTTTTGTAAAAAATTCTTTATGATGGTCTACCGCTTTTTGCCCTGATGATAACTCCTTTCGGTAGCTATCTTAGAATAGTTTACAGTTTCCATCATCAGCCTGACACTATCTTCAACCTGAAGAATTTCGCTTGAAAAGCAATATTACGAAAATATATCATCTATATAACGTACATATGCAGTCACAACAAAGATATTTTGAATTTTGACTCCTCATTTTCTTAATATCGCTCATTACTTTGCTATTATACGACAATTATTTTAGTCTGAATCTTGCTAATTTGACAAATGACTGTATGTGCTTTATATAGCGTTTTTATTCTGTCTAAATATTGTATTTTTGTACAGTCTATATCTCAATTTTTTAGATAAGGACTTACAAAGGTAAATTGTTAGAGTTTATTAGCTTACATAAGTCATGTATTTACCTTATGAAGCTTTTAACCCAATTCACCAGCGAATCATGATGCGTATTATTGTAAACATCATTTCTCATCTGATCTGTAACATACCCGTTTTTCTCCATAATGGCGAGTATAGCTTCTTGGAGACCTGCTATTACGCCTTCTTCGTAGTTGCCCTTCGAATCTGATCTGGATTCAGCTTCCGAATTCAGTTGAGAGTCAATTTTTGAATTCTTCTTAGATTCAGCCATCGAATTCATTTTAGCTTCAATTGCAGGATTCGATTCAGAAGTTTCTTCATAAGATGGTTCAAATTCCTCTCTTTCAGTGTGAGAATCAGCTTCGATTCCATTAATATCAGAATGTGTATCACTCTTTTCTTTAGTACCTGATGCACCCTTATTTTCCGAAGCATCTGAGATCTTCCCTGCTTCTGTAATTGTCTGCAGTTCTACCAGCTTTTTCTTCTTATTTTCTTTTTCTGCAGGAACCCAGATTTCACCGGAATTTGCTTTAACACAAACCTGAATACAACCATTATTAACAGTTATACGCTCTCCAAAAAGTGCGCCGACATATTCAACAGAATTTCCCGCAGGAAGCGTAAGCATGCAATCATTATCATCGTTATTAACAGTAACTACGACGCTTCTTCCATCATAGTTTCTCGAAAATGCATACTGTCTGTTTTGCAGATGAAGCTCCTTGTAGTCTCCATAGGAAAGCTCAGGCGTTTCGCTTCTTACTTTTCCAAGTGCAGCAACAAGCTTTGTCGCCGGGTTATTTTTTACAGAATCCTTGTAGTCCTTGATATTCAAGGCCGGACGAAGTGAAGCATCTGAGAATTTTTCCTTGCGTCCTTCAATTGCAAACTCAGAACCATAATAGATTGAAGGAATTCCCGGCAATGTGTACAGAAGAATATGTACCGGCGTAAAGTGAGCCTTATTACTCAGCTTTGTAAATATCCTCTCAACATCATGGTTATCCACAAAATTGTAGAGCTTAAAGCCCTGACCAGAGCTGCCGCCCATCCCATCAAGCCATCTTTGCGTGTGAGCGATTTCAAAGTAGTTGTGATCATTATGCCCCGAGTACAAAGCCTTATGCATGACATAATTAGTCACAGAATGAAGCGTTCCCTCATTAACCCATCTCGTATAATCTCCGTGAATGACTTCGCCCATGAGCCAGAATTCAGGCTTTACTTCGTTAGCCACCGCTCGCAGAGCCTTCATGAAATCAAAATCAAGAACATCCGCAGCATCAAGCCTTAGACCATCTATATCAAATTCACTTACCCAAAAACGTATTGTATCACAAATATAATCCTTAACCTCAGGATTTCTCTGATTAAGCTTCACAAGGAGATTAAAGCCTCCCCAATTGTCATAGGAAAAGCCGTCATTATACTCATTATTTCCCCCAAAATTAACATTGCAGTACCAATCTTTGTAGCGTGACTTCTCCCTGTTTTCCTTGATGTCTTTAAACGCAAAAAAGTCCCTTCCTGTGTGATTAAAAACGCCATCAAGAATAACTCTTATGCCTTTATCATGACACTTTTTCACAAACCGCTTTAGGTCCTTGTTGTCTCCAAGACGTGAATCAAGCTTCCTATAATCTGTAGTTTCATATCCATGTCCGACAGATTCAAACAAAGGACCAATGTACAGCGCATTACAGCCAATTTCTTTAATATGGTTAATCCACGGATCAAGCTCTTTTAGTCTATGTGTAACGCCATCATAACTGTTTTCCTTTGGTGCTCCCAAAAGACCAAGCGGATATATGTGATAAAAAATCGCCTCATCATACCAAGCCATACAGATACCTCCATACAATATTTATAGATTCCTGTTTTTCCTCAGAAAAACGGGAATCGTATTGGACCAGGTCCTCGCGAAGCGAGGGGCGTGTCCTGCAAAGCAGGATTCTTGCGGGCGATTTCCGCTTTTGCCCGCAAGAAGTCATAACTTCTTACTGATTACTGCCACTTTGCAAAAATATCTCTTACGCTATTTCGATAATACAATTATAAAATATTATTCAAAATTTGCATAATTTTTCTCATCACTCCCTCTGCGGAACTTTCTATAGCCTACCTGTCAGTCTATCCGCGTACTTGTTATATTTGTGACTCCCCTAAGTGCAAGAACATAGCAAGCACCACTATTCCAGCAAAGAGGTTCTCCAAGTGCTCTGCTTAAAATAAAAAAGCCATTAAAAGCAACAACTTTGCTTCTAATAGCCTTTTAAAGTACATCACGCAGATAGTTCTTCTATGAAATTTCTTAGCATCTTCTTTCCTTCCGGAGTCATGATTGATTCAGGATGGAATTGCACACCGTAGATTGGATGCTTGATGTGCTTTACTGCCATTACTTCGCCATCTGTGGTGCTGGCGGTTACGGCGAGTTCTTCCGGAAGTGTGCTCTCATCAGCAGCAAGTGAGTGGTATCTTGCAACAGGAGTGATTTCAGGACAATCCTTAAATAAGAGACAGGATGTATCAAGCTTTGTATCTGACTGTTTGCCGTGCATAAGCTGTTTTGCATAGGTTACGGTTGCACCATGGGCTGCACAGATAGCCTGATGTCCAAGGCAGACGCCCAAAATTGGGATCTTGGATCCAAGCTTCTTCACAATATCAATACATACTCCGGCATCCTCAGGTCTTCCGGGACCGGGAGATAGAATAATTCTTTCAGGTGCCAGTTTCTCAATTTCTTCTACTGTAAGCTCATCATTTCTGATGACCTTAATCTCTCTGGTTGCTACATCACTTGAAGCCTTCTTTTTTATATCGACGTCAGATGCGTCCTTGCATACTAAATCATTTTCTTTACCTTCATTTTCAGAGTTATCCCCAGCATTTCCCGATTTAGTTGCAGCATTATCCGATTTAATTGCAGGATTATCTGTTTTAGTTGCAGCAGCATTTACATCATCAGCTCCTGCCTTCTCAGTTATAATCTCCCCAATAAGCTGATAGAGATTATAGGAAAAGCTATCATAATTATCTACAAGTAAAATCATAATTATCCATCCTCCTCTATAAGCACCAGTTTGTATCTGGTTCAGTCCGGTCGGATACGGATACCGTAAGCGCCCTAAGGACGTGCGCTAACGGTAACCAGTTCTCCATCCAGTGCTTTCATGGCAGCTCTTGCCTTATTCATGCATTCCTCAAATTCCTTCTCTGGAACAGAGTCTGCAACAATTCCTGCACCACTTCTTACAAAGACTTTTCCGTTTTTCTTATAAACAATTCTTATGGCAATGCAGGTGTCCATGTTGCCTGTAAAGTCTATGTAGCCTATTGCTCCGCCATAGATGCCTCGCTTATTATTTTCAAGCTCGCCGATTATCTGGCATGCACGAATCTTTGGAGCACCTGAAAGAGTTCCAGCAGGAAGAACTGAAGATATGGCATCAAGTGCATCCTTATCGTCACGGATTTCGCCTCTTACGGTTGAGCCGATATGCATAACGTGAGAATACCTCTCAATTGAATGAAGCTTCTCAACCTGAACGCTTCCGAACTTGCTTATTTTTCCAAGGTCGTTTCTTCCAAGGTCCACAAGCATGTTGTGCTCTGCCAGCTCCTTTTCATCGGCAAGGAGCTCTTTTTCAAGTCTCTTGTCCTCTTCTTCCGTCGCCCCTCTTGGACGTGTGCCTGCCAGAGGAAAAGTATGAAGTACGCCGTTTTCAAGCTTTACCAGCGTCTCTGGTGAAGCCCCCGCTACCTCCATCTCTGTTCCTGAAAAATAGAACATGTATGGTGATGGATTTATGGTTCGCAGTGCTCTGTAAGTTTCAAAGAGGCTTCCCTCAAAAGGCGCTGAAAAGCGATTAGATAAAACTATCTGGAAAATATCGCCTTCAAATATGTGCCTTTTTGCCTTCTCAACCATCTGGCAATACTGCTCTTTTTCAAAAAGTGGCTTCATGGGTTCAAGAAGTTTTCCGGCTGGTGCACTGTCCTTCTCCCCATTGTGTAAAAGATCAGAAAGTTCTTTAAGCTCATCAATCGCTTTCTTGTAATTTGCTAAATTTTCGTTATCAGCTTCATCTATAGTCTTCTTACAATTAGCATCAACATCTTTATCATCTTCTACACTGCTTTGAGCTGACTCAAGTTTCATGTTTACTATAAGAATTATTTTCTGCTTTGTGTTATCAAAGGCGATAACCTTGTCAAACAGCATCAGGTCCATGTCCATAAAGCCTTCGTTGTCCTCAACATTGCATCTGACACTAGGCTCTGTGTAACCGAGGTAATCATAGGAAAAATATCCAACCATACCTCCTGTAAATGTAGGAAGATATGAAAACTTAGGACTCTTATATTCTGTCAAAATGCTGCGCAGACATTCGGAAGGATCTCCTTTTATCTCTTTCGTATCACCATTTATATCCGTTATCTTAATTACCCCATCCATGCAAGTTATATCCATTTTGGGTTCAAATCCAAGGAAAGTGTATCTTCCCCAGTATTCATTTGCCTGAGCAGATTCAAGCATATAAACGTGATCTGATTTTTTCTTTAAAATACGCATGGCTTCTATAGGTGTAATGAAGTCCGATAGTATTTCACAGCTGACCGGTATCACATTGTATTTCCCATTAGCAGCTATTTTTTGTATGTCTTTAAATTCAGGTAATATCCCCATAGTAGTTACTCCTCGGCATTAAATCTTCGATTCTTGCAGACTAATATTTCGGCCTGCCATGCAGTCTATTTGTGTACTTGTGTTCCATAGACTCCCTCTGCGGCCTTTTACTTATGCCTGCCATGCAGTCTATTCGCGTACTTGCTTTCCATAGACTCCCTCTGCGGCCTTTTACTT
>NZ_AUJU01000047.1 GCF_000424385.1 Butyrivibrio sp. LC3010 | reverse complement strand
ATCTATGTGCTGGTAAGAGCCAAGAAGAACGCTGAAAAGTTCTCTGCTCTTTCTGTCTTACCTGAAGACGCGCAGTAAAAGAGGAGAATACCAATGCTTAAAAAGTACATTGAATTCATGAAAAGATCTCCACTGATTACTGCTGCGCTCTGCATAGTATATGTTGTCGTATGTTTCAAATCAGTGCCGACCCAGACGCATTTTCAGTTTTTCATCGTAAGAACGATGCTATGTGGAGCAGCGTGTTTTTTCCTGTATCAGATATCGGGAGACAAGACCCTTTCATCCAGCTATAATTCAACAAGTTATGTTTTGAAGTATTCTGTTGGATTTCTGATAGTAGCCTTTTCACTTGGCACTATTGTGTTGGTTTCAGATATAAGTGAAAAAAGGCCGCTTTTGCAGAATCCTGTTCTGGAGCTGTTTGTTGTGTTCCTCATGTATATGTCTGTGGGGCTTTTTGAGGAGTTGTCCTTCAGGGCTGTTATCAACGATGCGATCATATATAAATTCAGGAATTGGAAATATGTATTTGTACTTGGGGCAGTTGTTTCCTCGCTTGTCTTTGGAGCAGTACATGTTTTAGGTGGATTTGATCCACTCTCAGCAATGGCTTGGGGACAGGCTATTGGAAAAACTCTTGAAGCAAGCCTTTTCGGACTTGCTCTTCTGATACTGTACTGGAAAACAAGAAATATATGGGCATGCGGACTGGCGCACGGACTAAATGATTTTCTTACTGATTATACCTCAGGATTATTTATTCCCGAAGAGGGTCTTGGTTCCTATGTCCGGACGGGTGAAGATGCAGCTAAATTACTTTTGGTCTATGTCGGACTGATAGTTATCAATCTGGTCTTTGTTCTGATTATATGGAAGAAAGTCGGTAAGACAATTGATTTTGAAAAGATAAGGCGCGAGTGGTAGGAGGCATTGTATGAAATGCAAGCGTTCCGAAGCAGGATGGGGACTATGGGATTTCGCAAGAAATCTTATATGAACGTGACTATTGAGAAGGCTTTATACTCAGATCAGTCTGGAAATGAAAGAATATGATGAAACAGAAAGATAGATCTGTTTTTAGGATGAAATAACAGAGTTGCCACCAGCCGCATACAGTAGCCCTGAGCTTTCTACCGTACGCAGCAGGTAAACAGCTACTCGCCTTACAAATGCCCAAAACAAGGCACTTAAGGCAATGAAAAAGTTCTCAAAGAGATAATCATCTGCTGTTGCAGAGTGTTGTTTCTTTGGAAATATTCAAAGATCTATTGGGGCTGTTCAGATTAAATCAAAATTAGTGCGACAGCCTTGTTCTATTTAAGTCGTTCCTATTCAGAAATTAAAAATTTCACTATATAATCCTATTTTGGCATATGTTTCTAAATTACTTGACTGCAAATCTTATATTCGTCGATATGAGTCAATAATCACCTGGATTTCAGGGCAATGGAAGTGATGTTTATAGCGCGCTTTGTACTATGACGGAAAAAGAGCTGAATCTTGCTGCTATAAGTGATATCAACTGGAATGAGGAGATGTCCCTCTGGGAATGTGCTCCTTTGTATAAAAATGATAGCCCCTACACAGGAGGGGCAGATAATATCTTGATAAGCTGACTGGAAGCAAAATCCCTGCTATAAAAGCTGAGTTTGGTGCAGAGCCTGAATATACGGCTATTGCAGGCTATTCACTTGGAGGATTGTTCGCTATTTACAGCTTGTACAGGAATGATGTGTTCTCAAGAGCAGTAAGTGCATCCGGATCTATGTGGTATCCTTCATTTTTAGAATATGCAGAAAAAAATAATTTTGGTAAAATGCCTTCAAGAGTATATTTTTCCCTTGGCGATAGAGAGGCACGCACTCGCAACGCGCTTCTTAGCACAGTTGAAGATAAGACCGGAAAAGTTTATGATCAATACAAGAATAAGGGCATAGAAACTACGTTTGAAATGAATCCCGGAAATCATTTCAAAGATGCGGATCTGCGTCTTGCAAAGGGAATAGCCTGGATACTTAAATGATCTTAACTATTAAATAATTAACATCAAGAGAAAGACCAAAGAGAGCGGCCATGACAAATACAGAACAGACCACACAAAATATGACCTCAGGAAACAGTATGAAACAGATCATACTGTTCTTTTTGCCCTTATTATGGGGAAATCTTTTCCAACAACTATATAGTCTTGTGGATAGCATTATAGTTGGCAAGGGAATCTCGGATCAGGCGCTGGCTGCTGTTGGGGCAACCGGGACACTTAACTTCCTTATACTTGGATTTGTTGTGGGGATGACCAGAGGATTTGGCATAACCTTTGCCCAGAGCTTTGGAAAAAACGATATGGCTATGCTGAATGCATACATCAGAGCAGCCAAGAAGCTCAGTATCACGTTTGGAATAGCCTTTACTGTTGTATGTGTTTCTTTGCTCAATAAGATGCTGACGTTCTTGAACACTCCTGAAGATATCTTTGATGATTCGTATAGATATTTTGCTGTGATCTTATTGGGAATTGTAGTGACGGTTATGAATAACCTTGAGATTACAATTCTCCAGTCAATGGGAGATTCCAGAACGCCTCTCACTGCTATGATCTGTTCATCACTAGTGAACATCATGCTTGATATTATTTTCATAATGGCCTTTGGCACAGGAGTTGTCGGAGCAGCAGTGGCAACAGTGGTCTCTCAGTTTGTATCATACCTTTTGTGCCTTAAAAAGCTTAGAACCATCGATTTTATGAGTCTGGGAAAAGACACGTCAGAAATAGCAGATGAAAAGAATATATTGGTTGAACTTATGAAAATAGGCCTTCCTGTGGCATTTATGAATTCGGTCACAGCTGCAGGGGCCATGGTATTGCAGTACTTCGTAAATCTTATGGGAAGCGCATATGTGGCAGCCTATTCAGCCTGCATGAAATTTGCATCACTCTTTGAGCAGTTCGGAATGTCCGTAGGTCTTTCCATGATGACCTTTGTGGGGCAAAATAAGGGCGCTGGCAAATATGACAGGATACGCACAGGAGTAAGACAGGGCCTGATGCTCTCTACACTTGTGAATGTGCCTATATCGCTCCTTATGATATTTGTGCCCGGAAGCTTGGCAAGGATGCTGCTGACTGACAACATGATAATCGGTTATTGTACCGATTTCATGCCGATCATGGGAATAAGCTTTTTTGCCCTGGGCTGGCTTTTTGTATACAGATACTCTGTTCAGGGGTTGGGCAATACCTTTATACCAATGCTCTCAGGCGGGCTCGAAGTCATTATGAGACTGATCTTTGGCTTTTTGGTAGGAAGGAACGGATTTAAGGGAATTGCCATTTCTGAAGTATCTGCATGGATAGGCGCTTTTCTGATGCTCATGGTGACATACTATTGTTTAATTGGCAAAAGAACTAAAGCAATAGCGTAAAGTAGCAATAAAAAGACTCCCTGGATTTTTTATCCAAGGACTCTTTTTTTAGCATTGGCAAGAATGGGAACTTCTGTAGTATCTTTGTCGTTTAGATGCTCACCGTCATATTTTTTGGTTTCATCAGCTATTACCTTTTAATGGTCCCTGGGGACGGGGTCAATGTCATTTAGATAACAAAACACAGAATTATGGTGTATTATAGAAGATGTGATAAATCCTAACAAAATATATCCAGTTCTCGGGTTTACGGTCAAGAATTCTTATTTTTGAAAAAGGCAAACAGACGGTCATCAGGGGCCGCCTACTATTCAAGGTATTCTGTTTTGTGATTTATCGATAGTTTAGTGAATCAGCCGCCTGGCGTCGGAGATTTCTTGCAAATTTCCGGCCAGTCGGACTGGTACTAAACATCTTAGAATCAATGTTTTTATATCTTCTATTTTCCCTTTTATAAATCTCAGGCATAGCTTTTGAACCTGTGTGTGGTTTTTCACATACAGATATTTCTCGGTTTTTCTTTCAGCGTCTCCAATTGAAAGGCTAATAAATGATGAAAAGTTATAAAGCGTAAGTTTGGCATAGATTTCTTGTACCAAAAGATTCTTTTTTAATGAATGTATGTGGACCATGTTTCCGGCATATTTGAGATGACGAAACGCAGTTTCCTCATTCCATCGAAGGTTGTACAAACGCTTTATGGTATCAATTGAAAAGCTGTACTTTGGCAAATTAGTTACTACATATTCATAGGAATTGTCGGATATAGGAAACTTAAGAACACGAAGTTTAATAACATCGACTTCTTTGCTTTTGCGACTGATAAAATCATATTTCTTAACCGAGGACATGTAATGATAGTTTTCCAACAGAGTATAGCTCTTGCCACGGCACCGTCCTATCGTAACAGTAATCTCTCTGTCTACATACTTGTCCTTTAGCCATTTTTTGTCGTTGGGACAGAAGCCTTCTACTCTGGATTGAGCTGCTCTTATAAGAAACAGCTGATTATTATGAATTGCATGACCAAAAATATTATAAGAAGCATATCCTCTGTCAGCGATGTAAATACGTTTTTTACTGCAGCAGGCATGATTATCGAGGAATTCACAAAAAGCTTTTTGCTCGTTCATGTTGTGAATTCCCTGGAGACTTGCAGCAATAAAAATATCATTTTGGATATCATAAAGCGCATTCAGGTGGACCTGATTTACCCCCTTACGTCCTTTAATACACTTAATAAAGCTAAACGTATCGGATGGATGATAAGGGAGATTGATTCGTGATCCATCACAGGCCAAAAGCTGATAGCCCAAGAAATCTTTGAGAACAGGAATTATTTTTTTGAAGTTGCTAAATAATGCCTCGAATGCTTCTGGCTTTATTTGGTTTCTGCGCTGGATCATTGCAGATGGCATGGGAAGGTTCTGTTCGCCTATGTAATCCAATAGCTCGGTGGCGATATCATTTGAAGCAGCGATCATTGGGAATATGACAGTCTGCTCAAAAGAAATCTTTTTAGTTCTGGTAAAGTCAGATTTTGGATTTGTAAGAAATAATTCCCTCTGGTCCAAGAGAGAATCAATTTCGGAAAGTAACATCTCTTTGATCTCGTCAGTAGAAATGCTGTGCATATGAATACCTCCTTGAAAAACGTCATCTAATCAAGGCGCGGCAACATTTTTTGACTGACTTGTCAAGCATTTTTTGAAAAAAAAGTGCAAAAAAACAGAGGATTTTCACCTCTGTTTAACAATGAATTATTAAGTTTTAAAAATCGGGGACAGTGGGGTCACCTTATCTAAATGACATTGGAACTGTCCCCATGACACCCCCCTGATTCCTGTTAATCCACGTTTTTATCTGATGCAGAGCCACTTCCATTTAGTTTTGATGCGTTGGGGCTTGGGATTACAGGGTCATCATTGTGTTGGTCGTCGTCCGGATTAGGATCAGGAATTGGTTTAGGATCCTTTTTATCCGGATTGTTTTTCTTCTTTTTGTGTTTTTTCTTGTCGGATTTTTTCTTTTTCTTTGGCTTATTTTTTGATGAGCCGGAAGAGTTATTTGAATGGTGTTCGGACTCGTACGATGAGTCATTATTGTCGTTATTATACCAATTACTTATATCAAAGACTTTATAATTGGGGTCGCTTTGAGGTGCCGGAGTGGGAGCCTGCTCCGGATTAGCCTCTATACTTTTTGTTGATAATTCTAAATTGCGCTTCTTTTTTGATTTGGATTTTGTAGTATCAACAAGTCCCTGATCCTTTTTTAATCGTGCGTTCACTTCCTCTAATGTGAGATACCTGAAATCTAAGTTGCTTTCCATATATACTCTGTTGGCAAGGTCTTTGTTATTATATAATTCTAATAACGTGAATCCGCTGATATCATCAATGCTGATATTTCCTGTTTCAATGATGCAGCTGTTAGCTTTTCCTTCAGCAATATGAAAATCAGCTTTTTGACCTGCGATCAATGTACAGCCGTTACTGTCTCCGTTTGTGTTGGACATGGTACACTTAAGGCTGCCTTCAAGTAAGCATACCTTAGCATGCTTTTCGTCAAATACCTCAACCTGAGCTGCAGTGCCGCGTATTCCCATAGTCATTGTGGAGGTCTTTATATTAAATTCTTCATCATCGTTAAGGGGCTCTGATACATTAAAGAAAAGATTGCCGGAATTTAGAAGAGCTTCATATTTTGATCCGGTTTTCTTGATTTCTGCTGAGCTTTTAGCATCGAGTTTGATGGCCTTGGTGGCATCAAGACTTATGTATGCATAACTTTTAGCCTTTGTTGAAACAATATTGCCATCATTTAGACGCATTTTTGCTGTGGTTACAAGCTCTTTTCCGGTGTTTTCCGAGACTGATACAGTTCCTTCGGTTTTCTCAAGGCGCATGACAGAAGCAGCATCGGTTTTGGTTTCTGATGCTATTGCGGATATACTATATGATGAAAATAGCAGAGAAAGTGAAAGAACACACGCAAAGAAGCGTCCGCTTGAGCGAACAAGCTGATAAAGACGATATGAATTTTCTCCCCTCATAACAATACCTTTCTCAAAAATGCTAAACTAAATTTCCCGATAATTACGAATTATCTATTCTCATTAAATGCTTCATCCATCTTTACAATTGCATCCTTTAGAATGGACGCAGCTTCGGGCCTGGAACAACCATCGTTTATCTTTTCAATGGTTTTATTAATCGAAGCTCTTAGTTCTGTATTGACCCTGGTTGTGAGTCGTAAACGGTCACTTGTTTGTTGCATAATCTGGACAACTCGTGACGGTCTTGTTTTGAAATACAGACTTAAGGTTTCCCATGTGATAATTGCAAGGACAGTATAATCAGACAATGAAACAGCTGTAGCTGAACGAGGAAGCCCTTCAACCATGCCCATTTCACCGAAGATTCTGTCTCGGCCGATTTCTGCGATCATTTTTTCGTTTTCCGTCCCGTAATTAGTGAAAATACCCACTTTACCCTTCTGGACTTCGTACATACAACTGCTGTCTTCACCTTCCATGAAAACAACCCTGCCGCTTTCGTATTCTTTAAGATTTGTGATAACAGTAGTTTTGGCCATGCGCAGTCTCCCAAATAAAATGATTCATTAATTATGATACGATAACAGAGATTACAATTGAAGCGAAATAATATTATATTTTTCTAAATTATCTAGACAATTATTCTGAGGATAAAAAAATATATGTATAATAATTGTGAAAACGGTAAAAATTCAGCCAATGGAGAAAAAATGGAAAATCATATGAAACTGACTGTACTGGGATCAAGGGGATCGATGCCTGTAAGCGGAAAAGAATATGAAGAATTCGGCGGGGCTACAACATGTTATCAGGTAGAGGCCGGAGATCAGGTAATACTATTGGATTCCGGGACGGGAATTTTTAACGCTAAAAATATAGATGAAAGGATGAATGTATCCATTATTATATCCCATGTTCATCTGGACCATATTATGGGGCTACCCTTTTTTCCGGAATTGTCCAGGAAAGGTAGAAGGTTGTTCCTGTATGGAGAGGAAAAGCTTGATATAAAAAATCAGATAAATACCATTTTTTCAAAGCCATACTGGCCATTGATGGCAGGTGAATATCCCTCAGAGCTTGTAATTGAGAGCATTAAGTTTCCGTTAAAATTAGGAGAAGTAATTGTTGAAGGAATGAATGTCAGACACCCGGGAGGGAATATTGCGCTCAAGGTTATCTACAAAGGAAAAAAAATAGTCAATCTCTCTGATTATGAGCATATTCCCGGTGAGAATGGACTATTTGCAGACAGAGATGTTATTGAATTTTGCAGGGATGCAGATATGGTTTTATATGATGCTCAATATACAGATGATGAGTATTCCGGCAAAAAGGGTTATGGACATTCAACAGAGAGTGAAGGGGTTAAACTGAAAAAAAGTGCAGGAATAAAGAAAATGCTATTGGTTCACCACGACCCGGCACATGATGATGAATTCCTTAGAAATATTGAAAGTAAAATTGGAGATGAAAATGTAAGTTTTGCAAGACAGGGGCAAATAATCAATGTGTAGACTATTGTAGTTGTTTTGATATTTCTTAGGTAAAATCTGTGATATTCAAGGCGGAAGATGGAGTCGATGGTTGAACAGGAGTTGTGATGCATCAAAAAAGAAAGAAAATTGGAAAAATAATTATAGCATCTGTAGTGGCTCTCGTTTTTACAATCATTGCAGGAACCGGATGGCTTGATGTACCGGACGGAGTGGTTTCTGACGCTTTTTATCAGAAAACAATGGCAACGGATGGTGAAATAGTTGTCCTTGGTATGGATCAAAAGGCGCTTGAAGAAATAGGTCAAATGCCATGGCCAAGAAGTGTAATGGCAGATGTTATAAGTATTCTGAACAGTGCAGAAACTCCGCCGGCAGTCATTGCCATCGATGTGCTGTATGTTGGTGAAAGCTCGGATCCTTCAGGAGATGAGTATTTGGCAGCATCTGCACTTAACGGCGGAAATGTGGTTACGGCTTCAGCAGCGACATTCGGGAGTGATCTTTTTCTTGATGGAGAGAATTTCCATATAAAAGACAGAGTGGTTCAGGCGTATGATGAACCTTTCCCTGAACTGAAAAACAGTACTACTACAGGTCATATTAATGTTATGGCTGATTCTGACGGTGTTATCCGTCATGCAATGTTGTATATAGATGTGCCTGATATTGGAAGAGTTTTAAGCTTTGCCAGAGTCATTTACGAAAAATATTGTGAGGTAAAGCAAATTACACCTAATGATATTCCCAGGACCGATAGCGGCTTTTTCTATATACCATTCCTGGGTAAAAATGGAGCATATTACGATTATATATCTGTTGCGGACGTATATAACGGCGACATTGATCCTTCTTTTTTTTCAGATAAGATTGTCATGATAGGACCATATGCAGCCGGACTTCAGGATGAATACAGAACATCCATTGATCATGCAGCTCCGATGTATGGAGTTGAGATTCATGCCAATCTTGTTGATGTTTTCAGGCGTGGCTTTTATCCTCATGAAGCATCGAGGACTGCTCAGTTAGTGATACTGTTTATTGTCTGCTTTGTTATGCTCTTGTTCTTCATAGACAGGAAGGTTCTTACTGCTATAGGAATAGAGGTCGGTTTTTGCATTATCTACATGATGACAGCGTATGCTTTATATAAATGGTGTAGGCTTGTTCTTCATGTATTGTGGATTCCGCTCTTTGTATTTATTCTCTTTGTAATTGTTGTATCTTTAAACTATATAAGATCTCAACGTGAAAAGAAGCTTGTGGAAAACACCTTTGGGCATTACGTTGATCCCGCTATAATGAAACAGTTATTGGAGCAGGGGAGAGAAGCATTAGAGCTTGGAGGTAAAACTGTAGATATAGCTGTTCTTTTTGTAGATATCAGAGGCTTCACAACTATGAGCGAAGCGCTTGATCCTCCGACTGTTGTAGAGATAATAAATTCATATCTTACTCTGACAACAGAATGTATCATGAAAAATCATGGCACCTTAGATAAGTTTGTAGGCGATTGCACGATGGCTTTTTGGAATGCACCGCTACAGCAGGAGGATCCGGTATATCTTGCCTGTCGTGCAGCAATGGATATGGTAGAGGGCTCAAAGGAACTGGGGAAAAAGTTGCAGGAACGCTTTGGCAGAACTGTGGAATTCGGAATAGGTGTAAACTGGGGACCGGCTGTTGTCGGAAACATCGGTGCTCCTCTGCGCATGGACTACACTGCTATTGGGGATACTGTTAACACATCTGCCAGACTGGAAGCAAATGCTTCCGGTGGAAAAATACTGATATCCAGAGCAGTGGCTGATATACTTGGCGATAGAGCAAAGGTTACATCCCTGGGAGACACCATCAAGCTAAAAGGGAAAGCGGAAGGCTTTGAAATACTAACGCTTGATGAACTAACCAGGTAGTGGAGTCAAGGGTGAGTCAATGGGACGGTTCCAATGTCATTTAGATAAGGTCCCCTAAGTTTTTTATTAAATAGTTACTTTAAATCAGAGGTGAAATATCCTCTGATTTTTTTGCGTTTTTATTGATAAAAACGCTTGACAAGTCAGTCAAAAAATGTTGCCGCGCCTTGATTATAAGACATTTTTACGGAGGTGCTGACATGTCATTTACTGTTACTGAAATACACAAAAATCTGTTTTCTATATTCGATTCCTTGCTAGCGCGATGAGATGAATTTTTGAACAATCCATCTTCTGATTTTACTAGAAAAAAGAAGATATCTTTTGCTCAAACTATGCTCTTTCCTATGATTGCAGGAGCAGATAATGTTGCAACTGAATTATTGGATTTGTTTGGCGAGGAAAATCTTCCTCTGCCATCAGCCATGATTCAGCGTCGCAATCAGATTAAAAAGGAAGCGTTTCAGGAATTGTTTTATCTGTTTAACAAAAGCATTCCTGTAGCAAAAACCTTCCATGAATATCAGCTTATTGCCTGTGATGGCACAAGACTCAATCTTCCTTATAATCCTGCTGATCTAAACACTTTGGTCGATAACATAGAAGGTCGCAAGCCCTTTAACCAGGCACATCTTAATGCTCTTTACGATATCATGAATGACATGTTCCTGGATGTTGAAATTCAAGATATGCGGGAAATGAATGAACGGGGCTCGTTTTGCAAATTTCTTGATAAACATTCTTCACCGGACGGAAAATCCATTTTTATTGCTGATCGTGGATATTTTTCATGGAATATCCTTGCACATGCTATCCACAATAATCAGCTTTTCGTGCTTCGTATTAGAAAAACCGATTCTAAAACCTTATGTCCAGACTATCCACAATTATTGGATGGATCCTGCGTTGATGAAAGTGTTACCATTCATGTTGGTCGTCGTCGCAAAAAGCGCAACTATAAGTATGAGAACTACCATTTTATTCGCAGTGAACATAGATATGATTTCATTGCTTATGGTGATGATGATATAGATACTCTTTGTTTCCGAATACTGAAGTTTCAATTATCAAACGGAACCTATGAATATATAGTAACCAATCTACCTCGACAAGAATTTCCATTAAAAGTGATCAAAGAACTATACAACTTGAGATGGGGTGAAGAAACTGCATTCCGCCATTTAAAGTATGCTGGAAACATGGTACACATTCATTCAATAAAGCCGGATTTCTTAATACAGGAAATATATGGAAAACTAACGTTATATAACTTTTCATCATGCATAGCAAAAGCAATAACTCAAAAGGAACCCACGAATAAAGCTCGTAAATACAGCTTTAATCACACTCAGATGCAAAAGTTTGTAAGGCTTTATCTTATGGAAAAAGTAAAAGATCTTGAGATGCTAATCAACAGATTCTTGGTGCCAGTCCGACCGGGACGTAAATTCAAAAGAATCATACGTCGCCAGTCAGCTGTACCATTAGCATACAGATAAATCAACAAGAACAGAATACCCTGTTAGTAGGCAGCCTCGCCAGACTGCCTGTTTGCCTTTTTCAAAAATAAGATTTTTGACCGTAAACCCGAGAACTGGATATATTTTGTTTGCATTTATCATGCCTATAATAATATACTGTTATTATGATTTTTGCTATCTAAATGACATTGGGACGGGGTTAGCAGTCCCAAAAGATGGGTTATAACACTAGAACTTTTAGGTGCGATAAAAATCTTTCTGCTATAGGTGTAAATGCCTGATAGCGGTTCCATGCGAAATATATTCTGTTTTCAAGCTTAGGAGACAACGGTCTGAATGCAAGGCCGTTGTTTTTTGATGTATCAATAAGGTGATCATAGGTGAGAAGATACCCAAGACCTTCCATTGTGAAAATAGAGCCATTGTAGGAAAGACGGAAAGAACCTTCAAGCTGTAGTTCTGAAAATCTGCTCCCGGCCCATTTCTTTATATCTCCGTTCCAAGCCTGATCTGAGCAGAAAAGAGGTAATCCTATCAGGTCATCCAAACGAATGGATTCCTTTTTTGCCAGAGGGTCATTTTCAGGAATGATAAGTCCCCAGGTATCAGCCTGTGGAAATTCTATATATTCATACTTTCTGATGTCCGGCTGCTCAACCAGAACAACAAAATCAAGAAGCCCTTTTTCTGTTTTTTCAGATAGCTGCTCTGTATCACCACTTGTGATGTGATAATGGAGATTGGGATAGCTTTCTTTAAAGGTCTTGATTGCTCTTGCAAGGAATCTTAGCTGATAAGATTCTGCAAGTCCGAGGTAAAGATTGCCTCCGCTTATGTCATCAAGTGAAACAAATTCCTGCTCGATTTTATCAGACATGCTCACAAGATCTTCTGCACGGTTTCTGAGAAGAATTCCTTCTTCTGTCAGCTTTATACTGAAACTGTGCCTTGTAAATAGCTTCTTACCCAATTCTTCTTCCAATGATTTTAATTGTTTGGATAGAGTTGGCTGAGTCACATGCAGTATCTCAGCGGCTCTGCTCATGTTTTCTTCTCTTGCTACAGCTAAAAAATATCTTAAAGTCCTGATTTCCATGGTGATTCCTTTCCTAAGCAGTGCAGTACTCGAAATGCTGCGCATTTCTCGTTCTTCGGCATTCGCCGAATACCAATATTTACAAAAATATGCACTTATGTGAGCAAGCTCCCAAGTGCATATTTTATAAATATTGCTGCACTGCTCATTGCTGAATGATATGCCAAAATGGAATAATATGATATTCATTATAACTATTAGCAAAAAATCTTACAAGCTCATACAATAGAATTGTAAGTGAAATATTTACATGGAAATGAGGAATACTCATGGATAAAGAATATCTAAAGCAAAGCCTTTCAGATGCGGGATGCTGTAATGAGGCAACAGACACTATCCTGGAAAGATTTGAGTCAGGCAGTATCGATGAAATGGTAAGGCTTCTGAAAAAAGAAAGATGCCGTGCCATGGACGAGTACCACGAAAGTGGGAGAAAAGTTGACTGCATGGATTTTATGCTAAGAAAAATCGAAAACGAAATGAAGCAGAGATAACGGAGGTATCAAATGATGATAAGAACAGAAGAACTTAATTTAGTAACAGAGTGGGATAAGACCTTTCCAAAGAGTGAGAAGGTGGAACACAGCAAGGTGACATTTGTAAATCGCTACGGGATAACCCTTGCAGCGGATATGTATGTGCCAAAGGATACAGATGGCAAGCTTCCGGCTATTGCAGTATCAGGACCTTTCGGAGCTGTTAAGGAGCAGTGTTCAGGATTATACGCTCAGACTATGGCAGAAAGAGGATTTCTTACAATAGCCTTCGATCCCTCTTTTACAGGAGAGTCAGGCGGCAATGTAAGATATATGGCATCACCTGATATCAATACAGAGGATTTTATGGCTGCTGTTGATTTTCTTTCACTTAATGAAAAGGTAGATCCGGAAAGAATAGGAATCATAGGAATCTGCGGATGGGGCGGAATGGCTATCAATACAGCTGCTCTTGACACAAGAATCAAAGCTACAGCTGCAATGACCATGTATGACATGACAAGAGTTAATGCAAAAGGTTACTTTGATGCCGATGACAGTGAAGAAAAGAGATATGAAGCGAAAAAGGCATTGTGCGCTCAGCGTCTTGAAGATTTAAAGAATGGAGAATATAAGCGCGCGGGAGGTGTTGTAGATCCTCTACCTGCAGATGCACCTTTCTTTGTAAAAGACTATTTTGATTACTACAAAACTGATCGCGGATATCATGCCCGTTCCCTTAATTCCAATGATGGATGGAATGTGATAGGCTGTGAATCCTTTGTGAATCAGCCAATCCTTAAGTACAGCAATGAAATCAGAAGTGCAGTGCTTCTTGTACATGGCGAGAAGGCTCACTCCTGCTACTTCAGTAAAGACGCTTATGCCGACATGATAAAGGACAGCAAATATGCTGATAATAAAGAACTGATGATCATTCCAGATGCAGTTCATACAGATCTGTATGATGGAGGAGATAAGGATTATATTCCGTTTGACAAACTTGAGAGCTTCTTTAATGAATATCTTAAATAAGGAAAGATGACAATGAGTAAGGTTTTGATAATAAAGACAAGTCTTAGAGCAAAGAGCAATTCTGATATTTTGGCAGATAAAGTATCTGATGGAGCAAAAGCTGCGGGACATGATGTGGAAGTCATCAGCCTCAAGGACAAAACAGTTGGATTCTGCAAAGGATGCCTTGCATGCCAAAAGACGCAGAAGTGCGTGATAAATGATGATGCTGTAGAGATTGCGAAAAAAGTAAAGAATGCAGATACGCTTGTATTTGCGACCCCTATCTACTATTACGAGATGAGCGGACAGATGAAGACTCTCCTTGACAGACTTAATCCGCTTTATCCTTCTGACTATAGATTTCGTAATGTCTATATGCTTTCGACTGCTGCTGAAGATGAGACATTTGTTCCTGAGGAAGCTGTCAGTGGTCTGAATGGTTGGGTAGAGTGTTTTGAGAAAGCTTCATTTAAAGGTTCACTGTTCTGTGGCGGAATAAATGACATGGGTGAAGCAGAAGGCAAAGAAGAGGAAAAGCGGGAAGCTTATGAGTTTGGAAAATCTCTTTTGTAAAAATACAGGTAAAACGCTTACAGCATTATGTGTGATGGCTGTAAACCTCTTTACTGGATGTGGATATAATGAGAATGCACAGGTTCACTCGAAGGTTGATTTTGTTCAAGACAATTATGTAGAAACAATACAGTCACAGGTTAAAGCTGATGCTAAAACGAACAGTAATACGGTAACGGAAGATCACTTAAAGGATGAAGAAGACGTAATTACTAATGATGAAAGGTCGACGGAAAATATGCTTAAGCTTTTTATAAATGATGAAGAGATACAGGTAATCTGGGAAGAAAATGAATCAGTAGAAGCTCTGAAGAATCTGGCTGAAGATAAACCTATCATCATTGATATGTCTATGTATGGCGACTTTGAGCAGGTTGGCTCTATTGGTCAGTCTATTCCAAGGAATGATAAGCAGATGACTACAAGTGCCGGGGACATTGTTTTGTATTCAGGTAATCAGCTGGTAGTGTTTTACGGTTCAAATAGCTGGGCTTATACAAAGCTCGGGCATATTGAAAATACATCTGCGGAAGAAATGAAAAAAAGGCTTGGTTCCGGGGACGTTAACGTAACAATAAGTATTACTGAATAAGCTTATGTGAAGTGAGGCAATATGATTGAAAAAAGTGTCACCAGCCGCATGCAGTAGCACTGAGCTTCCTTGTGTACGCAGCAGGTAAACAGCAACTCGACCTGGAAATGCCACAAACACAGCACTTAGGACATTGAAAAAGTTCTCAAAGAGATGAGAATATCTGCTATTGCAGGTTTCAGAAGACTCGGTACATTGTACTGGGTCTTTTTTGTATCTATCACTATTTATGGATTTTTAAGACTATCGCAAGACGGAATGCTGTAAAATTTAAAGAGGTATATAAAGCCTCGACGGAGTTAAGATAAGAAAAGAGGAGGAGAATTATTCATGGACGCAAAAACAATTATTATTTCAATTATTGCCGCATTACTTGCCTTTGTTATCTGTGGATTTATCTATCAGCGAATGATCAAAAGGGAAGTTCCGGAGCCTATAGGGAAACTACAGGCAATCCTGCCGGTTGTTTTGGGATGTATTTGCGTACCGATTTCCGCCGGTTCCGGGATTGGGTTATTGGCCGTATTAAGAATCATCGGGATAGAGGGTGCAAAAATGCAGGCGCTATCGGCATCTTTCTTTACAGCATTTTTTATGGCTGGTGGTGTGGAGGAATTGTTTAAGTTTCTTGCAATCATCATAACGCTGGTTGCTCTGAAAAATAAGGTACGCAATGTTTATGAGTAAGAGTATTGTATTACTAATCAGAACTCCTTTAGCGTTCACTCATATGACATTGAACATGATAATGGGAGAGTTTATAGGAAGAGCAAGGTACAACAAATTAAAGGGCAAAGGTCCGACGGCGCTGTACTGGGCTTTGGCAATCATCATTCCAACTGCTTTACATACTCTGTATGATGCCGGAACAATTTTTAACTATCCGGTTATGAAGAATGGCGATTTTATTGTAGGTGGCATACTTGGCGGAGTAGCAGTTTTGACAAATATTGTTCTTTTGATCTATGTGCTGGTAAGAGCCAAGAAGAACGCTGAAAAGTTCTCTGCTCTTTCTGTCTTACCTGAAGACGCGCAGTAAAAGAGGAGAATACCAATACTTAAAAAGTACATTGAATTCGTGAAAAGATCTCCACTGATTACTGCTGCGCTCTGCATAGTATGCTTTCCCTATTGAGCACGGCTATGTAGATTCAAGATATGTGACCCATTTAGCAATATATGAACAGCATATATGAAAAAATGATTAGTGCGTCTTTCTCTTTTGAAATACAATTTATATGCGTAGGTTACGTGTATTTTTGCTTATAGACAAAAGGGGTAGACAGCAATGGGGAGCGAATATAAAGAAAGTAAAGATAACCCGCTTCATAGAGAATATGGGATATGGAGTAACACGGTTTATATACTAAAGAAAATGTGGGAATATAAGCCCTGTGTTATCTTTCTTGTTTTTCTTGGAATTGTATGTAATTCCGTCTTATCGTATTTCTGGGGAATTTTTGGAAAATACGTCATTGATATTATCCAACTTGGATTAAGCAGGCAGGAAGGGATACGGCAGCTTACAAGGCTGATGCTGATAGCAGGAAGTATAAATCTTGCCTTGAACTTTGGAAGAGCTTTGTCTGATAACAGAGTCTGGTACAACCTCATACTCGTTCGTATGAATATGCTCACAGAGAGGATTGCGAAGGTATTAGCTCTGCGATTTGAGCTTGTTGAGAGACCGGATGTACTTGATCTGGCTGATCGTGCCATGAGGGCAACTAATTCTAATAACAACGGCGTAGAAGGTATGATGCGCCTTATGAGGCAGGTTTTAACAAGTGCATTTACACTACTTGTTACTTTTGCTGCTATTTTAATTCTTGATTACAGGCTGATCATAGCGCTTATCATTCTTGGACTGTTGCAGTTTCTGTATTACAGAAAAATAGTCAGGGTCGATAAAGAAGAGGTGTGGGATAAAATGTCTCCCACATCCCGCAAATTAGAATATATGACCAGGATTACTCAGGATTTTGACTTTGCCAAGGATATAAGACTCTTTGGACTGAGCGATTTTTTGTCCGGTAAACAGGAAGAAGTAAATAAAGAAACAATTGAAAAAATGGATCTTCACCGCGATCTGTGGTATAAGCATGCCTTTGTTGTTCAGATAGCTTATGTCATTATAAAGGGGCTTATTTATGCAACTCTTTTTGTGGCTGTGTTTAAAAAGAACCTCTCAATTTCTGATTT
>NZ_AUJU01000046.1 GCF_000424385.1 Butyrivibrio sp. LC3010 | reverse complement strand
GTATGACCATACGGCTGATGATTATATAAAAAAGAAGCTCTCCGATAGATTGTATAAACTTCATGATGGCACTGAAGTACAAAGAGACTGGTATTCATCATTCCTGCTCTATTGCTATGAACCTAAAACGCAAAATATAGATAAAGACAAATGTGCTAAGACTTTTGAGGCACAATACAATAAAGAAAAAGCCTTAATCACCTGGATCAAGGCATATAAAATCAAGATATTAAACAGTGGAATTAACGTAGCTTAACAACTTAATAATCAGGGAGATTGACTATACTTCCTTGCTGAAAAGCAGAAATTTACCGCTAATGTGGTCGTTGGACTGCTTGGTAATGAAAGTCCTGATTCAAACAGATTTACACTTGTAACTCCAAAGTCTGAAAATGATGTACGATTACAAGCTACGCTTGCCAATCAGAACCCCACGGGCTTGCCCATGGGTATAGTCAGTTTAATTCGCTTGCTATGTATCCCCTTGGTACTAAAACTGTACATTTCATTAGTCCCCACATATATTTAGAATAATAAATTTGAATTTGAGCGATTGACTTGCGCTATAACGAACCATGGCGAGTGGAACATTTTACTGTATTATCCTCGAACGTAGGAATTGTCCGATACCGTATACTGGTAAATGTTCTTTCTTTTCATTCATACCGATTTGACCTTCTTGTTGTACCTGATATTATTTCATCCCGCTTTTTCTTTACCTTATCTAGCATAGATGCATCCAATTTTCTTAGAAACTCCTGCATCGAAATCTGTCCAACTTTTCTAATTTCCTTAAGTTGTTCTGAATCTTTTATCTTTCTCTCTGCCTCGCTTTTAGGATATCCTTGCCCAAATGGTTCCGAGAAAAGAGCTTCTATTGTTTTTTCAAGATTTTCAGTACCTGACCATGTATAATCTTCACCTAATGGTAATGATATCGCATTTCCGTTATTGATCTGAGCAAATAAATAGGCATCCTTTGGTGTCGGTGCATACCCGCAAATGACGCCTGGCATGCTGTTACAAGCAAGCATCATTCCCTGCCCGGAAGAACAGCCTGTTACAACGAAATCTACTGTCTTTCTTTCCAACAAAATACCTACAAGAATAGAAATCTCTATATATGAGTATTTTTCATTTTCTTCCATCGTGCAGCCAAAATTTATAACCTCTGCACCCTTCGGTGCATGCTTTGTTACTGCATCATAAATCATTTGATTTTTAGCCGCTTGCGAACTTGCTTGAATAACTCCGATTCTCATACTTTCCCCTACAAATTCAGATATGAAAGTTTACCGATATATTAGACAGAATTTTTGCCTGCCTTATTTTTCTTCATACTTCCTTAAATATGTCATATTGCAATTTTATTCCGCCCCAAAAGGCTGTCGATGCAATTATAATAAGCGGTATATAAAACAGAAACCGTTTTGCTGGAATAGATAATCTACAAAACCCGTATTTTTCACCAAGTTTATTTTTTTGAATCCAGAAAAACAAAATCAAAGACATTGCTATGTGAAGCACAGCTGTTATAGATTTTGTAATGCCAATGTTCTCTGAAAACTGATCTGCCAAACTGCTCAGAACAACATAAGCAACAATCCACAGGATTGCAAAAGTAATCTCACTTTTCTTATATATTTTTGTCATTTTCAATTCCCCAATCTGTCTTTCATAGTCCGTTTTTTTCATCGTAAAGGCGGATCGCCTTCTGTGATACCCCCGCCTTCTTTGCCATTTCACCAGATGTCATTTTCTTCTCCATTTTCGGAACTTCCTTCTTGTTTATAAACACACCTTAAGGGGTTCCCTAAGGGAAGAGTCAATGTTTTTTTTAAATACTTATAGTTAATTATCTTTGAAAATATCTTACTTGTGCAAGTTGTACCGCATCATCAATCATTTCATTGCCTGCACGATCAGAATACTTAAGGTAATCTTTTACCCTATCAGCAGCTACCAGCTCTCTCCCATACACTTTTCCTGTAGCCGGATCAATATGACTCTCATAAATATCTTTTATCTTCGCTATCATTCTTACCTGAGCATACTTATCCGAATTATCCTTCACCAATAAATACCCAAGATAATGGATATCTTCCAGTTCAATATTTAATTCTTCAATATATTCCCGTTTCAATGTCTCTTCAAAAGTTTCAGCATTTTCAGGCTTTCCACCGGTCAATTTGAATTTTCCGTCCTCAATCCTCAAGACAACCAGGTTATCTGCTGAAAATGCTATTCCATAAACCTGTTTTACCGGTAACTGGTCAGGAACAGAATCCTTAAACCATGTAAAGTCAGCCATAATGCAATCCCCATAGTATGATTTCCATATTAAGAAAAAGACGGCAAGTCTTTTAACTTACCGCCTATAATTGTCTGAAGTCACAATGAGTATTATACTAAATTCTGAAAATTATTTCAAAGACATCACATATATCTGACAGGGATTTGCCTCATCCCAAAGAAGCGGGAATACTTCCAGCTCCTTGAAACCACAGCTTATATAAAAGAGATTAGTCCTGTCATAGTCCTCATACATTCCCATCTTCACAGTCTTAACCTGCATGAATTCATACCCTTGAGATCTGGCAGTTTCTTTAGCCCTTTCTACGAGCTGCCTGCCAAGACCGCTCCTGTGATGATTCTGTAAAACACCCATAACAGCCAGTTCGACAGTAGCCATTCCTGTTTCTTTTAAGCAGAGGAATCCCACATATTCATCTTCTTCCTTTGCTGCAAAAAACGTCCAATTGGCGCTCCCGGAAATATATTCCTCTCTGCTCTCTTCTATGCCAAACCAATCAGTAAGAGCCTCCAGTACCTTTCTTGCGATAGCTTGTTTTTCATTTGGATTTTTAATCTCTATGATCATTTTTCTATATCCTTTCATACCACTTTTTCATAGTTTTTCTTCATCTCTTTAAGATTCTCTATGATAAATTGAAGTTCAGGTAAAATCTATTTGGATTCTTTGAGCAAACCCTGTCCCCATCAAACCTGGCCTGATTATGAATTATATAACTCTGTCCGATTATTATCATCATGATAATAGCAATAACTGCTATTAATATCTCTTTCTTTCTATTCATGCCACTCCTGTAGATTCCCCTCATAAAACAGTTAACTGATATACTATCATCGCAGCTATTCCAATAAGTACACTAAACACCATAGGAACATTCAAAAGGCTGTGTACTCTTACGCCTGCATCAGTGGCTGCATCTAAATTGTCCTTTCTGGCAAAAGAGCTCTTGAAAGCCTCAAGGTTTCCCTGATTATTGGCAATTGCCTTAAGCAGTAGCCAAACCAGAAATACACATATTACTGAAATAAATCCATAAAGTATTACTGAATATAGCATGATGCCTGTCTGGCTTCTTACGGCCTCCTGTTCCTGGACAATATCTATATTCTGTGCCTCCAGGCTAAGCTGCATAGCTAAAAAGATCGATACATTTACAAAATTGAAAAGGGAATGCATTATAACAGAAGTCCAGGTGCTGCCACTGGCATGATTGGCAAGGGCAAAAATCACCCCAAGCACAAAAGCATAGCAAAACTGATTAAAGTTTAAGTGCATGATTCCAAACAATAGTGCGGATACAACAGCAGCCTTTATAATCGGGAAAATACCTTTTAATCCGTCAAATAAAAAGCCTCTGAAGGCAATCTCTTCACAAATCGGTGCCATAACTGAGACAACTATAAGTGCCAGTATGGCTGGGCCCCCTAACATGTCACTGGAATTCTGGACAACAGTATTTTTAACAAATAGCTGAGAAAATAGATTTGTAAAAATATATATTGGTGTAGTTGCCAGTGTCAGAAGAACTGAAAGCAAAACCGTAGTAATTTTAATTTTATGAAAGCCAAGTCTCTTAGAGATATTATCACCCTTGGACTTTATATAAATGATAGTTGGCAAAAGTATTGCAATCTCGCATAAAACAGTACACATTGTAGATGGCAGCTGGATTCCCATATTGGGGAGAATCAGACTCAGTGTATATATTACTATATTTCCCAATAACAAAATAACATATACCACACCCATTGAATTTATTTCATGTTGCTTCTCCATCTCAGTTTCCTCCTATATCGTATCTCTTTTATTTAATATGTATATTCTTATAGCTACTCAATAATTTTCTCAGGCCATTTACATATCCCAACCTCAAGAGCACGTTCTTCTTTAAGGTGAAAATCTGCATATTTGCAGTACCAACAGCCTTGTATTGAGGGTATGGCATCCTCTCTTGGTGTATATGCAGGACAGATATCCTCCGGCCAGACGCTTCCATCTCTTTTGGGTACTTCATATCTATTTGAATTTATTTCCATTTACCGCTCTTTCCTCCTCATAAATAGCACTTACTTCTTTGCTCATATACAATCTAACACGCATAAAAAAACAGACCCTTCCGAACACGGATAAAGGTCTGTTTTACACTGTATTGTTTTACATGGCGTCACATTTAAGTGCCTCAATGATACTGTCATTCCTACCGTAATGTTTTTCTCGAGACCTTCTGAACTCTGGCTGCAGCTGCTTCCGGAGAGATGTCGCCTTTTGCCAGATCTTCAAGGGCATCACGAACGGCTATATAAAGGTCTTCATAAGGTATTATCCTTGATCCAGCAACATTTGTTTTACCGTTTTCAACGATGTACTCAAGGTTCTTTTGCCCATCCTCATTAAGCCCCTGTACATTCAGTTCCATGTCAGTTCTGGAGGGCATGTACTCAAGATACTGGTTTACAAGAATCTCCTGCCCTTCATTAACAAGATAATTCATCCAGCGAAATGCTGCTTCCTTATCTTTTGACTCTGGATTCATACAAAGAATCACATCTGTAGCAGCTGTTACCGGTGCTACTGCGCCATCACTATTCCAATCTATAAGGAAAACTTCATGATCCGCCCCTTCGCCATTAAAATTGGCGTAGGTCATCTCATCGGTTCGTGTATACATATTCATAGCCCAGGAACCATTTGCAAACATTGGGATACTACCCTTGAGCTGAAACATATCATTAATGTCGTCATACAGCGTCATTTTTATGGCTTTGTCCTGAAACACTCCGTTACTGAAACTCTCCTGCCATATCCTGAAGGATTCTATAATAGGCTCTGTTTCAAAGGATGCCTTGCCCTCTATGGCATCATATAATGCATCCATGTCACAGTCAGCTGCTATAGACATCCACATATCCTGATCAAGCCATGCGTCCTTTGCTCCGATTGCCAGCGGATAACTTCCGTTTTCGCGAAGTTTATTGCAAGTATCCAACATTTCTTCATAATTTGTCGGTACTTCGCAGCTGTATTCCTTAAGCATATTTATGTCTGCCCACATATACCCTGCATAGGTCTGTCCCAATGGCAGTCCGTAGATACAACCATTTTCATCACTTATATCTTCTATGCATGAACTAAAGAACTTATTCTGCCAGTCCTGCCCCCAGGCCTTAACACAATACGATGTAAGTTCTTCCTCAAATGCTCTGGTGGTATCAAAATCTGTACCGGTAGAGATACCAAAAACATCAGGGCCACTGTTTCCCATCAGTTTTACCCTGAGGTGATTTTGGTAATCCCCAGCACCCTCAAAAACATATTTGATCTTTATATCAGGGTTTTCTTTTTCAAATGATTCTATAATTTTGAAGATAGGACTATTTGGGCCGACATCAGCAGGGTTCCAGGTCATAAAGGTTACCGTAGTTACTCCTTTACCGGTGCCTGCTCTGCACCCGGCGATAAAAGCTGCACATATGACTATAGATAATAAAAACAATGCTACTCGTTTCATATGATCATTCTCACCTTAAACTTATTGTCCTCAGCAATATATCTTATTTCACTATTTGTCTTCTGTACAAAATCCAGAACGCTGCGGGTTCCGATGCCATGTCCAACCTCGGTTGTGATCGGGTATCCCTCCTCGTTGAGTGTAATCTTTCCATCACAGGAATTGACGATTTCAAACAATAGCTGCTGCTTAAACCTGGCTGTAATCTCGATAAAACGGTCATTTTCCGGAACCTTTTCGCAGGCATGGATTGCATTCTCAAAGAGGTTACTAATAGCAATAGCAAGCTGCATCTCATCTACGCCCGGCTTATAAGGTATGTTCGCTGATACCTTTACCTTGATGCTTTTTTTCTCTGCAACTGCTACATAATGCATGATAGCTGCATTGACTGTTGGATTCTCGCAATAGCGCTGTCCTGTGCTTGGCTCCTGAGACAGCCTTTCCTCAAGACATTTTCTGGCCTCATCCACTTTACCATCCTGGATCAGAGATAAAATAAGAGCCTCAAAATGTCTCCTGTCATGTCGCATTGCCCTGTCCTGACTGAGCATCTCTTCTGTGGCACCAAGACGTTCCTTCATACTGTCTGCCGCCATTTCCAGCATGGCAGCATCAGCCTTCAATTTGTATTCCCGTTGTTTAAGAACAGTTGTATCCACCAGGGCATATAGCTTTCCAATTAGTTCGCCATCTGCATAAAGTTCTTTTTCTTCCGGAGAAAAGAACCTTTCACCTATTGCCAGGGTATCTCCTTTTACAATAGCCTCCTTAAGACGATCCACAACACTTTCTGCGTCTTTTGTTATCTCCGGGAACAGCTCTTTTACATGCTCGTTATAGTACTGAAGCCTTCCGTCCGGTTCCATGGCGATAACTCCTTCAGAGAGCCTGTCCACAATGTATTCCCTTGCCATGTCAATAATTCCCAAAAGGTTATATCTGAATATTGCAATGAACATGGAAATCGTAACTGCCACATTTCCAAATACAGATATGTCAAAAAAGTAAGTGACAAAGAATATATGCGTGATCTGGCAGATAAAAAGCACAGCCTCAATGAGGAACCCTGAAATAATTATCAGGGCACGCTTTTTCGCGATTTTTCCTCTGTAGCTTTTAAGGCTCTTAAACAGCAGAAAAAATACGGTGATGATAACAGCCACCTGAACCTGCATAAACACCTGATGTACGATTCCGCTTCTATGCAAAAGAACTGGGAAAAGCCCATCCTTATCAAACCAAGTCTTTGAATAATACAGATTGTGATTTTCCAGTGTAAATACTGTCACATAAACCAACACGTTAAAAAGCACAAATGCCCTTACCAAAAGCTTTGGAACCCTTAGATGACAGAACTCTACTGTAAACATAAAAAGAGAGAATATGATCCATACTCTCCCGGCATACGAAAATTTCAGCGCAGCAATATATTCATCCTCGGTCTTCGCTAAAAGCTCTAATAGGTAACCTGTATTATTTACCAGCATCACCATACAGTTAATGAACAAATATCCATGAAGTTTATTCTTGAGGTTCTTAAATACAATGAACCCTTCAAGGAGCATGGCAAAGATACTGATAATGATGGCATATAAAAGAAAATCATGCATATATCTTTACTCCAATCTGTAATCCATATATTTGTCAGCAACCTCGGCATATCTGCTCTTGGAAACAGGCACCTCTTCCTTATTTCGAAGAGTTATGTCTGCCTTTGTAAGCTTATCAATGGCTCCGAGATTTACGCTTATGGACTCATGACACCTAATAAAATCTTGGCTGGAGTGATTCTCATCCATATATTCAGAAAAGCCTATCCTGAGGGTTGGAGTCGAAACCACCTCACCGTCTGCCATATGATAGCTGACCACATGGTTGCGGTAATCGATATACATTATGTCATCAAGCCTTAAGGAGCACAGACCGCCCTTTATTTTCACCGTTACAGATCTTTTATCATCTGCCTGAACCCGGGACAAAGCAAGGTCAAGGGTTGAAAAAAGCTTGTCCTTAGCCACGGGCTTTACTATATAATTTATGGGATTTACATCAAAAGATTCCAGAGCGTATGAACTCTCAGATGTGGCGAATATTATCTGTGCATCCGGCTGATTCCATCGCAGTTCTCTCGCCGCCTGGATTCCTGTCAACATAGGCATTACTATGTCTAGCAGATACACCTGCGGTCTGAAACTCTCGCATTCCTGGATCAGTTTATCCGGATGGTCGAATACCCTGACTTCCGCATGGATTTCTTTTCCCTCAAGATATTCAGATAAATAGCCATGAATTCGCTCTCTGTCGGATCTGTCATCATCACATATTGCTATACGAAGCATTGTGAATTTTCCCCCTGTATTTCCATTCCATCATTTGTAATTATATCACCATAGCCAATAGTGCAGCTGTTTTATCCCAATCATTGTTCAGGCATGATCTTTGTGGGATGGGCCTTTGATATATATATCATACCATCATAAAGAGTCTCAGGCGATTGCCAAATCCTGTATGCCATGGGAAGAATCGCCATAACCGGGGAATATCAGTCACTATAAAGGCTGTAATTATGATAATTGGCAGCTTATTCTTTTTAGTCTTTGTTTTCATCTCAATTTTTTCCCCTTATATCGTATCTCTCTTTGTGAATATGAACGTTCCCATGACAGAGTATAATATCAGCCCTATCACAATAACCACGATTATATTCACATAGGAAACAGATACTCCGCTAATTCCAAGGTCTTTAGTCTTAGTCACAATAAAGTTCCTTGAAAGACCATATTTATCCATAAAGCCCGCAAGGGCCGGGATCCTGGACACGAGCTTTGTTTCAAGAAAACTAATAAGCATTCCGTGAAGATTTGCTGAACCAAAGATAGTAATAATGGTTGGTATGATGGTATTTCTGGTAATTTCATAAAGAGCCATCATAGCGATGCCAAATACTGTATGAAGCATCACTTCGAATGTTATGAAGCTTATAAGTGAGTCAATACGGCCAAAGTAAATACCCGGTGCCCAGAAAAGACTTCCAAACCATGATGCAACAAGTTCCCCCAGAAACATAAAAAGGGAGTACAGAAACACCACCGGGATCTTAGCAAAAAAAATGTTCTTCTTCCCGCTGCGGGTCGTCAGAAGGTTTTTTAAAAATCCGCTCTTTCTCTCTTCTTCTGAAAAAACAATTGCGAATACACCTACCATGATCAGAACGTATCCGGAAGATGCAAAGCTTGCATAGAACTCTCCGAAGGTTGAAGCAGACTCGGTTTCCATTCCTGCCAGAAGTCCGGTCAAAATTACAGTGGTTAAAAGCATCACATAAAAAACTCTTGTTTTAAATAATCTGTATAGGTTCATTTTTATAAGATTTAGCATGCCTTCTGTCCTTTCCTGATAATATCCAAATAGAATTCTTCGAGAGAATCAGCCTCGCCAATATAGCTGTTCTTTAACTCCTCAGCAGTTACCTCTGTTACAAGCTTTCCTTCTGAAATGATGCCAAATACCGTCGCAACCTTCTGAAGTTCTCCAAGTATATGGCTTGATATCATAATCGTCATGTTCTTTTCTTCATTAAGCCTCTTTATAAGCTCTCTCATCTCGATTATTCCCTGGGGGTCAAGTCCATTAATTGGTTCATCCAGTATGAGAAACTCAGGGCTTCCCAGTAGAGCCATGCCAATTCCAAGCCTCTGCTTCATGCCCAGGGAAAACTTTCCTGCCTTCTTTTTGGGTTCTCTTGACAATCCTACAAAATCAAGAATGTCCAGTATTTCTTTCTGGTCATGTAATCCCATTGAAATTGCTCTAAGTTTCATGTTGTCAAAAGCATTGAGATACCCGTATATTCCCGGACTCTCAATAAGACATCCGACCTTTGTAAGGTAATTATCGCCTGCAGTAACTTCAATCTCTCCACTGGTCGGAGTTGCGAATCCGACCAGCATCTTCATAAGTGTTGTTTTTCCTGCTCCGTTGGGACCAATGAGACCGTAAATCTCACCTCTGTCAATGTGAATATTCATATCCTTAACAGCCTCAAAGGAACCGTATTGTTTAGTCAGATTTTTTGTTTCCAGATAACTTCTCATTTTGTTCCTTCCTTTCTCTGCGAAAACAGTCATTTCTTCATATGCCTACTCTAACACGCAAAGAAAAACAGGCCTTAGCGTACACCGCATTAGGCCTGTTTTGCACTGCATTTACTAATTCCGCGAGAATAGCATATCCGCTGTCTTTTCCAGTTTCATTTTAACCATCCACGGAAAGTAGAGTACTGCGGCTAAAAAATTTCACATAACATCGCATTTAAGTGCCTTCATTCCATATTGCATCATCAGTCTCGCTATGCCTGTGCCCTGCCTGGAAGGCGTAACAGCAAGTCTCGCCAATTCTCCCCCAGGGAATAGATTTCGATCCCAGCATTCCAGCCTGTCCACGTCTTCATCTATCTCTATGGAAATTGCAGATATGATTGCATCATTCTCTTTCATGACAAACAAAGCATCTCTTGAAAGATCAAAATCTATAGTTTCTGTAGAAGGATAGTCCTCATCCCATGCGCAAAACTCTCTTCCAACCTGCTCTTTGTATAAAGTCATTAACTGCTCTCTGTCACTGTCTGTAGCTAATACTATGTTATTGGACATTTTCTCAATCCCCTTGTTTTTGATAAAAACTGTAGTGGTATTTATTTCTGAAACCGAGTCTGGAATAAAAATCCATGTCTGATATTACAAAAGCTCTCTTAGCACCTAACCTTTTTGCCCTACTCAGCGCTTCATGAATTACAGCCTTAGCTACTCCTCTTCCCCTATAGCTTGGGATAGTACAGACAGGCTCTACATACACGTAGTCCGTCTTGGGGTTATACCATAGACCGCATATGGAAATGAGTTCTCCCTCCTCATTGCATGCAGCCACACAGAGATCCCTGTTAAAGTGCCTACGCGCCCTTGGGGTAGCGATCCCTTCTTTTTCAAACTTTTGTTTATCTTCTCCGTGATCAAACCCTTGCCAAAAAAGCCATGATAGCTCATAAATATCCTTAACAGGATTCGGGTTCACAAACTTAAGGCCCTCTGGCAAAGGAGCTCCAAATTCCCTTTCCAGGTCCAGCTCCATGATATTTTCTGTTTGCTCATTCCTGATAAAGCCCTTGTTTAAGACCAAATCTATTTCATCTGTGTTGTCATCGCAGACTGCAAGGGAAAATCCAGAATCATCCATGAGATTGGTGCAGGCATAATCTAATATTTCAGGATATAACTGCTTATAATCAGGTAAGACTCCACAAAATCCCTCACCGAAATACATATCATAGATTGCTGCACCAACAACGTTACCATCATCAAGCCAAAGCCCAATGGACTCAATCAATTCCTTATTGAATTCCGGATGCTCATACATCCACTCAAATCTCGCCCAGTTCCAATTAATATGGCTTGTATCTCGAGCATTTAGTTCTATAAGGAAATCACATACTGCCTCATAATCATTATCTGCATATTTCTTGAAATACATTATTCCTACTCCTTATACACAATAAACCTGGGACCCTCTTCTCCGATCTCTCCACTCACTTCAAATCCACATTTCATCAGCACCCTTTGAGACGCCGAATTGTCAGGATCTGTCTCTGCCTCAACCGCCACTATTTCCGGATGTTTAAATGCCCATTTTATTGCCAGGCTCACAGCCTCTGTTGCATAGCCATGTCCCTGAAACTCATCTAAAATTCCGTATCCGATTTCAGGATTTTTCTCCTCAAGCCCCTTGAAACACAGATCTCCGATATGTGTTCCATCTGTCTTTTCAATCATCCACATGGCATACCAGTCCCACTGATCCGGATGCGTAAGGCACCCCTCCAGCATTTCACCATATGCCTTCTTAAGCTCATCATCCTTTTCCGCCTGGATTATTCTTTCCATCTGCTCCCTACTAGCGGGATATATCTTTATTCTTTCTGTTTTTATCATCATTCTCCTCTTTATTTCTCCTGATTTCATATTATCTTAAAACCAAAAACAGACCTACCTTTACACGGATATAGGTCTGTTTTACACTACTTTTAATTCTGCTATAGCATCTGACAAAACTCGCTGAGTCTATGCGTATTATCTTCTGAAGGTTTATCTTTCGGATCAATGAAAATCGCAGTCGCGGCAAAGCTGGTGATTCCAATGCAGTCCTTTAGCTTAGAAAAAGCTCTCTCTGCCCCGGAACCGCTTTGGCAGGCAAATGCAGCTATAGTCTTATTTTTCAAGTTCTCTTTATTCTCCAAAATAAACGTCCGAAGCGGAGGCGTGAACGTTCCTGCCCAAACAGGAAATCCAAAAATAATCTCATCATAAGCTGACACGTCCAGATCGTATGCCTCAAGCTCGGGCTTTTCTGCCATAACAGCACTCTTCCCACCCCAGAAAAACTTTGAGAATCCACTGGTCGAATACGCTTTCTTTGGAACAAGTTTTAATTTATCTGCTGGAAGTACCTTTGCCAGTTCATCTGCTATATACTCTGTGTTACCTTCTAATGAGAAAAAAATTATAATCCTTTTCATGCCAGAACCTTTCTTGCTTTGTTGCACCATTTCAAATATGCCTCATAGGTTTCTATTCCAAACAGTATCGTAAGATAGAAATAAACATGATCTTCTTCATCAAGTGCTTTTTCAATATTAGCCTTATATACCTGTAATACCTTAAGGTCAGCCTTTATCTGTTCTTCAAAGACTTCTATATTCCTAAGTGCTGTCTCTTTACTTTCAACCCCTCCGAAAAACAGTTTCATCAAAGTCTCATATTTAAGATCGTTGCTTGCCTTCTCGTCTCTTACCCATGCTCTGAGTATCTCTTTTCCCTGACCGGTAATGCTGTAAATGATCTTCTCCCGGCCGCCACTGTCATTACCCTTAAGGCGCCTTACGCTGCCCTGTTTTTCCAGTTCCGCAAGAGCGGGATAAATGCTACCAAAGCTTCCCTTCCAGAAGAACCTTATACTTCCGTCGATCTGTTTTTTTATATCATATCCGGTCAGATCATCATGGGATAACAAGCCCAGAATCACCATGTCTATCTTTCTGTCTTTGGCCATTATTTCCACCTCCAACAGTATTTTAGAACTTTTTTCGGACATTCATCAACACAAGCTCCGCACAATATGCACTCGGTGCACTTTGAATTGCTGCCTCCCTTTGCCATATGTGCGACGTCAAGCCCCATTGGACATGCCTTTGAACACCTGTTACATGAAATACAGTCCGCTGCAGATGCTTCAACATGAAGCTGGGGGACATGAAGAAAACGACCTATGCTGCTCCCAATCACCATAAATGGCGCCATCCAGCAAAGATAATGGCAAGTTGCTCTCCTTCCATGTATCAGTGACGGAAGAACCAATATCAGAAGTACTCCGTAATAGATAATATAGTTATGTATTTCTGTCACTGAAATACCGTGATCTGTCATGAAAAACGGATCTATGGTTACATGGTTTTTCCCGAGGATGAAAGTCACAACTATAGCGGAGATCCACAGTATCCAGATAACGTATTTAATCTTATTCCTCCAGCCCTGCTTCGCGGACTTATCATTGCATCTTGCTACACATTCCTGTAGCCCTCCTGCAGGACAGAGATATCCGCAAAAGGCACGTCCAAAGGACACCGAAAAAATAAGCAAGCTCATAAAGACTATAAAGCTTCCGTTCATGATATGTTCTGATGCTGCCATGATTATCAGGTATGGTGAAAAGTACCACGCTGTTATTGGAAACAGCAGGAATGATATGAAAATAATCGTTCTTCTTATTGTCTGACGCTTCATTGAACACTCCTTCGCATATATCAATTAGATATATCATTTTGATATATATTATACCTCAGAATACTTCATGTCAACAGATGAAATAACTGTTGCAATGGCCGCTCCTTTTAATCCATAGACTCTGATCATGAAGGGATCTGCAATGGCGTTAAATACTGCCGGAATTATCATACCTATCATTTGAAAAACAGACCCTCATTCACTTATCAGGGTCTGTTTTATTACTGAAGCTTATCAAGTTCTTCTTCAAAGCTCTTTAAAACTTTGAGCATATCATCCTGCATTTCTTCAGAGATTTCATCCATGATTTCAGAAAACTTTTCTCCCATTGTCTCATGTTTTTTCCTGTGTTCTGCCCTGGCCTTCTTCCCAAGCTTTGTGAGATACAGATTAAGCTCTGAATCAGAGTTTGGAGAAACTCTTTTCTCCACAAGTCCCTTATCAACCAGTTTGTAGACCATCTGGGATGCAGCACCTTTGGTAATCCCACGCACCTTTGCAAGACCTGTCACACTGATTCCTTCCTGATCACCTATTATCGCCACTGTATGAATCTCAGGCTGAGTCAACATAAGCCCTTTGCAGTACTTCTGAGGTTTCTTTTCAAACTGTGTATATTTATGGATTATCCGTTCCATTTGCCATGCAAGCTCTCTGTAATCCTTCATATCAACCCACTTCTTTTTGGTTATTAGTAAATATGTCTCTCACAATTATACCCAGGTAATAATCGCCTTACAATCTACATATGCTCCTTATAGTATTCCAAAAACTCCGGAGTTTTTGACCAGTATTTTATTCCCCAGTTCTCGAAGTTCCACTCTTCCATATAATCATTGCACTCATA
Source organism: Butyrivibrio sp. LC3010 (assembly GCF_000424385.1). Classification (GTDB taxonomy): domain Bacteria; phylum Bacillota; class Clostridia; order Lachnospirales; family Lachnospiraceae; genus Butyrivibrio. The sequence goes on along the minus strand of NZ_AUJU01000046.1, from coordinate 3,876 downwards.
ATCAATATAGAAAAGCTCTCCATCATGAACAACAAAATTCGTCGGGAAATAATCAATATTGGTCTTTGCAGGATATAGGAGTTCACACATTGCTTTTACCTGTCTTATATATCAGGGTCCATCTGATCTTAACTAGCAGATATATGCAATACGCCAGAAGCACTGCAAACTGGATAGTTCCAACTATTATGTTCAGTTTCATATCACCTTCATTCGTGATGAAACCGCAGAAATCATGAAATGCATGTAGCAAAATGCATGGCCAGATACTCTTTGTCCTGAGGATCACAAAAGCCATTACAACTCCGTAGGTAAATGCAAACGCCATCTGCAAAAGTGTTTCTGCAAGTCCAGCCCCACCCATTACATTCAGCAGATGACTCATTCCAAAAAGAACTGATGAAATAATGATGGCCTTTGTCTCCTTTTCTTTCCACATATTGCAAATGATGCCCCTGAAGTATAGTTCCTCTGTCAGTCCTATCCCCAGTGTAAATATAAGGTTAGGAATAAACAGTCCGCTGTCATCAGACATGATTCCACCGGCAAAAGCAGCCAGGGCCACAATTATAAGTGGAACGTAATACAAAAACCTTGTAGCCATACCGCTCACGGGCTTCTGAAAGCCAAGCCCTCTAAGACTGTGATCCTTGACAAGAAAAAATGCAATTGCTACTAATGCACAGCTCCATATAATAGCCGCCTGTGCTGTAATAGCCTTAAGACCCTCAAGCTGTCCCATGACCACCGCAGCCCCCTGGGCAAAGTAGAACAAAAGAACCGTAACTGTTGCTAAAACTGTATTCCTTACTAAATGCTTTGACATAATCCCTCCTGAAACACATGATTTATCTCATTTTGTAGATCACAATTCCCTTTGCCACAATCATCAGAAACAGCATTGAAACTCCATAGGCTTCCCTGCCCATTGCGAGAAGAAGTACTGCGGTAATTCCCACTATCACTGATATGGCTGTAATGATCCTGCTTCCCCTTTCCTGCCTCAGTCTTGTCAAAAGAATCTTAACTACTCCGATGATTACCAACAAAATAAAAACAGCCCAGTAGAGCATACACTTCAGTCTTCCTGCCTGAACATAATCAGGAAGACTCACCGCATAATAGACACCATCAATCCTATTGGGATATATGGGCAGGACAATCATTATCATCGCAAGCACATCTATGATTCCAAGAAGCATATCGCAAATATATCTGATATTGTCCCTATTCTCTTTTTCGGCAATCGATACCATCTTTTCTGCCGACAAAAGTTCGTCTATAGATACTGAAAAGAATCTCGATATCTCTTTTAACGAATCTATGCTCGGGTACCCACGACCTGACTCCCACTTGGAAATTGCAGTCCTTGAAACATATAAAGCCTCTGCCAGCTCTTCCTTTGTATCAACTGGGTAAGACCGATACCTGCAAATATCAGACATATGAATATAGGCACAAGTCCCAACCAGTCAGTTATGGTGTATATGACCATATGAACCCCGGTCAATTTGTGAAAATAGCAGTTGATCGTGGCAAAACCTATGTCTGTCCCATTTTGCCCGACAGGCTGAACATCAACGATTTGGATCAGTAATGTCCAGACTACAAATACAATTAAATACAATGCTCCAAATAATAAACTCTTAAATCCTTTTCTTTTCATTTCTCATAATCCTTTCTGTTTTGTTCGCGAGGCTATATGAACCGTAACAAGAATCATGAAAAAACTAAAGAAACGCTTGGTGACATGTATGACACGATTCGTATCATCTGCATAAACAAGCCTATCACACAATAAAAATATGGTCGTCATCTACACGGATAACGACCTAAAAATCACTGATATTATATTTCTTGATTTCTCACTCTGTTGGAAGTGAGAGTGCTTTTTCATTAGACTCCATCACTGTGACATAGTTACATCTTGCTTTAGAATCATAATCGCCAAGATAATCCTCCCACACAGGAGCTTTTCCTTTGCATCCGGACTTTACAAACTTTTCAATATCGCCGTAATAATCTATCTTTCTAAGCAGATGAGCATAAGATGCCATAAGTAGTCGAAACTGTTCTCTGACCTTTATTTCTCTGTCTTTAAGCAGTTCCATCATATTATCTATCGCCTCGTATCCGGTGTCCTCATATTTGAAAAATGCCACTATATCAGACATCGTCATTCCCGCACCTTTAAAACAATTGATCGCATTAAGTTGATCTATATGCTCACGCTTATAGACGCGCTTACCTGAAGCATTACGCGCTACTCCTTTTAATATCCCGATTTCTTCATAATATCTCAGCGTGGATGACGGAATCCCAAGATCTTTTGAAACATCCGAAATCGTATATTCATTCATATTCTTCACGTATAATCCAATCATGTTAGAAAAGTGATTGGATTCTTCCTTTCTCCCAGGTTCTCTGGGCTACTTCTAATCCTTTTCTGATATATTTATCTAGGCACTGTGGATCTGTTTCTATATTATTACAGCTTTGACTGGTACGAGGTGACTCAGACCACAGCTTTTCGTCTAATACTGGTAATTAGTTTGTTAACGCTTGACGTTTAGATTTACGTGATTACACAGTCGATCTCTCTGTGGTAGACAACAGTGCCAACTATAATAATCAGGAGGTTTTATCTAATGTCTATGTACTTTGCTGGAATTGATATTTCCAAGTACAAACATGATTGCTGCATTATAGCTGCAGCCGATCAATCTGTAGTTGCTAAATTCACTTTTAAAAACAATAAAGAAGGATTTGATCAACTACTCACAACTATTAACTCTTTATCCTCACCTGAGGACATAAGAATAGGGTTTGAATCAACATCTCATTATGCCCTGAATCTTGAGCTTTTCCTTGAAAACGCCTCGCTAACGTTCATGGAAGTAAATCCAGTCTTGATATCGGAATATAAAAAATCGACCACTCTAAGGCGTACAAAAACCGATTCTGTTGACTGTGAATCCATTGCTCGATGGTTAATGACTGTTGAGTACAAACCCCATTCAAAAGGATTTTATCACGCTTATTCCTTAAAGTCATTAACTCGTCTCCGTGACAGGCTTGTTCGTCAAAGATCCTTATATCTTGTTAAACTCACAAATGTTCTTGATCATACATTTCCGGAGTTCAAGCCATTCTTTAATGAACGTTTTTCTAAAACAGCTCTATATCTGTTAGAAAACTACGGCTCTGCTGAGAACATGTCTGCCATGAACGAAACTGACTATAATGAAATACGTCGCATATCTCATGGTAAGTTTTCTCCTCAACAGTTCCTTGAATTGAAACGTTTAGCTACTGATACTGTTGGCATCAATAATTCTATATTTGATGTCGAACTTGAAAGTTTACTGTCCCTTTACAAATCCTTGGCCAAAGAAATCAATACACTTGAGGGTGAGATTATCAGGCTCATAAACGAAGTCCATCCTCACTTCATGACCATTCCAGGAATTGGTCCTATTTCTGCTGCAGTAATCTACGCAGAATACGGAGATATTTCCAACTTTTCATCTCCAGCACAGATGCTTGCTTTTGCTGGAATTGAACCAAGTGTAAATGATTCAGGTACTGAATCTCATGGTGGAAAGATGGTAAGGCACGGATCATCTCCATTGCGATATGTCTTGCTAAACTGCTGTCTTCCTTTAATTCGCTTCGATATGACTTTTGCAACTTACTATGCCAAAAAGCGTCATGAAGGAAAACCTCATCGGGTAGCTATAACCCATGTTGCAAAGAAACTTATACGAGTTATCTTTGCTTTAGAAAAGCAAAACATAGACTTCAATTCTAAGAAACTTCGCTAACGTCAAAAGACAGGAAAGCCGTCCACCATCTGAAATACGATGTATTCAGATG
>NZ_AUJU01000045.1 GCF_000424385.1 Butyrivibrio sp. LC3010 | reverse complement strand
CGCAAGAACAAACATGGACAGATATAAAGGCTTTTGTGAATGTCTCAAAGTCTATGATATTGAAAAGCAGGATAAATTTTGTTTAACTACCCCATTTGATATATATTCATATAAACAGATAATATTTGATTTTCTCGACTCGCTTAATTCGCTGCCTGAAGCTTTTGTTTGCGTAAGCGATTATATAGCTCATTTTATCCAGTTTTACTTTTCTGAACACCCGGAAAGAATTCCTGACGGAATCATAATCACCGGTTTCGACGCTAGTGATGAATATACCAATGTAGATGGTCAGATAACAACCGCTGAAGTAAAAACCGATCATCTAGGCAAACGACTTGCAAGCCAGGCACTCTATAGAATAGCTAATCCGGATGCTCCTTATGAACTTACTTATGTGCGCCCTGATATAGTCTACCGCGAATCAAGAATACTTATATAATAACGCTGTTTAAAAATATTTTTGATTGGAGCGAAAAGATATGTTTTTCTTAATAAAAGAAGTCTTAGAAGAAGTAAATAAATCAGCTTTAAATAGTGCTACTGAGCAATATGTTGCAATTCTTACCACTAAGGAATGGGAAACCGACAAAGAAACTTTTGATATGGGGATAGAAATCGAACCCGATTCAAGTGAGATTTTCTCTACCATGGCTGAAGTAAACTATGATTCACTTACCGGAACTTTTTCAATACCAGACAGAAGTAATCTTTCAAGCGACAGTACCTTTGCTTTCGCGCTTGATGAAAAAGGAATTGTATTTATAGACGATTCCGGTGAATCAGAGAAGTATATTCGTAACATCCAGAAGACGCGCCACTGGAAGCTTCCCAGTCTTGAACGCTTTATTTATGATTTTCTCGATCAGATCATCAAGGACGATCTTCGTTTAATGGAGAAATATGAGCGCGAACTTGATTCCATGGAACAGGCTATTCTAAGCGAAGAAGAAAATCTTAACTCAGGAAGAGTAAATGATATCAGAGGCGATATCCGTGATCTTCTGATTCATTATGAGCAACTCGCAGACATGGCTCAGGAATTTGAAGAAAATGAAAATTGCTTCTTCAAAACAGATAATCTCAGGTATTTTCGTCTATACCTTAATCGCATAGCAAGACTCCGTGACAGATCTGTCTCCCTTCGTGACTACACAATGCAGATACGCGATTTATACAAAGCTCACCTCGATATTAAGCAGAATCGTATTATGACCATTCTCACGGTTGTAACCACTATTTTTATGCCTCTCACACTCATTGTCGGATGGTATGGCATGAACTTCAAATACATGCCTGAATTGGAGTATCGGTACAGTTACCCGATTGTATTCGGTGTAAGTATTGTAATTGTTGTTTGTAGCTTATTATTCTTTAAGAAAAAGAAATGGCTCTGATTTTCTTAACTGTGTGATAAATCTGTGATACACGCTAGTGTCTTGTCTGAATGACAATTTGATAAATTACTTGTCTAATTCTCAATACGCTTCGTCATCTTCAATCGCCGTAGCCACCGCTACGACTCATTCAGATTCCTAGCCTATTGAGAATGATACTTCGTAATTAAATCAAAAGTCACCCAGACAAAACACTAGCTTATTATTAAGACAGAACAAAGGACAAGCACAGCCGAGGTAGAGATGCTTTACCAAGGCTAAGTGCAAGTCCGAAAGGTTAATATCAGCAAAGGTAGCGATGCTTTACTGATGCATAGAATTTTCCTGCGGTTCTCATGAGGGTCTGGATATTAAGGGCGGCGATGCTTCACCCAAAGATATCACAATATTTTAAGCTGTTATTGAAAAATATGAACACTTAAAATTCAGTAATTAAATCTTTATAATAAAGCTGAAATTTATGTAATATAAATTTCAGCTTTATTATATTTATGAATCAAATTTATATTCCTTCTTGTGGAACAAAAGGTGCCCTCCCACACGTATTCTTCGCCCAAAAAAGTCATAAAGAATCCACCTCAAGCAGTATCCACTTATAACCAGCCCTTCGGATACGTTCCTCACTTCTCCAGGACTGTCCCACTACCGCTTCTTTTCCTGATAAAAAAACCTATATTTTATAAATATGGTCTTAGATTTTCTGCTACTTACCATTAATTTTAGTATATTAATATCGTAAATTAAATAAATTACATATATCAGATTTACATATAATTTTGTTTAGAGCACTTTAATTTTATGCTTTTAATGAATTATATCAGTGCTATAATAATGGTGAAACGTGTATAAATCATCGTTATTTGGGGATGAAAAGACTTTCTGATAGTGTCAAATGATCTATGAAAAAAACTGGGTCAAAAAAATAGGCTCAGATGAACCTTGAAAATTGCAGATATATAGGTTGAGGTAGCCGGACGCCACCCTTGACAGCACAAAAAATAACTGCTGACGGTTAATCACCGACGGCGAAGAACTCAAGAACAATCAGATTTTCTCCGTCGTTTGCAGCAGTGTAGCAGTTATTTTTTGTGCCATCAAGGGCAAGCCGCTAACGCGGTGGCTGGGTTATTACCTCAGGCTCAGAATCTAAGAACAATCAGCTGGCAGCCTGAAGTTCAAGTATCTTCTTCTGACCGATGTAGATCATCAGCTGCCACCTAGCGGGCATGTTTTCAGCCTTTGACAGAATCTCATCTACAACTGGAGGCCTGTAACCATTGTGCTTATGCGGCCTCAGGAAGTTATAATACGCAACCCAGAGAGTCAGATCATAGTTGGCACCATCGTAATTATCGAATCCATTGGTAATGCGATATGAGGCTTTATAAGTGCGGTTAAGTCGCTCAATCATCTGCTTGAAAGGACGGTATTCCTTGGATACTTCGTCTTCGTTCTGGAGACCGATTACCTGAGTGATTTCAAACTTGAGCTTTTCTCCAAACTCGTGGAAAAACTGCTGTGCAGCTAAAGGATAGGCACTGTAACCATCAGCTATAAACTTAAAGTTCTTGGGAAGTTCAGTGATACCTTTTAAGGCCATTCTCATGGCGAGGATGCATGGACCAACGCCTCTGTTATCAGATACCTGATAGCCAATGATGGCTCTGGATGCAGCATCAATTATGAGCCAGATATAGCTTTTAATGCCACGGACTTTGATGTAGGTCTCATCGGCAGCAAAAGCAGCACCTTTCTCGTAGGGATAGTTATCGACAAAAGGCTTGACGCATATGGCTGCCGTTTTGCAGTAGTTCGCTATCTGCTGATGGGATATGGATATACCATACAGGTCTGATAATGCCTGCCTTGTTTTGCGTAGAGACAATCCGAGATTAACGTGGAATGTAAGACAGAGGGACATGATGTAAGCATTGTGTTTGTTGAACTTAAGCGACGATGCATTCTTGGGGAGAGAGTTTAGATCCATCTTAAAGAAATCTATCGTGAATTCACGGTAGATGTAATGGAGCTTATATTTGTTCTTTCCATGGTCTTCAGCAAGATCTTCTTTGTCGACTTTCTTGAGGTTGTGGAGATAGTAGGGACACTTGGGATTAACGCATTTGTGGATGACGAAATGCTTACGGTCTTTCTTCCGAACAAGGGTATGCTGGCAGTGAGGGCACTTTAGAGACATTTGATTATCAAAGCGGTTGTCTCCGGGATTGAAAGCAGTCTGGCAGATCTTACACATGAGCTGTCCTGCCTTACCATTGTTCTTGTAAAGATAAGGCTGTGGGGCATGGCATGAAGGACAGGTACAGTCCTCTGGAATATCGCATTCAGAGCGGCGCTTGATCGGTTTGATGGCCTTACCATAGCGCTGGGCATAGTAGTTATTGAGATCTTTCCAGTCCCAATCCTGATGGTAATAGACAATCTTAGGGAGTTCATCGACTTTGAACTTTTGATATTTGGGAGAATGAGAATCATCGAAAGCCCACTGCTTTAGAGGTATATATCTGCAGATGAAATTAATCAGCCAGCAGTTTTGCTGATAGAGTTGTTGAATGATTTGAAGTAAATAAAGTATAATGTTCACGAGCATTGTCTCCGGGTTATTTTGTGAGTTTGGTCGCTGACATTATACCAAAAAGGGAGGTCAATGCTCTTTTTATTTTGAACTCCCGATAAATCAAGGTTTTAGAACTAAAAATGGGTAGTTAATTTGACACTACCGACTTTCTTAAGGAGGTAATGGTATGAAGAAGTATCTGGCAGAATGTATTGGAACCTGTACACTTGTTGTTCTTGGCTGTGGTACTGCGATGTTGGTAGGATGCGATGCTGTTAACGGCAGCGGCTATCTTCTGACAGCCCTTGCATTTGGCCTCACAATCGTTGGAATGGCATATTGTGTTGGGAACATCTCCGGCTGTCACATCAATCCGGCTGTTTCTTTAGGTGTTCTCATAAGCGGAGGAATTGAACTAAACGATTTCATCGGTTACGTAATATCACAATGTATCGGTGCTCTGATAGGCTCAGGCATATTAGCAATTATATTTAGTTCAGGTGGTGTAATTGACCAGACAGGCGCATTTGGATCAAATGGTCTCGCAGGTGTTGGTGGTAGTGCCATTGCAGGATTACTTGTAGAAATTGTATTGACTTTCATTTTTGTTCTTACTATACTTGGCGTTACTTCTAAGAAGGCTAACCATGGCTCCTTTGGTGGACTCATCATAGGATTAACTCTTACTCTTGTACATATTCTTGGAATCGGATTAACAGGTACTTCCGTTAATCCTGCAAGAAGCTTGGGACCTGCCATTGCTGCAGCAATTTCCGGAAATACTGCTCCTATCACATCATTATGGGTATTTATCGTTGGTCCGTTAGTTGGAGCTGCTCTTGCTGCTGTAATTTATAAATATCTTGAAGACTAATATCATAAATATTAATTTAAAAAAAATTAGTAGCACAAGAGCCTTAGGTTATTCGACCTAAGGCTCTTTCAATGTTATTATTCTTGTTGTTTAATCCTTTTTATGCTCTATAAGACTAATAGTAAATCCCGACGGAGAAACCATTGTAGCTGCTTTAGAACTTGATGTTTCAATGCTTCCATCACCTCTTGTATTTGTAAATCCATTTGCAATAAGAATATCATATGCTTCCTTAAAATTTTCATCATTCATCCTTATAAGTACTTTATCCTGAGGTAATTGGCTTACATTAGCCACATCTATATGAAATCCATCCTGATTTTTCATACGGAATGATTCAACCATTCCTGTCTCTGTCTCAGTAACCGGAGAATGTGTCTTCTAAAAAACAAGATCCTCAAAAAGCTTTACCACATCATCAGCTTTCGGTGTTGTGACCATAGGATTAAATGTTGTAATTTTCATTATTTACTACCTCCTAATAAATGATAATTTATATGCGACCAACTTCAGTCGAATACGGATACCATCAATCAAAAATGAACATGGGCTAATGATCACCCTCTCTTACAATAATGCTTTAGTTTAAAAAGCTACTTAAAATCATACCCTACTACCGGATACAACATACTTAAAGAAATAGTAATTTTGAATTAATTCTTTCTAAACAATAATTATTCACTAACATTATTCAATAATTTCTGATGAACTTTTTTATTTTTTTGAGTATTTAATGCATTTAATAAATTTCGTATATTTATAATTCTCTTATTCATTACATATTCATTGAATCTACTATTTTCATTATATACATTAAATTTTTTATTATTTGTAAATTCTTTATTTATATTATTCTTCTTTACAGCATATTTTAATCTGGAAGACAACTAATTTTTAATCTGGAAGAAATAAGCATCAGACTCCAGTTTTATATAATATAAATTTATAATATTATATATATCTAATTCTATTACTTATACGATATTTCATAGATTTAATATTTATAGAATTAATAATTTACTCTAAATCTTTATGTGTATTGAACATTCTTATTTCGAAGTAATGAGTATATTCTGCATAACACCTGACTCTTGAACTCTTTGCCTTCATAACGTAAGGGAGTTTTTACATATTATTAAATATATCATATTTATCAAATATATCTTATTTATCTAATATATTATATTTAATAAATATATATTTTACATAACATATTAATTTTATTTAGTGTTGTGTATATTTAGTAAACTAATAATTATCGATTTTTGTTTATCCTCATAAAACGGGAAACGTATTGAAACAGTTCCTTGTTAAACAAGGGCAATCCTTCGAGTTTGGCCATAAGTGATGTACCTCTTGCAGCTGATACTTTATTACTCTTTTTAACCCAGGATTTTTGGGAGTGATCGCCTCATTTCCTGCAGGAAGTTATAATTATTAAATTAACTACTTCTTTTAGTTATATTTAAATTATCACGATTGTCATTTCGTAAATTTAATATCTTTAATATCATTTCGTAAATTTTAAACTTTTTTCTCAGTGGTATTTTCTCATCTATTAAATATATTTATAACTTAAAATATATTTATAACTTAAAATATATTTAATAGTTTTCGTATATTTATAATTAATTTTCTTTTCCAATTTAATTCCTGGGAATTTCTTGTATATTATATATTTATTATATATAGTAAATTTCATACTTAACATTATTCGTTACTGACTTTATTTTCATTTCGTAAATTTATAATATTTAACATTTATTTTTATTACTACATTGTAATTTTATTTAACTTGTATTTTAAATATTTACTATTAACTAATTCGATATCTTTTTGTAAATATATTATTTATTATAAATATATTATATATATTATCTAGGCTTATAAATATTTCTTAAAAAATCCTGTTATCCCTTTATGAGCTTAACAAAATTTCTTCATGTTTTTTCTTTTAAAAATTTAACGGATCATATATTTTAATTTAAATAGTTACTATTTTTATATATTTCTAATTTATATTATTTACTCATTTGTTTTAGATTTCCCCTTTTATTAGAAGTATGTTGCTTGCTCATCTATAGTTAAATTGTGCAGCAAATTGTTTCATATACAAGGAAGAAAATGGAATTTGAAACGATGACATCATCAAAATTTTCAAAAAAGCAGATAAAATCATTTATTAATAATCTGACTGATTATGAGTAATGTTAGACAGAACAGTAGGTAAATATTTACATATAATGTTTGATTTTTTTCATTTACATTATCAGGATTAATTTCTATAAATCAGATTTATATCTATAGAAAATAATTAATTATTACTTATCCAATACAGTAACATACCGAACTGGATAAAATAAACTCATTACATACCTGACTCTGATAATCTCAATAATTTTATCCAACATTTGTTTAATCTATACACTATATTACTATATGTATAACAGCACCTATATGCTTCAAATCATCTGGAAAATCCACTGCTTAAATACTTTAAATATAAAAAAAACAAAATAATATTTTTTATATTTAATATTTATGTTATTTATATTTCGATACTCGTTTATGTAAAATCGTCCATTATTTTTCTGTAATTAATCGTATATTTTCACTTTATCCTGTATTTTATATATACGTTATTTATATTATATCCTTTATTTATAATATTTACTTTTTGTTTACATGCGCCTATATCGGTGCTAAAATAATTTATATATTTCATATTTATCATATATTTATACTTATTCTTTATATTTTATATTTACGTTTTTATTCGTGTATTTCATATTTACTTAATTAAGGAGAATTAAAATGGCAATCACAATTGCACTTGCAAACCAAAAGGGTGGTGTTGGAAAAACAACATCCACTGTAGAAATAGCTACAGTACTTACTAAGCTTGAAAAAAAAGTTTTAGCCATCGACTTTGATCAGCAATGTAACCTTACTAAAAACGCTGAAGCTGACAGAACACTTCCATCAATTTTTGAAGTATTTAAAGAAGAAAAAGTTGACCTGAACAAGGCAATACAGAAAGTACCTGCAGGGTATGATCTTATTGCCGGATCACCTTCCATGTCCCGTGCTGATAAGGAATTTGAAGACGTACAGGATGCTTATCTTTTGGCAGATTTAATCGAAGCTGTTGGCCCAGATTATGACTACATACTCATCGACACAGCTCCTGCCAGAAACAAGCTTCTTAACATGAGCTATTTAGCAACAGATTATTTTATTATGTGCGTAGATTCCGGTGAGGACAGTATAGATGGTATTGATGCCATCACAACAGATATGATGAAATTCCATAAGCCTGGAAAACGCCAACTATCTGAATCAAAAATTATGGGAATAATTGTCACAAGATTTAGAGATACTAACATTGGTAAGGCAGTCATCGAAATTATTAATGAAAAAATCGATAATGAAATTCCATCTGACATAAAAACAGATGAGAAGCCATTTATTATGACGGTTAGAGAAGCAGCTGCTGTAGATGAATCAAAAATGATGCATAAACCTGTTCAACATTACAAAAAGTCATCTACTCCGGCGATTGATTATAGAAATATAGTAGATGAAATAATAAGCAGAACAGAACAGGAGTAAAGAAAATGAGAGAAAGACAAAACAGATTTCTGACTCAATATAAGCAAAGAAATAAAACAGCAACTGATGATTTCGTTGATCAGCTTTATGAAGAAGCACCAGAGTCTTCCAAAGAACCGGTAATTCCTGAATCAACTCACGAAGAAGAATTACCTCCTACTTTTGAAGAAACATCCATAAATCCCCCTTTAAAGGAAAAAAAGAAGGTTGGACGTCCCAGAAAAACAGATGAAGAAAGAAGTATTTTTAATATCAAACTATCCGTTTCAGAAAAAGAAATGCTTACAGTTGCATCAGCAGCAAGCGGGAAGACAAGAGTAGATTATATCGTTGATCTTTTAAAAGCAGATTATTCCAATAACAAAGAATATTATGATACAGTAAGAAAAAATATTTACAAAAAATAAGATTTTAAAGTTCTTAATTATGACAAGGTGGCATTTACAATAATTCAAATATGAATACAATATATTCTTTAATTAGTTGTAAGGTTTACTCCTGATCATAGAAAATACTTCAAACATTAAATTTCCTATCATAATTTACCTCAGCAAAAGAGTGTTGTGTTTTTTATATTGTTTAATACAACACTTCTTTTATTTATATTAATACTAAGAGAAACCGCATAATAACTGGATTTTTTGTTTAACTTATGACGTTAATGGGAAATACCAATGACGTATAAGGGATTAAGTTATGATGTTTTAGGACGCAAAAAGTGATGAGAAAGGGAACGTTTTTTATGACGTAAAAGGGAATCTCATTATGACTTGAATGGCGTAACTTGTGACGTAATAGGGGATTTAATATGATGTAAAAGGGAAAAAATTTATTAACTTGTGATGTAAAAGGGAATCAAATATACTAAGTGGCTTAAATAGAGGTTTTTTACTGTGAATATAATGTACAGGTGATAGGTTTGCAGCCTAACTTATGACGTAAAAGGGAATGAATATCGTCTAACTTATGACCTAAAAAGGTACGAAGTTATAACTTGTGACGTAAAAGGGAACACAAACAATATAATACCAGAAAATAATTAATAGAAAATGATGGGAACAAGAAATTGTTATCCCATTATTTTTTTTACAAAATATAGGATAAGAGGAAATGGGAAAAGCATTACATTTAATAACTTATGACGTAAAAGGGAATAGAAAAATCAAACTTATGACGAAAAAGGGATTCCTAAAATTAAGTTATGACGTAAAAGGGAATGATTTAGATTTAACTTGTGACGTAAAAGGGAATGATAATGATAGCAGAAAATGGTTGACTATAACAGTCAAAAACAGAAGTATTCCCAAATACGTCATTACTTTTTAATATTTTAGAACATATGACGTTATTGGGAACAAGAAGTGAAAGTATTAGGGTTAAGATGAAAGTATGATATAATCACTTGTGACGTAATGGGGGATAAGGTATGTAGATTTGAGGTTGAAAATATGTTTGTTTTCAAATATAATTTTTTATATGAAAAAGGATTATAAGTATTGGGGGAAACATGGGTAAGAAAAAAGATGATTCATACGATCTTAGCATCCTGAAGGGCAGACAGTATTCCAAATCTAATAGCCTGATTAATGCTAAGGGGACAACTTCACTTCTGGCTCAGAAGATTTTTTCCGTTGGAATCCAACAGGCACAACTTGATGATAGAACAGGACAGCTGGTCACTACTTTACATGGTGGTGATTTAAGAAGAATATTCGGAAGTAAGGGCGGTTCATTCTATGAGCATATCAGAGACCTTGTAGAACCTGAGAAAGAAAAAGCATCTTTACTTGACTGGAGAATTATTTACACTAATGATCAGACTCAGGAACTTGAGGCTCTGAATGTAGTTACAGACTGCAAGTTTAAAGATGGAATTCTTGAGATGCGTTACAATAACAGAATTACGGACCAGCTTTATCAGCTTAAGGAAAACTATACAATGTTTTCCCTTGAAGATACCATTCCTCTTAAGAGTATCTATAGTTACAGAATATATGAGATTCTTAAAGCTGAGTTCGATAAGCAGAGTTATATTGCCCATCGCCGTGGTGAAAATCTTGATAATTCTGAACCATACATATTGGTTATCAATCTTACTGACCTTAAATTGAGATTGGGAATTATCGACCCCAACGAAAATAAAGAAATATATAACGCGCTTAAAAAGTCTAATGTTGATTTTGAATATATAGAGCAATTATCACAGGAAACAGCAGAGCGCAAAAAGGATAAAGGAACAAATAAAACAGGCAAGCCTAAATACAGCGTTTTTAGTACATTTAGAAAGAATACACTTGATAAAGCAAAGGAAGAACTTGATAAGCTCACAAGTATCAGGTTTGAATATGAGCCTATTAAGTCAGGAAGAGGCGGCAGGATACATTCAATCCGTTTCTTTATTTACGACAAGAAAAAGACAAGACTTGTCGAAGAAAAGAAAGTAAGAATTTTGACTTCTGAAGAGAAAGATAGCTTTATCGATCAGATTAGTGATATGATCTACGGCAATTTGAAAGTCAGAGATCTTAGAGCTATTGCAGAAGCTGCTGAATATGATATAGAAAAAGTCGATAAAGCCTGCAAGGTTCTGGATGCTACAAATGGAAGGATTGATAATATTACAGGATTCTTGATCAAGGCCATTAAGGAAGGCTATGAAGCTCCGGTTCAAAGGGCAAAAAAAGGCAGCTTTAATGAGTTTCAGCAGAATTCATATGACTACGACATCATTGAAGCGCAGTTGTTAGATAACTAAAACCAAGTAGTAGTTTAAAGAGGGGGAATTAAACTATTGAACTGTTTTACTCATGATTAATTCAATTGCTATACAATATGATTTTCAGGTATTGCAATTGGGTTAAGGATGAGCAAAGCAGAGCACTAAACTTTTCATCGCTATGCGAGGGCTAGTGTTTTGTTTTCTTAAATATTTTCTATTAAAAATTTCCGATTTATTTTTAGCAGTTTGGAAAAGCAATCGTCAAAAGGTAAGTTTTAAGTAGTGCGAATGTACATAAATATAGTAAAATCATTGCTATAACACTTACAATTTAAGGAAGAAGATTATTATGTCAAAAATCAGTCTGCTTTTCCCAAATAAAGAACTTGAATTTAAAAAAATATCTGAAATAGCTGTTCACGATATCGGCATGGATACAGTAATAAATAAACTGTCAGCGCAGCCAAATGAAAGACAGTATATTTTAAACGTAATGAGTCTGATTACAGACGATAAAAGGACTGCCACTTACAGAGCAGACGTTTTTAATGATATTATCAGCAATCCTTCCCTGCGTGAGAATATTATGGAAACATTGGATCGTATTAATTTTCTCAAGGAATATGGAAGTTATAAGCATGATCATGACCATAATCCGGGAGTGTGGGATTTACTTCACAGGCTCGATGAAATAGGGGACTATATTGCAGGAATTGATGCTTTGAGAAAGTGCCTTAGCGAAGCTGATATCCATTCGGAAGGACTTCTTGCTCTAAAGGATTATGTTAATGCTCTGCATGATGATAATGGATTCGAAGGACTCCGCAAAGATATTGAAGAACTTAAAGCAAATACACAAAATTTAAAGAGTGTTACGGTAGGAATTAATCTAAATGAACGATTTGAAGCTTGTGGGATAGGAATAATCTCCTTAAATAACAAGCCTTTTACAAAGTCACATATTATAAGCCATTTTATAGATAAGGTTTCAGGAAAAGATAATGTTAATGATGGAAACGACTGGGATGGAAGCTATAAATTTGACGAATTCACTGCGAAAAATCCATTATTACAGTCTCAGATACCAGTTATTCCACCACTCAGCCCTCTTGCGTTAATGAGTATTAAAAGTGTTTCGGAATCTGATGAAAGTACCCGCAGTATAACTAATTATATGGATGAAATAACTGAGCGGATGCTTAGCAGTACAGTAAAGCATTTAAGAGAAATTCTGGGAAAATACACAATGCTTACTATAACTGACATTACAGATCTGATGCCGGAGTTCATATATTATATAAGATGGGCAGAATTTATAGAAAAACTCATACAGAGAGGTTTTCAATTCTGCAAACCTGATACAGACGGATTCACAGAATCATCATCTGATGCAACTATGTATTCAGGCGGAGTATATAACATGAAGCTTATTATAGAAGATGGAGCATCACCGCAGAATATTGTCAGCAATAATCTTACATTTGACAGAGAGCATTGTGTTTATATCCTTACCGGTGCAAACAGAGGTGGAAAAACCACAATTACACAGGCGATTGGACAATTGTTCTTTATGGCACAGGGGGGAATTTATGTTACTGGAAGAAACTTTTCATACAAGCCAATTGATATGATATTTACACATTTTCCTGCTGATGAAGATAAGACCATGGATCTTGGAAGACTTGGGCAAGAATGCAAGCGTTTCAAAGAAATATATGTAGAGGCTTCAGGTAATAGTCTGATTCTTCTGAATGAGACTTTTTCTACAACATCATTTGAAGAAGGATACTATATAGCAAAAGACTGTACCAAAGCCATTCTGCAAAAGGGAATAAGAACAATATACAATACGCATATGCACAAGCTTGCATATGATGTATCTGATATAAACAATGAATCTGAAGAATACAGGGCATCGTCATTGATTGTATGTGCGGATGAAGGAAACAGATCCTATAAAATTGAGGTTGCACCTCCTAAAGGAATGTCATATGCCAGTGATATTGCGAAAAAATATGGAGTTACATACGACCTTTTAATAAAAAACTAATAGTTAGCTACAGTGTTATTGGAGTATATATGATTTTTCAAGAGATTTTGCAAAATGAAATTAATATAATATATGGGCCGGAGTACGGAAATAAAACAGGAAAAGTCCTAATCCCTGCATTTTTAGGGGATTTCAGGAAGGTTTTGGAAAATGGGGAGATTGGTCATTCTATTTCTGAAGAATATATGACCGAGGATAAGAAGATTCACCTTATTCTCAAAGGTGAGAGAAGGCTTGGTTCAAAGGGATATGACATGATGATCACTTCATGTCTGTGTAATGATAAAGAACTACTGTCCAATGAGATATCCATCTTTCCTTCAATAATCGGGTGAAAGGAAAATATACAGTATAAGCGTAGCTCATATCAATTGTGATTTACCCGATTGCTTGTATATGGCTGTATTCATTTTGTAATCAGAATAAAGATGAGCATCGTACACAATGATATCCTTTCTTATAAAAATAATTACACTATAGAAAATTCAGGATAATAAATGAAAGATTTTGAAAGATTAAAAGAAGAATGCCTGTCAGAAATATCTGCACTTGGAATACAGATAGGAACAATAAAAGAATGGAAAATCAATACCCGTGCAAAGAGTAGATGGGGACAGTGCAAAATGGAAATAGACGGCACTTACTCAATTCAGATTGCACAGATGCTTCTTATTGATGAGCGCATATCGGAGAAAGCATGTAAAGAAACGATAATACATGAGCTTCTCCATACCTGCAACGGATGCATGAAACATCAAGGCAGATGGAAAAAATATGCTCAGATGATGAATCAACAATATGGTTACAATATAAAGCGTGTGACCAGTGGTACAGAAAAAGGAGTAGAAAATTACAAGCCTGACAGCAGATCTGTTAAGTATGTTTTTACCTGTGGTGGATGCGGTGCGAAAATCTATAGAAAGCGCGACAGTAAGTTTACAAGATACTACAGATATTATGGCTGTACCAAATGTGGAGCAGTAGATTGGAAAAAGAAAACCGTCAGGCACAATTTTGATTAATATGCATAAATAGGAGGATTTCCATGGATAGCTTTAAGAAAGCAAGCAGGATATTTTACCTTTTGATAATAACTATATCTGTAATTGCAATAATAATTCTACTTACAGGATACATAAAGAGCAGTAATCAGCGTGCGAACGAACAGACTGAGCAAACTACAATATCAAAGATTAAACCAAAAGAAGACAAGACACTTGTATCCATTAGTACCGAAACAATACAGGATGGTCTTTCAAATATGGGTATTCTCATGACACAGGAATACTATTTTACTCAGGTTGAAACATACACGAAGGAAAAAAATATCTGGGTAATACCGACCTCATCAGAATTTGTATATAGCTATGATGGTTCTGTCATGGCGGGAATAGACTTTGAGAAAATTCAGATAAATAAGGATGATGATAAAAAGACTATTCTGGTAATTCTTCCGGAGTCTGAAATCCAGGCAGTTACAATTGATAAAGACACATTCAGAATCTACTCCGAAAACGAATCACTTTGGAATCCGCTAAAACTTGAAGACTATAATATTTCGCTTGCAGAGTTTGAAAATACAGCAAAACAGAAGGCATTGGATAGTGGAATCCTTGAAAGATCAGATGAACAGGCTAAAAATCTCGTTATGAATTTTATCAGAAATTTTCCACAGATGTCTGGTTATACTATTGACTTTAAGTGAGGAGGCTGAGAATGGATATCAGAAAAATTGCACTTGTAACCGTTTTAATCCTAATAGCCGTAGTATCTTTTACAAGAATAGCGCCGTGGGCTGCTGATCCACAGACTCATGTTCATTCAATAGAACAGACAGAAGAGAAGATAAGCACTGTCATGACACTTTCCGGTGGTGCAGCAGCTACATCAGCTACATTGTCACTTCTTCCGGGAGATATGTGTACTCCCATCGCAGAGCAGCTTGCAGAACTGGCTAAGTATTTCTTATTGATACTCAGCGCATTATATCTTGAGAAGTTTATGATAGGGATTACAGGGGTTGTGACTTTTTCGCTGTTTATTCCATTTGCCTGTCTGATATTGTGTGGGGCAGTAATATTTGGAAAAAAGAATTGGATAACTATCGCAGGAAAGATAGCATTTATTGGAATAGTTCTATTCTTAATAGTTCCTGCCAGTGTAAAGCTGTCGGATATGGTATATCAGACACAGGCAGAAAGGGTGAATAACACAGTAGAAGAATATAATGAGCTGAATATAGAAGGAGAGACGGGAGGCGGACTACTGGGAGAACTGACAACAATAACAAGTAATACAGTCGATAGAGTGACTATATTTTTAAGTGGATTACTGGAATCGTTGGCAGTCATGATCGTTACAGCCTGCATCATACCTATATTGGTATTTGTTTTCCTTATCTGGATTGTTAAAACGGTATTTACATCAAATGTTCTCACCATTGAAGCAGGTGAAATGGCATCTGTTTTAGAGAAGTTTAAGAAGCAGTAGATAGTAGAAAAAGTCATTAAAATAAGTGCCTTTTTAGCAATAATTGGCATAATCTGAACAAGATTTTTTAAGAGAAAAAGAGTCTTATGTGCTAAATTAATATAGCGCGTAAGACTTTTTTATCATATAGGAAATTCCGTTGGATTTCCTATATGATAAAAAGCACTCCGTGGGATGCGCAGCTCGCGGAAAGGTATTTAATTGCTTCGCAATACCGCTCGCGCGCGAGGATTTTGCATGCAAAATCCTTTTTTAGTAAATTTTAGTTGGATTTCCTAAAAGATAAGTTACTAAAGCAACCGTGTTTATGTTTAACTTCGGTCGTTGCAGAACCGATGTCTCCCGGACATCGTACAACAGCGCGAGAATTTCGCAAGCGAAATTCGTATTTATTTGAGTAGAACAACTAGTGCTACTGTCATCAAATAAGTCGACTTTATTACTTGTCTAAATTGTCTTCTGCTGCGTTGGCGTCAATCGCCGTACCGCCCGGTACGACTCATTCCTCCGCCTTGCAGAAGAACAATTTATACTTCGTAAAAAGTAGAGGTATTTAATGACAGCAGCACTAGTGAGGGTTAGCTGAACTTAGTGTGGAGTTTCTGAACAAGATTTGCTTTCAACTGCTTACAGCTTGTAATAAAGTTACCAATTTACTTATAAAAATTACTATATATCCGGAGGTGACAAGACATGGCTCAAAATGCCAAAATTACGATTCATCCATCATATGAAGTAGGAAGTATATCAGACAGATTATTCTCAGCTTTTATGGAACCAATCGGAACGATTGTTAACGGAACAATGTTTAATCCCAAACATCCTACTGCTGATGAGCAGGGATTTAGAAGGGACTTTTTAGATGCTATAAAAAAGACAAATCTTCCGGCAGTAAGAATGCCTGGAGGAAATTTTGTATCATGCTGGCAATGGAAAAACTCAATTGGTCCTGTCGATGAAAGAAAAGTAAGTCTTGATCCGGCATGGCATCAGTATTATACGAATGAAGTAGGTCATGATGAATACCTTCAATGGGCAGAAAAGGCGGGAACCGAACCGCTTTATACTGTGAATATGGGAACAGGAACGATTCAGGATGCCATGGATCTTGTGGAATATACAAATCATAAAGGTGGTACATATTGGTCGGATATGAGAAGAAAGAACGGCCATGACGAACCATATAACGTGAAGATGTGGTATCTGGGAAATGAGATGGATGGCCCCTGGCAGCTTGGATCATTTAGCAGTAACCCGGAAGGGTATGGCTCAAAAGTCCTTGAATCATCGAAGGCGATAAGGTGGATTGATGAGACAATAGAAACTGCTGTATGCGGATCTTCAGCACCTTTTATGGAAGGCTTCCCGGAATGGGATATGAAGGCTCTTGATAAGTGTTTCGATGTAGTTGATTATGTGTCGGTACATCATTATCATAGCGCACCTCCCGGAGATATAAAGGCTTTGCTTGGAGGCTCCTTATATTATGAGGACTTCATTAATACAGAGATTGCAATGATCGATTATGTGGCATCAAAGCATAGGTCTCCTAAGCAGGTTAACATATCTTTTGATGAATATGGTGCGATGGTAAGACCTTTAGAACCTTTGCATCCGGGATATGGAAGATACAATATGGCGAGAAACCATTATCGTTTTGACCCGGAAAGAAGGTATATAAAGCATGATCCGGATAATATGCCTGAGCGTGAGTTTCCCGGAGGAGACATGATACACGCACTTTCGATGGCATCAATACAGCTTGCACTTCTACGTCATGCCGACAGAGTAAAAATAGGCTGCATGACAGGAGGATTATCAGCTCTTGCTGCATCAAACCACGATCATGTATGGAAGTCCGCTTCTCACTATGTATTTATGCAGCTTCTTGAATATGCAAAGGGCACTTCCCTGGATGTCAAAGTGGATTGTGAGACCTATGATATGCCTGGATATGCAATTGAAGATACATCACAATATACAGGTAAAGAAGGTGTTAATTATATAGATGCTGCAGGTGCCTGGGATAAGGAAAAGAAGAGAATTGCAGTATTTGCAATCAATAGAAATGAAGAAACAGAATATCCGCTAACAATTGATCTTAAGGGATTTGAAGGATATAAGCCCACAGGTGCATATACGATGCATACGGATTATCCGGATATTAAAAATACATATGAAAATGATAAAGCCCTGATGCCTGAAACAGAAGAATCCTTCACCTTTGAAAACGGAGAGTTTAAGGTGTATGTAAAACCACTGTCCTGGAATGTCTATCTTTTTGAAAGCTGATTTATCAGATTTTACATAGGTTAATTTATAAAAATTCTTGATGACTTTTTGCCATCAAGAATTTTTTTGCTCGAACAGAGTTACTTGGCGAGGTTTTCTACAAGCTTAGTGTAAACAATATAATCCTATTGATGGGGTATAGAAGAGTCAGATATAACTTACATAAAGAAAATGTCTGTGAATAAATTTTTTAAATAATTTGCGGAAAAAAGCAATAAAATATCGAAAGTTTAATGGGTAAGAACCGCAAAATTACTGGTTTATTGTTAATTTAATAATTCCTTAAGAAAATTTCTTAAAAAAAGTGTTGACTTTATATTTGCAGCATGATAATCTAACTGAGCCTTGAGCGACACGCCAAGACAAAGCACTTTGACAATGAAATAGTAATGCAACCCTGAAAATTCCAAAAAGAATATTCAGAGAACAAAACAACCTAACTAAAGGTAAAACGGACAGAACAAAAGCCAAGCTTAAGTTCTGGTCAGAAGACGAACGATCTTAAACAGAGATGTTTGAGAAACATTTAAACGTGAGAGTTCGATCCTGGCTCAGGATGAACGCTGGCGGCGTGCCTAACACATGCAAGTCGAACGGAAGATTATCGCTGATGAAGCTTCG
>NZ_AUJU01000044.1 GCF_000424385.1 Butyrivibrio sp. LC3010 | reverse complement strand
AAAGCTCAAAGGTGCTGGCTGTAATCAGACCATCTTTGATGATGCAGCAATAGAAGCAATACTCAACGCAGCTGATGGAACTCCGCGTCTCATAAACAAGTACTGTAACGCCAGTCTCCTTATAGGTGACAGCGCCAAAGCTGATCTCATTACAACCGACATCGTCATGCAGGCAGTCAATGACTGCGAACTTGGTTAGGATTACATCCCTCACTCATTTAAAGTGCGTGAGGGATGATTTCATTTATATAATCTGAAAATCAGGTGTCAAACAATCTAACTGTACCCTTTGTCTGACACACTATGCAGCCTCATTTAAAGTGAAGATTGAGGACTCATTTAATGTGCCGGACAACACTATAAGCGTATCTATAGATTCACTTATTTCTTGAGGAAGAACACTAATCCCGATAGCTCTTTGATCAATTGATTGTAATGATTCTACGATGTCTGTATTTTCTTTTTGGATCAACTCAGAAAGCTGTGTAAGTTTATCTGAAAAACCAACAGATTTATTTATCAAATCTGATAATGAGTCCCCAATTCTTGTTAATGAATCTATGTTATCCTTCTTCAATCTTTCAAGTGCATCGTTGATTATTGAATTTTCATCTTCTATTATTTTTTTAATATTCTTTATTTCACTACGATCCTCGACAATACTAATGATTTTCTTTTGGTCCTGTTCAATTATGGCTAATGTTTCTCCATGCCCCTTCAGTAGTGATTCTATAGATGAGAGAATCCTAATATTGTTCTCATGTTCTTCCTTCCCTGGCATCTTTTCCAATCGCGACTCTAACTCGTTTCTCTTATTTTCCACATATTTAACAGCATAGCATGCGCCACTGCCCATCATAATCCCACCAATAATATTGCATACTATGCTAAGATATTCGATGTTGCAAAGATTACCTAGAGTACTACCTGAAGCCATAATAATAAGTCCAGCAAAAAATACTATTAACATGAAAAAAGTCCCTCCAATTTACATAGATTTCTTCGAATCCTTGCTTTAATAATTTCTCTCATTTCTTCTCTAAAAAAATGCTGTATTCTTGTTTTGTAGTTTACTATTCTCTCCTGATTGTTTTTAAGAAACTCATCGTAATCAGCTTTTTCCCCTTTGAACTTTAAGGACTTCATGTCTGCTATTATCTGTTTAAAACTCTCTGTGATGCTGAAATATAAACACTCGAAATCTTGCTCAAAATCCCACACACAAACAGGCTCAATTGCATCTTTATAAATAAATTTACAAAAATGTAGTACCTCGTAATTGTTCTTCCAGTAATAATTGTAAGCTTTTTCGTGATAGATCTTCCAAATGCTATTTTTATTTAGTTTCTGATCATAATCACAAAATCTTGCCAAGATATCAAACTCAATAAAAGATGCAATGCTATTTCCGCTTTCACCTGGGAAATCCATCATATATTCATAACTGCTATCAAAGACTTCCAAATTCCACGTAACTGTTTTTACCATAGATGGAAAAGTTCTCTCTAAACCGGAACCATCACTATCGTTTTGCCATAATAAGAAATAAGGCAACTCGTTAAGAGTATATTTGTAGATAGATAAATTAAATTGAGAATATCGTGATATAGCATCTTCAAGCGCCATATCATCAGTTGAAATATCTGTGACCAAACGCGCTCTGGCATTGGAGAATAGAACAATAACAATCTGATTGCTTTTCCCAGCACTAATTATTTCTTTTAATCTTTCAATATCTCCATCCGTAGTATATGGAAATTCATCAAACCAAATAACTTTATCATCATCTTTTATCAAATCTATAATGGATGATAGCTCCGGCGGAAAAAACAATTCAGTATTTAATGGTATTCTTGGCGAATAGAAAAAACCGTCTTTTGTTTTACCGTAATCTGAAGTCATAAAAACTTCTCGTTCTCCTAGGCGTTCAGTAAAAATACTTTCTTGATTATTTGACATGTCTAAATCTACTATACTCCGGAAAAAGTGATATCTAGATTTATCTCCTAACATGACTATTCTCATCATGAAACCGACTCCAGTTTGTTCTTAATTTCCTGACATTTTTCTATCTTAGCAGTTATTTCATCAGCATTTTTATCTTTCAATGAGATAACCTCTTCAAGTTGAGTCTTTTTAGTTTTCATAGCATCCATAGCATCTCTGCTCTGACTTGCGATATACATCGTAATATTTTGGCTAGCCACCATGAAATATTGAGTCATCATGTCACTGGCTATATCCGTAATGCATCCACCATAAAAATCTTTATATTCACGTTTATATTTATTCAATGCAGAAATTCGTGCCCGTTGAACAATGTTCTGTTCCTGTTTTTTTATTTCCTCCTCAATTCTTTGTATTTTTATTTTGTCTTCCTGTTCTCGAAGTTTTAATTCAGATGCTTTATCTTGCAACAACCCGAGTTCTTTTTTTCTATTGATTCTTTCGTCCATTAATTGTTGTTGCTGAGATGAAATCTGCTTTCTCATCTGATTTCTACGTTCTTCCTCCTCGCGATCTACTTCCATTTTGGGCTCTGAGTCAAATTTTTTACCAAGTTTCTCTGTCCAATATGCAACCGATAGAGCATCCAAAACATTTCCAGTTTTTTTACTCTCTTTAAAACTCTCAAATGCTTCTTGTCCTTTATGTGCTGCTTTATCAACTAGTTTTTTAGCTGCAGCCTTCTCCGCTTGAGTTGAATACTTTCTCTTTCCCAATACTTGGTTAAGCGCATATGCAATATCCCTAACCTTATCTATTGCATTTGCATTTTTTCCAACAGCATTTCCAGCTTTTACGATTACTTCACCAGCTTTCCCCATTTTATGAAGAGCTTGTGCTATTTTCGTAGTATTAGCGACTCCTTTAACTCCTTTTACTACAACATCTCCTGGGACTAAAAGCAAAGCTATATCTACGACATTTCCAAATGCTTTAAAAATAGAGGATGGTTGTACATCTTGTTTATCTGCTAATCTTAGTGCCATACCAGAAGGGATTTCCGTTAATTTTTGTTCCAATAGAGCAAGTGCCTCATCATAATCGTTTTCATCAAATCCTGTTCTTGCCACGTTTAACGCATCTTCATTGAGCACCTGTTCTTCTTTTGTTTTTTCTATAGCTTGTTTCAATTCTAATAATCTTGAATTATACATTTCCAAAATTCTAGAATTTTCTTGTTGTACCTCGGCATATGTTGGAACGGGTAAGTTGATTGTTTTATCTGAAATATTACTAATTATATTGTCAGCTTCTTCCTGAATAATCTCTTCAAAATACCCATTCAATAATCTTTGCATTCTTCCAACACTTTCAGAAATATGTGCTTCGTAGATAGCTTTAACTTCTGTAGAAGCAACTGTGCTCGGCTCAATCTGAGAAATAGCATCTGCAAAATCTTCAATCCTAGTTGTAATCAGATTATCCATCTCCTTTTGGGATTGTTTCTTTGCATTACTAACACGTTGCTCAATTTTTTTTTCAATATCATTTAAGATGGATTCAATAACCTTCAAATCTTTTTCACAATTTAAGATTTCTGCATCCATTTTTTCTACATTGCCGCTTTTAACATCTTCCAATCGCTTATTCTCTTCAGCTAGTTTTTGTGTGTATTTTTTTATAAAAACGCTTAAACGACTGTCTATATTCCTCGACATCTCATCCGAAATCGAATCGGCCATATTTCTTATCATTGCTTTTACATCAGAAACATTCTTGCTCCAGCTATTACCAGCTTCGTTAGAAACAGGAATAAAATCTATCTTATCTCCTATAAATTCCTCAATTGTCTTTTTTTCATTTTCTAATGATTCCGCAGGATTTTCTTCAGCCGTTTGAAATTTATCACACTTTGTTCTGACAAAACTGATTTGCACACCACAATCAGAAATCTGCTTTATGAACTGTCTGTCCACGTTAGATGGTGAATTCCCAAGAACATAAATAATTCTTCCAGACTGCTCAATTGCATCAACTGCAAGGTCTTGATGTTTTTGAATCACAGTATTAACGCCTGGAGTATCCACTAAAACCAGACCTGTACTAAGCAGATCATTATTCAAGTAGACTTCAAGGTGATCAATGTCTCCAACCTCTTCAAATTTGGTTGTGTTTTGAAAAATATCTTTTAAAACACTCAAATCATAAATAGCACTAGTGCCATTTTCATACACGATTACGCATTCTTCTTTTGTCCCATATTGAATATAAGTTAGTGCAGCTGTAGTTTCCCTAGTCTGAACTGGAAGAATATCTTTACTTACAATATTGTTGATTAGCGCAGATTTTCCCGCAGAATAATGTCCCCATACCGTAACATAAAATTTTTGATTGTCTAATAGCTCTTTTAAGCGAGTTAACTTAACCGTATCCCCCGTTTCCCCCAGCCATTCTGCTGCTTCAATAACATCTTGTATTCCCATTAGAGCGCCTCCTTAGATTGTCTGTTGTTGAATAGAATCAACCGGAATACTTTCAATTTCCACTTGCATATCAGCTGCTTTTCCGATTAGTTCGTTAATCTCATTAAACTTCTCACTAAGTATTTTTACTCTTTCATTCCTATTTTCTTCCGAATCCTGTAGTTCTTTTTCGAGCATTTCTAAACGCGCCTGCTTATCTGCCAAGCTTTGCTTGAGAGCACCTTCTATAGCATCCATAACAATTTCAACATATGACTGTTCAGAGGCGCGTAATGTCTTTTTTACTTGTAAGTTTAATTCATCTGTTATTTCATCACAGTAATCTGTAAGGTCCCTCTTGATCATTTTTATTTCTTTTTTGTACTTAGCATCAATTTTTTCTGCATTTTCCTTCAATGTTGCTTCTAGACGTTCTCTCATTGCATCAACGTCTGCCAGCTTTCGAATCTGTTGCATTTCAGCTAAAGAAGCATCAATTTCACCCATGCTTTTTAATTCAGCCGCTTTTTTATGTATTTCTCCGCTTAGATGTTCGCTTGTTTCATCTTGTTTCCTTTTTGCTTCGTCGAATGCGGTAGAATCCTCTCTCATTTCGTGGCGAATAACATTCTTTCCTCCAAAAAGAAGATATCCTATTGCACCTAAAATCCCTCCCCGATATTCTTTATCGGGAACATCTACAGGATACCTCTCGATTGGCGGCAACATTTGCGCTTCTACAATGTCCTTTCTCTCCTGAAGACTTCTTATGTCATTCTTTAGTTCATCACGTTTTCTTTCAAGTGATCTTTGATTGTAATAATCCTTCTCAGCTTCATCTGCCTCCATCTGCAATTTATGCAACTGGCATTCCATGTCCTTGATCTTATCGTCCATTTCCTTAAGTCCAACTTCAAACACTCTTTCACTTGTGTCTAAATGATTTGACACTGTTAAGTTGATTTCTTCTTCATTAGCATATAATGAATGTTCAATAAGATTAGCCTGGTTATTATAGTGTATTTTCACAACAGACATAATTCTGTCTCTTAGGTTTTCTTCCTGTGTAAGTGCAATACTACGAACCCTCTGTTTAAAAGTGGTTTCAAAAGATGTAAGATATCCAATTAGTTCATCACGATCCTCAAAAGAATCAATCTCATTTATTCGATTACTCTGAAGTCTTGACATCTGAGCGCTCAACTCTTCTCTTACATCACGCAATGCTTCATTTATATTACTTGCAACTTCTTGCCTGCTACTAGTAATTTGTGCTTGTATACCATTAATTGCATCCTTTATTCCAGCAATTTGATTATCAATTTCAGAGGTATCAGTAGCATTTTCTAATAATTCGATCTCCTCTTGATATTCATCTCTGGTTTCTTTAGTCAATGACAAAACACGCTCGACCGGAGCCAATAATTGATTTTTAGTTTTTTCGCCGCAAGTCAAAAAAGACATAAGCCTATTTTCAAACTCAAGTAGTCTCGAATCCTTCTCTAATTTATTCTTCTCTTCTTGAGTTCGATTAGTCTTATCGTGATATTCCAGTGGTTCCTGATTCCTAGCAACCAAGGCGGGGAATGCCGCAACTGGCCATATTTCAGGGACAGTGCTTTCCTCAGGGAATTTGTCCTTATAGGTTTTCTTTAATGTCTCTATAACTGATTCTGGAGTTTCCCCTTCGTCTGCCTTTATTTCATCAATCTTATTTAAAACAAAAATGATAGTTTTAACCCTACGTTGTAAATCATGAAGGAATTCAAAATCTGTTTTACTTCCGGGATGATCACTATTAAATATAAAAATACTTGCATGTGACTTTAATATCTGAGTCTCCGTTATTTCGCGATGGCCATCAGCAACACCATTAAGTCCTGGGCTATCAACCAGTGTTACCCCATCCTTAAGGAAATCGGAATCTAAATACAGATCCAAATGATCTATCCTCTTTGCTACATCTTCGCCTCTTGTACTGACAAACTTTTCTATAGTATTTATTGTTGCATCCTGTATAGGCTCTTCTTCTCCATTAACGTAAAAAACTCGGCCAGCTTCACCATTTGCGGATTTATCAGAGTGCCTCAGAAAATTTACAGTAGCAGTTGTTTCATTGGTAAATGAAGGTAAAATCCTATTACGCATTAACGCATTCAGTAAAGTAGACTTTCCTGCACTAAATTCTCCAACAACTACAATACTAAATTCCCCGTTTAGCAAATCGTTATACAAGGTTTCAAACACCGCTACAGTATCTGTGTTTTCCTCTTTACTGTAGAATTCTCTTGTAGATGCGAGCAATTCTAATACCTGTGTTTTTCTTTCTGCAAAGGCTTTTCTGCTTTCTTCAGAAGTAACTATAGACATAAAAATCCCTCCAATTTATTAGTACAATTAGCTATCAGTGTTAACAAGTCTGCGGTATCTCCATAAGTTTTCGTACCATTCAGCTGTTCCAATTTCTTATTCAACAATTTAATCCTTGTTTCAAATGAAACCTCGAATAAAGAATGGACCACCTGACTTGCTCTTCTATTATTTTCTTCAAGCGCGCTTAGTGTATTCTCAGAAATCACTTCAAAAATAGACTCATAAAGATACTCATGTATACTCTCTAACATGCTCTTTTTCGCTTCTCGCAAATATTCTAGCTTAACTTTCTCCCTTTGGTTTTTCAGATAATCAATTTTTGTATTCAGTAAACTCTGAGTACTCTTTATGTCTTGTTTTCTTGCAGCCTCGGTCCTTTCAAGGTGCTTAATTTCATCATCATATTGCTTTTTTTGGGTTTCGAGCATTCGACTTTGTGCATTAATCTGATTCTCTTTTTCTTTATACTTTGTCTCAATATCGGATTTCTTTTTTTTCCATCTCTGTTGATTTGAATAATCAGAATATGGAACAGATATTGTCTTCTCTTTTGGACCAAAAATAGCATCCAGAATGCCTAAACCGCCACGATATTCGTAAGATGTTTCACTTCGATATTTGGTTTCTTTTTCAGGCATTGTTCCTAATTTACTAATCTCTGCTCTCTTATGGTTATTCTCTTGAGCTATAAGAGTTTTTTGGTTTTCGATGTCTAAATCAATCTTAGATATCTCTGCTCGTTTTTTTTGAATTTCTTTATCAGCTCTTTCGTCAAGCGCCTTCTTTTCAGATAATTCGCGTTGAAGTTTAGATATTTCATCCTCTTCCTTTGTAAAGCTTTTAACATTTGATTCAATGATGGTAGCTTCAAAGCTTTCATATTTAGCAGAATTATTTTCCGTCCCAGTATACTGTTTTATTCTTAGGACAGCATTTGCAACCATATTTTCAAGCTTAGTATTCATATGTTTTGTTATAGTCTCGTCCAGTGATGTTACACTTTGATATAGATACACAGATAACTGATTCTTTACATAGTTTTCAAACTCACTAACCACATTGATATCTGAAAAAACTTGTTTTACACTTTCTTCAATTCTCTGAACTCCTTCATCTAATTCTTTTTTATTTGCTTTACGGATTTCTGATGTTTCTGCTTCTAAATAATCATTCAGCTTTTTTATATATAATTGCTTGTTATCTTCTAATGCTTCTATTATTCTTTTATAGTTTTCTGAGTTTCGCCCTTCTATTGATGTTTCCCAATTCCTAATCTCCTTGTCATTGTCAAATGTCACTACTTCTTTCAGATTCTCTAAAAGGTTAATTGCCACAGCTACAGCATCTTTTTGCTGAATTTTTTCCTTTTCATTATGATCCATAAGATTATTGATAACGTTAAAGACATCATCAAAACATGATTCATCATAAAGGGCATCTCGCAAATCCTCCGTCAATGACTCCCCATTATAGGTATCAAAATCTAAAGACTTTGCTATAAGTGCTTTTCTTGCAGATACTGGAATGATTTCATAGTGAATATTGGGATTTTTGCTTATTATGGTTTCTTCGATAATCTTCTTTTGCTGCTGAACCTTTTGCTCAGGTGTTTCGCCTTCCAACTCCTTTAATTCATCTATAAAATTCTGTACAAATATAATATTATGCTGATAATTTGTAATGTACTTTAAAAAATCTATATCGGTCTGCCCAAGCCCTCTTATCTGCATCATATAAATGCAAGCATGTGCATTCTTTATCTCCTCGATTGTTTTCTCTCTATGTTTATCTGCTATACCATTTAATCCAGGCGTATCAACAAAACAAACCTTTGCATCAGAATCAAGGATTTTGCAATTAATTACGACTTTTTCTATTTCATTGGCTACTTCATGTTTCGAACTACCTGTAGCAGTATAATCCGTAATGTTATCAGCGGAGATTTCCTTTTCCACTTTTCCATTTAGATAATAAACATCTAGATAGGTTTCACTTCTTTCTATCTTTTTATTATGGATCTCTGTTATAGTTGCTGTAGTCTCCTTCACCCCATGTTTCAACAGATCCTTGCCTATTAATGCATTCAGAAATGTTGATTTGCCTGAGCTAAATTCTCCAACTACTGCCAGTCTAAAAGACTCATCCTGTAGTCTATCAATTATTCTCTGAAAATCATTCTCGAATAAGTCAATGTTTTTTACATATTCGCTATTTCTTACTTCTTGTAGCGCATTAACTATAGAAGTAATACTCTTTTCTGATACTGCCTTTTTGGCCAGTTTTTTCTTCTTAGCCATACAAAAACATCCCTTCCCAAAAACGTGTATGCACATTGTCCTAGGCGATACAAATTGATGACCCATTTAATAGACCTTGAATTGTTTATACATATTTAGAAAGCATTTCAGTTAGAATCTGTTTTAATTCCTCTCGCATTTCTTTAGGACGAACAATTTCAATAGATGCACCTTGACTTAGCAACCACATAATTATGCCTTTGCCATATACCTCTGCCTCTATCAGTGTTGAATCTTTGTTTTCAGAAATAACTCTAGCTGTAGGCAATCTATCCAATATTGCTTCAACACTTCTTCCCGTGTATTTAAACTGAAGGTTCATAAGCTTTCCTGGGAACATGAATTGAACACGTTTTCTAAACTCTCCTTCTTCAAATCGATTTGCATATATAACCGAATATTTTTGTCCAATTTCTTTATAACTCATAATTCTATCGATGCGGAAAATTGCTGGATAATCGTATTTTTTCTTGAACTCCCCTTTTTCATCTTTCTCCACAATAAAAGCATTCAGGTAAAAATAATACTCCGAAAAAATAATGGCTAAAGGTTGAATAATCCTTGCTACTATTTCTTTAGAAGCAATTTGCTTTGCATATGTTATTTCAAGCAAATTGGTCTGCTTGATTTCCTCGCCTAACGTCCATAACTTATCTTTGACAGTAGATTTATGATGTAACTCCACATAGTGATACTTTTCATTAGAAACAAGATCAGACACAAGCTTTAGGTTTTTCTGAGGTACGCAACCAGAAATAAGCTTATCCAAGATGACGCCGATTTCCTTCTTTGTAAAAGCCCTGCTCTCTAGAAGAATTTTGCTTACTGCAAGTATTTCGTCGTTCGTCATAAGAGCGCCATCAGAGCCAGTCATGACAAACCCTTCTTTGGATCGATCATAAATAATTTCCCGCATGCCCTTAGATTCACCCGCATGATCAGCAAGGTATTCACGAATGCCATTTAAGTCTCGCTGAATAGATCGTTCATCGACACCAAATTTGAGCGCTTCTTCATGTTTATTCAGAACTTTGCCCTCACATAATCGGACGTATATGTCTAGAGTTCGCAAATTCTTAGCTTCTTTATCCATTTTGCCCTCCACTTTTTAGTAAACAAAAAGCACCGCCATTCCTGACGGTGCAAAATTCTTTAACAACTGGCTACCATGTTAAAGGCCATAATAGTTTTGCGTCACAGTCTTTCGGCTGTTTTGCCAAGAATTCCTATAGAATAATATTAATGAGATGGACAAAATGTGTCAATGTCAGCTAGTCTGCAAAGCCGCATCTTTACAGTAAAAACACTCTTTTTTAATAATGTGTTTATAATTTGATTTGCTAGACATATAGAACCATATCAAACGCATTAACGCACATTACTCGTCGGTAGAATTATCATTCTCATTTTCCTTTTCAATCTGCCTTATTGTTTTCTTGACTGTAGTACTGTTAGCCTTAAAGTTATATACAGGCTTTATGACCTTAACTATATCAGCAGTAGGTTCAACGTTATCTACGATATCGCCCATGCCCTTATATGCAAATGGGCTCTCATCCAGCGTTGAATG
Organism: Butyrivibrio sp. LC3010; assembly: GCF_000424385.1. Lineage (GTDB taxonomy): Bacteria > Bacillota > Clostridia > Lachnospirales > Lachnospiraceae > Butyrivibrio. The sequence continues at coordinate 8,638 of NZ_AUJU01000044.1, read as the reverse complement.
ATTAACACAGGTAGTGTAGATTCCTGCATCACTCATTGCCTTCTCAAACTCCTCTACTGTGAATCTGTTGAAAGCCTCTGTCCTTGAGAATCTTCTTCCAGCACCGTGGGGAGCGGACTGGTTCCAATCATCATTGCCCTTGCCTATGCAGATCAGAGATCCATCCCTCATGTTGATTGGAATAATGAGCCTTTCATCCTTCTTCGCTGATACAGCACCCTTTCTTACAATGTTACTGTCATGATCAATATAGTTATGAACAGTTGTAAACTCGCCAAGAGGCTTAAATCCATAGTTATCAATGATCATTCTGGCAATCATATTCCTATTCTCATCAGCAAATTCCTGGCAAATCTTCATATCATATAAATAATCCTGGCTGTACTTGCCATGTAGGAAACAAAGATCCAGCGGAAGATCCGGAGCAGTCTGTCTGAAGTTACGATGAAGCTCCTTAATGACTTCCTGAATCTCCGATCTTTTTCCAGCCGCCTTATATTCCCTCTTGATCCTGTCCTCTTCATCCCAAAGTGCTTCCTTGCCTGTATGGAGGCCCACGGCCATCTTCTGATAAATCTCGCAGACTCTTGTTCCCAGCATTCTGCTTCCGGTATGGATTACAAGGTAATAGTTGCCATCATCATCCCTGTCGATCTCGATGAAATGATTTCCTCCGCCAAGTGAGCCAATAGCTCTTTCCATCTTCTTAGTGTCCTGAAGCTCACGATAGCACTTCATCTCCTGAAGCTTTGGGAATCTCATAAGACGGCCTTCATTAACTTCTCTGCCAGAAGGGACATATTGCCTTATTACCTTATCAAGCCTATCAAAATCTATGGCTTCCTTGCCAAGTTCTACCGTCAACATTCCGCAGCCAATATCAACTCCTACCACATTGGGAATGATCTTGTCACCCAAATCTGCTGTGAAACCAATAACACAGCTCTTTCCTGCGTGACAGTCAGGCATGATCCTTACCTTTGAATCACGAAATGGCTCTTGATCCAGTAAGTCTCTTATCTGCTCAGCACAAACATCTTCGCAGTTATCTGTGAATACCTTTGCGGTATTATACTTTCCTGTTATCTCCTTCATCCTTATCACCGTTTACCCATAATATAATGCTTTCAAGTTCATCAAAGTCGTACGCTGTCTGATTGGAGTTTTCCTCGGCCTCTTCACTCTGGTCTTCAGTATCCTCTTCTTCGTACAACTTTTTCAGTTCATCATCTGCAGTAGAATATCCCATCACTACTGCTATCATGGAATCTGCATATTTTGCTATGATATTTGGCACGCTAAATACAGCCATATCAAGCATCTCATCTGTAAGAACTGCATCTCCTTCCAATGCCAGACTCCTTATGTAGCGAACTTCATCTTTGCATAACTGCCACATACCACGGAACATATTGCAGTTAATACCAAACAAAAGAGATTCCAATTCTTTCTTGGTTTCTGGCTTAGCCTTTACGTTGGGATATCCCACAATCTGGCAATCATCTCCGTCTGAATCAACAAGGATTAGGCAATCCGCCTTCTGAACGATCTCGTTATCTATACAGAAACCATAGTCAAAACGCATTAGTTCTTCATTGTAGTCATATTTCAATTCTTCCTTGTCAAAGTATTCAGTTATCCTATTTATAACATCACTTGCGTTCATTCCAGATTCCTTCCTAATCCCAATTCCTTCAAGTACTCTAAAGGATCGAATTTACTATACTCAAACTCAACCGGTGACTCGTGAAAATCAGGTTTTTTCTTTTTGACAACCACTTTATTGTAGAACTCAAAGTCTCTTGGCTTTAGCTCATGCTGATTTGCTATATTTTCAATCACACCCATTCTCATATGATCCGGAATCTTATATATGACTTCTGCTAGAGCACCTGCCATGCATGCTATCGTGTCACTATCTCCGCCTAAAGAAATGGCATTGAGAATGACTTCCTCATATGACTCGCCTTCCAGGAAGGCAATAATTGCTTCTGGAACAGATTTTTGACACGAAACCTCAAATCTATAGTTCTTCTTGATGTCATTCAGCTTTCTGTCCAGGTCATAGTCAAATGTTTCTGAGGTATATGCCTTCACTTCCTCCTTGGTTTTACCACTCCTAAGAAGACATATTCCTGCAGCTATTGCCTGAGCACCTTTTATTCCCTCTGAGTGATTATGAGTAGGCTCAGCTGTTATCCTTGCTATATTAAGGGTATCTTCCAAGGAATCAAACATCCACCCAACCGCTGATACCCTCATACCAGAACCATTTCCATAGCTTCCGTAAGGCTTTCTGTTCGGGTCAGCCAACCAATTCCTAAAGCGAACACCGTAACCCTTCCGGAAATATGCATTACCATATGCAGCCATTATTTCTTCACATTTGTCGTAAAAGTGCTGCTCGTAGCCTTCAGTTTTATTAACCAGCTCGTCGTAGCATATGAGAAGTGCCTTAGATATAGCTATTGTCATTATGCTGTCATCTGTTGGGGTGCTGAATCTGGTCAGTTTGATCTTACTTTTGTCTTTTTCATTATCAAATTCATAGATACTTCCATATACATCACCGATAATAGCTCCTAACATTCTTCTCTCCTCTTCATGCACGTTGTCAGTTCTTTATATTTTTATTATACAAAACATCGCGGACACAATATGTCCACCATTAAATCTGCAACATGCTGAACGTCAGTATCTACCTGGCATTACAGTTCTTGCACTGTCTTACATATAGAAGATTTCTCCCTTAGCCTTGAATGGAAGCCTGCACCCAATAGGCATGATATATGCATGTTCCCTCTTGATATCAAGATGCTGGTCAATCTCTCCATCTGTAATAACGAGAATTGGACCATCCTTTGGAAAATCCTTTGCGTTTTGAAGCATATCGACTGCTGACTGAAGTCTAGTGCCACCTCTTCCAACAACCTTTACTCTGCCTGCAATATCCTCAGGAGTCATATATCCTGCATCATAGGCATTCGCATCGCAGAATATTACTCTTGCCGCAGGTACATCTCTTGCTGCAGAATAGCTTGCCGCCGCACCAAGTGCTTTACCGATATCTGAAGGTGCCATAGAACCTGAAGTATCTATGATGACTCCAAAAGTTCTTGAGGCTTCCTTACTCTCTGTGACAACGTATCTTGCTCTTGGAATATCAGGTGTGCAGCTCTGTCTTCTGCTTGGATGCGCATAACTTCTGTGCTTCTCAAGTGGTCTGATATGTGCATTGAACCATTCTGAAAGCTTTACATCCCAGGGCATCGGCGGTACAGCAAGGGCTCTGATTTCCTCAACAAGTCCTGCCGGAATGAAACCTCTGCCACGTCTGCCTGTCTCATATTCAAATCCCTGAGTAAGAGCATTTCTGTAAAACTCATCAAGGGATACTCCTCTTCCTGAACCATCAAACATACTTGGAGCTCTTCTGCCCATGATGTCACCCTGACCATTGCCTCTGAAGGTGTTTATCTTCGTGTAAGTCCTCATATCCAGGCAGATCATATCGTAGATCTCTTCAGCAGACTTATTCTTAAGTGCAGGATCATACAGTACACCCTCAGGCATAACGCCTATCTGCATCTCAAAAAGCCAACCATTTATCACATAGTCTGTTGCAATATTCCAAAGGTATGGATCCCTGCCTGCAGACCTTCTGTGATGAAGGAGTGCTGCATGAAGAAACTCATGTGCCATGACAAAACGCCACTCTTCCTCTGACATATTCTTGGAAGAGTTGATATAGATGATTCCTTCATAGGCATCCACAGCAGCTATGCTGATGTCGTACTTTCTGCACTCTTCAATGCCATCAACAACCTTGAATGATGCTGCAATAGCTCCAAGAAGCGGGAATGCATTTATAAACCAGCTGGCTATGCTTCTTCCAAATGAGTTCTCTTCCTCATGGTCAGAAACATAATCGATTACGTTTGATACAGATCTCGCCAGATAATATGCAAAATCGCTGGCAAACTCATTCTTTTCCTGTTTGCCCCATCTATCGATACCATACTCAATTGGCTTATCGAGGCCAATCATATCCATAGAATCCATATCCCCAACTCCGTAGGCATTATTATTTTCATCCCAGTGTTCCCTTACAAGATAGTCGTATATCTTGTATTCATCCTCCATGATGCTGAAAGGGATAGTGCCTACCGGGGATTGATTAAGCGGTTCTCCGAACTTAATGTCATGAAGGAATCTGTCTACGTAGATATCGCAGGCAATATTCCAAAGCTTAGGATTAAAACTGGCTTTCTTAATCTTCTTTCCTGAGGCATCCTCCACCATATATCCCGGTACCTTATCAAGGTCATAGTGTCCAAAGCAGTTGTGAAGAATGCAGTGAGCTATAGCAAAAGCCCACTGCTTTGGTGCAAGGCTTATCTGCTTGTTTACAAGGATTGTTCCATCTGCTTTTGAACATGCAGGTGTCTTTTTCCCTATCTCACCCTTTCCTGCCGTTTCAAGGTAATATGCTGCAAAATGGCTGAAAACTTCATTTTCATATACAAGGTCTATTCCCTTTCTAAGCTGAACAAGGTTTGGATCTTCTCTTTCATTATGCTGTTTTCCCATCCTTTTTCTTCTCCTATGCTACGAGTCTGGGAAGATCTCTTACTATCTCGATCATGAACCATTCAGGAAGTACCTTTCTGTCATCAGCAGATACAACCATCTGAGCAAGCTCGTAATTGAGCTGTGCAAGTTCTTTTAAAAGAGATTTTGCTCTGTGCGCAAAGTACTGGTTCTTCTTATCAATCTCAGCCTTCTTCTCAGGAAGATCATGAAGAAGTCTTGCTCTGAAAGACTGTGCAAGGAAGTATAGTACATCTCTGTCCTCAGGCTTTTCAGGCCATCTTGCGTCTCCCTTGATGATGTCTTCAAGAAGGTACTTATTATCAAGCTGCTTTATGAATGCAACAAACATACCAGCATGACTGGCTGTTATGCTGCCATAAGCAAGCATTCTGATTGTCTCAATCGGGATTTCTTTTTCCCCATCTCCAAATTCCTTAAGTGCATCGCTCAGCATATGCCATGATCTGGGTGTAGAGAAAGGCTCTTCTGTCTTGGGCGGCTCTGAGAAAAGGTGATCCGGTCTCTGGCTGATGTAATCAGTTACCCAGCTGTGGATACCATTTCCGTATGCCCATGAAAGCCAGCTCTTTACATCAGGCTTGAGCTGAACATGAAACATTCTGTTTATCAGTGCGCTGGACATTGTCTTAACAATAGCAGCGTCCTGGGTTCTGTTACCTGCTCCGATGACAATGCTGCCCTCGGGAAGGTGGTATTCTCCGATTCTTCTCTCATAGATAAGGCTGTAAAATGCCTTCTGTACTTCCTGTGAGCATGCATTAAGCTCATCAAGGAAAAGAACATAGGGCTCTTTTCTCGCAATCATCTTGGGAGGAAGGAATTCAGATGTCTCTCCTCTTATCTGCGGGATACCGATGATATCCTCAGGAGCAAGCTGGCTTCCAAGAAGTGATACACACTCGAGTCCAACTTCCATGGCAAACTCTTCTACGAGAGCTGATTTTCCAATACCAGGTGCACCCCAGATGAATACTGGACGTGCAGGTGCTATGTTAAGAAGAATATCCAGTAATTCTTCCTGATTTACTGTTACCGGTAAATTCATAAATCTTCGTTCTCCTCTTTTTCCTTTACATAGGTAAGCTTAAATTTTTCACCCTCATATATCCGCACCGGATTTCCACGCACGATCTGTGCATGTTTGCTCCATGCGTCGTTTCTCTGTTTATCCTTGTTTGTTACATTCATCTCTTTAAGAACTGCCGAAAGCTTCTTTAAAGCATCCTGTTTGTTTGCGTACTGTGAACGCTCCCTGGTTGATGATACGGTTATCCCTGTGGGCAGATGTGTTACCCTGACTCCGGTCTCAACCTTGTTGACATTCTGCCCGCCGGGGCCACCGCTGTGAAACTTTTCTATCTTCACTTTGTCTGCGGTCAGTTCTGAATCGACCTCTTCTGCATCGGGGATTATGCTCACATCAACAAACCAGTTCTTTCGCTTATGTCCCGGTCTGTGTTTACTTTTACAGACCCACTGCATTGTACCTTCAAGCTCTGACAGATCCTGCTTAGATGAAAAGATGATGGATGAAAACGCGCCTTGTACTTCTCCTTTCATGGCCGTGATCATCTCTAAATCCATAAATTCAGTTTCTAATGCTTTGTATATTCCGCCCACGGCAACCCTGCATTCAACAGGTCCCATCCCTGAGCTTATCTGTAGTATCATTATTCTTTTTCCTCTTCTTATTTCTTAGTGTCTCGTTAATGTTTTTAATTTCTCTTTTTTTCTTTGTAGTATCATGCTCGTTTACTTCAAGCTTTTTCTTTTTAGGAAAAGGCACGAAGGGTGCTGGCTTATTGGCTTTTTCATATTCTTCCTTTTGTCTGTGAAGTGATGGATCATAAAACATGTAGCCATAGCAGAATGCCTCGTTATAACTCATTCCCTTTCTGATATTGATTTCATAAGTGAGAAAGATGTCATACGGCGGATATTCACCGCACTTTATGAATTCAAGTTCGAGATTTCTGTCTGCCATTTTCCGAAGATTCCTGTATCCATCAAGATACGCATATCTATCCATGGCAACGAACCATGTCTCAAACTGATCTTTCTCGTATCCTATGCACTTTCTTTTACGGCTGTCTGCAACTTTGTAATAGTTCTCTGCATAATCCTCTGCAATGAAATCCATACGCTTTCTGTCATACACGAACTCATATGATTCCGGTTTCATTTTGCGGATCATGTTTCTGTATTCCTTCCAGTCCGCGGTATGGAGTCCGGACTTATTTGTAGTAAATACGACATCATGTCTGTAATCCCAGAAGTCTTTCTTGAGCTCCTTATTTCCTCTTATGGGGAAATATATAAGCTTTTCCTCATCAAAGGTAAGGACTACGCAGCTGTACATGAGTGCATATAATGCTTTTCTGTCGCCAATAAGCTCATTTCCCCAGTCGAGACCTATTGTATTCCACTGCAGCACATCTATATCTCTTGGTATAAGGATTGTGTGCTCAGCTCTTCCAAGACGGCAATGATACTTATCAAACTTAAATATCAAGCATTGCCTCCTTTGTAGTTATAAACAGGCTTAAGGATCTTTGTAATCTCTACTGTATCCTCAACAGCCTTTTTGATGTAATCAATGTCCCTGTAAGCAAAGGGTGCTTCATCAAGTGTGTCCTTGCTGATGCAGCTTGAGTAGATTCCCTTCATGGATGCTTTAAATTCAGAAACTGTATGCGAATTTATAGCCTGCTCCCTTGAAGTAAGTCTTCCTGCGCCGTGGGGTGCAGAAAAGTTCCACTCTTCATTTCCCTTTCCTTTTCCAAGGATTACGCCATCTCTCATATTGATCGGTATGATCACCTCCTCGTTTTCCTTTGCTGAGATAGCGCCTTTTCTTAAAATTGTTCCGTTTTCTGTTTCTTCGATGTAGTTGTGGATGCAGCTATGCTGCTCCTTGATCTTCCACTTCATGCCCTTGCAGATTTCCTTTATCATGATCTGGCGGTTCAGGGCTGCATATTCCTGAACAAGCTTAAGATCGTGAAGATAGTCTGCCAAAAGCTCATCTGTAAGGAAGGTCATTTCATAAGGAACTTCTATTCCCTGTTTCTTAAGATATTTGTGGCCGCTTTCCATGTAGTATTCAGCCACTTCCTTGCCAAGATGACGGCTTCCGCTGTGAATGATAAGATATCCTTCTCCATCAGCGTCTGTATCGATCTCGATAAAGTGATTTCCACCACCCAAAGTTCCAAGGCTAAGCATTGCTTTATCCTGTCTGATATGCTTTGCACATCTAAGCCAACCTGGATCAAATTCGAATGCATCCCTGTGTACTGTGCTTCTGCTCTTAAAGGAGGCAGGGATGTTATCCCTGATCACGGTATCAAGCTTCTGGAAATCCTTTCTTACCTTTCCGACTGCAGCCATGCTCATTCCGCATCCGATATCAATGCCGATGAGTGCGGGAAGTACTGCATCTTTAACTGTCATGGTAAGACCGATGGGACCAACCTTTCCCGGATGGACATCCGGCATTACGCGAATATTGCTGCCTTTTGCAGCCTCAGTATCAGCTATCATCTGTACCTGAGCTATGGCATACTGATCGACATTACCATCGTCAATACCACCCATGCACATGATCCTGGCATCTGAGTATTTTCCTGTTATTTGTATCAAAACAAAACCTCCGTTTCGGTGCCTTAGCAAAAATGCGCACAAAAACCTGCTAACAAATGTCAATAGCAAAACGGCTTATTTTTAAGTGTTTTCAATTTCACCATTTTTAAGCATCACAAAAAGGCTGGATGAATAATTCCAGCCTTTTTATAGCTGTTGCTACTTATTTGTAGACTGCGGTTACTCTTGCATAATATATACGTAGAAATTTATTTAATCCCGCTATTTTAGCGTGTTTTTTGCACTTTCCCTCGATTTCTTTCTTGATTATATAATTATATACAGCATCATCTTTGGGCGCAGGATGACTCTTAAGTACCCTCATTACTTCATATCCTACTTTTCGTAAAGTTGATGATCCTCTCTTTGTCATCCTTCGATT
>NZ_AUJU01000043.1 GCF_000424385.1 Butyrivibrio sp. LC3010 | reverse complement strand
CATAACATCATCCCTTGTAGGGCCGTGTTCTTTGATAAGCTCCTGTAATGTCCCTAGTTTTCTGATAATAGTTGAAGTGCTGACACCCTTATCGTTGATATACCCTTTGGTGATATAAAAAGATTCGGCATTTTTAGATTTAGAAGTAGTAACTCGCATCCCAACAATCCTCCATGCCTTATTATACCACACAATACCATATAATACCATATATAAAAACAGAAAATTTGACATAAAAAATGCAGACCACAAGCGGCCTGCAAGGTATAATTTATTCATTCAACTGTCAAACTCCCGAATTGACCGGACTAGTCCATTTCAATATAGCATTTTAAGTGTATTTTTTCAATGATTTCGCTTCAAATGCTTTTCTTATCTGATAAATTGTATTAAAATTTAAAAGACAGAACCAAGTGAAAATATTTATTTAAATACTTCCAATATTTTCATATGAAGGGAGATAACATGGCTAAGCATTTAGGTAAAGTGTTTTTATTCGCAGCTGCTGCAGGCGCTGCCGCCGCAGGTGTCTACTACTATCTTACTCAAAGGGATAATGATTTATCAGATGGCTTTGATGATTTTGAAGATTTTGATGAATTCGATGATTTTGAGGACGATGAAGCAGTCGGACCTTTCAAGCGTCGCTACGTAAATCTGTCAAACAGTGAATCAGAAAATGCTGATGATAGTTTGGCCGATGACTCTGAGCAGTCTTCTTCCGAAGAACCTACTCCTGATAAGACAGAGGAATTCTTTGATGATGACGACGACGATGATGTAAATGACCTGAAAAAGCTCGACGGAGCAGTTTAAAGGAATTCTGAAGAAATTTCTTTATCATAAAAATGCCGGAAGATTAACTTCCGGCATTTTTTATATTACGATTTTTCCTTTTCTTCTTTTGCTTTCTGAAGAACTACATCTTTTAAATCTCTGGCTTTATCCTTAATTCTGGAATTTGCCGTTCTGGAACCGATTATATTACCCAGCAGTTTGACTGAAAGGTCGTAATTTCCAATCTCCAATCCCAGAGCTGCCATAAGATAATCTAATGTAGCTTCATCCATCCCTTCAATCTGGGCTTCTTTCATTCTGGCAAGTTCAAATCCATCAAGAGCTTTTTTTAAGAATTCCTTCTCTTCCTCCTGATTGGATTTCTTTTTTTCTTCATACTCAGGACTTTCAGGATCAAGATGTTCCGTCTCTCCTCGAATAAGCCATGCCATTTTCAGGCACAAATATGCTTTTTCTGAAAACTTGGACTTTTTGACCATAGCAGTTGCAATGGCAAGCTCATAACGGATTCTCGCTTCCTCGTAGGAATAGATCGGATCTTTATATTCCTTTCGCTTATAGTTCTCGCTGATCTTGCCTCTTACGGCATCAGTCTGAAATTTAGTCAGATTTCCAAAATGCTTTGCCAAAACCGAATAGCCACACTCGGGGCAGCTTACTATGTCATATTTTATGGGATCAATTTCTTTATAAACAGGCCTTAAATCCACATCCTGCCTGCTCATCCTGACCTTTCCTGATTTAAGAGTTTTGGCTACAAACGGTGCCTCACATATCGGGCAGGTATACTTTCTGTCATAAACAAGCGTGGATTCATCAATGGTTGAAACAGGCTTAGGAGGCTCTTGCTTTTTTGGCTCTACCTTCTTTTTTGGTTCTTCAAAAAGTTCTTCCTCTTCCAAGTCCAAAGCGCCGAGACCAAATTTTTTTAATCCGTCCAAAAATCCCATGACATTTTCCCTCATATAAACACTATGTTAAGAATTCAATATTTATGCCTTAGGTAATACGAATGAACTCTTAAGTGAAACTATTCTGTTGAATACAGGTGCTCCATCCTTAGAGTCCTTGTTGTCAACACAGAAAAATCCGTTTCTTACAAACTGGAATTTATCATAAGCCTTTGCTTCCATAAGTTCCGGCTCAAGCTTTGCATTTTTAATTATTGTGATGGAATTAGGATTCAAATTAAGTGATCCATCATCATTGTAAACGCCCTTAGTCTCATCAATGATGTTCTCATAAAGGCGAACCTCTGCTTCACCACATTTATCAGCAGATACCCAATGAATTGTCCCCTTTACCTTTCTTCCATCCGGGCTGTCTCCGCCCTTTGTCTCAGGATCATAGGTGCAGTGAATCTCGGTAACAACACCGTTTTCATCCTTAACACATCCTGTACAGGTCACGAAATAAGCATTCATGAGACGAACTTCATTGCCGGGGAACAATCTGAAGTACTTCTTCGGAGGTTCCTCCATGAAGTCTTCACGCTCAATCCAGAGTTCCTTTCCAAACGGAATCTCTCTGCTTCCAAGCTCCGGAGCTTCCTTATTGTTCTCAATGGGAAGCATCTCAATCTGTCCCTCCGGATAGTTGTCAATAACAAGCTTAACCGGATCAAGGATAGCCATCATTCTCTTAGCCTTGGGCTTTAAGTCTTCACGGATACAGTACTCAAGCATAGCGTAATCCGCTGTAGAATTAGCCTTACTTACTCCGCAAAGCTCAACAAATTTCTGAATTGATTCAGGTGTGAAACCGCGGCGTCTTAAAGCAGCTATGGAAACAAGTCTGGGATCATCCCATCCATCTACTATTCCGTCTTCAACAAGCTTCTTAATATATCTTTTTCCTGTTACCACATTCTGAAGATAAAGCTTGGCAAACTCGATCTGACGCGGAGGATTCTCATATCCGCACTCAATCTTAACCCAGTCATACAGCGGTCTGTGATCTTCAAATTCCAATGTACAGATGGAATGTGTAATTCCTTCCACAGCATCCTCGATGGGATGAGCAAAATCATACATGGGATAAATGCACCACTTATCACCGGTACGGGCATGTGTCATATGTGCCACTCTGTAGATGATCGGATCACGCATGTTGATATTAGGTGATGCCATATCTATCTTTGCTCTGAGTGTCATAGCACCATCCGGCACATTACCGCTCTTCATTTCTTCAAAGAGTCTTAAGTTCTCCTCTACACTTCTGTCCCTGTTAGGATCATTTTTACCGGGCTCAGTGAGAGTTCCTCTGTACTCTCTCATTTCATCGGCAGTAAGCTCTGAAACATATGCCTTGCCTTTTTTAATGAGTTTAACAGCATTCTCATACATCTCATCAAAGTAATCAGATGCATGATAAAGTCTGTCCTCATAATCAGCCCCAAGCCACTTCACGTCCTCAATGATAGCGTCCATGAATTCTGACTTTTCCTTTGTGGGGTTCGTATCGTCAAATCTCATATTGAACTTGCCGTTATATTCCTTGGCAAGTCCGTAGTTTAATAAGATACTCTTAGCATGACCTATATGTAAAAAGCCATTCGGCTCCGGAGGAAATCTTGTCACGACGTGATCGTAAACGCCCTCCTTTAAGTCCTTATCAATTTCCTGTTCAATAAAATTTCTTGATTCATCTGCCATGTTTATAAATCCAACTTCCTAGTATAATTTGTTAAAATATCTTTTAAAGCCGCTGTGCATAAGGCTTCATAGCCTGATACCACATCGCAGCTCTTCAAATACTGCCATTATCATATCATTAAATATATTTTTTCTCAAACTCCTCAGAAGGCAAGGCTTTTCCGAAAAACTCACCCTGACTGAGCGGGACATTAAGTTCCTTGAGGATTTTTACCTGTTCCCCGTTTTCCACACCCTCGACACATACTTTAGCACCGATTGCTCCGGATAAATCCATCAAAGATGCAATAAGAGAACGGGCATATTCCTGCTTTCCAAGAACTGAGGAGATTGTCCTGTCTATCTTCACCGCTGCAAAAGGAAGAGCCCGGAGGCCGCTTATTGAGCTGTAGCCTGTTCCAAAATCGTCAAGACAAAGTCTCACTCCAAGCTTACTGATGTTTTCCATCGCTCCCTTAGTACGCTCAGTGTTGTTCATTGTAAGCGCCTCTCTCACATCGAGTATGAGTTGTCTTGGCTCTATGCCGGCATCTTCCACAGCTGACTTAAGCTTATCTGATATATCAGGCTGCATAAGCTGCACTACAGACATATTTACATGTATATTTATCTTCCGCTTTAACTTTTTACTCCATTTGCCACAGCACTTGGCTGCTTCCCTGAACACATGCTCTCCAATCGGATTGATAAGTCCCAGATACTCAGCAAGAGAAATAAACTCTCCGGGGCTTACATTACCAAGGATTTTGCTGTTCCATCTGACAAAAGCCTCTGCAGCCACAAGTTTTGGCTTATTCCCCAAAATATCCATCATTGGCTGGAAATGTACAGTGAATTCCTTACAATTATCTTCAACTGCTTTATACATGGCTTTTTCCATGTCAAGGCGTCTTATCGTTGATGCATCAATGCTCTCTGAATACTGTGAGATCCTGTTCTTTCCGGACTTCTTGGCCTCATACATTGCAATATCAGATTTCCTTATAAGCTCCTCAACCGTATCACCTGCAGTAGGGAATTCAACCGTACCCATACTCATAGTGCAGTAATACTCGCCATCCTTCAGATACCAGGGCGTCGCAAAAACTCTTCTTATCTCCTCCAGAATGCTATCAAGCTTGTTATAGCTCTCCGGCGGAACTATGATTACAAATTCATCGCCGCCCATCCTATAGCATGAATTCTGAACTCCATCGATACTCTTTATCGCAGAGGAAATATCCTGTAAAAGCACATCGCCATACTGATGTCCCAGGCCATCATTGATTTTCTTGAAATCATCGAGGTCGAGATACATCAGCATACCCTTGGAATTATTCTTTTTAGCCTGATCAACATAGGTTACAAGGTCCCGTTCACAGCATAGTCTGTTGAAAAGTCCTGTCAAAAAATCGGTGTAAGCCTGTTGTTCGATCCGCTTTTGATATATTTTTTTCTCGGTTATCTCATAAATCGCACACAAAGAAACAAGTCTTCCATCAACCCATTTTATCCGGGTGTAATAAAGATCATACCAGCGTTCCTTTGCTTCGTAATAAATCTCATAGTTCCCGCTGTGGGAACGAGGAGGAATATTTCCCTCAAACAATTCTTTAAGTGTGTTTTTCTGCAGCTCTTTTGCAAAATGCTTTTTAAGACTTCTGTTGGCAAAAAGAAGTTCATCCGTTTTCATGCAGCGGACATAAATTGAACTTCCCACATTATCAAGGACAGCTTCCAATGACTGAAAAGAGCTGGCTATTGAATTCTTCTGAAGCCTCTTCGTTATGATGTTCTGAAGGATTTTGATAGAATCATTGATAAATTTTATGTCATCAACGATCCAGTCTTTGTTCCTCTTATCCTCTCTTGTCTCAGCAAAACATGCATAAAAAGGTGTCTGATCGGATATTGAGATCGGAACCGACACAACAGCCTTGATTCCAAGGTCTTCCAACTGTTCCTTTTCTCCGGAATTCATAGTGGTGCTCGGTGATACCGCAACCATATGATTCCTGCCCAGGAACCAGCACTTCTCAAGATCCCTGTCCTCTTCAAACAATCTGTATATATCCTGCCCTGTCCACTGAACTACTATGTCCATCAGATCATCTTCAGTGTGCATCCGGCAGATAAAAGCATTGCTTATATCAAGATATTCGCAGATCTTCATAAGTATCTGCGTCATAATATCCTCTATCTCATCATCGCTATCGAGAAGTGATACGATTTCCGTCATGAGCTCAGCTCTGTGGAAGGAAACCTTGAAATCCTCCGTGCGTTTAAAATTCTCAGCAGTTGAAGCTGCTGCCTGATTCTCGGATTTCAGAGCCCTGACAACTGCAAGCGATGTTACACGCAGAAAATCAAGTGAGTTATAGAACTCTTTCTCCGTTGTCATATATGAAAAATCTGTTATAGGTGACTCAGTATATAACTCCGGCTCATATTCCGCATCCTTTAAAACTGCGCATACGATCCACACAACCTGCGCCTTACCATCAAGCTTGGCAGCCACGGCTGCGACCCGTAAATTAGGAATGGGGGTACGCTCTACCGCCTGATCCTCCAGGTCTCCTTCTGTCACCCTCTGAAAAATATTCCTGATATGAATATCATCCACTGCTCTTTTTATAGTCGGGATTTCCAAAAGGTCTCCTGAATAATCAGTTATCTTTTCACCTTTAGAATCAAGGCAGCACAAATACACTCCAGACATGGCAGCAAAACTATCCTGCCATCTTCGAAGCTCTTTATCCCTAATCTTTATATAATTACCGGAATTCTTTGTGCTGGCTGGCTCCAAAAGATGTACTCTCCTTAAGATTCTTTGAAGTCTATTATACCACTTCTTCAGAGATAATCGATGACTTAATTTTTGAGAACAAAGAGTCGCTCGCGACTCTTTGCGCGCTGGTGCGCGCAAGCTTTAGCTTGCAAAATTCATCTGCGCACCAGTCGCATCCATAGCGGAGCGCTTTTTATTCAATAGGAAATCCGAAGGAATTTCCTATTGAACAAAAAACGCCTTCTTCCATAACAGAAGAAGGCGTAAAATATCAAAATTAAGATTATTCGTCAACGCTATAGTTAGGTGCTTCCTTAGTGATATGAATATCATGAGGATGGCTTTCCTTAAGTGCAGCGCTTGTCATCTTGATGAACTTTCCGTTTTCATTAAGCTCAGGGATAGTCTCGCATCCGCAATATCCCATGCCGGCTCTCAAACCGCCGATGAGCTGGAATACTGTATCTTCAACAGTTCCCTTGTATGCAACACGTCCCTCAACTCCTTCAGGTACAAGCTTCTTAGCACCTTCCTGGAAATAACGATCCTTAGAGCCGTTCTCCATAGCTGAGATTGAACCCATGCCACGATATACTTTATATTTTCTTCCCTGGAAAAGTTCAAAATCACCGGGAGCCTCATCACAGCCTGCAAACATTGAACCCATCATTACAACGCTACCGCCTGCAGCTACTGCCTTTGTGATATCACCTGAGTACTTGATACCACCGTCTGCAATAATCGGAATACCGTATTCTTTTGCTACAGAATAACAATCCATAATAGCGGATACCTGAGGAACACCAATACCTGCAACTACACGGGTTGTACAGATAGATCCGGGTCCGATACCAACCTTAACTGCATCTGCGCCAGCCTCAATAAGTGCCTTTGTAGCAGCTGCTGTTGCAACATTACCTGCTACAACCTGAAGATCAGGATATTTCTCCTTGATCATTCTCAGGCATCTGAGCACGTTCTCAGAATGTCCATGAGCTGAATCAAGAACTACACAGTCAACCTTTGCATCAACAAGTGCACCTACACGGTCAAGAACGTTGGCACTGATTCCGACACCTGCTCCACAGAGAAGTCTTCCCTGATCGTCCTTTGCAGCAAGAGGATACTTGATTGTCTTCTCAATATCTTTAATTGTAATAAGTCCTACAAGATTGTAATCATCATCTACAAGAGGGAGCTTCTCCTTCTTGGATTTTCCAAGGATCTGCTTTGCTTCCTCAAGTGTGATACCAGCCTTTGCAGTTACAAGATTTTCACTAGTCATAACTGCACGGATTTTCTGATCAAAGTTCTGCTCAAACTTAAGATCTCTGTTTGTAATAATTCCAACAAGCTTTCTTCCCTCAGTGATCGGAACACCTGAAATACGGAATTTTGCCATAAGTGCATCAGCATCTGCAAGTGTATGATCGGGTGAAAGTGAAAAAGGATCAGTGATAACACCATTTTCTGATCTCTTAACCTTGTCTACCTCATCAGCCTGAGCTTCGATTGACATGTTTTTGTGAATAATACCGATTCCGCCCTGACGAGCCATAGCAATAGCCATTCTATGTTCCGTAACAGTATCCATACCTGCACTCATCATAGGAATGTTCAGTCTCAGCTTCTTTGTGAGATGTGTACTAACATCAATCATATTAGGTACCACCTGTGAATATGCAGGTACCAAAAGTACGTCATCAAATGTAATTCCTTCGCCAATAATCTGTCCCATTATTATCTCCTTTTTCAGTCAGTGAATACTTTACGTGGTGCAACGTTTTTCAACGCATCAATAAGCTCTTTGTTAGGTTCAAGTATAACTTTTTCCCTACCGTCATAATACATTGTATATGTTACATCAGGCTGCTGCACCTCACCTGATGAAAAATCAAGTTTTCTATAATTGTCTTTATTACGATATTCGTCCAGATGATAGGACCTAGATGGCGCAATAACTTCCATACGCTCTGTTTCGAAAGTTGCTACCCTTTTTCTCTTACTCTTGTTAAGAATTTTATCGACTGTAATCTCTCGCTCACAATACTGATATTCAAACTCGATCGATGCATTGAGTGAAATAAAATATGCTCCCACTGCAAATGCAACAAAAAGGATCATGAATAAAATATTGCCGCTCAAGAACCCCAAAAGAAATGAAAATACTGCCATTAGAATTGTCAGATACTTAAGAAATACCATAAGTGGCTGAGGCTTTCTGGCAATCAAGAGCTCAACATAGCTATTGTCATTCATCATTTTTTTGCACTTTCCCTTCCATATTTTTTAAACGTTATGATATATTAACTGTAATCGCTCGTCAAGAATCGAATTTAAAGTTAATGAAAAAAATTCCTGACAGGGTGTTTTTTAAGGAGCCGGCCATTAACAAAATGGGTAGATAACGGTACTGGCATCCTATCGGAGTTAGTCATATAATAGACTAACGTTAGTTTAAGGAGAAACAGAAAAAATGAATATCAACGAAGAAAAACGAAACCAGTGGCAAGCCTTGAAAGGTATGGGGTTTAAAGCTCACTGGGATTATTTTTGGGATTACTACAAGATTCATGTAATTGTTGGAGTTATAGCACTGGCTACAATCATATCACTTGTACATGATATTACATCTCAAAAGCCCTATGCACTTTCAGCGACTTTCGTAAACACCGCAAGCATGGAGGAACCCGATACTCTGATAGCCGGCTTTGCTGAATATGAGGGTATCGACACAACAAAATTTAATATTTCAATTGACGCATCATCGACAATAGATATGCAAAATCCCGACCAGTATACCATAGCAAATTCAGAGAGAATCTACGCTATGATTGCTGCCAAAGACCTGGACCTCATAATGGCAGACGAAACTATTTTTGATAACTATTCTAAAAATGAAATGTTCGTTGACTTAAGAGAATACTTTACAGAAAGCGAACTGAACGCCCTTGGAGATCTGGTATTTTACGTTGATCCCGCGCAGTATCACAGCAATCAACCCTATAGTGAATTAGAGAACGATGCCTTAAATCCCGAATCATCAAAAAAAGAGGATCTTCCGGTATCTGATCCGTCAGAGCTTATCCCTGTCGGAATCATACTTAAGGATAACCCGCATCTTACTGCCATTTCCTACTATCCCGGACAAGCTCCCATAATAGGACTTGCAACAGCAAGTGAAAGATCAGAAACTGCAGCAGATTTCATAAGATATCTTTTAAAATAATTTTTCCAAAATCATTTCAAAAAATCAGGAGCACCCAATAAAGGTGCTCCTTTTTATGTTCGATATTAAAGCTGTGTCATTACGAAAATATCGTATATAGCTTTTATTGCTTTTTCAAAATCACGATTCTCAACTCCAATGATGATGTTAAGCTCTGAAGAGCCCTGATCGATCATTCGGCAGTTTACATTTACATGAGCCAAAGCTGAGAATATTCTTGCGGCTGTTCCGCGCTGTCTCTTCATTCCACGGCCAACCACTGCGATGAGGGCCAGGTCTGATTCAATCTCAAGAAGATCAGGTTTTGCAAGGCGATGGATCTCAGAAACAACAGCCTGTTCCTTGTCTATGAATTCGTTCTGTTCAACGAAAACTGTCATGGTGTCGATTCCTGACGGAACATGTTCAATGGAAATGTTCTGATCTTCAAATGCCTGAAGAACCTTTCTTACAAATCCTATCTCAGAGTTCATCATATCCTTAAGGATATTCACACAGCAGAAGCCTTTTCTTCCGGCAATACCTGTGATTGTAAACTTTGACTTCTTGGCAGTTGACTCAACGATCCAGGTTCCACTGTCCTCCGGTCTGTTTGTATTTCTGATGTTGATCGGAATCCCCTCTTTTCTTACAGGGAAGATTGCATCCTCATGAAGAACCGAAGCACCCATATATGCAAGCTCTCGAAGCTCTGTGTATGTGATTGTCTCAATCTGAGCAGGTCTGTCAATGATTCTCGGATCTGCTACAAGGAATCCAGAAACATCTGTCCAGTTCTCATAAACATCCGCATGTATTGCTCTGGCAATGATTGATCCTGTTATGTCTGAGCCACCCCTTGAGAAAGTCTTGATTCTTCCATCTTCATAAGCTCCATAGAATCCTGAAACAACCGCATTCTCAACACCTGCAAGTCTCTTTGCCATTCTGCGGTTTGTGATTTCGGCATCAAAGCTTCCGTCTTCATCAAATAAAACAACCTCAGCAGGATCAATATATTCAAATCCAAGGTACTGCGCCATTATCTTACCGTTTAAGTATTCACCTCTTGACGCTGCATAGTCGCTTCCGGCTTTAGCCTTAAAATTCTTTTCAATTTCCTCAAACTCCTCTTTGAGAGAAAGCTTTAATTTAAGACCTTTAATAATCTCATTGAATCTGCTCTCGATTGCTGCAAGTTCCTTTGAAAAATCCTTTCCTTTTTCAGCCAGCTCGTAAGTCTGATAGAGCATATCCGTAACCTTTGTATCAAGGTTTGTTCTTTTTCCCGGAGCAGATACAACCACATATCTGCGCTCCTTGTCAGCCCTTACGATATCACCAACCTTCTGAAACTGCTTTGCATCGGCGCATGAGCTACCACCGAATTTTACTACCTTGCTCATTTTTTCAAAAATCTCCTCATCTATAAATAAAAATTTTTAATTCATGCAAAATCACAATAATCTAAGATAGCTCTTTGCTCCATCAAGCTTCTCGAATTTTTCCCTGAAGTCTTTTTCCTTCATCTCAGGTGTGACAAAAGCAAATTCACCTTCAACGTTTTTAGCAGTTACTGCATTAACTTCTCCGAAAAGCTCTTTAGCACTATTTTCGCCGGATGCATCACATCTTACAAAGAAGACTCTGATATCATCATTTATTGAAGCCACCTCAGCAGGAACGTTTCTGAGATTCCAGTCAATGTGCTTTCCTTTATGTCTTACGATATCGATCACATCCGCAACCACCGCTGATGCTGTTGCTTTCTTACCTGCGCCTTTGCCGTAATACATCACATCACCGAGCATGTTCCCATGAAGACTGATTGCATTGAAGACTCCATTAACATTCGCGAGCGCCTCATCAAAAGGGATAAGGAACGGAGCAACCATCGCAAAGAACTTATCATCCTTTCTTCTGCAGCTTCCAAGAAGCTTGATCGCCATATTCATGCTTCTGGCATACTCGAAATCTTCACCGGTAATTTTAGTGATCCCCTCAGTGTAGATGTCCTCGTATTTTACAAACTGTCCGCTCATAATTGATGCAAGGATTGCTGTCTTTCTGCAGGCATCGTACCCTTCTATATCTGCCTCGGGATTCCTTTCAGCATAGCCTTTATCCTGTGCTGCCTTAAGGACGCTGTCAAAATCAGCTCCCTCCTGATCCATTTTTGTGAGAATGTAATTGGTTGTACCATTGAGGATTCCGGTGATGGAATCAAGTCTCTCATGTCTTATGGAATCATTCATTGAACGAAGAACGGGTATTCCGCCGCCTACACTTGCTTCGAAAAGATAGCTTACATTGTTCTTCTTCGCAAGCTCCACAAGCTCAGGTCCATGAGCAGCTACCAGCTCTTTGTTGGAAGTGCATACGCTCTTGCCGCTCTCAAGCGCCTTCTTCTCAAAAGTAAAAGCAGGCTCTATACCTCCCATAGTCTCGCAGACAACCTCGATCTCAGGGTCATTCAGGATTACATCAAAATCGTGTACAACCTGGCTCTCATGCTTATCCCCGGGAAAATCACGAAGATCCAGTATATATTTAATATCTATTGCCTCACCTGCGCTATCCTCAACACAGGCTCCATTAACATCCAGAACCTCAGCGACACCGCTTCCAACCGTGCCGTAACCTAATACTGCAATCTTTGCCATTTTGATTTCCTCCTGCTAGATAATTTTTTCATCCTCATATATTGTTATTGAGCGCAATTCTTATTGCATTCATGAAGTTGTACCAGTCCTGCACAAATCTGCATAAGCGCTCCGAAGCTTCAGTTTCTCAAACCTCTGCATTTCTTCCGATTATCTGTACGTTATGTACTTTTGATGCTGACTGTAATTTGCCAATCATGTCAGCCATATCGCTGGTGGTGGGTAAAACCTGTATTCCAACCGACAACGCCGCAACCCCGTTATAGGGAATCGCCTGATGCACCGTCAGAATATTGGCTCCGCAGCCTGATATTATCCTAAGAACATCCGACAGAACTCCCAGCTCGTCATCCATCTGGAGATTTAACGTAAGTGTTGTTCCCTGCAGACTGTCGTGGAATTCGTATATATCGTCTTTGTATTTATAGAAAGAGCTTCTGCTGATACCAAGCCTCTCTGCTGCCTCATTAACCGTTTTGCATTTACCGGTGTCTATAAGCTTCTTAGCTTCAAGCACCTTTAGCAAAACATCCGGCACAGCCTGCTTTTTCAGCACGTAGTATGCTGTTTCTTCTTTCATAATAATATTTCCTCATGGAAGATTGTTGTAAGATTTACCACGCACATATGATCAATATGTCTGAGTCAAAAACATTTTTGTGTTTTGTTTTTGTACCGCGGACATTTGTGCGTCCATGAACGATATTATCACATAACAAAATACAATGCAAGCACTTTAACGTTTTAAATTGTTAAAATACGAAAACTTGTCAAAACATTTTCTCGCAATGGATAAAAAAGGAGATGCATTACACATCTCCTTCAAATACAGTGGTTGCAGGACCGGTCATGTAAACCACATTCTGTTCCCTGTCCCATTTACATTTTATTTCTCCGCCTCTGACATGAACTGTTATATTGTCTGAGGTATGGTCGTTAAGCACACATGCAACAACAGTTGCGCAGCACCCTGTTCCGCAGGCAAGGGTTTCTCCCGTACCACGCTCCCATACACGCATATGCACGTTTTCACGGTCATCTATGGAAACAAACTCTGTATTTATCCCCTTCGGAAAGAAAGAATGATGCTCAAATCTGGGGCCAATTTTTTCAAGATTCATTGAATCTATGTCCTCACCTCTGTTAAGGAAAACAACTGCGTGGGGATTACCCATAGATACACATGTCACTGAATATTCCTTGTCCATTACTTTGATGGGATAATTGACAACTTCATTTTTCTTCATGGCCTTTTCGTCAGGAAGCTTTACAGGAATCTCTGAAGGTGTGAGTATAGGTGCACCCATGTTTACTCTGACACTTGTAACCATATCATCCTCTGTCTTAAGATCAAGGATTCTTACTCTGCCGCCACTTACAATGCGCAGCTTTTTCTTGTCTGTAAGTCCCTTATCATAAACGAATTTTGCAACGCAGCGGATTCCGTTTCCGCACATCTCAGAATATGAACCGTCTGCATTGTACATTTCCATCTCAAAATCAGCCTGCTCATCCCCTATTGTGTTTATGAAAATAACGCCATCTCCGCCGATTCCAAAATGTCTGTCACTTAACAATCTGACAAGATCAGGCTTATCTTCTTTTTCAACTTTTTCCTTGCTGCCATCTATGTAAATATAATCGTTTCCGCAGCCGTGCATTTTTGTAAAGTGCATAAATCAATTCTCCTCATCTTAAATAAATGTTTTGTCTGACCAAGACCTATCTGCTGCCAGTACAGTCACTCAGTCATGCTTCGCATTCCCGGACGGTACCGGAACATTATTTCTTAAATAACCGGATCACTTTATTGCCTGTTTACCCCCAAAAGCCTCTCCGTAGCCCGTGTTCCAAGCAAATCCTACGATATCCGATGCTATACTTAGCTACGATTATACTCGTTACATTTTGGTGATGTCAAAGAAAGCTCCCAAATTTCCATCAGAATTTTGCCTGACACCAGGGCATTAATAATCCCCGGACCATAAAGCCCGGGGATTATCCACCCAAATCGATTCCTCTATTTCAAGATAAAACAGATAAGTTCAGCTTGTCTTTAGTCCAATTATGGAACCCACGTTATCGCCTGATGTAACAGATCCATGACACATGATACGTCTGTCCTTGTCATACTCAAAGGTCAGTACCATTGAAAAGTTTTCCTCCTCAACAGTGCATACACCTGTTGTTTCATCGTAATTTGTAAGGTCCTTTTCACCAAAATACAAATTCTCACCTGTATCTTTTGTGGTTTGTCCTGATCCGTGAACCAGTTCTAGTGTCATGGTATAAAGCCCGACAACCTCTGCCTTGGTAGGAACATCTTTTTTCTCTGTCTCGCCTTCAGTATTATTGGTGCCGGCTTTTCCCAAAGGCTCCTCCAAAGCCGTTTTATCAGTACCTGCTGTATCAGCTGTCTTATCATCAGCTGGAGCCTCATCTATTTTTTCTGCGCCTTCATTGTCAGCATTCAGTTTCGTACTATCTGCCTCATTTTGAAAACTTACATTTTCAAGCATTGCGGGGATCACGCTCTTAAAGGTCTCGGTAGAAAGATACGGCTGAGTGCATCCAAGATAATAACAGTGATCATTTGCAATTGCCATTACACTGTAAAGGCTCATGCTGCAAGGCAGCTTTTCATCACTGAAAGTAGACTCCACTATAGCACATCTCATGCCGCCGATATTTGTTCTCTCGTTTTTGAAAACCGTATCATTGTTATCTGTATAGACACTGACAAAAGTGTCTAGAATAGTATCCTCAGAATATGATTTATATACCGGGTCACTGAGATCCTCCGCATGAAGCATTATAAAAGCAGGTGTCTGAGCATCAAAATAATAATAATCCGTTTCACTGTCGCCCTTTTGCGTAAATGATGAGGATGATTTAAAGTTCATGCCGTAGTATGTCTTTTCCGTATCCAAATCAGGCATTCCAATAGCATAATCGAGGTAGGAAATTCTGAAATCGTTATCGGTAGATTCAAGTCTGTAAGCCGCCTCTATTACATTGTCATAAAGGAAATTAACCCGAGGAATATTAAGTGATTCATCAATTCCCTGATATTTTCCAAAGACTCTTATCTTCTTTCCCGGAACCTGCTTTATAAGCTCTTTAAAGCTCTCAGTGCCATCCTTTCCACAATATACTGACCAGTTACCGGAATCGGTCTTTATGATGATAGAATTTGATGCCTCATCATAGCCCTTAGCATCGCCTTCAACCCACACATTAGTATCAATAAGGGATTTATCCCCTGCAGCATATTTGTCATAATCTGAAGCCTTTTCAAAGCCATCTGTGTACATTGCTTCTGTTACATTCGCAGCCTTTACAGATACAGGTATAAATAAAAAGGCTATCATCAATGTCAGCACAGCCGGGTAAATTCTTTTCTTCATAAGCGCACTCCTTTACATGGCGGTGCGGGAAACTCCATCCCCACTAAACTACGGGTTTCTGTGCAGTCATTATAGCATTGTACACAACAAAAAAGATGCGTGTCACAAAAATGTCATGTACATTTAAGGGACACGCATAGTTTTTTTATATAAATTTAAGATTCGGAAAAAAATCACATCCACAGCGCAAAACTTGCATCTGAAGGCATCCTCAGATCACCTCTTGGAGACACTGCAACCGAGCCGACTTTGGGGCCATCAGGAAGACAGCTTCTCTTAAACTGCTGTGTAAAAAAGCGTCTGCAGAATATATCAAGCCACTTGTCTATGGTTTCATAGTCATAGAATCCATCTGTATTTTCTGTATCTTTTTCTCTGTTCTTAACATCATCGCAAAAGGTCTTATAGGCTATCCTGCGTATCTTTTCCTTGGTAAATCCGCATCGAAGCATATAGTAAAGGAAAAAGTCATGAAGCTCATAAGGGCCGACAATCGACTCAGTTTCCTGGGAAATTTTCCCATCGGTAGGCGGCAACAGCTCAGGACTTACAGGTGTATCCAGAACGTCAAGAAGGACCTTATTTACCAGCTCCAGCTGCTTTATCTTCTGAGCAGTCTCTTTATCTGCAATCTTCTTATCGGATGCCTTTTTATCCGATGACTTTTTACCTGAGGCCTTCTTTTCCTGTACTTTGCTATCTGCCTTGAATCCTGAAGCCAAATCAATGCAATTGTCAGCGTAGTACTTAACCAGATGTCTCACAAGTGTTTTGGGAACACCTGCATTAACTCCGTACATGGACATATGATCACCGTTATAGGTTGCCCATCCAAGCGCCAGCTCAGACAGATCACCTGTTCCTACAACCATACCGTTCATCTTGTTTGCAATATCCATAAGCACCTGAGTGCGCTCTCTTGCCTGACTGTTCTCATAGGTCACATCATGCGTGTTCATATCCTGTCCAATGTCCCTAAAATGAGTTGTAACAGCCTCCTTGATATCAACCTCCTTAAGGGTTGCTCCAAGAGCTCTTGCAAGCTCACAGGCATTCTGATAGGTCCTGTCTGTTGTACCAAAGCAGGGCATGGTAACAGCTATTATTCCGCTGCGATCGAGGGATAGCACATCAAAAGCCCTTGTGGTAACAAGAAGTGCCAGCGTTGAATCGAGGCCGCCGGAAACGCCAATAACGGCCACTTTCGAGCCCGTATGCTCAAGTCTCTTCTTTAATCCCATCGCCTGTATCGTTAATATCTGCTCACATCTCTTTGTGCGCTCAGACTCTGACGAAGGAACAAAGGGTTTAGCAGGAAATACTCTGCTCAGCCTGGTTTCTTCGAACTTAATTTCACAGGATATGTCCGATATTTCCTCTTCATTTTTCCTTCCGCCAAAGGTCGTAGTTTTTCTTCTTTCATGCAGGATTCGGTTTATATCAATATCTGCATAGGTGATTCCGTTTTCAAAAAGCTTCTGCTCCGCAAGGATGGTTCCATTCTCGGCAATAATATTATGTCCGCCAAAAACGAGATCCTGCGTGGATTCTCCGTCTCCTGCAGAAGCATATATATATCCTGCTATGAGACGGCCGCTGGTAGATTGCACAAGATTTTTCCTATAAGTGTCTTTCCCTACAATGTCATTGGAGGCTGAGAGATTTACAATCAAAGTAGCTCCCTGAAGGGCATATTCTGTTCCAGGAGTATTGGGAACCCATAAATCCTCACAGATCTCGCAGCCGATTTTAAGGCCTTTAACAACATCGGAAAGATCTATTATCTCCTTTCCAAGTTCGCACCAATCCTCATCATCGTCATCATCACATCCACCTTCATCACAATCAAAGCCAATAGCTTTGTAAGACACCAGCACAGTGTCATCTCCCAGAGAGTCAGCACTCTCAAAATGTCTCATTTCATAGAATTCGCCATGATTAGGTATATAGGTCTTGGGAATCAGTGCTGTTAATTCGCCGTTGTTTATAACAGCCGCACAGTTATACAATTTCCCATTGTATTCAATAGGAACTCCCACGAAAAACACTCCGTCAAGGCTCTCGCTGTGCTTTACAATTTTCCTGAGAGCCGCCAGCGCCCCTCGTAATAAAGTGTCCTGCAGAAAAAGATCCCCACAGGTATATCCTGTCACACAAAGCTCAGGGAAAACCACGATCTTTGCATTATTCTTTACAGCTTCATCCATCTGCTCGATTATTCTCTCAGCATTATAAAAAGGATCTGCAACCTTTATCTTAGGGGTTGCCGCTGCTACTTTAATAAATCCGTCCTTCATATTGTATCTACCACCTCTATTAACGTTAGTTTATATCTGACCTGAGTCCGTTCGGCTAAGGATACCGCAAGCGCCCAAAGGTCGTGCGCTAACGGTAACCGGCTCTTTAATTGTTAACATCTTTTCCATGCTCTCTTGCAAGCACATAAATTCGTTCACTGTTTTCCGTAGGCTCCTCGTGAGTATCAGCATCTATCGCAGTGATAAAAGTCATGCCTGCCTGCTCAATAAACGCCTTCATCTCATCAAGTGTATATCCCCTTTGAAGATGAGTTTCTATTGACCTTTCAAAGAGATCCTCAGCCATAATTCCAGCAGCAGTTTCATCACTCCCTGAACTCTCCTTGTGCTTTACAAACAAGGTCAGATCATATTCATTTATGTTCGTATCAATATCAAAAAAGTTTTCCCAGATAAAGCTGCAATCCTCTCTGTTCTCGGCAATTGTCACATTT
This sequence comes from Butyrivibrio sp. LC3010, assembly GCF_000424385.1. Lineage (GTDB taxonomy): Bacteria > Bacillota > Clostridia > Lachnospirales > Lachnospiraceae > Butyrivibrio. Next base: position 1,412 of record NZ_AUJU01000043.1, on the reverse strand, counting down.
CCGATAACATCCCTGTATTTATGAAGCGTATTAAAATCAAATATAAAAAGCCCGCCCGGATACAGATAATTATTAACTTTGGTGAATGCCTTCCTGATCTGTTCATCCTCAATAAGATAATTAATACTGTCACAAACACTGACTATGGTTCCTGCCGTACAGAACAGATCAAGCTCACACATATCCTGCTCAAGATACATGATATCATGGCCCGACTCTTCCATCTTCTTCCTGGCAATTCCAAGCATCTCTCCGGAATAGTCGATTCCTATCATGTCATAGCCAAGCTCTGCCATCTCCTCTGTAAAGCTTCCTGTCCCGCAGCCAAGTTCAACAACGAGATTCTGCTCCTGCAAAAGAAGGGCATCCTCATTCTCCCCGGAAGCTTCATCAAATCCGTCATCATATAAACCATCTTCAGATGCTTCATCTCCGGTCGAACCATCCACATTGCTGTCAGAATTATTGCTACCTGTTTTTTTCTTATAAGGTGCTGAAATGCCATATGCAGCTATGAGCTTTGAAATATATTCCGCCCAGTCATGATAAGGCGTTTCATCCATAAATTCATCATATACCTTCGCAAAATCGGTGTATGCTTCCATAATCCGGCTCCTTAAATCAACGCGCACCCTAAAGTTGAGTGGTCATATTTTTCTCGCTAAGTGCAATGCACAGTTCATGCGATTGCTTCAATATCATTCAATGATGTAATGGTCAAAAAGGCATGCTGTGATTTATGCAAGCATAATCGCATTATGGCCTTTTAACCTATCATCATTCTATTACAATATAACTAAACTGACTATACCCACGGGCAAGCCCGTGGGGTTCTGATTGGCAAGTGTAGCTTGTAATCGTACATCATTTTCAGACTTTGGAGTTACAAGTGTAAATCTGTTTGAATCAGGACTTTTATTACCAAGCAGTCCAACGACCACATTAGCGGTAAATTTCTGCTTTTCAGCAAGGAAGTATAGTCAATCTCCCTGATTATTAAGTTGTTAAGCTACGTTAATTCCACTGTTTAATATCTTGATTTTATATGCCTTGATCCAGGTGATTAAGGCTTTTTCTTTATTGTATTGTGCCTCAAAAGTCTTAGCACATTTGTCTTTATCTATATTTTGCGTTTTAGGTTCATAGCAATAGAGCAGGAATGATGAATACCAGTCTCTTTGTACTTCAGTGCCATCATGAAGTTTATACAATCTATCGGAGAGCTTCTTTTTTATATAGTCATCAGCCGTATGGTCATACTGTGATGCTCTGTAATTGTTTGGGACTTCAATATAAGTTCCACCTGTGGCTTTGAATTTTCTTTCCAATGTGGTCTGGAAACCACCGGGGCATCTGTTCTTTACAGACTTACCGAAACGTTTTTTCTTATTGAACTTACCTTTATCGTTTTT
>NZ_AUJU01000042.1 GCF_000424385.1 Butyrivibrio sp. LC3010 | reverse complement strand
CGCCTTTCGACTTCTTTGCATTGGATGCTTTGAGAACAGCTGATAAATGAAAACGTTCAAAAAAGTATCTGATAGAATCAGTAATCTGCTTAGAATCGTAGTCGTTCTGTGATATAATTTTAGACAAGGCGTGAGTCTCCTTTGGGATGGTTTTTGGTGGTACTTAAATTATACCAAATGCAGAGGTTTCACGCCTTTAAAAATGCCAGTTCTTATTGAATTATCAAGGTTCTAAAGCACTTTTTTATGTGCGAAGTTTAAGTTAAATAATAATATCAACAATATTATATTTCAGGATAATGGACTAAGTAAAACATGAAGAAAAGGATTAATAGAAAAGAATTTAATGATTTTAAAGCTTTAATACAAAGGGATCTAAACTCGGATGAATATCCCTTTGTTGTAACTGTTCAAAAAAATAAAATTGTTGCCAGGTGGAAAACGCAGCAAATCTCGGAAGAAACTGACAACAGGGACACCGGTTCCTTTTATGTGACATATATACTTAGCAGAGACAAAACGTTTTGCGGCGGTGAAACCTTGCTTGTCAAAGATACTTATAAGCCGCCATTGTCCACGGAGACCAGAGCTGTTTTTTCACTCTCAACACCGAAGAATTTGCCTTGGAGAAAAAGAATCGATCATAAGGATTGGGCGAATATTGGATTTGATGAGGATAAACTCCTTTCCATCATTGAACATTATCTGAGAGATCACGGTTTTGCATATCTCCCGGGAATATGGAATCACAAACGCTTAAGCTGGGAAGAGGGATTTTTGTTTCGCATTGCCGGTATTATTTTTCTATTCGTAGGCATTTTTTTGCTAGTGGGATTTTTGAATAGCTCAATGATCAGTGATTGCTTACGAGTAGATGCTTTTTTCGCAGCAGCTATTTTCCTTCTTTTGTTTGCGACGCTGCTACCATTGATCATGATCATAATTGGAGTCCTGATGTCTCTGATTGGATTTGGCAAAATGGAATTCTATGACCTCAGGCCGGAAGTGGGCATCAAGTTGGTTTTAGGTATCATTATAGTATCCTGGTCAGTGATATTTGCATTGACTATATCAAATTGAAGGATGTGACGATCATAGGTATATCTCTCGGAGGGTACCTTGCACCCAGAGCCGCAGCTTTTGACAAGATCACGCAGGATATGCAGGATAAATGCGAAGAAATTTTGTAGCAACGAATGATCAGATCATCTTCTGCATTTTGGGGCCCATCACGGAAAATATCTTGTGATAATAAACAAGGGAAAAACAAAACTCGAAGGAAAAGCAGACTTCGTTTTTCATGAAAGCATTGGGAAGATAATGAACCAGATTGAGGTCTGACCAGTATGATTTCTTTCAGGTATGTGGTGACAAAAATATTCCTTATAGAGAAATGATTATGATAGTTCTGTTTTACCGAGGATGATAGGTGGATTGCTGGAATGAAGATTGAGTTAAGAGATCTGACTGAAGAAAATATGGGGCAATGCTTTGGCCTTAGAGTTGCTAAGGATCAGATGCAATATATTGCTTCAAATGAGGATTCTTGGAATACTGCGAAAGAAAATGATAAAGTAGCCCGTCCTTTTGCTATATACTGCGATGGGAAAATGGTGGGATTTACAATGCTTGCCTTTGATGAGGAGTATGAGGATCCGAATGACATATATTGGTTATGGAGATTAATGATTGACGAAAGTTTGCAGGGAAAAGGATACGGAACTGCGGCACTTAAGGAAATCATACAGTATTTTAAGTTTCACAGAGCAAACAATATACGTCTATCAACAAAGGATACAAACACCAATGCATTATCCATGTATCGGAAGGCTGGATTCCGAGATACAGGAGAAATGAATGATGAAGAGATAGTTCTTCAGCTAGATTTTTAATTAATTGAAATAGTATGAAAGGCTTTAAAATAATGAAGAATATCCGAATTTTCACGACTGAAAAGTATGCCGCAGATGAATATACTAAGGTAAAAGCAAATATATATAAGACACATGATTCCTTATTGGATCAGGATGCTTATGTTACTTCGATTTCTTTTGAACAAGAACCGGAATATGGAGAAGGAACTGACTCGAGTGATATTTCTCAGTATCCTCTTGAAGATATTTTGGACAAATACTATGTTGCAGTCGAGGATTTCTATGAGAATCTAAATGACGGCAGTGACAATACTTGTTATTTGGAATTTACGGGTGCCAGCATGGAAGATATAGAAAATCTGCTTCAGATAGTGGGAAAACATGTTTATAACCGTAGAGAAGAAATAGATGGACAGACCTATATTGATCTGATTATCGAATAAATACTTCCGGTAATGTTGTATTGCTGCAGGATAATTGCTTTAGGTAAAGGGTGAATCTAAATGGAATATGTATATAAAAAGAATCCACCAATCCATAAAAAGACAGTTTTTCCGAATTCATTTGACAGGCTGGAAATGCTCTGGGATAAATATCCGCAGTTTCATGAGCCAGAACTGTTCACGAGTCTGGACGAACTGCTAAAAGAGCATGAATCCTATCAGAAAGACTTTGATGATGAGCTCAGGAAAGAATATGAATCAAAAGGATTCGACAAGTTCCTTATCAGGCTGTCCTGGGAGGATCTACCATACCGCTATGCTACAAAGGAACTTATTGAAAAAATCGGACCGATTGGGCCCAACAAGTATGTGGAAAGATTCATGAGCCAGTTTTCCGAAATTGATACTGACCATAAGGCAGTTTTTATCTTCCCTGAGAGCTATGTATCGCAGTTTTTTGTTGTAACACAGGTCTGCATGAGAGCAGAAAAGTTTCATCCCATCAGGAGTCTGTTTCCTGACGAAGAAAAGGTTCATTATTTAGCTGTCTTTGATAAAGAAAACATGGATGATGTGCTTCTAATGTATCATCTACTCTATACAGGAGGTTCACAGGAAGTTTATGGCGGGTATTCTCTATATGACTACCCGTTTTCTTGGTACCAGACGCATCTTTGGGAAGACGGCGTAGTGCTTCGGTCTCCTTACCTTCCTGACCGGCTGGCAAAATTCCAGGGGAATATCCAGTTTCACCATAATCCGGCAAAGACAGTCTACATCAGGCGAAATATAGAGTATATACTCGGGTGCGGTTATTTTGAGTCGGAACTGGACTTTTTCCTGAATCTGACTACAGTGATCATGCCAGTTCTTCAATGGTGGTATACGGATATTGCGCTCTATGAGGAAAAGGATGGCATTAAGACTGACTGGAGGCTGGAACGTACGATGATAAGAACCAAGCTTACCGCAGACGGTGTAATAAAGCCCAAGTGGAAACATGAGCTTTCGTTATTTGACATGATAAGGAAGAGATATCCTGACACGCTATATCAGTACAGACCGGATTGGCTGGGGCGGCAGAGCCTTGATATCTATGTTCCATCAATCCGAACGGCAGTTGAGTATCAGGGTATTCAGCATTACCACCCAGTAGTTTTTTTTGGCGGGGAGGAAGCTCTTTTACAGAGGAAAGAGCTCGATCAGCAAAAAAGAACTCTCTGCGAAGAAAACGGAGTAAGACTTATTGAGTGGGCATATGATGTTCAGCCCACAGATGCTAATGTAAAAAGAATCCTTTCAAATACTTAAAGGAGAGAAAATAAACATGAAAGAAGACCTGATCGAGAGCAAAAGGAGCCTGAAAATAACAAAGGAAGAGATACTTTCCAATCTTGATCTTGCAGACAAGATGAGATGCAATTTGAATGACACCAGTATTGATGCCAAGCCTATTTTGATGCAGCTTGCTGAAGAAGAGTAGTTCGCATTCTAATCTTTGAATGATTTTGAAACGATTATCATACAGTTTTATGGAGAAAGTATGAAAAAGATATTTTGTAAGGTTTTTGTAGGAATAGGAATTACGATAGTATCGATTCCAGTCCTACTTTTAGCTCTTTTTGTAGTAATAGAGGTAGTTGGATTTATAGCCAATCATGCGACAACAAACAAGCAGACAAAAGATCTAACGGCATATATAGAGAAGTCTATAGAAGATGCAAGTATAGTTGATACATATTCTTTTACCGGCAACACTTCCGGAACAAGTAACTATGTTGAATGTGAATCCAAGGTCACATTTAATTCAAATTTGCCTGAGGATGAGGTGAACAGCATATTTGAGGCACAATATGAGTATTATGCGTTGGAAATGAAGGATGGGAGTTATACTATGACTATATATGGTGATGCACCTTTCCCAGACAACATTGAAGGGCATTAAAGGAAACAATATATTTCAGGATAACTCACTAAGGGGATATCAGATGAAGCATATTATTACAGTCCAACATACACAATCAGTTCATCATACAAATGGAATGGTTGGTTCATGGACAGATTGGGATTTGACGGACTTAGGAAGAACTCAGGCCGATTGCATTGGAAAAAAACTAAAGGATGAACTTACAGGCAAAAATGTGATCATATATTCTTCAGATCTTAAGCGTGCTAGGCAAACAGCGGAAGTAATCGCAAAGAATCTGGGAATTGAGCCGATTCTCAAGCAAGAGCTAAGAGAGAGAAACCTTGGGAAGTGTTGCGGGAAATCTGTACAGTGGCTGTGTGCGAATATTGAGTGCCCAGAGACAACCGTTGACGACAGATTGTTTTCAGATGGAGAAAGCAGAAGAGATGCATGGAATCGACTTAAACCATTTTACGAAGAAGTAATGGCAAGTAATGAAGAAAACATTATTATTGTCTCACACGGAGATCTTTTGAGTATTTGGAATGCGATGTATATAGGGCTACCAGTTGAATCATACTATGAAGTTGATATCCATGGCCCGGCCGGGGGAGTGTCACATATGATTATTAGTGATGATGGAAAACATCAAGTTAGGCATATTAATGATATGTCATATGTGGTGTAAATGAAATAATTGGAGACACTAATGCAAAAAATACAGATTATAAATGATGACTATCAGGGGCATGTAGATATTTGCCGCCATGCTAGTAGAGGCATTGTCATTAAAGATGGGAAACTTCTGTTAAGTTACGAATCTAATGAGGATAAATACATTATACCTGGAGGTGGTGTGGAGGATGGCGAGACACTTGCTGAATGTTGCGCAAGAGAAATAAAGGAAGAGACCGGTATAATTGTAAAGACTGGCGATGAATATCTTGAGATAGAGGAACTGTTTCTTAATTGGCGACATATTCAACATTATTTTCTATGCGAATATATTGAAGATACTGGCATACAGCATTTAACTGATGCAGAGATTAAGTGCGGAGATGTGCCAAGGTGGATGAAAATTGAGGATGCGATTGAGATTTTTGGTAGATATGAAGAATATCATGAAACTTCAATAGCGAACTATGGCTTGTACAGAAGAGAATTTATGGCGTTAAAAACATTGAAAGAATTATAACTTCTAGGTAGTTGTATTATGAAAAAACACGTTGTTGTACAATCATACGATAAAACATGGGCAGATGATTTCGTAGCAATCAGGGACGAATTGAATACTGTGCTTAAGGAGCTTGTGCTACGGATAGAACATGTCGGAAGCACATCGGTGGAAGGCCTCTCAGCAAAACCTATCATTGATATTGATGTTGTAATTCAGGATAGGGAAGATTTACCAGAAGTAATATCAGCTCTTCAAAAGATCGGTTATTCACATGAAGGAGATCAGGGAATTCCGGGGAGAGAAGCGTTTAAGTATGAGGGGAAGGAACATCTTAGGAAACATCATCTTTATGTATGTGCATTGGATGCAGAAGAACTGAGAAGACACATAGCTTTTCGTGACTATCTCCGTAATAATCCTGAAGCTGTTGCTGAGTATAGCAGAATTAAGGAGGAGGGGGCAAAACTACACCCCTGGGATATTGATAAATATATCGAGCATAAATCTCCGTTTATCGAAAGTGTATATAACCGTATCGGATTATTATAATTCAATAAATCCCGGATAGTAAGTTATATTGGAATATAACATGATTGAGAAGGATTAGAAATGACAACTGGAAGAATAATAAAAGGCTAAGTTCTATTTATCGTAGGTTTATTCATTGCATCAATGGGCGTGGCCTTTTCAACAAAGGCAGGGCTTGGGACTTCGCCTGTAGCATCTGTTCCATATTCGATTTCGTTGGTGAGTTCGCTCTTGTCCTTCGGCGGATGGCTGAATCTTCTCAGTGTGATTCAAATAATCACGCAGGTGGCCGTGCTGAAGGGTAAATGCAATTACACAGAGATAGCAATACAGACCGTGCTTGCCTTTGTGTATGGATATCTGACTAATCTCTCCGTCTGGCTGATAAGAGGTATAGCTGTTACAGGTTATCCCATGCAGTTTCTGTTCATGCTACTTGGCTGTGCGATTCTGGCACTCGGCATATGGATACAGCTTAAAGGTGGTGTTGCCATGTTACCCGGAGAAGCCATGAACAGGGCAATAAGCAAGGTGTCGGGGAAAAGGTATGAGAATGTAAAGATATTCTTTGATATTCTTTATATAGTCATATCTGCTTTGATCTGCCTGGTAATTCTCGGAAGGCTTCAGGGGGTGCGTGAGGGAAGTATCATTGCGGCGGTTTTGGTCGGAAGCATCATAAAAGTTTATAACAGGATTTTTGATAAGGTGAGGAGCGGCAAATGAAAAAACGAACTATTTGAACTGGCAAGCAGGAGAATATCCGTTCGTCAATACGGCGATAAAAAGATTGACGATCAAGTGATAGATGAGATCATGAAGGTGGCACTTACCTCACCGAGCTCGTTCGGTCACAGACCGGTAGAGTATGTGGTTGTCAGGGATAAAGAAACCATAAAGGATCTGGCGTCATGCAAAAGCTATGGAGGCAGTCAGATTATTGGTGCGGATGCGGTAATTGTTGTTTTTGTAAGCCTTGACCGCGGAGAGTTCTGGATAGAGGATGGCGCCATAGCATCTGCATAAGGATAAGGGAGTGGTAGATTATCTCACCGGATCCGGAGCAATGCTGACGAGAGATCTCAAGGACGGTCTGAATTATAAGAAGGATGGAAATAAGGGGTTTGAAACGGTTATCACAAGGCTTCAGATGCAGACATATGTTGTGCCGGTGAATTATGAATACAGTAAGAGAAAGAATGGCAATGAATACGGCTGGGGTAACTGTCAGTACGATATTGCAGAGAACTTTTGGGGAGACAAACTGTGCAGGTCAGCATATAAGAGAAGCCCGGAGGAGTCGCTTAACAGGATCTTAAAGAATATCAGAAAAGTGTTGCCAAAGCTGGATGAGGATGAACTCAGGTCATTGCTTAAAGGATGAGATGAAGGATGGACAATATGAAAACATTTGTCCTTATTATCACGAATTATAAGTAGTTAATGAAGATACTGGATAGATCTGACAGAAAGTGAGGGAAAAATTTGCTGCTAAAACAAATGCGATACTTTCTATCTATAATAGACGAGAACAGCTTCACTGAGGCGGCTGAGAAAAACTTCATCTCCCAGTCAGCTATATCTCAGGCATTGAATTCTTTGGAAAAAGAACTGGGTGTTAAGCTGATAGAGAGAAAAAACCGCAGCTTTTCCGTGACAACTGCGGGAGAATATTTCTATAGAAAAAGTAAGGCACTTATTAATGATCTGGAAGCCATTAAGACAGAGACAGTGAGGCTTGGCAGTGATCAGGAGATGAATCTTCATATCGGATATATCAGTTTATATGCCGGTCCGGAACTGTCAGAGGCCATTGCTGAGTTTTCTTCCGTTTATCCAGAGGTCAATATATCAGTGCGTAGCGGAACCCATGAAGAGCTGTATCATGGTCTTGTCTCAGGTGAACTTGATATGGCATTGAATGATCAGCGCAGGGCATTTTCGGATGACTATGTAAATATGGAACTTAAGAATGCCGAGTGTATCATTGAGATTTCAGAGCGGAATGGTCTCTCATCAGCGGAGAGGCTGGAAGTGGGTGATCTTTCCAAGTTGTCCTGTATTATCGTCTCGTCTAAGGAGCAGCGTGATACAGAAGCGGAATATTATAGAAACATATTAGGGTTTAATAGCGATTTTATATTTGCCGAGACGCAGGAAGAAGCAAGACTCATGGTAACAGGCAACAGAGGATTTCTTCTGGTAGAGGCTGTGGGAAAACTGCCGGAGGTTTCGGGTGCAATAAAAAGGATACCACTTTTTAGAAAGAACCGTCGTGTGACGAGAAAGTATTGTATATTCTGGCAGGAAGCAAGAACGGGCTATTACATTGAGGAGTTCGCAGAAATGCTTCGAAAAAGGCTTTCATAGATATCGCATAAGTTAAACTTATTGAAAACCGTCGAAAATCGAATTGATGATTTTTGATGGTTTTTTTATTATGAAGAAAACATGCGGATATAAGGGAAGGAGCATTCCTATGGCGGATACCGTCATTGGAGCAAGATATTCGGAAGCGACAGAAAGACTGACTGACAGATCATAAGGAGGTTTGAATGAAAAGATTAGCAATATTATTTTCTGCATTACTATTTATGTTTGCTCTAGGTGGATGCGGCGTTACGGACAGTGCAACATCAAAAAGCGAGCAGGTTGTAAAAGAGGATACGGAACAGCCTGAAAGTACTGATACTATTGAGAGTGAAGCAGGGCAGCCAGTGAATACTGTCGATGAGAGTAAAAGCAATGATGTGGCAGATAACAGTGATGAGGAAATGACGAAGGGAGGTTCAAATGCTCTGGTCGTGTATTTCTCCAGAACAGGAGAGCAGTATGGTGTTGGTGTGATTGACAAGGGAAATACAGCAATCGTTGCTGATATGATCGTTGACTTAACCGGAGCTGATTCTTATGAAGTGCTTCCGGAAGAGGATTATTATCCATATACCTATGAAGGATTAACGGACATAGCCAAGCAGGAACAGAATGACAATGCCAGACCTGCCATAAGAGATGCCGTGCCGGATTTAAGCGGATATGACACCATTTTTGTAGGGGCACCGGTATGGTGGGGCGACTGGCCGATGATCATGTACACATTCTTTGAAGAGAATGCGGATGCACTGGCAGGTAAGACATTGATTCCATTTTCCACACATGCCGGAAGCGGGCTTTCGGGATTTGACAGTAAGCTCTCAAAAGCATTACCTGACAGTACAGTGGGTACAGGACTTGCCATAGAAGGTACGGATGCCCAGAATGATCAGACTGCAGTTAAAGAAAAGGTTAGCGGATGGCTTACAGAATTTGGATACTAAAACAATCACAATAGCATAAAAGAACTTAAGGAAACTTATCCTGATATGAACATCGCAGACGGTAAGAGGATATAAAGGAAGAGAGGTAAGCAGATAATGAAAAAGGATGTAATGATCGTAACCGGAGCAGGTCAGATCAGCATGGCGATTGCTCGCAGAACAGGTTTTGGTAAGAAGATAGTCCTTGGTGACAAAAACATGGATAACTGCAATGCCATTGCAAAGACAATGGCTGATGCCGGATTTGACGTGGAACCTTTTCAGATGGATCTGTCTTCAAGAGAGTCAATTCTTGCAATGATTGATAAGGCTTTAGGATATGGCGAGATCAAATATATGGTAAATGGTGCAGGTGTCTCTCCTTCGCAGGCTCCGATTGAGGCAATTCTTAAGGTGGATTTATACGGCACTGCTGTACTGCTTGAAGAGGTCGGGAAGGTAATTGCAGAAGGCGGTGCAGGTATTACGATATCCAGTCAGTCGGGATGGCGTATGCCACAGCTATCGCCGGAGGAGGACAGACAGCTTGCAATGACACCGACAGAAGAACTGCTTGATCTTGATATCCTGAAGCGTGAGAATATCAAGGATACTCTTCATGCTTATCAGATGGCAAAGCGCTGTAATGAAAAGCGTGTCATGTATGAATGTACACGCTGGGCTGAAAGAGGGGCAAGGCTTAATGACATTGCTCCCGGTATCATTGTGACGCCCCTTGCCATTGATGAATTCAATGGTCCGAGAGGTGACTTTTATAAGAACATGTTTGCCAAGTGTCCTGCGGGCAGGCCGGGGACGGCAGATGAAATGGCTACTATCGCAGAGTTTTTACTAAGTGACGCAGCTTCCTTTGTTACCGGTTCAACATTCCTTGCCGATGGAGGAGCAACGGCATCCTACTATTACGGATCTTTGCAGCCGGAAAAATAATTCGCATAAGTAATACTTATCAAAAACCGCCGAAAATCGAATTGATGATTTTCGGTGGTTTTTCTATACTGACCATAAAGGTGGTGACAGCAGATGGAAGATAAGGAATTGATTATAAATGTTTATAAAAAGATGTACGAAGGAATGATTAAAAAGGATGAGAAAATCCTGGATGAGGTATTGGATGATTCCTTTGTGCTTGTTCATATGACTGGGATGAGACAGTCAAAGGATGCTTTTATAAAAGCTGTTATGAACGGGACGCTGAACTATTTCAGTGCAGAGCATGAGCATATGCCGATTGAAATAAGTGGTGACGCTGCAGTTCTTACCGGACAATCTTATGTGGCCGCAGCTGTATTTGGCGGTGGAAGATCGAACTGGCATCTTCAGCAAAAATGCAGCCTTAAGAAGATAAGTGGCGAGTGGAAGATTACACGTAGTGTAGCATCAACATATTAAATCTTAGGTTAAGGGAGATGGTGAAGTAATGAAGATTCTTGTGGATGATAAAGAATATGAGATCATGGCAGATCAAAGTGCAATCTGTAAATCCTTAAATCTGATGCTACCACTGACCATGAAGCTGTCTCGTTCCGGAGGGCATGAGTATTATGCTTCATTACCACAGGAGCTTAACGTAACAGGTGCAGAGAGTACATCCCACGTAAAAGCAGGATGGCTGTATTACTTCAAAGATTGGAATGCTTTTGCACTCAATTTTAAGGAAATGGATATTGCACCATATAAGGTTTATGTAATAGCAGAAATATCCGGAGGCATTGAAAACACTCTGCAGGACGCACCTGGGACCATTGAGATCAGAGTATTGGAATAAAAGAGAGTTCAAGGAGAAGATTTTAAATGAATGTATTTGAAAGATTGCGCAGTGGAGAGGCAATAGATATCCGTGATGAGGATTATCAGAGAGAAGCCCATGGCGAGATGGATCGCTGCAGACAGCTTTGTTTTGAGATCAATGCAACACCGCCAAAGGATAGAGAAAAGATTGTTGAGCTGGAGAATGAGCTGCTTGATGGGCAGATGAAGGATGGAACCTTCTTTACACCACCGTTTCAGGTTGATCTTGCCAACTGCTTAAAACTTGGAAAAAATGTCTTTGCAAATCATGGACTTACCGTCATGAGCCTTGGCGGCATTGAAATTGAGGATGGCGTAATGCTTGGACCGGAAGTCGGACTTTTTACGGTAAATCATGAGCCTGAAAATATCCGTGTGATCATGACAAAGAAGATCCATATCAAAAGGAATGCGTGGATCGGAGCAAGAGTAAATATCCTGCCCGGTGTCACCATCGGAGAAAATGCCATTGTAGGAACAGGCAGTATTGTAACCAAGGATATCCCGGATAATGCGGTTGTAGTAGGGAACCCTGCCAGAGTAGTGAAGATGATTGAAAAGAAATAAATTGGAGGGTGCAAGGCATGGAAAATAGCAAATGGTTTTCGGAGATTCACGGCAATTTCGGATTTGGCTGCATGAGGCTGCCGATGAAGGGCGGGCAGGTGGATTACGATGAGTTTTCTAAAATGGCGGATGCTTTCATAGAGGCTGGATTCAATTATTTTGATACGGCGCACGGATATATCGGAGGACAGTCAGAAACGGCGATCAGAGACTGTGTTTCGGGGAGATATGACCGCTCATCGTTTCTGCTTACAAATAAGCTGACAGATCCGTATTTCAAATCTCAGGAGGAAATCCGTCCCTTCTTTGAAAAGCAGCTGAAATGGTGCGGCGTTGATTATTTTGATTTCTATCTTATGCACGCCCAGGATCACAACAACTATCAGAAGTTTAAGAGATGTAAGGCATATGAGACCGCATATAAGTTTAAGGAAGAAGGGCTGATCAGACACTTTGGTATTTCATTTCATGACAAGGCAGATGTTTTGGAAATGATCCTGTCAGAGCATCCGGAGATAGAGGTGGTTCAGATTCAGTTTAACTATCTGGATTACGAAGATGCCACAGTAGAAGCCCGGAAGGTTTATGAAGTGTGCGAGAAATACAATAAGCCGGTGCTCGTCATGGAGCCGGTAAAGGGTGGAAGCCTTGTGAAATTGCCTGAGGATGCGGATAAGATACTCCGTGATCTGAATGGTGGCAGCAATGCAAGCTATGCAATCCGCTTCGCGGCAAGCTTTCCCAATATTGTAGTGGTATTATCCGGTATGAGCGATATGCCGCAGATGGAGGATAATATCAGTGCGATGAAAGATTTTATGCCACTTACAGAAGCAGAACATGAGGCGGTAAGGAAGGTATGTGATATCTTTAAAGGGCTGAATCTGATACCTTGTACTTCATGCAGATACTGCATCGAAGAGAGTGAGTGTCCTAAAGGGATCCGAATCCCAGACTTGTTTGCAGCGCTCAATGCGCATGAAGCTTTTCATAACTGGAACACTGGATATTATTACGATAATATAATTACAGGAAACGGGCATGGAAGAGCGTCTGACTGCATCAAATGCGGAAAATGTGAACGGGTATGCCCTCAACATTTGGAAATCCGCAACCTGCTCACAAAGGTAGCGGCAACATTTGATCATTAGGAAGAAACATGAGATGTTTGAGGGAGAAAAAGTAGATTGCTGGCTGATGGAATTAGCACTGTAGATTCCCGTTTGCAGAGATGCCGTTGGTAAGAGAGGTATGCCATGATACTTGAAACGAAAAGATTGATCCTCCGACCGTGGGAAGAAAGCGATGCGGAGAATTTATTTAAATATGCAAGTCATCCTGATGTGGGACCAATCGCAGGCTGGGCGGTTCATACAAGTGTAGAGAATAGCCGTGAAATAATCCGGAGGGTTCTTTCAGCGCCGGAGACCTATGCTGTAGTATTAAAAGAATCAGGCCAGCCTGTTGGCAGCATTGGACTTATGCTTGGGAAAGCCAGCAATATTGGCCTTCCAGATTCAGAAGGTGAAATCGGCTACTGGATCGGAGTCTCGTTTATAAGAAAGGTAGGAAAAAGCTATGAAGAAAGAATTGAATACATTGCCTAAGCCCTTTATAGCTCCGGGTTCTGATGTAAAGCCTACTAAAGAAGAACTGAAGAAACGCCAGAAAAAATATAATATGTTGGAGAGAATAGGGGTTAAGACTACTATCGTAAGAGGAGATGTTGATCCCGAGTATGAAAATCCTTATAGAATTGAGGCTATGATTCTGATAAATCAAGATAAGGACGTACCGGAGGAACTGATCAAACAGATAGAAGAATATGATAAAAAGGTATTACAGCTGAATTAATGACTTCAGAAGGGACTTCATACAATTTGAGGCTCCTTTTTTTAATTTCCTGATTTATTATAATGACCTCAGAAAGGAGGTACATTACCTATGATGAATCAGGAAACATCATAAACTAAAAAGATGTACAAGGAAATAATAACTTCCGTGTGCATCTTTTTTGTAACCATGTATTATTTATGCATTTTTAAGACTATCACAAGACGTAATATAGTAAAATTAAAGGGGTATTGATGCCACCTAAAGCTTGATTTGGCAAACTTAAGCTTACTTATGAGAGGATAATTGAAAAACATGAAAAGAAGGCTGCTTGCCCTTTGTTTACTTATTGGCATCATGATCAGTGGCTGCGGGAATGCTGCACAAGGTGGTGATAGCCAGGAAAGTGGTACCTTGGGTAATGAAAATGAGCCAATATGACTGTGAAGAAGCAGGAGCAATTTTCTATGAGAGAAAATGACAAGAGAGTAGTAGACAGATTTACAGAGCTTGCGCTGGTAGACGGTGAATCCTTTAATGAGAGGCTTGTCGCTGATTATCTTATAGCAGAGTTCCAAAAGCTGGGAATAAAGCTTATCGAGGATGATATTGCCGGTAAGATCGGTGGTAACTGTGGGAATCTGTATGGATTTGCAGAGGGGCGAGGAAAGTATGCAGACTCTGAGCCTATTCTGTTCTGTGCACATATGGACACCGTATCTCCGGGGAACAATAAGAAGATCATATTAAATGACGGCGGAACAATCACAAGCGATCATACGACTGTCCTGGGAGCAGATGACAGGGTTGGCATAGCAGGAATTATCGAGGCGTACACCAGAGTAATCGAGGAAAATCTGGATCATCCGCCAATAGAGTTTCTGTTTACGGTGGCAGAAGAGGTTTACGGCCTTGGAAGCGCGGCTCTTGATTATTCAAGGATTCGCTCCAGGATAGCCTTTGCTCCCGACTGCAGCGGAGAATATGGAGTCTATTCATCCTGCGAGCCGACACTCATTTCATTCGAAGTACATATAAAGGGTAAGGCTTCCCACGCTGGTTATGAGCCTGAAAAGGGAATAAATGCAATAGCAGTAGCAGCTGCTGCAATCAGCAGAATAAAGCAGGGGTGGGCTGATGATCACACCACGCTGAATATCGGAATAATAGAAGGCGGAAGTGTTACCAACGCTGTTCCGGAAAACTGTTTTATAAAAGGTGAGATAAGAAGCGGTGTCCATGAAGATGCACATCGGACAATAGACTTAGTAGAAAGCATTTTTTCAGAAGAAGCGAATAGAGCAGGTGCAGAGCTTTGCATAGATAAAAAAGAAAGAATCACCGTTTACAGGATAGATCCCGAAGCCGCAGAAGGAAGTGCTTTGGATAGATATAAGAGAGCATTAGAGAAACAGGGAAGGAGAGCCGTGGCAAAGAAATCCTTTGGAGGAAGTGATATAAATTCTTTGATAAAACACGGAATGGACGGACTAAATATATACGGTCCCATGCATAACATACATACAACTGAAGAATACACAACTATCCAGGAAATAGCAGACTTCACAGAACTGATAAAGATACTTATGACATACCATGAGGAACAATTTAAAGGCTTTTGCGAATATAAGGGGCAATAATGAATAGGAATAAGGAGTATTTTCAGCTTCTTTAAGCATCTTAAGCTGTTCGTTTGTTAGTTTTGAAGTTACGTCTATTGATTTTTTAATAGTAGCCATAATACTCGTCCCATTCAAATTCCATGTTTTTCATACTATTATTATAGTTTTTGTAATGCAGATTTGAAATGCATATTTGTATTGCAATTTCGTACTACATTTTTTATTTGTTTGCAAAAACGAACAGATAGAGATAAGGCGTACCAGAGATAGAAGAGTCTTACTGAAAATATATATCATTTCCTTATGTGTAACGGTTGGTTGCGAAAGATAATCTCTTCCGCAACTATTTTTATACATATTTAAGATTATCAAATGACGCAATATAGTAGAATTAAAGGAAAGGAGGTATATGCATGAGCGGTAAAAAAGATTTTTCATTGTTAAACTGTATCGGATCAAGCCTGTTGGCTATTTTCTTCACTGTACCTGTCCACGAGCTATTCCATGCTCTTACATCACTGGCGTATGGTGATAAAGTCGTTATATATTCAGCCACGGCAGTTCTGCCAGCTGATATCATTAACTATGAAGCACTATCGCCTCTTAACCGTATTATGGTTACCGGGGGAAGTGCTTCAATTCTCAATGCTATCATTGCTGTTATGCTGGCAATAATACTGCTCAAATGCTCAATGGGATCAGCACTTCGTCTTTTCCTTACTCAGCTGATGGGAGCTCATCTTTGCCAGGGGTTTGGATACTTTCTGATAGGAGGCTTCTTTGGCGCTGGTGACTGGAGTACTTAATACGCTGATAGGACCGCATTATAAAAGCGGTGGCTTATCTATTGGAAGTATGATACTTTTTAACTTCATGTGGATACCATTTTTCTGGGGGTTCATGTTTACCGGTGTTATGAAAGTAAATCAGCCTAAAGAGAGCCGCTTTCTATATGACCTCCCCAAGAAGCCGAACTTCGTATTAATTGCAGTTGGAATTATTTTGATGGCTATAGATATTTTTGTCTTCGGTCCGGGAATACAGTTCAATTAACATAATATTGCATTTGTGCAAAGCAAGCCAAGAGCAGTTTCAATTCATTATTGAAATTTGCTCTCGTTTTATTATTGCTTAAGAATAGTAATGGTCAATCCTATTATGAGGAAACTTTTTGTCTTTTGAGAAATACCACTTAGACATCAAAAATAACCGAATAGACATAAATCATTGTTGGTGTTTTCAGGCTATGTTACAGTCATACCATCAAAAAGCAAAAGAAAAGGAGGCATTCTATGAAGAATATTAAAACCGGAACAATATGTTCAATAATCAGCATGGTATCGGTACTAATTATGTTCCTGTGGGGATTTTTCGGAAATTCATGGAATATAAGCTGGATTGCGGTAATGATTGGCGGAGTGCTTTCAGGAATTGTTTACATGATACGAAAAGACTTAGAAAGCAACGATAATAATCATAACAGTTATTAAAATTGAATATTGGAACAATTTCTCACAAAAGCATAGTTAAATAGTTCAAAAGAAAAGGAGAATACACTATGGAAAAGATTCAAAAGAGTTCAAATACGGCAGTAACAATTGCAAAGGTACTCAGAACATTCTCTATTATTGGACTAGTATTTAGTGTGTTGGGAGCAGTCTGTGGAGTTGCAATGAATGGCTTCATAAATCAGTATTATCAGGATCCCTCCAATGTCGCAGCAGCTCAGTCATCTCTTGAGGCAGACATGGGAATCTTTGGTCTAATTCCTTTTACCTCAATAAAAGAAGGCGGAAATTTCGGTATTTTCTTTGCAATTCAGCTTCTTTGCTGTGCTGTAGTCTGTGTTGCATTCATATATATATTCGGAATGCTTAAGAAAACCATGGAAAATGTAAGAGATACAGGGAAAGCCTTTGCCCTTTCGGAAACCGCTACCTACAAAAAGACCTTCATAATTACCAGTATATTGATTCTTCTTTTTGTGGATCTGGTTCCTGCGCTTATTGCAGGTATTCTTCTCATAGGGCTATTTAATGTAACCGTTGCCGGGCAGTCAGAATAATATGTTAAAAGGTGGGGTAAATGTCCGACTTTATTGATATCAAACTTATCATAGATAAGGCGTATGAAAAGCTCACAGTTACCATTACAAACAAAGAGCGCAGTGATGATGTTGAAGGCGTGATAGCTGCTATTCAGTCCTATGCCAGTAATAAGGTCCCTATGATTTCGGCATATTTCGAGGATGGCGTGGTTATGTTGCCTCAAAGACAGATTTTTAGGGCCTATATCTCAAGAAGAAAGGTTATGGTGCAGACTGCAGAAAAAATATATGAGGTAAAAATGACTCTTGGTGAGTTGGAAGCATTGCTAGATAAAGAAAGATTTGTCCGTATTTCCCAGTCAGAGATCATTAATCTGAAAAAAGTAAAGAGATTTGATTTTTCAGCCATCGGAACGATAGGTGTAGAACTGGAAAATGGTGAAAGCACATGGGTGGCCAGAAGAAGGGTCAAAAATGTGAAGAATGCATTGATGAAAGGAGGCGGCCATGAGCATTAGGACAAAGTTTACAATCAGGGCACTCTTTGGGTTCTCTTTGGGGCTCATAGCCGGTGCAATAATGTTTGTTCTCTATGCCAGTGATACAGAGCCACTAAATAAGAGCTACCTGATAATGCAGCTCTTTGGTTCTGGCTTTTTTGGAGTTATTGCAAATGGCGGAGCAATTGTATATGACTTTGAGGACTGGGGGCTTTTAAGAGCTACATTCACTCACTATGTTGTAACTTTTATCACAATGCTTGCTGTAAGTGAGCTACTTGACTGGTTTCCACGCAGCATAATACTAATTGTGGTTATATTTTTTTCTGCAGTCTATCTGATCATATGGCTCGTGGAATATGCTTTGTGGAAAAAGGAAATAAGGCATATCAACAGGGATCTTGAAATTATGAAAAATGTGAAAGATTAAAAAAAAAGTAAACATTTCGTTTCGGAAGCGCTTACTGTTTATGATCGCATTTGTTACATGATCTATTTTTAGGAAAATTACCGTTTAGACATCAAAAACAACCACATAGACATATTCTATTGTGAATCATCAGTGAAAATGATATTTTTCAGGTAAACAACAAACAAGCAAAGCTTATATCTTGTAACAAATGATCATCAGTCAACTACACAGATAACAGGAGGGTTTACCATGAGAGTTACTACAACTACAACCAACAGGAATACCGGACCTATAGGAAGTCTATTTGGATCCATAATCATGGTGATACTTGGAATAGTATTTATCTTTGTGTCATCCTTCATGGCAAAACAGAATGCCAGTTTAAAGGAACGGTGCACAGCACAGGTACAGGCGACGGTAACAGGTTTTGATAGGTCAGAGAGTTCTGAGAAAAGCAGTTCAAGTTCATCAGCTGTAACACCTGTGTTTGAATATGACTATAACGGACAGACCTATTCATCAAAAGCAGGTACCTACAGCAGTTCCTTTAAGGACACTTTTAATGTAGGAAGCAGCTACACTATTTATGTGGATCCAGACGATCCTATGGAGTTATATTCTGAAGATATCTCCAAATCAGACGGAACATTCCTGAATATTTTCAGGTGGGGCGGAGTTGGTCTTATCATATTGGGAATTCTGGTCTTTGTGATTTCCCTTATAAAGGTTATAGCAATCGGAGGCGCAATCGGTTTTGCACTGATGCATTTCTTAAAGAAGAACGAGTGACCTATTATTCACACGTAGGCACGAGTCAGAGACCATGCCAGCATGGTCATCTGGAAATGCCGTGGGGGATTTGACTAACAAGGAAAACAAGGAGGTACAAGCATGAACAAAAAAGCATTCTCTACACTTATGATAGCAGCCTGCTCGGCAGCTCTTATTTCCGGGTATGGCTATGCACCAAAAAGCTCTGCTGAATCAAAGACAGCAGAGACAGTCAATGAAACCACTGAGGAAAAAGAGGCTAAAATTCAGGAAGCCTTTAAAGATGCCCAATACATTGAAATCGGAACCACCGGATATTTCATCAAAATCCCGAAAAGCTACTATCAGGGCGAAGTATATGATAATGAACGTAAGGATGACATGATAGCCTACTATAAGAGCGATGAATTCCTGATGGATTTCGATGTCTACCAGTTTCCTAATGAAGGAAAAGATCTGTACGATTATACCGAAGCAGAAGCAAAGCAATATAATGCTGACGGCATTACTGAAGTTACTATAAATGACACGGATCTCGGACTTTATTACTCAACGGAGAGCTATGAGGGCGAGGAAGGTGAATTCACTGTCGCAAACTATATTTTTGTATCAGGCAATGATTTTGGAGAGCTGTCCTTCTGGCAGGACGGAGATGAGGCTGAAGAGCTTGCAAAGACCATCATCAATAGTATCACCACGACACCGGAGGAATCATCTGCAGAAGCCCTAATTCAGGGTGATGATATTGACTATTCCTACCTTATGATTGATAGTCTCATAACTGTAAAGAGTGATACCCAGACAAATCAGTCCTTTACGCTTGTAGACACAAAAGATCTTGCTCCTGAAGAAGATGCAAATGTTTACTACGATGGAGTGCTTATAGACACGGTCAAAGTGTCAAAGTAAAAGGAATCAAAAACCATAAAATTGAAAATAAAATAATGCCAAAAACTAACAATGATTTACGGGCGGAGTAGATCAAAAGTCTACTCCGCATCTTTTAAAAGAAAATATCATGTCACAAAATCTCGGTTTTGTGTTACGGTTATGACATGGAGGCAGAATATGGGGATACTTGAAAAAATGGTATAACTCCTCCTAAGATATTTTGCTCTTTTCAGAGTTAAACACATAAGATTATTTGGCAATATTATTGCATGACTGGTATATCAGCTCTGCCAGGTCCCTGGTGGGGGTGTCAAAACCACTTTGTATCCAGACACGCAGTACATTAAGGCTTCCGTACATAACGAAAGTGAAGAGGTAGTCTGCATTTTTGTTATCCAGGATTTCAGGCACTGCAGCCTTTACATTATTTGCAATTGTTTCGATTATTGTTTTCTGAAAATCTTCGGTATCCGGCTGGCACAGCAGGATTCCGAAGGTTTCTTTTTTTTCTTTTACATATTCAAGGAAAGCTTCAATAGATTCAGTGGTGTTGAAGCTTCCACTAAGGTTTTCCAAAGCTTTCAAAGTGTTTTCCATAACTTCGTTTTCTACATCAGAAAGAAGCTCAAACTGATCCTGATAGTGAAGGTAAAAGGTTGAGCGACTCATCTCGGAAAGATCACATATTTCCTTGATAGTGATCTTTGAAATTGGCTTTTCCTGCATCAATTCCATAAGGGATTCCCTGAGGATCCTCTTGGTAACTAGGATACGTCTGTTGTTTTTTGTTGCCATATATGTCCTCCTCACTTTATGAAAAGTTTAGATTTTTAACGGTACATGGGACTTTTGGAATATTCTAAACTGTACATTTTGGACTAAATATGTATTAAACACTACGTATGTAAAAATATTGTAAGTTGTAAACAATACACGATGTCTATATTATACCCTTAAAGAGAAACGGAAACAAGCACCGGATAGTGAAGAGGAAATAAGTTTGAAACAGAGAGGTAGCGGATAGGAATAAAGTTTAGGGCATGATAAATAAACCACCTGGAGGTAGTCGAAAAATTAAATATTTGGGGCAAAGATCTACGATGTCACTTCTGCAAGATCATCTTTGATGATAAAACCTCTGGACTTCAATAGATTAAGAGCCTGAGCAGTTGTAAGAGTTTTCTTTTCTTCAACGGACTTCTGAATAAAATAACCATCAGGAGTATAGGGCTTAAGATCTGTGAGTATGTGCCAGATAGCGGTCAGGAGCATACGACAGATTGCAATGATGGCTTTCTTGTGACCACGATGTGATTTGATACGGCGATAACGTTCTGTAATTTCGGGATGCTTCTTGGATTTGATCAAAGCATTTGCAACTTGCACCAATACAGGTTTAAGATAAATACCAGCACGGGAAATCCTAGTGGATTTGATTTTGAAATTGCTTTGGTCATTGCGTGGACAGCATCCAGCCCAGGAAACAAGGTGCTTGTCTGTGGGGAAGACAGACATATCGCCACCTATTTCTGAAAGTATCTGTATTGCCGTGAATGGATTTTTATCCAACCCCGGAACTGTACGAATTAGGGCAAGAGCATCGTTGTAAGGATCAGAAACACGAAAGATTTCCCGTTCTATTTCATTCTTGTGTTTCTCTAACTCATCTATGTGATCCAGACATTGACGAAGCTTGATTGCTTGCTCCTTACAGATAGCGCCATCAACGGCAGCCTGGATTTCCTCAATTGGATGCTTACATCGCCTGTCAACAAAAGGAGTAACATCGAAACATTCCCCGGGATGCTTAAGAATATATTCAGTTATGGATCTGGAAGATTTGCCAAAAACATCAGTGAACACTTCATCAAGCTTAAGATTTGATACTGTGAGACAATTAAGGGCACGATTCTTTTCGCCTGTGATCATACAGATAAGCTTGAAACGGTATCTCACAAGATCTCTAAGATGACGAATGTCAGCTGGCGGAATGAAGGAAGGCTTGATCATGTCACACATAAATAAGTCACATATCCATTTTGCATCCTTACGATCGGTTTTATTACCTTTTTGGGGCTTTGTATATTTGGGATGGGCAAGTACGACATTACAAGACTTTTCAAGGATATTAAAAACGGGTATCCAGTACTTGCCAGTAGATTCCATGCAGACATCAACACAATGATACTTGGCCAGCCATTCAGCAAGTTCACGCAGTCCTCTTGAGAAGGACGAGAACCTTTTTTCAAAATACTCAGTGCGGCCATTTGCATCGGTAATACCAATGCATGCATAGATCCAGGTTTTGTGGACATCAAGTCCACAGCAGTTCTTTCGAAAGATTTTAAATGCCAATAGATAACCTCCTGTCACATTTTATAGTTGTAAAGCTGACAGTGACTGGTCATCCGGCGAAATCGAGACAACTTCGGAAGAGATAAGTTTACGGGCTACGGTATGCGCCATTCGTTGATGCCTTTACAGATGACCGACAACATATAATCATGCGAGGTGGCCGCTATACCGCCCCGCCACTCACCTCCACGTGTTCTGTAGTATGTCAGCCTTACGAATAAAGAATATAACAGGAAACTTTAAAATAGAAAACAGGGAAAGACGCTGGGTTTCATAACCCCGTTGGTGTCTTTCGCAGAAAGACAGTTAATAATCATGAAAAT
>NZ_AUJU01000041.1 GCF_000424385.1 Butyrivibrio sp. LC3010 | reverse complement strand
TAATCCCATGGCTCTACTTTTATGATGACGGGAAGCTTATCAACTTTGAACTTTTGATATTTGGGAGAATGGGAATCGTCGAAAGCCCACTGTTTTAGCGGTATATATCTGCATATGAAGTTTACCAGCCAGCAATTCTGCTGATAGAGTTGGTGGATGATTTCAAGTAAATAAAGTATAATGTTCACGAGCATTGTCTCCTGGTTTTTTGTGAGTTTGGTCGCTGACATTATACCAAAAAGGGAGGTCAATGCTCATTTTATTTTGAACTCCCGATAAATCAAGGCTTTAGAACAAAAAAGAGGTAGTAAATTTGACACTACCGATGAAAACTAAGAGGTATGTGGTATGGCTATTTATTGTAGTAAATGCGGAACAGAACTACCTGATGGGGCTGCTTTTTGTGATAACTGCGGCCAGTCAATGCAAATTGCCGGAAGAGTAAATATTCCCGAGATAAAAAATCCTTTCAAAAATCCATTTGGTAAGAAGGATATTAAGGTGGATGCTGCGCCTGCATCTGACAATCAAGCTGCGAAATCACCTGCTCCTGAAGTACCTGACAGCCAGGCTTCTAAATCACCAGCTCCTGAAGTACCTGACAGCCAGGCTGCGAAATCACCTGCTCCTGAAGTACCTGACAGCCAGGCTTCTAAGTCACCTGCACCTGAAGTGACGTACAGTGCTTCAAATAATACTCCTTCACCGGAGGGTGTTAAAGAGGAAGCACCTCAAAATACTGCGCCTACTCCGCAGACGACATATACATATGCTAATAATCAGCCACCGGAGGAAAATCCATACCTTTCACAAAAGCCGAAAAAGAAGGTTCCGGTACTTCCTATAGTGATTGCAGCTGCTGCAGTTGCTGTAATTGGAATAGGTGTGGCTGCATTTTTCGTGATAAAAAATAAACCCGGAGATGTGAAGGTTGATAATAAGACTGACGATAATGCAGTTACTGAGACAGCTGAGAAAAAGAAATCAGGACTGGGGCTCTTTAGTAGTGGCGTTGATGTTACTGAGACAGATGGCAGCAAAGTGAAGTGGGAAAATCGTGATGAAGCCACAATGGAAACTGTGAACCCTGCTACAGAGGATGACCCTCTTCCTGAGGATTACATGGTTGGCACCTGGCTTAAATGCTATGAAAATGTGGCTGATAATCCAAATATGAATCGTGAGCTTTCAGATAATCCATCTGATTGGCGCACCAATATGAGGCAGCGCATAACTTTTTCCAAGGATGGAACATATATTGGAGAGCTTTGGTACATTGATAAGCCTGACGCAAAGGCAACATATTCCGGAAAGTATTACTATATTGACGATAATAATTACGAAGATAGCAAGCTGACCACGTACACAATAATGTTGTGGACTGAAATAGATGAGTATCATTGCGACCCGGGGGCTCCGGAGATTAACGAAGAAAGATTGAAGTCGGCTTTTTATCAGACAGGTCTTGCTAAAGACAGTTATCTTGAAAATGAGCTTTTGCTTGATTCAGGTGGAGAATGGATCGCTGATGGGGATCCCGGACAATATTTAAGGAAAATAACAAACGAGTATCATCCCGAATTATTCAATACAACTGATCTTGAAGCCAATGCATTATCAGAAATTGAGAAGTATAAGCATGGCTCTGATGATGAGCTGACTTTAGTAAAGAATGAAGAAAGTGAAGAAGCCGAAAAAGCACAGTCTGACAGTACTGCGGCTATTACTTTTGGAACTACAGATGAAGGAACTGCAGATAATGGAAACACAGATAATGGAAATACAGAAAATGAAAACACAAGTGGCGGAATAACATTTGGAGAACCTGAAGAAGAAAAAAGTCAGACAGATGCCGGCAATACTCCAGGCAGTACTGATTCTGCAACCGATGCTTCATCAATCGAAACAAAAGAGGATACACTTCAAAGTGCAATCTCCTTTGGAGACAGCACTAATAATAATACAAATGACAACTCAGTAGCTGTAGGCTCTGAAACCGCTGATACAACAACCTCCGGTTCTACAAGTTCTGACGCTACACTATCAGGCTCTGCAAGTTCTGACATTACATCATCAGGTCCTGCAAGCTCCGGCGTTACACCATCAGGTCCCGCAGGATCGGATTCCACTATCGCAGGCTCTGCAAGTGGTCCGGGAGCAGATAAAAAAGCGGCACCTTCAGATGATGGCAGTAGTGCCAATAGTCCTGCAGGCGATGACACACCTGTGAATAAGGTTGTGACCGGTGGTAAATTTGATGTCCTCCAAAGCGGCGAAACAGTTTACTACCTGATGAACGGCCAGGAGGCCCAGAATGTGTGGGTAAGAGAGGCTGATAAGTATTATTATATAGGCTTTGATAAATGCCTTATGTACAATAACTACACTTCTGACGGTTACTATGTTGGAGCAGATGGTTCATGGGATAAATACATACCGAGACTCACAACAACAGATAGTTTACTGACAGGTACCTATGTATATGAAAATGGCAATGACAATGTTACCTGGACTTTCACCATGACTCCAAGTGGAACCTATGACGGAACAGCTGTAAGAACCTACAGCTTTGGATATTCGGAAAATTACGGAGTTTCCTATAAGGGTGGTTCCTGCTATATGCTTGAGGGCAATGGAATATATGGCTCAGGACCTCAGATAACAGTCCTTGATCAGGGGGAGAGATTTATCATAACCGATTACGGTTATTCGGAGAGATTTACATTCAAGAGGTAGTGATTGTGTTTCTTATGAGACGGAGGTAGTCACCATGAGATGTCACGGAAAAGTTATCGCATCAATTTTTCTTACCGGAATAATTCTTTTATCAGGCGCTGTTCCTGCATATGCTAAGACAACTGATTCCTATAAGGTGCTAAATGTAAGCGGCAACAAAGCGCAGGGGACGGATAACCCTGCCACATACGCCAGGGATGACGGAGTCTGGGAGAAAAATGCAAGCGGTATATGGACCTACAAGGATAGCAATGGCGAAATGGTGAGAAACTGCTGGGTAAAGGATGGCGATATGCTCTTCTTTGTAGGCTATGACGGATGCCTTGTTAAGGATAATTATTCCTCTGATGGTTTCTTTCTGGATGCTGATGGTGTATTTGATGAAACGAAAGCTCAGAGAACCTGGGATGTTGATCCATATGAAGGAGCTTATGAGAATGTAGGTGATATCTGGATATTCTCACTTCCGGGAGATGGAAATATGTATCAGGCGGATGTTGCCTATACCCAGACCGGTGAGGTGTATATGAGCTGCGACCTTACACCTGTGGGACATGGATGCTTTATGGCATGGCCTAAGGGGAGTAAAGATGTGTATCAGCAGTTTCTGATATCAGTTTCCGATGACAGATCCACTGTGAGAATAAGCGCAAACGGAATAACTATTGTCTGCACATATACGCCGGGATCATACTACTATTACAATACAGGTGGCAATAACAACAACTCTTACCAAAACAATAGTCAGCAGGATTACAACAATCAGAATTATAATAGTGGCAATAATCAGGATTTCAACAGTCAGGCATATTATGAGTTTATTTTCCCATATTCCTCACTTGATACCCTGGAGGACTGGGAGGTAGAGATACTCTCCGACTATGAGCTTCGCATAGCAATTAACGAGATTTATGCAAGACATGGAAGACGCTTTAAGGATAAGGAATTACAGAACTATTTCAATAATACATCCTGGTATGTAGGTATGTATGAGCCTGAGGAATTTGATAAGATTCAGGATAATTTTTTAAATGAAATAGAAAAAAAGAATATCAACAAACTGACTAAGGAACGAAATAAAAGACAATAAAAATAAGGGATTAGCAGATTCTTTTGTGACGCATTATACATGCGGAATAGCAATATTTATCATAAGAGGAGGAACCATCATGACGAAGTCATGATTCGGAATGGTTCCGACCGATAGGGCAGGATTACGAAGTAATCGTGCCAATACACAACGAGGATGAATTATGAAGATAAAAGGAGCTGTTTCTAAAGGACTACCGGGAATAATCACTATAGCATTATTGCTGCTATGTGTCTTTGTCGTGGGTAATTTGCATGGAAGTACTTCTATCGCAGGATCCACACCTGAATCTGCAGAGGAGTACTTTGTATTCCTTGCAGAAAAGGCTATGGCAGAGGGTGACCTGACAGCTGCTGAATATTATATAGATTCCTTATATTCCAAATGTGGACAGACTGCGCAGGGCACTTTGTGCTGTGCGCGTCTTTGCGTCTTAAAAGAGGACTATGTCGGAGCAAGACTTTTATATGAAAAACTGGAATCCACCGGAAACTCTTCTGTTATGACTGACACTGATTCTGTGCTATTTTCACAGATACAAAATAACCAGGTCATGGACATATACTCAGCCTCAAATATGGCTTCTCAAATAAAACTCCTGCAGCAGGATGGCGCTAATCCCGCGGACTATGGTTACACAAGTGAGCAGGTAGATGTTGCTAACAAGGTTCTAAATGGCTCCCTCGATCCGATAGCTGATATGACTGAGCTTTTGGCGAATGATATTACAGAGAAGACAAATGCGAACGCTCATGTAGAAGGGCTTTCTGAAGCAGTTAAAGCTGCTGAGGATATAGGAAAAGAGTACGCAAATTACATTGAACATAACAATGCTGATATCTATTATCTAAAGAACTATCTTGAAAGTTTCAACAATCTTTACGCAAACAGCAAAGATGCCTTTAAAATATCCGGTGTAGATGAAGCCTATGTAAGGCTGCTTATAATGTTGGGTGAGAGAGAAACTCTTGCAAAATATGCTGATGAGTCAGGCTCGCAGCTAGCCCTGGTTGCTGTGGGGCAGATGCTGATAGATCGCAATATGAAACAGTCGGATCTTCCAAAAGGCTTTGCGTCCCTTGACGATGACGAGGTCAATGCTGTAAATGATCAGTGCGAAAAAGCTCTTAAGAATGTAAGAAAAAGAAGGCAGGGAATCGAACTTAGAAATTACGAAAATAAGGTAAAAAATGTTGGCAAGGCATCTGAAAATGCAGCCCTTATTGAGATAAATGACAGGATTAAACCTGGAAAGGAAGATATAAAGGATCAGAGCGCTCTTTATATGGGAAAAGCTGCAATCAGCTACGCCGTTGGAAACACTGATAAAGGCGATAAGTGTATGAATAAGAGTATGGAGACATACCCTTATTCCAACGATAGTGCTTATATAGAGGCTTGTGAAGATATAAGTGCAGCAAAATACGGAGCCGGAGATCAGAATGAAATCAGGGATGTGGGCGAAGCTATAGACAAGGCTTATAAAAAGAAGGTTCCCCATGTCAATCCCGAAGAACCTAAGGTGGAAGAGGAAGAAGAGGAAACAGAGCTGGAGCCTGTAGAAGAGGGAGAATATCTTGATCCGCAGGATCCTGAGAATTTCGAAGAGCTTCTTGAAAGGGAAGATGATGCTGACATAACAACTCAGCTCTCAGCTGCCCATGAGCTGGCTTCTGCCTATACGACCTGTATAGCAAAGGAAAACGCAGCTCTTAACATAGGAAAAATAGATACAACTAAATTTCCGACAGTTTCTTTTAACCTGCAGACTTCTGAGCCTATAGAGGATCTTAGTAACCCTCAGCTTGCTATAAATGACTGCAACATAGTTATAACTGACTATACTGTTGAGGAAGTAAAGTATGATAAGGCGATTCTTTTTGCAGTATGTGATAAGTCCGGCTCAATGGAAGGCAGTGAAAAAAGGCTTCAGTCTGCTGTGAGAAATCTTGCCAGGAGCCTTTCTGAAAACGAGAGCATGGGAGTTATCGGCTTTTCAGATGGTGTTGACTTTAACTCTCATATCCTTGCAAGTCCAAGTGATGTCATACCATACTTAGAGGATTTAAATCCCGGGGGCGGAACCAATATCGCATCCGGTACCTTTGCTGCTCTAAGTGAAGTTGGTAAGCATGATGATACAATAAATGTAGTTATAGTTATGACTGACGGCGAAGATGATTCCTTTGACGGCAATACTCTGAACAGACTAAAAAATATGACTAACGATGGTCATACTGTTGTATATACAGTCGGTATGGGAAGCTCAGTTAATTCTTCATATTTGCAGACTGTGGCAAGAGCAGGAAATGGCCGCTTTGTTTATTCATTTTCAGCATCAGAGCTAAATGGAATATATGATTTTATTCATGCTCAGATGGAGAACAATTACGTTGTTACCTTTAAGGCGGTAGAGACCAAGAAAAAGCACCGCGTTCTTACCTGTGCAAACAAGGCAGACGGATATGCTATGACAAAGGAATATTTTCTTGGAGACGAGGAGGAGGCCCGGGAAGAGATTATAGAAGAAGAGGACGTTCCCTTTTACTGCACCGGATTTTCTACAAAGAAGATTTACCGTGAGGTCAGGGATGTAGAAGGCTTTATCAGAGGAAAAGGTTTCGAAAGTGGAATGAGCTGCTTTGTTACTTTGGACGGAAAAGCCTTCCAACATACTTATGTAGGAAACTTTGTGTCCGATGAATCATTCTCTGTGATGATTCCGGGAGAGGTGCCACCAGGTGAATATGAGGCATTCATCTCTGTAAACGGAAAGACCTTCAAGGATAGAATCGAAATATTCGATGGCGCTGAGCAGGTGTTCAAGTATGGTGCCTATGTATTTTTCGGAAACCGTGTTCTTAGAGATGAAGAAAATGAGAAGATTACCATCACCGGCGATGTGAGAATGAATGGCTTCTTGCATTTTGATGGGGATGTCCTGATCGAGGGTGATATAAAGGACAACAAGGTTACAATGTCCAGCGACAGCGGCAGCTATATCATATCTTCAAGGCCGCTTTTGGGTATGATGATGCTTCTTGGAAATAAAACGGATGTGGGAAATTGGAACCAATATCCTCTTTATAAGGATGAAGCACATCTTAAGGATTTTGAAAATTATAAGGTAGAGACAGTAAGATGGGCTGATGCTGATTCCTGGAAGGCAGGAGTATTCATCGTGCAGCAGCCTGAGTACACACTGTATCCTGATAAATTTGCCTTTAAGGCAGGCGAGATTTCCTGGAATTTCCCTTGCGTGAGCGGACTGTTTAAGAAGATTACAAAGAAGGATAATCCACTGAAATTTGCAGTGCAAATGGAAGGTTTTGTGGATAATCAGGGTCTGTTTACAAAGGGAGGTGTAAATGCGGAAGACGTTTCCATGAAGCTCAGTCTTTTGGGCGGCGAATTTGGACTTAAGAAATTTGACTTTAAATGGGATACCTATAAAGATGATTACGACCTTACACTTTTGATCAATGGCTCAGTGTTTAAGCGATGGGGCAATGTCAAGGGCGATGAGGGTACCAACAATTTCGGTTTCGAGATTGCAGCTGTGGACGGCTACTTTAGCAAATTCAGGATTTATGCGGATATTCCTGTGTCAGTTCTGGTTGGAGGCGTGCCGGTTACATTTAGCAACTTCTTTGTTGGAATAAGTGATTTTCATGGACAGGAAGATGCCAGGAGCTTCAGCGAAAGGCTGGCAAGCTCAAGTCTTGAGGGAGGAACGGATATAAGCGTGGCTGCGCTTAAGTCTGTTTCACCTGGCCTTGCGAGCTGGCTTGGAGATGATCTTTGCATCGTTAAGTTTGAGGAGACAAAGCTTGCTGTCAATTTGTTTAAGGCAGACTTTGCAAGTAACTCCACGATCAAGCTTTTTGGAGAGATTGAATTTGGAAAGCTGGACTGGAAAATCGGCAACATGGATTACAAAAGCTTTGTTCTTGGACTTACGAGATCTGGATATGGAATGAGCTTCGATGTTCCTCTTGGGCCAAATCTTGAGTTGCCAAGATTCAAATTAACGGGACAACAGGGATACAGTCTTGCCGGTATTTCATCTGCGTTCAGAGTCGGAATCAAGGAACACGGAGCACTTGATATAGATATCATTACCAAATGGAAAGGTGAATTCGATGGAGCTGTAGAGGAGGGCTGGTACATGATAAGTCCTGACAGAATAGAATCTTATATTGGAGTCAGGGGTAAGAATAGCAGCAATCAGCAAGTCGCATTCAGAATAGGTTTTAGCGGATATTATCCATATATAAGTCTTAAATAAATGAGGAGATAGTGTACCATCAGCGCACGTATCTTGGGACACTCGTATCTGACAGGAATAAGTCAGAATAACACTTGTTTACAGATGAGGTGAAAGGACTATGAGCAGGCAGCCTAGAGGACTACATTATTTAGAATTTTTAGCAGCTTTTATCTTCTGTATTATTATTCTGTTTCCGGTGAGAGTTCATGCGGAAATAAATGAAAGCAATGTATATTATCTGGATAAAGATGGCGGAACATTTTTCATAAGTGTTCTGTTTGAGAAGGGTGACCTGAAACTATCACTAAAAGACCCGGATGATATGGAGGTTTCTCTTAATTCTCCCAATGTGGAGTATGTTCAAAGTGAATCCACGGTGTTCATTATTGTAAAAAACGCAAAAAGAGGACAGTGGAAGCTCATCTATGATAAGGGTAGCAATGAAGAACTGCAGGTTGCAGCATACGCTGATGAAGAGCCTATGGTTATTGACTCTCTGAAAATCGGAAGCATGGATGCTGACGGAAATGTTCCTGTTTCCTTTAAAGTAACTCAGCCTGATGGGAGAAGCTTTAGCTACGAGATCAGGATTGGTACTGATGAGGACATGATGGATTATCGAGTTCTTACCACAGGCTACGGGTATGAGGGTGAAATAACAGAGACTGAGATTTCCTTAAAAGAGATAAACACCTTCGACCAGTATTACCTTCAGATAGTTGCTTATTATGACAAGGATTATATGCGCTATATGGGCAGTGTTACCAGTGAGCGCTTTTCCTTCGTCAATCCCTCAGAAGAGCCTGATGCGATCGAGGATTACAGGGTTACGGTTGATGTCATAACAAAGACAATAGAGGTTGATATTTCTGAGTATGCCCCCTGGGAAGCTAAGAGTTACATGATAAATATCAGGGAGGATGGAGCAGAAGCTGATCCGCTGATGCTTATTCGCTCTGAGGATGGAGATATTGGAAGGTTCCAGTACAAGGAAGGTACTAAGGAAATTGAGTGTTCTGTTGTGCTGCAAAATGATTCGGGCAGAATATCCAAGCCTTTGACCAAGACCGTATATCTTACGGAAAGAAGTGGTAAGTTCTGGATGAACCTTCCTGAGAGCGATACTATTAATTCAACCGACTATTCTTTTTCATATGTTAATGCCTTAGAGCAGACAGTTTACACTAGGATAGACGATCAGCGCGAGGAGGAGTTTACCCTGAACGGTGATGGAAATCATCTGATAAGCGTGGGTGCTAATTCCTGCGAGCTTCGAATCAGATATCAGGCTGACGATAATATATGGTACGAATACAACATATTAGTCAGCGTTGATGTCATCCCACCGGAACTCAAAATCTATGAAGCACTTAATGGCATAGTTACGGATGAAAAGAAGATTGTTCTTACAGGAAAAACTGAAGCTGATGCTGCGCTTAAGGTAAATGATGCTGAAACAGATAAAAATGAGGATGGAAGCTTTTCTATAGAGCTTGATCTTGCTGATGGTGACAATAGCTTTAACATCACCGCCACTGACGTTGCAGGGAATACTTCTGCATACGCTTTTTCTATAATCTATAGTAAAAACGGCGAAGCTCCATCAGATGTTGACGCTGACCTGGATGATATAACAGATGGAAGCGGCGGCTCCAAACCCGGAACTTTTGGAAAATGGCTGTGGTTAATTGCACTTCTCTTTGTGGCAGTAATGATAATAACAACGGCACTGCTTCTTTTCATAGGAATAAAGAAGAGAGACATGAAGCAGAATATGTTTAGAGGCGCTGTGGTTGTTGTCGGCTTTTCTGTGGCAGGTTTCATCCTGAACCTTATTTACTACATAATAAGGAGAAATTATCAGAACTCTGAAAAGTATATTGATTTATCCGCAAACAATATACATGAGGCATATTCATACCTGAGTGTAACAAGATTTTCCGGAATACTGCTTATTCTATTGGTGATTATTATGATTCTGTCAGCAGGGGTCATTCTGTTTGTTAAGCTTTCCGGCAAGAAACTTAAGACACCGGAATTTGTGAAAAAAGCAACCGGGCAGGTAGCAGAAATAAGAAAGCAGAATTCAGAGCCCTGGAATGCTTATCAGACCGACGGACCGCAAAACAATGAAGAAAGCGGCGACTGGAAAATATGCAAACACTGCGGCGCAAGAAACAGAGCGCAGGCGAAATTCTGCATCAAGTGCGGACAACCAAATGAATGATTGCGCAGTGCTGGCAGCAATAAAAATATTTGAATCAAATAAACCGGATGAAGCAGAATTACAATCGGCACCATCCGGTTTTTGTTTGAGCAGAGCACTTACCCTTGCAATCCTGCTGACTGTCTTATCATGTCTTCTACAACAATGTCGTAAATCTCACCTACTGTATTGCAGTATTCTAAGATTCTCCAGGGCTCATTTGTGTGGAAATGAATTTTTACAAGTTCTTCATCTCCTGCAGCGATAAGTGAATTACCTTCAAAATGAGATGTGATATAATCTGCAATCTCATCCTCATCAAGATCTTTATCTCTTCTGTCTATAAGAAGCTGAGTATCATAGCGATATGCGAACTGATCGTCTTCTGCATCTATACTGTTAATTGGTTCCATAATATCCTCCTTGTAAATTAATGCTAACAAACCAAGGACAATTATATCAAAAAAAATGAAATTAGCAAAAAGACTACATGATAAATGAAAAGAAAAACCTGTACTTCAGACTAAATGCCCGAAGTACAGGTTTTTAAATATCATGGCCGACATTGTGATCATTGTTATCATCCCATTCATCGAAGATATCAATGCGGGGATTTGCTGATAATTCTTTATAATAATCGCTGCCATAGAACTCTGTTATTGAATTTACATCACGTGAAGGACCGCCTTTAACGGAAGTGTAAATACTAAGGTTAATTCTTTCAAAATACTTAAGACCAATCTCTATGTCTTTTCTTAACTGATCAAAGGTCTGTCCATTCATTCCAAACATCAGATTTATCCATTGATAGTGCTGAGCAATATCCTCCGGGGTGACATTGGGCAATCCCTTATGAAGAATGGTTTCTCTGATGTTTTCATCAAATGTTTCAACGCCGCATCTGAATAGAACATCAATATTGCAGGCTTTAAAGAAATCAACGTAGAATTTATTACTATCTCTGAAAATATAATGACCTTCCAGGATAACGGTTTTTATGCCCTTTTCAACGCAGGTGTTTCTTATATAATTCATTGTGGTAAAAGGCAGCTCTGTATATGAAGCGGAGCAGGTAACATCCAGGCATGAAGAGCCTGTTTCAATGCCTCTTACCTGGCTTAGAACTTTCTTATTTACTGAATCGCAGGCTAAAACAGAAGAGGATTTATCTTCCTGATAGTCACAAAAAGCGCATTTCCCCCAGGAGCATCCCAGTGAAACCAGCAGTACATTTTCTCTTTTCAGCGAACTTTTATCATCAAATTGGTATCTTATGAGATCGTGTATCATGCTGCTTCCTCATTTACTGTATTGTAATTATTTTCATTGTCTGAGTTTCCGTCTTCGTCTTCAAGGAGAATGCCGGTTTTTTTACTGAGCTTTGCAAGATATAAAAACGGTGTATCACATAAAGCTATAAGCATTTCAACCAAAGATCCGGCAACTGCTACTTCAAGGCAGTAGAGGAGAGGATATGTTCCCCAAAATGCAAGAATTGAAAATGCGAAGTTTTCAGCGCAGTTACAGATGATAGTGGATATGTTATTTCTAAACCACATGTATTTTCCTGAGGTTTTCTCTTTGATCTTCTGATAAAGAAGAACGTCGCACCAGTTTGACAGCACAAACATGAATCCTGATGCAGCTGTAATTCTTACAGACATTGCAAATATGGTTTTCAGGCTTGGATCAACAACATCAAATTCATTGGGGGTAAAAGCCTGTGTGAACTGAGCAAAGATAATATAAGCAATCAAAGCGGCAGCAGAAAGCTTTACTGCATTCTTACTGGCTTTAACACTGTACTTTTCATTTAATATATCTGTTGCGAGATAAGTTGAAGCAAACATAACGTTGCCAAGAGCGGTGGAAACACCTGCGATATCTACCTGCTTAGAAACCTGTATATTAGCAAAAACCACCGCAAGAGCCATCCATGAATAAAGACCTCTTCTGCCGAAAAGCTTGTCTATTATGACAACTCCGGAAAAACAAACGACTAACTCCAAAATCCCTAAAAATAAATTCATCTCCTAAACCTCTCTTATATGTACTCAGAGCGGGTTAGAAGATTTAATAAGTTTGGCAGGATCCGGGAATATCTGAAAATCATTTTATGATAACCAGTCTGATTTGAACTGATTATTATAAAAGAGATATCCTTGTTGAGTGCATGACTCAAATAAAAAAGCTCCGCGCATAAGACGCAGAGCAATTAGAAGTTGTTGATCCTTGAGTTTCTGGGAAAATTCAGAAATATATTGTATCTTCTAATCAGCCCTGGTTTTGTTTAACGACAGGATGGTGCAAACGAACTGTCGGAATCAAAATGCATTTTTGCAAATGACCTTGGCTATATTACAATTTTATGCCGGACATGTCAATAAGGTGTTGCAAATTGACATGACTTTTTGTGGGCAAAAGCGGAAATCGCCCGCAAAAATCCTGCCTTCGGCAGGACACGCCCCTCGCTTCGCGAGGACCTGGTCCAATACGATTCCCGTTTTTCTGAGGAAAAACAGGAATCTATAAATTAAGTAAGATCCACTTAAGAATTCAACACATCTGTCCGATATACATATAAGCTAAGGATGGCGTTTTGGTGCATATGGATTGCATTAAAGCGCCATTTTAACGTAAGATTCAAACCACTCGGTCCTTTGGGGAGTGGTGTGCATCTGACTGACAGAGGATGCACGGAAAGGATTACTATGGCAGATATC
Organism: Butyrivibrio sp. LC3010; assembly: GCF_000424385.1. Taxonomy (GTDB): domain Bacteria; phylum Bacillota; class Clostridia; order Lachnospirales; family Lachnospiraceae; genus Butyrivibrio. The sequence goes on along the minus strand of NZ_AUJU01000041.1, from coordinate 10,919 downwards.
GGAAATATTAATGGATATCGGAGTGTCTATATGGCTTTTGGAGCCTTTAGATATGGTATGGGGGAACATACTGTAAATGCCACAGGTAATAAAAAGACGCAGGCTTTAGATGGCGGTAATGAGGGTGCACTGAGCTTCATGTCAATTATGAATAATGCGTCTGAAAGGATTGCAGGATTGGATGAAGCAGGTAATCGTGCTGATGATGCCGGAGAATCATTCGATTTAGCAGCTGTAGATACTGATAAATCAATTGATATGGATGAGCTTGGTGCTGGAAAATCAATTGGCATGGATGAAGAAAATGAAGGGATTTCAACAAGAACTTATAAAAATGCCGCTGAGCTTGGGGGATTAGGTCAGGGATCATTTTTATCCTATACCCGAATAATCACTGCAAAAATACCCAAGGATATTTCGGAAGCCATGAAAATCGGTTCATCCGGATCGCCCTTCGATTTTAGTGGTGACTCACAGGAACTTAAGATTACTATAAATGTATCAGGTGGCTCCCGCATTTATACAGCTTCCGGAACGGACAAGGACGGTAATAAGTTCACAAAAGAAATAGATCCTTATAACGTTGATCCCACTAATGCGGATTATGCTGATTTCGCAACGCTTTGCGCATACATAAGAGATACGGAAGGCATGGCGGATAATGCAATGCAGGCTGTAAGAGATGCTGCTCCTACGGACATAACAGAAAAAGGAAATTATTTATATAAAGTAGGCTTTTACGCAGAGACAAATGGAAACCTGTCCGGTGCAAAGAAACTGTTTGAGCAGATGGAGAGCTTTTTCCAGAGATTGATGGGAATAGGAAAACTTGATGTTACAGGAAACGCAGATGGTACAGAGTCTGTAAATCGCGCAGGAATTGTTAATGTAAAAAGCGATGATCCAAATGCTATAAGTATTAGTAGTGGAATATCAGATATGGGTAATGCATCCGATAGCAGTAAGAAGAACGGAGCTTCTGAAGGTGCTTTCTATAGTAGACTTCTTGACGAGCTCCATGAGATGATTCAACAAATGATGCAGAAGATATTGAACGAGATTCTTGGCATTGATGATGAAGGCAGCAGTGAAGAAGCCGAGGCTGCTGATACAGGAGTGAATGCCATAAATCCCGGAACTGATTCACAGAAGTTTGATGAACTGAACAAACCAGAAGCTAATGCCTCAACTCCGGAAAGTATATATGAGATACCAGCAGAAAAGGCGAATGATTTAGTCCCTAATATGAATACTGATAACAATTTGAAGGAAGAGAACTCTGTAGAGAAATATCTTGATATGTCAGGAGCTGTGACTTTATAAAACTGATTTTTATATAAGAAGAGTGCTGCATTAGATAATTGATAATTATCTGATGCAGCACTTTTTCTATGCTGAGCAGAGCACGTATAAGCGGTTGTAACGGATTTGTTAAGTTGTATGCGAAAAAATATAAATCATAATATAAATAATTATTGACAATTTAATTGAGATTATGATAGATTTCTAACGTTGCGTTAATTTTGCCCACATATTGAGGAATTAAAATTCCTTATTACGAGTGGAGTGAGAGGAAGAGTTTATGAACAAGCTTTTAATGAAAGGCAGGCTGATAGTCAGCTGTATAGCTATGATGATTGCTATGCTGATTTTGCCATTGGGGTTAAATGCCAAGGCAGAGTCTGCTGACGAAGTAACTGAGTATACTGTTACATTTGTTTCTATCGAGGGAGGTTTTTATGATGTAGATGGCAACAGTAGTGGCACAAAGACAGTAACAGTAAAAGCCGGAGAAAAAATAGGCTATGTGCCTGATCCTTATGATGCAGATAATGGATCTTTGTTTACCGGATGGTATAAGGACTCAAATAGAGAAGAGATTATTGAAAATGTAGAGTCATTTATACCTGAAGATAACATGACTTTATATGCAGGCTTCAGAGATGTTAGTGCAGATACTGATGCGTTTATTAATCTTGATTTTAATGGTGGAAAAACATCTGGAACCAAGTACATCAAAGAAGATGACGTTAATGGAAAATGGTACATTAATCCCGGAAAAAAATTTGAGAGTATTGGTGCACTTTTAGTGTATCGGGAAAACCATGCATTTACAGGTTGGTATCTTGATGCAAATTGTACAGAAAAAGTAACTTCTGATACAGTCTTGAATAATGGTGACACCATTTATGCTGGATGGACAAGAGAGTATTACTCGATTACCCTTAATGCCGGTGAAGGTTATTTTAATGGAGATGTAGCTCAGAAAACTGATACCACTAATATTAGTGTCGGAGTGAATATATATTTAGGAGCTTATCTTAATGGAAATAATAATACATATACAAATGACGGCAAGATAATAACCGGTTGGTATGAAGACAAGGAACTGACAAAAGAGGTCGCTTTAATTAATGGTGATTATACACCTACAGATGATGTTACATTTTATGCTAAATGGGAAAAAGGCGTTAAGGTAACTTTTGATTACAAAATAGCTGCTGAAGAATATGCATCAGATGATTATATTCATACAGCTTACCATAAAAAAGGTCAGCATCTGTCTAATTGGCAGGATATGCAAGGTAAAACCTTTGGAGAATATGTCTTTGATGGGTGGTATTTAGATGAAGAGTGTTCCACCAGGTATGTTTCTAGTTTCTATGATTATACTCTTGTTGAGGATGTGACATTTTATGCTAAGTGGTCTACAAGTGTTGCTGTAACATATGAAGCAGGAAGCGGACACTTTTTCGAAGGTGAGACATCCAAGACTGTATATATACCTAAAGGTGAATATATTCAAATCGGATATACAGCATATAATAATGACAAAAGCAAAGCTTTCATCGGATGGTCACTAAATGAAAATGCGACATCTAAAGATGCTGTTATTGAGAAGGATATTATAGCTGCTGAGAATAATGTTACATTATATGCAGTATATACAGATGGATATCAAATAACATTTGATGGAAATGATGGAATAATTAACTACTATTATGAATATATGAATGGTAGCTATTGGTCAGGAAGGTATGTGGATAGTGAAAAATATATTTTAACCATACCACAAAATGTTACTGCAAGATCATATGAGTACATTGAGTTATACAGTGTAGATGCTAATTTGCCAAACACTTCAGGTAAGCATTTATTCGGATGGAGTACATCACAATCCGCTGAAAATGTGATAGATTTTGATACTTATAAGTTTGATAGAGATACTACGCTTTATGCTATCTGGGGTGATGAATGTAAAGTTACTTTAGATACTAATGGTGGACATTTTTATTCAGGAGACACAACGCTGACTGAAGATGTAGCTGTTGGAAAAAGTTTAGGACGTAGTTGGGATGCATATATAGATGATCCGAATAAGTTATTTAAAAACTGGAATACTAAAGCCGATGGAACCGGAGAAGAAATAGAGTCGCTATTTGAGTTTATACCTAATGGGGATACAACTCTTTACGCCCAGTATGATGATGCATGGACCATTACATACGATGCTAATGGTGGATATTTTGTAAATACAGAATCAAATGCTGATAAAACATATGTTGTTAAAACGCTAAGAAACAAAGAAATATATGCTGGTGGCAACGATCGTGTTAAAAATAATGATTCCAGCAAGGCAATAGTAGGATGGAGTACTGATCAGGAAGGTAAGGATATATTAGTTAATGCTGAGACGTCCTTTACACCTACAAAAAGTATGACATTATATGCTGTATGGAAAGATGGATATAAGGTAAGATATCACGCTAATTCAGATGGTGGCTATTTTATTTACAATGGTGTTAGTGTAACCGATTATGAAATTACTGTTCCTGCAGGAGAAAGTTTAAATTCTTTCCCATATCCAGAATTTGTGAATAATGATGATAAATATATATATAAATCATATAACACAAAAGCAGATGGAAGCGGGGTCAATGTCGATTCTGGTTATGTTTTGACAGGAGATATTGACTTATATGTTCAGTGGGAAAAGGCATATACGATTACATATAATGCAAATGGTGGCTATTTTGAACAGTACAATAATATTCGAAGTGATATACTGGTAGAGAATGCTGCAGCGGGAAGCACAAATTACCTGGGAACGTTTAGAGATCTAAAGAATTCTGCAAATAAGGCATTTATTGGATGGAGTACAACTGCTGATGGTAAAAACCTTATAGAAAGAATTGATAAGGTAGATAACAATATAACTCTTTATGCAGTATGGGAAGATGGCTATGTTATCACTTTTGATGGAAATGGTGGAAAAGTAAGTTTTTCTGCTTGGTCATATGACTCTGCATTACTGTCTGATGCTGATACCAAAACTTTTTCAAAAAACAAACCTGTTGCAATTTATGAAGATATTCCTGGTTTGTATACATTTAAAGAAGGGTATATTCTGACTGGATGGTCTCTCACTTCCGATGGATCCAAGATGGTTAGCCTGAATTCATATATACCTACAGAAGATATTACGTTTTATGCTATGTGGGAAAAGGCATATACCGTTAAGTTTGATGCAAATGGAGGCTATTTATATGGTAATGCCTCAGAGACTGAATATGAGACTAAGATAAAAGAAAACGACACAATATATTTTCCTACCGCTAGCAGTGATGAATATGCACTTGTAGGATGGAATACGTCACGTGACGGAAACGGAACAGAAGTAACAACTGACATGAAAGTTACTTCAGATATGACTGTTTATGCTATCTGGGCTAAAGGCTATAAGGTAACCATTAATGCCGGAAAAGGTAAGGTCAACAGATATGGCAACATAGGCATAGTAAATACTTATTTTGAAAACGTCGCAAAAGGCAAAGAGATTCTTCTTCCAATACGTGAAGAGGTAATATGGTCAGATGAGGGATATATATACGGATGGTATGAGGATGAGAATTTCCAGAAGCCAATATATATCATTAATTCTGATAATGAGGCGGATTATTATCCATATTATCCTACAAAAGACATAACACTTTATGCGAAATTTGTGTCCGGAGAAGATAAAGTAAAAGTAACAGAAGTAGCTTTAAGCAAAACCAAAGCTACAATTGGTGTTGGTGACAGCCTCGAACTTAATGCAGTAATCAAACCGTCAAACGCTACGAATAATGCAGTTAGCTTCACAAGCTCAAATACTGATGTAGCAACGGTAGATGAGACCGGCAAAGTGGTAGCTGTGGCAGCAGGTAAAGCTGTGATTACAGTAACCACAGAGGATGGTAAATTCACTGCTGAATGTGACATCACGGTAGATGGACAAAATACAAAGCAGATATCAGACTACATAGATAGTGCTGTGAAGATATTACAAGATAATGCAACTGAGGATCAAATCAAGAAAACTGTTAACGATACCTTATCGAGTATGGGATCAGCAGAGGTTATGGCTGATAAGGTTGAATCAAATGGCACTGTTGCTGATAAATTGAAAGAACTTGAGGATGCATATACTGAAGCAGCAAAAGTTGAGGTTGTTGATCCTAAAGATGATCCTAATACACAAAATGCCCTTAAAGAAGTTTTTGGTAATGAAGTAAATACAACTGTAGCATCTGTTTCCGGTGCCGGACTTAATGCAGCACCTAATCAGGTTGCAAAGCTTGATATTACACCTATAGCAGAAGATGATAAGAAGGATGTTGAGCAGGAAGGCTTTAACAGCGTAGCTCAGATTGATATGACGCTTAAGGTAGGAGATGCAGAAAACGCTGGCACTGAGCTTCACGAGTTGGTGGCTCCAATAACTATTACACTACCTCTTCCAAAGACTATTAACAGCTCCAAGCTGTATGTTCTTCATTATTATAGTGATGGTACATATGAACTCATAAAGCCTGTTTTGTCAAAAGATTCAATGACTATAACAGTTTGGAGATTCAGTACTTTTGCGATTGTTGAAGTGGCTGATGGTGAAGCTATAAATAATGGCAATGGTAATGGCAATCAGAATCCCACACATACTCCTGGAACAGGTGGAAGTGGCGGACAGACGCAGAATCCCGGAGGTTCCGGAAATAGCGGACAGTCAGGTTCAGGAAATGATGGACAGCCCCAGAGTGGCAACGGTGATCAGAATTCTGACGGAAATAATACCCAGAATCCTGGTTCTGGAAATGACGAACAGTCACAGAATCCTGGTACCGGAAATGGCGAACAGTCACAGAATCCTGGTACCGGAAATGATGGACAGTCACAGAATCCAGGTACAGGAAATAGTGGACAATCTCAGGGTGGTTCAAGTAACCAGAACACCGGAAACACAAGTGGCTCTGGAAATAATGCGCAGAATCCTACCGGAAATGGCGCAAACAGCGGTAACACAGGCGCACAAACTCCTGTAGAGAATCAGGAGGGAAATGTTAATGCCGGAGACAATGGCGGTCAATCTCAGAATGGTTCTGATGACAAGACTTCATCCGGAGCAGATGTAACAGCAATTCCTGAGACTACAGATAATTCTGTTAAGGAAGTTGATGATCCTACTAAGGCTAAGATTATTTCTAACAAAGAAGAAATCAGCGTTTCCAAAATCAAGAAAAAGGATCAGAAAGTTACTGTTAAGGTTGAGAGATCTAAGGGCAAGATTACTGCCAAGAATGTATCTTCCAAGAAGCTTAAGAAGTACCTGACCGTAAAAGTTAAGGGCAAAAAGGTAATCTGTACTGTTAAGAAGGGCGCTCCTAAGGGCACATATAAGGTTAAGATTACTGTAGCTAAAAAGGGTAAGATAAAGAAAACAACAAAGACAATTGAGATTGTTGTTAAGTAAATTTGTAAGGACTTCCTGAACATGAATGACTAAACATGTTCAGGAATCCTGGATAGACTAGATATTAAATAAACTGGTTTCAAAGTCAAGCAAGGAAATGCGACAGATTAATTCGAATTAAATACACATAATCTTAAAAGCATAAGCTATGAATGAGTCATAAATGCTGACATTTGGCATTTATGGCTCATTTTTTTTGGCGTGGTTCGATATGCGCTACGTGTGAAATACATGCTAACTGCCAGGTGGGACGTGCTAATTGTATAATTCTGAAATATTTATAAAGAAATGTCTATTGGAGGCCTTGGTACTTATCTTTACATGATTTTTAGCCGATAGATTGGATAAGTGATATTATTGCAAGAATGAATTGTAATAACGTTTTTATATGTTTGTAAAAACAAGAAGAATTATATAGATTTTACGCAGGAAGAATTTACAAATTAAAAGATTAAATGAAAAAGCGAGGCTCCTGGTATGAAAAAGAAACTAATTCTAAGCTTCTTCATAGTGTTCTTATTATTATCCTGTCTTAAAATTGATGGTTTATGCGCTACTGAAACTGGATATTATAATGCTATTGAACTTATAATAAATCAATTTATTGATCCAGAGGTAAGGGCAGGCGAGACTAGATGGTATTATTTTGACGCACCTCCACTAACTACAACTAATGATCAATGGGTAATATTAAGACTTATAGGTCATTCTGAAAATGGTAATTTATATATTGAATTAATGGATGAGCATTTGAATGTAGTTAAAGGTGGATATGCTCTGAATGGCGATCATATGGAAGAGATAGTTTGCCGTTTGGATAATACCATAGAGGGCACGACAGGTACGTATATGCCCAGGTTAGTTCGAGGGCAAAGGTATTTTGTAAAAGTATCAGGAGTTGGTGAATTTACGATAGGTTTAAATACATATAATGATGATCATTCTGGAGAATTCGATAACGCAGAAAAGCTTGTGGTAGGAAATGAAATAAGTGGTGTATTAGAACGAGATGATGATATTGACAGTTTTTGTTTTCAGGTTCCTGACACTTATTCATATAAGATAACGGTATTCGCAACCAAAAAGATGAATGCTCGTATAACTGATGAGAGTAATTATTCGGTAAACACCAATAATTTAAGGGTGCTAAGAGACAGGGGAACAGCGGAATACACAGTAAGTGGTTATGGAACGATTAGATATATTTTCCTCTATGGAAATGGAGGAACCCATTATAAAATCAGTGTTGCAATAGATAAAGATCCTTCTAAATTAGGGCTTTGGACAACTGTAAATGCTAATTATGGAAATAATTACATAAGGATCAATACATTAAAAGGTGCAAAGATAAGCATAATAGTAAAAGCTGGTAAGAATAATAAAAAACTATATTTTAGAGGAACAAAGAAGAAGAAAAAATCAACTACACAAAAAGTCCTTGGAAAAGACTATTATTTAAACAGAAGGCTCAGAAGTGGAGACGTAGTAATAGTTACAGCTACAAAGAAGAGATATAAGGAGTTCAATTTTAAAAAGAAAATAAAAAAGTGTAATATATGTGGATAAAGGTGGTAAAAGTGATTGAAAATATAAATAGTTGATAATATTGTAATGAAATTTTAGGTATTTATATTTGCACGGGGGAAAACAAATGAAGAGATTTATACGTTTTTTTGCAACAATTTTACTGATTTTTTCTATTACCTTTGCTGCGATGCCAATTACTTCAAGTGCTCAATTTGATGACCTGAAAAAATATGGTGTAAACATGAATCTGAATAAAGGGAATTGGGTTGCAGTCTATACTAAACTTCCAGGGAAAAAGGGGCTAACAAAATTATTTGCAAAGATAACTAAACTGAGTATTTATGAAATCCCCGCACCAAGGGCCGGAGCTGCAGCTAGTGCAACAAATGATTCTACAATGACTGCAGTATTGACGGTACAAGTCCAGTATCCACAAAAACCATCGAAAAAAATAGCTAAAGCATTAATGAATGAAGGTCATGATGTTATTGATTACATGGATGTAGTTGTCGTAGACAAATTTACTGGTGAGAATTTAAATACACAAGAGACATCCGAAGAAGGTTCAAATTATCATGGAGTATCTGTGAAAGAAACTGAGTGGAAAGGCCTGAAACCTCAGAAACTCACATGGTCAAATGGAACTGTATATCAGTATTATGTATCTTATGTAAAAACGCTTGTAATTAAATTTCCTAGCGGATATAAAAATACTTGTTTAGGTGTCTGTGGAAGTCATGTAGGCGATTATAACAAAATGCAGGATTGGAATGAGGGATTTATTGAAGGGTACACTGCGTTTTCTGATACAAGTCATGTAAAGCTTGGAAGTAAAAAGAAAACATCTCAGCTTTCGCATTTTTTTAACATCAAGAAAAAGGCACAGGAACCTTCTAATCCATTTGGAATCAGAAAGTAACTAAAATAAAGATGTGTTTGTAATACTAAGGAAAAGGCACCTGCTATGTATATGTTTACGCCAAGAATGGCTATGCAAAGAAAGCAAAAGTTACAGTAAAATAAGTTCAAAAGTTATCGGAGGCATCGAGTTAAGGTGCCTCCGATTATTAGTACATTGTCATTTTCAATGGTAAATCAATCAGGCAATTGACATAAAGGGATAAATACATATTGCACTGTCAAAATTAGGAGGTTAAATCAGTTTAATAACCGGCAGATACTTTTGTTACATCAATTCTGAATAGTTCCTAAAAAAACATAAACAAACGCATTTTGGGTAATTTTCGTTGTAGAATAATAATAGGCTAAGATTGTTTTAAAGGCGGGGCTGTCGCATTAGATGTGAACAGCTCCCAACATTTTTATATGATAGATGCTTAATTATCTTTACTGGTAAGATCAGCCAATAGAGCTTCAAGTTTTGATATTCTGTCATTCAACTCAGCTAAAGCCAGGTCCTTTTTTGCTAAAGCATTATCTTTTTCAGCTATAATCGCATCCTTTTCAAGAATAATAGCATCCTTCTGAGCAGCGCAGTCATCATATCCATCCTGATACACATTTTTCAAATGAAGTTCTTCATTGTATTCCAATACGCTCACACGAATCACCTCCGCTCGGTTTTTAGCTAGGAAGTCAGCCAGGATACCTTCGGCTATACATTCAGCTACAGCACTTTTAACGGCTTCCTCCAAAATCATTGTCTTTGCATATTTCCTGATACGACCTACAAAAATGGAATAATCCTTAAGAGTCCTGCACGCATTCATAAGCTCCGGATTATGGTCTTCGTTGATATTTATAAGTGTGGCTGTAAGTTCAAGCTCCGGTGCAGAAAGTTTTTTCTCATACTGATCGGAAAGCTTATATAATACTCGATCTTCTGTTATTTCATGTCCATTATAGAAGACAATAAATCTGGGTGCAGGTATATGGATAACCTTTGATTTGTAAAGATCATCACGGACAACCATTCCCGAGAGAAGATCCGATACATAAAGCAGGAACCTTAAAGCGATGTTTCCGCATTTTGTAGATTGGTGCTCATAAAGGTTAAGTTCAAAACCCAAGACAAAAGAAATATCATTCTTCATCTTCATGAATACACCATCATCTAAAGTGTTAATCTCAAGATCATCCACATTTTCATAGGTTGTGCCATTTACGGCATTGTACAGAGAAAGCAGCTCCTTCTTATTGTTGAACAACATTCTGAAAACTGAGTCCTTGTACTTTTGGTTAATAGCTACTTCTTTCAATTATATCCTCCTTGTATGGTTTTTCTGTTCGAAAGACCATATAAGGCAGAAAAATAGAATAAAACTTAACTGTGTGGTTACTATAATTATATCCTACATCGTTTGCACAAACAATCTGTGGAAAATGCGGGAGATACTCCCTGACACCATATATGGCCTTTTGAACAAGTGGAATAATACAATATTAAAAATAAGATGTCAATCATAAATATAAGAGAGATAGCGTAAATTAAATTTCGGAAACAAAAGGGCAGACTGTACCCAGAATCATATTGCATTGTCAAAATTAGAAGGTTAAATCAGTTTAATAACCGGCAGATACTTTTGTTACATCAATTCTGAATAGTTCCTAAAAAAACATAAACAAACGCATTTTGGGTAATTTT
>NZ_KE384181.1:23252-24588 GCF_000424385.1 Butyrivibrio sp. LC3010 | reverse complement strand
TCAATATTTGCAATGATATCGTTTATATCAGAATCGCTGAATTCCTCAAGTGTATATTTCAGGATCCTTGCAAGAATCTGTTTGTCGGCAAGTATTTCCTTTACACTTTCATCATATTTGGCGACTTCAGATGTAATGTCTATTGTCTGCGATAAATTTGTCTTCATTTATTGTTTCTACTCCTATTATATCAAAAAATATCTTAATCAACTTCGAAATAGAAGCCTCTGTTTTTCACTATTTAAATGCATTTAATGGAAAAATCCGGAGATCGTCCGGTAATCAGGTAAAAAGAATTTGATATGCATTTTGCATGCTGTGTCATGATAACACGGTATGAAGACAAATTCATCTTAAGTTTGTATTAATATATGGTTTTATGCCTTAAGAAAGTCTTAATAAAACCTGGGCAAACACTTCACAAATGGCGTGGAAGCGGCGTTTTTCATAATCATATGGTGAGAATACTTTCTTTCAAAATATTTCTTAAAAAAAGAAGAAAGGATTACGATTCATGAGAGAACCGTAATCCCTTCCTAATTAGTTTAGCTTAGAATGTCAGTCAGTAAGATAATCGAAATTACTTAACTGTAGAATTCTTGTGAGCCTGCTTCTTGATCTTGTTGATGAGCTTGGTCTTGTTCTCGCCCTTAGCGCCCTTAACCTTGATTGTAGCTTTCTTCTTGGTCTTGAGTGCACCCTTGCCGATCTTAAGAGTACCCTTCTTGTCGGTCTTAATATTGATCTTCTTGAACTTAGCGTTCTTACATGCGTTCTTTCCGATCTTCTTAATGTTCTTGCCAATGTTGAGAGTCTTACCTGTTGCACCCTTAAGAGCTTCAGGAGCGATAGATGTTACCTTGTAAACGTTACCGCTGCGATCCTTAACTTCTTCAGGAATAGTAACTGTAGCAGAAGCCTTGTCTGTAGCTGTTCCCTTAAACTCAACTTCGGCAGCACCAGCTGTTGCGTTTGTTACAACGTATCCAGTTGTTGTTCCGTTTGCATCCTTAAGTTCGTTACCTACAGGTGCAGGTGTTCCAGCTGTAGAACCGTCGGACTTAGCTGCTTCTTCAGCTGCTTTCTGCTCTTCAGCCTTCTTCTGTTCCTCAGCCTGTTTCTGCTCCTCGGCCTTCTTCTCTTCAGCCTTCTTCTGTTCTTCAGCTTTCTTAGCCTCTTCAGCTGCCTTCTTTTCTTCCTCTGCCTTCTTAGCTGCTTCTTCGGCCTGTTTAGCTGCTTCTTCAGCGGCTTTCTTAGCATCTTCAGCTGCCTTCAATGCTGTATTTGCGGCTGTCAGATCATCAGCCTCTGCGCCTGCTGCTACAGCTGCTGCAAT
>NZ_KE384181.1:17261-22927 GCF_000424385.1 Butyrivibrio sp. LC3010 | reverse complement strand
AGCATCTTCAGCTGCCTTCAATGCTGTATTTGCGGCTGTCAGATCATCAGCCTCTGCGCCTGCTGCTACAGCTGCTGCAATAGCATCCTTAGCTGCCTGAATCTTATCAGCTGTAGGATCTGCCTTAGCTGCCTCTGCTGCAGTATTTGCTGCTTCGATAGCTGCCTGCTTAGCTGCTTCTTTAGCTGCTGCGTCATCAGCTGCCTGCTTAGCTGCTTCTGCTTCAGCTATCTTGTCATTTGCAGACTTAAGCTGTTCAGCTGTTGCTCCAGCCTTTTCAGCTGCTGCTACAGCGTCCTTAGCTGCCTGAATGTTAGCTTCTGTAGGTTCTGCAACGGCCTTATCTGCTGCTGCATTTGCTTCTGCGATAGCTTCTTCAAGAGCTGTCTCTTCTGCACTCTTTACTGTGATTTCGATTTCGTTTGAAGTAGGTGTTCCAGCTATTGATGTAGCTGTAATAATAGTTTTACCGCCTGCAACAGCTGTTACGACGCCATCGCTAATTGTAGCAACTGATGTATCTGAGCTCTTCCAAGTTACGCTATCAGACTCTGAACCATACGCTTCAACATCTTTTGTAATTGTAGCTGTTTCACCTATATTCAGCTCTGTCTTATCAGCTGCGATTGTTATAGCTACAATACCTGAAACTTCAACTTCACACTTTACAGGTTTTGCTGTGCTAAGTGGATCAAGAGATGATACTGTAACAGAAGTTTTACCAGCATGTACGGGTGTCAATATAATTGTTGTTTCATTACTTCCATCATCGTTATCTGGTGTAGTAGGATTTGCTATTTCAGCTAGCACAATATCTTCATCATCAGAAACGACAGAAACACCACCTATTTCTGCAGCCTTTGTCTTATCAGCTGTATTAACCGGCTTAACTATAGCTACAATTTGGTCAGGTGTTAGTGTTTTTCCGTTAAGCTCTACTTTACTCTTATCAAGTTCTACAGAAGTAGCTCTTACACCATCTTTGTTAACAACATTAACTGTGAATTCTGAAACATTATGTGTCGTGTTATTTTCTACACTAATCTTTGCACTACCTACACCTTTTGCTGTAACAAGTCCAGTTGCATCAACTGTTGCAATTGTTCCAGTTGTTGGAGTAAAAGTATACCCTGTATAAGCGCTAGCAGGTAATTCGTCTTTCTTTGTTGAATCGCTATATAGTGTGATCTGAGCCGTATTTTGGTCTGTATCATCAAGATAAAGAGTGGTTCTTTCAATTGAAGCAGGAACCTCATCAGCTTCTATTGCTACGTAAACGGCTGCATTTTCAGTATCAAGTACAGTTCCATTAGAATCTTTAAGAGTTACAGTTAAATCGAGGTCTTCCTCACCAACTGTCTTACCAACAATAGTTACCGTGTCTGTTGTCGCATTAAGGAGTTCTGCATAGGTTCCAGCACTAGTAATTGTCCATGCATACTCTGTCTTTGCTACATTACTTACTGTTGTTGACACTGTTGCTTTCACGGTTTCTTTTGAGCCAGCTTTAATTTTTAACGGATTTTTCTTTGTTGTTGTAGGATTGAAAGAAATATCTGTTGTTCCAACAGCTGTAGGTGTGATATTTAATGTAACCGTTGCTATGGATTCATAGTTTAATCCATCTTTAGAACCTGTTACCTTAAACTGCAATGTTGCTTCCCCTGTACCAGCAGAAATAGTAGCTTTTGTACCTTTCGTACTAGTAGAACCAAGAGCTACTAAGTTATTAGGGTCTGATACTTCACTCCATATATAGGTTGAGCTTGTGTATCCCTCTGTATCTACATTAGCAATAAGATCAACACTTCCAGTTCCGGCAAAATCAATCGTACCATTTGTAACGTCAGTCTTTACACCACTTTCATTTTTATCGATTGTAAGTGCGAAATCCTGTGTAGCTGCACCGACAGTGATTGTTGTTCCAGCAGAGGTTGTTGCTGCAATCTTTTTCCCCTCGCTATTGTAATAAGTTGCTTTGGCAATAACTGTCTGTCCCTCAGAAACATTGGCACCTGACTTTGTTCCTAGTACGGCCGTAAGTGCATTTGAAGACTTTATTTCAAAGTTTGTATTATCATCTAATGTCCATTCAATATAATCGTCAAAGCCATTTAGGTTACCACTTTGAGTTTCACTTAAATTCTTAACCGCAGTTAAAGTAACAAATGACTTAGGATCCAAAGTAGTAGGCGACGCAGTGACTGTCAATTGTTTTGCAAATCCGTCAGCCGCCGGCTTAACAGTAAAATCTATATACTCATGCTTCTTATTTGTATTACCGGAATTTTCGATATCTGCCGTTGTTTCAGCAACATATAGTCTAGCAGTATCTCCAATCTTCGCTCCGGATCCAGCAGTTATGGTTATCTCATCATCATCTTTAAATGTTGCAGTTATTGCTCCTACTGTTTGGCTTGCTGATGCCACATTCTTAGTGTACTCTCTTACAACTGGCACATCACCACTTTCAGTAAGGCAGAAATAATAACCATTGCCACCATTCGTTATATCAACTGAATCACCCTGTTTAACATCACCGTTAATATCCATTGGAGATTTGGATTTTATTGCACCATCACCATTATCGTCATTAGCTGTCGCCTTAGTTTTTGTAGCTGCGAACGCTGTAATTGGTATCGCTACCGCACTCAAATTACTTACAGCCAATGCAGCGGCCAGTGCATATGACCATATCTTTTTGTTTTTCTTCATAAAGTTTTCCCCTTTCATATGAAATGTGTTTGTCCTTTGTCGCGACAAAGTCAGGAGTTTTACCCCTGAGAGAATTGACGATTTTTCGTTAATAATTTGTGAGCAATAATCGTTAATTCTCTCAGAAATAAAAGTCGCTGAATTTGCCGAGGCTTTATATTGAAAGTCAGTGTTTTACTGGCTTTTCAATTCATATACTTCAAATAGATATTTATATGTGTTTTGGGTGTAAATCGGAGAAAAGTTTAGAAGTGTAGGAGTAAGAAGCTTGCCATTTTCAAAGGTAATCCTTTTTAATAATTTTAAGTAATCGCTGACACTAGATTGATAACTATTATGCTATCTTTTTTCGATATAATGATAATTAATTACCACTGAATAGATAGGTAGGGTAATCGCTTAATGTTTTTAGAAAGAAGTGCTAAGGTACTTCTTTCTATTATGGGTCGTGACCCAGTTGAGCGCGCAAAGCGTGCGAAATATCAACCACCCGCTATGCGGGTGCGCGGTGTTTGTTATACAAAAAAATCACCTTTCCGTTATAATGTGGTTGTTCAAGCCTAAATTATAACGAAAGGAAAGGTGATTTTAATGGCAAACAAGTCATATAGTTTAGCACACACAAAACCCTCAAAAAGTTTGATTATCCATATTTATTTCAAATAAGCCTTAAGTTGTTCAACTAAAAGGTATACCATGGTACCAGGTGCGTATGAGGAGGGAGTATCAATTCCATCTCTGAAATTCTCCATCCTGCGTTTTGCATTTTTGATTGCTGCATCAACGCCACCGATAGAATCCAGAAGATCGTATAAATCTTTTAGATTTTTTTCATATCCGTCTGCAGACAGATTATATTGTTTGAAAAGCTCGTTAAGTTTTTTGTTCCATTCATGCCGGTGTAAATCTGCATCACTATAACTAAAATGCAGATAAATCCAGTATTCAAAGCTTTGATTACTCCAACCTATGGAATATCCTTTGCTTTTTCCTGTGGCAATAGCAGAATCAAAATCCGGAAAATCATCTTTATCAAAAATAACCCAAATGTTTTGGTAGATAATTTTCGCCTTGTTTACACATTCCTCTGTAATTTCGATTAGTCGCCCAGTAGAAGATCCCTGTCCATAAATGTCAATTTCCGGAACTTCAATAATATCAACAGTTCCACCAATTTGTTCAAGGATTTGTTTTTTTATACCATTGAAGTAATAAGGCTCAGTTTTTTCACCTTCTGTAATGATAAGAAACGAGTTTGCCTTAGGCGTTTTAAAATCATGGGTACGCTTTTTTCTATCGGCCCGTCTCTTTTTAAAAATATCATCGCTTCCCATTCAATCACCTGCTTCCACATTATAGTCAGATAATGAAGGGATTCCTCCATAAACTCCGGATAAATAGTCTTTTTCAAACGATGCATCAGAACGAATCTTGAAATCAGATAAGGCAGAAAGGCTGGAATACCCATAATCATCTTTTTGAACAAACCAGATCTGATCTCTTCTGAAAAATTTTCGATCCAAAAGAGTTGTGTCATGTGTTGTATAAATAAGCTGGGCACTAGAATCCTTATTGTTAAATAAATCAATTACAAATTTAAGAAGTAGAGGATGCAGCTTAATATTCAACTCATCTACGATCATAATTCCATCTCGCATAATGATTGAAGAAGCAATAATAAAAATAATTATGCTTTTTAAGGTACCTTGCGATTCGCTATACAGATTTAGCTTATATTTCTTTTGATTCTTACCATTATGATATGTAAAAAACTCTATCTTTTTGTCGATTGTATCGTATGAAATATCCCTGATACCAGTATCAATAGCAGTGAGAAACCTGATGAGCTCATCTTTATTATTATCAATTACATCTGGCAGAAATCGTTCCATAACACGGGGATTTTCATAAAAGCGAGTATCTACTATCATCATGTGAGAAATTTCGGCAAATACTTTGTGAAATACTTCTGTTTTTAGAGATAATCTGCTGAAAAAGGTTAGGGCAAGAGCTTCTTTTGAAATCTGATTCTTATATCGGTCACATTCTCTTCTGATCGAAGCCCCCATTTTAATTTCTTCAGTACTGCGTTCTAAAATTATTGATTTACGATTGCTCTCAAAATCCCGGACATAAAACCATTCACTAATAATTTCTTTATCATCAAACTCAAATCCATAGCTATATTCTGCAGAATCATCACAGACAATAATTTGATATTCAGATGGAGAGAAATCATCATCAAAAGCAAAGGGATTATAATATTTTTCCAGAATGTTATCCTCAATCTCACCGACGGCATTCATAGAGCGCATAACTATATTTTGGAACATCTGTATACCATAGTAGAGGTTTGATTTTCCACTTGCGTTTGCACCATAGATTGCTGCTACTCGTAAGAACTTTTCTTTTGTTCCTTGGATTAGATTGTACTGATGTTCCTTATATGCTGGTATGGATGTCATATCAAGAGTGATTTCATCTTTAAAAGACAAAACATTCTTCATAGAAAACTGAACTAGCACGGCTTGAACCTCCTATTATTCCTATTATTCCTATGATAATAAAATAACATTTTATGCATGTTACGTCAACAAAATTACGGAAATTTCACATAAATTTTGACATAAGCAACATATAGTGATATTCTTCATATAAATTAACGCTAATGGAATAGAAATAGGGGTTATTGGAGTTACTGAGCCTGATGATAGTTACATCAGCCTTACAGATATAGCAAAATACAAGAATTCTGAAGATCCCAGGATGGTTATTACTAACTGGATGAGCTCGTATTCAACAATCGATTTCCTCGCAGTCTGGGAAGAAATTCATAATTCGAATGATTTTAACCGATTGGAATTCCAATCGGTTAGAAATGAACGCGGCAGACTTATAATGACTCCGAAGCAGTGGATTGAAAGAATGCAGGCTAAGGGGATAATATCAAA
>NZ_KE384181.1:13145-17251 GCF_000424385.1 Butyrivibrio sp. LC3010 | reverse complement strand
AGCATCTTCAGCTGCCTTCAATGCTGTATTTGCGGCTGTCAGATCATCAGCCTCTGCGCCTGCTGCTACAGCTGCTGCAATAGCATCCTTAGCTGTCTGAATCTTATCAGCTGTAGGATCTTCCTTAGCTGCATTTGCGGCTGCATTTGCTGCTTCAATAGCTGCCTGCTTAGCTGCTGCGTCATCACCTGCCTGTTTAGCTGCTTCAGCTGCTTCAATCTTGGCACTGATACCTGTAAGTTCTTCTTCAGTTGCTCCAAGAGCCTGAGCTGTTGCTACTGCTTCCTTAGCTGCATTGATATTAGCTTCTGTTGATTCATCAACTGCCTTGTCAGCTGCTGTTGTTGCTGCGTTAATAGCATTTGTTTTTGCATCATTCACTGCATCATAAGCTGCATCTGCTGCATCATAAGCTGCATTCGCTGCTGCATTTGCAGCATCTGCTGCATCTTCTTCTCCAGCTGCCTGAGCTGCTTCTGCTGCTTTAGTTGCCTTTTCTGCTGCATCTATTGCTTCTTTCGCGGCATCCTGAGCTGCCTTTACGGTATCAGCTGTAGGATTAGCCTTAGCTGCTGCTGCGGCATCGTTAGCTGCCTTAGCTGCTGCTGTTGCCTGAGCTGCAGCATCTTCAGCTGCCTTCTTAGCAGCTTCTTGATCAGCAGTCTCTATTACTGTAACTTCACACTCAGCATCATATTTACCAGATGTAACCTTTATAGTTACTGTTCCAGCTTTAAGTGCAGAAACGAGGCCATCACTTACAGTAGCGATATTTTCGTCACTTGATGACCATATGGTCTCATCTGTTGTTCCTTCAGGAGTAATAGTAGCTTTTAATTGTTCTGTCTGACCAACATTAAGCTCAAGAGAAGATTTATTAAGTGCTACAGCTGTTGTTGACAAATCTTCTGTTACAGCAATATTTACAGAACCACCATATTCAGTATTGTTAACAGTATATGTTACATTAATAGTAGCAGTACCCTGCGATATACCTTTTACAATTCCAGTTCTCTCGCCAACTGTTGCGATGGAAGTATCATCAGTTTTGAATACAGCCTTATCAGTTATATCCTGATTACCATATTTTACTACTAACTGTGCTTCCTGACCTTCACCAACTGTATCAGTTCTATCCTCTGTCGCTACAGTAAGGAATGTTGCAGGAGCACCAACAGCTGTTACTTTGATTTCTAGATCAACTGGTGCAATAGTTGTATCTGTAGGTTTAAAAGTTACATAAGTATAATCATCTGTCTTACAAATTGAGCTATTTGTTGTATCATCTAATGATGTTGTATCAGCTATAGCTGTCAGTTTACCTCCAGAAGTCATTTTTGCATAATTTTCTGAATTGTCAACAATCGGAGTTAAGCCATCGTTATGTGAAATCCATTTTCCTGCAATTTCACTATGACCATATTTTGCAATAATAGTAGCTTCTTCGCCTTCATTAAGAGAGATACTTGTGATTGTAGCAGTTGGAGCTGTAGAATCAAATAATCCAAGCGATGTAGGCGCTACAGTTACAGCAAATGCTGCAGCATTAAGCTTTTGAACCTTAGAATTATAAGCATCAATTGTACATCCACCTACACCAATAGCTTTGACAACGCCGTTTGAATCAACAGTCGCAACGGTTTCATCTGAACTTACCCATGTAACAGCAGTTGTTGTATCTTTTTTACCATTATGGTTAAGAATGATCTTTGCTTCATCGTTAATAAGGAAATCAGCAAATGCAGCTCCTGCAGCAGTATTCTCTGGAGTAATAGTATAATTATCAGCAGCTACAGTTACATTGATTTGATTACTAAATTGTTTACCATCAGAATCCACGAAGCTGGCTTTAACAACTGTTGAGCCTTCAGCTACTAAATGGATCTTTCCATTAACTACAGTTGCAACTTTCTCATCTGATTCCCATGTTACTTTAGATGTATAATCTTCTGATCCATAATAAGCATAGATCTGATGATCTGAACCAATGTTTCCAGCTGCGATTGGTGTAGCCGCAGTCTTAGTTTTAGGATTACTGTACAGAAGAAGTGTGTTAGCGGCAACAGGTATAGTGTATGCTGCACTTGAAATCGATACATTATTTTCTGTTGTATATGTGGCAAATACATTATATGTGCCCGCCTCAGCAGCAGCAAATGTTCCATCTGAAGATACAGATGCCTTTGTACTATCTGCACTTGTAACTGTGCTTGCAGCACCGTCCTTAACACTCCATGTAACGTTGCTATTAACTTTGTCTCCACCATAGAACGCCACTAACTTTACAGAATCATTTGCATACAATGTAGGCAGCGGTGCACCATTTGAAGTATTTACAGTTACTGCTCCATTTGCAACAGTAACATTAATTGTTGATGTCATCGTTACGCTGTTTGAATATTTGTATGTTGCTGTAACAGTTGCTGTTCCCTCCTTCTTTCCGGTTACAACGCCTGTACTCGAATTAACATCAATATAATTCTTTCCAGAAGTTGTTGTTGAATAAGTGATTTTTGCCAATTCTGATGCATCAGTTATTTCTGTTCCAGTATAGATAGTGTCTGTACCCGAAGTGGCTGTACTTATTTTATAAGGCTTAAATGTAATGGATTTACCTGTATCGATAGTCTTACCCAGTACCGTAGCCCAAGCAGGTTCACCGGAAGCAGTTGGATTTGTTTCATTAATCTTAGAAGTACTAATCTGGAATGAAAGACTAGAATCATCAACTACTGTAAATGCAAACTTACCAGCAATTCGTCCATCTGTGCAGCTCTTCTCATATGCAAGAAGGTAATACTCACCTTCAACTGCAGTATTAGTAGTAATTTTTACATCTTGACTATAACTTGTCTTGTTATTTGTAGCTGTTCCACTTTTTGCAGGTATAACTGTGGCATCCTGTGCTGTAAGACCACTTGCACCAACTGTTATCGCTGTTGTCATAGTGTCTTTAGCGGTTTTCAACTGCGTTGCCGTTTTAATCCCATCATTAAAATCGTCTTCAGCATCACTATACGCAGCAACGGCCCTTGCATAAGCGCTGTCGTAATCAGATTTTTTCACCACATGAAAATCAAGTTTATCTGTCCCTACGGCTGAATGATACAATGTTGCAGGGACAGTAACAAGAAGGCCGTTCCTATCATTCATTCCGATTGTTGTCTTTCCATCTTTTTCAGTCAAAGAACCAAATTCCTTTACTATTCCAGGAAGGACAGTGACGGTCTTAGTCATGATATCGACAGGATCCTCTCCGCCAGCTCCATCAGCATCATAAGTCAAAGTCGCAACATATTCACCGGAAGCATTCTGACCAGAAAATGTACCACTAGTTGCAGAGCCATATTTATTTCCATCTGTATTAGCACTTCTTGTAACATTAGTTTTCCCGCCATCTCCATTTTTTAATTCAACAGAGAATACAGCAGTATCTGGAACAAATATAGACGGGTCTTTATCACCAAAGTCTGCTGCAATGATATTTGTATCTCCTATCATTACAGTATCTTCGCCATCTAATGTTATAATGCTTGCTAAATCGGCAGCAGTCGCCTCAGTGCCATCAACTATATCAATTTCGATTGTTGTCACAGTTGTTTTTGTATTAGAGTTGTCTACATCTTCAAACACTACATCAATTGTAAGTGTCTTCCCAGCGCGTCCTCTGAGATCAATATCCACTGTAGGCACAGTCACAGACCCAGCCCCAGTAGCAGTTCCTTGTTTTATGGAAGTAGCTGCACCACCATCAATAGATAGCAAATAATCTAATGTATCACTGACTGTCACGGCTGCATTTGTATACGTATATGCCGGTAATGTTAACGTCTCATCCAACACATTAACTGCGAATTTGCTATTTCCAATTAACTGAACATTATTGGCGTAAGTGGTTGGTGTTATTAAGCTCGTATAGGCAGCCTGTGCTACAATGCTCGTAAATGGCATCGCCACCGCACTCAGGTTACTTACAGCCAGAGCACTGGCCAATGCCCATGACCATATTCGTTTGTTTTTCTTCATAAAGTTTTCCCCTTTCATATGAAATGTGTTTGTCCTTTGTCGCGACAAAGTCAGGAGTTTTACCCCTGAGAGAATTGGCG
>NZ_KE384181.1:0-13135 GCF_000424385.1 Butyrivibrio sp. LC3010 | reverse complement strand
CTGGCTTTTCAATTCGTATACTTCAAATAGATATTTGGTGTACTTTTCTAAGTACAATTTTGATAAAATATAAAATAGTCAGCTTCATTATTCACTTGTCAAGGTACGTCTTACTTGGGGATTTATTGCGGAATGCAAAGAACTAATAAAGGAACTTGAGGTTCCTTTATTAAGAGTATTGATATAATACCCTCATTGTCTATTGATCTTTTCCTCAAATTGATGACCTCTCCAGGTCACCGCCCCTTCATAAGTGACAACATCATTTAGAATGTAATATTGTCTAACAATGAGTATTATATCATCCACCTAATAAATAAAAATGTAAAAATTATAAAATAATTATAAATTATAGTTTGTTTATGTTTATAAAATCGTTTAATTCTTACTGCTATTCAATCCTATATATTTTCTCTATTTTCGCATTTAACAAAAACTAAATTTTATATTAATCATAAACACAAAACAAAAGAGTACACAACATTCCCTACTGTGTACCCTTTAATCATTTTGAAGCAGCGTTAATATCAGATGCGCTCAGCATTGCTATTTGCTTACACACATGCTTTCCTTATATTCATTTATAAGCTTTTGAAAACATGCCGGATCTTTGGTTGCCCTTCCTATATCTTCTATTCTTCCGGCTGAATATATCCACCCGTAAAAGTCTTGTATTATGTTCTCTCGTTCTATAAAGACTAGTAGCTCGCTATAGCTCCTCATCACTCCTTGTAATTCGGATGTCTGAATAGTTCGGTCTTACCAACACCTTCAATCTTTTCTTTCAACATCAGATATCGTTTCCCACCCCAATAGGATGTATTGGTCCTGGCAAAGCACGAAACAATACCATAATAATCTTGACCGCTCCTTTTACGGATGAAAATGTAGTATTCTTCATCAGAGTTTACTCGTTTACATGTAATCAAATAATCTGCGCGTATGAATGTACGATTATCATGCTGAAGCTTATAAATTGCAACAGTGAAATTATCAGAATCAAGGTATTCCTCTAGGTATACAGCCAGCTCAATCCTATGTTTTATGTTATAGCCCTGCTGATCAGCATAATATTCACTATTCTGAAGATACTCATCAGTAATCTTTCCATTCAAAATCTGTGATATGATCTTCTTTTTGTTCTTTGGTATATCAATGTCCGATAGGTGTTGCAGCCCTAAAATATGAAACAAATCCTCATCATAGAAATTTATTTCTATTTCTTCTAATGGCTTTTTCAATCCAGCTGATAATACTATTCTATACCTTATCTCCTTTAGCCTTTCAAAAGAAAGTGCTGCCTGTTTCAATAAATTCATCTTTCACCATAAAATGCCTTGCATTGCTGCAAGGCATTTTGACTCATTATTTGTAACTTTCTTTCGTCAAAAGACTAGGTGCGCTATGGTAAGTTACCACCTTTATAGTCCTCCATGTTCACCGCTTCGCACCGCGGCTCGCACTTCATAGGAGCGTCCTCTTTAACCTCGGGACCAAGGAAGAAGCTACCTTCTTAATTGTATAGTACCATGATATGTTCTTTTTTTCAACCTTAATCATTACATGCGACGGTATGCCCATACATATTTTTTCATTTCTTATTATTCTAGAATAATCTATTTCAAAAAAGTATAACATTCACTGTTCTTGAATTATGGATATCGCATTGATCATAACAAATACATCATTTATCTACCCCATAAAAATATGTCAAAGGTCTTCTAATTCAGAAAACCACCTATTCTCTTTAGTGGGATTAATTACACCGCATCTGATATAAATGTGAGAACATGATGCATTCCCCTCTCGTTTGTAACAAATCTGCGAAGACATACCAGAAACGAAAATATTGAAAGCAACCAACTCATTCCGTGCCAATCATAATCAGTAAAATCCTTGCTATGACTAATTCCACAAATAACATGTACTAACCTCAGATTATTTTTTAACACTTCTTTGATAAAGCAGACCATATCTCTATATAGTTAATTATCTCTATATATCGTCACCTAGAAATTCATTATTCGGGATACATACACATCGTCAAATCCGCCAATTATTGTTTCTCCATCATACCGCCATACATTCAGTCGGTCCCATTTTCAAGAAAATTCTCACCAATACTTGATTCCTTCGATGGTCCATTCATTTAGACCTTTAGAACAGACAAACCAAAGGATTGCTTGTTTCATATTGCTATGTTTTCTTTGAAGCCTATTCCTTAGCTATCTATTTCTCCATTCATCAATCTAAATATTCTCTCCTTATCCCATAGATTATTGGGATATATTGTTAATTCTTCTTTGTGCTTCCTAATAATTCTTATAGGCTTATCCCCTGAATTATCATAAACATGCAAAATATCACATATATCCAAAAGAATGTTGATATTCTTTAATGACTTCCAATACCTGAATCTAACTTTTTCATCATCAACATCGTGACCCCCTTGTGATACTCTCGATCTTATTCTAGCAACATTAATTTCCGGATTTGATGTTAAAACAAATACCCCTTTAATAAAATATCCTTCATCCTTTGCCTTATTTAAAATATCCAATTTGTAATTAGATGATAATACCGTTTCAAAAGATATGTCCTTGTGTTCTTTTATTGCAAGCCATCTTCTTTCATCAACAATTCTTGCAGCTTCAATGTTTGAACATCCCGTTGCTTTAACTACATCATCTGCATTTGTATATTCACCAACCATTTCAAAAAATTCAGTTATAGTACTTTTTCCAGATCCATTAGGACCAGCAAAGAACAATATCATTGGCTTTATTTCTTTTGAGTTCACTTTATTTCTCCTTTATTGGGATATTCTAGAAATGCGTGATCTGTAGTGGCATCATAACGTGCGATAGGCTTTTGTTTGATTTCAATCCTACTAATTGCTGCTTTTACAGCGGCATTGGCTCGCTTATCCATTTCTGCATCATTTGCTGAAATCAATCCCTTTTCCAACAAAAATTTCGAAGTGGCATTTTTTCTTGCTATCCGTACATTTTCCTCATCATATTTTTTTCTCATATCTTTTTACCTCTATCCCCAATATTTTCTTTCGGAGGATTCACCCCCACACTCATTGTTGCTTCTATTACTACCATACTCTTAAACCGTCCAAATTACGTCATCACAAAAATATATCATTACAATTAGGCTCTATATGACTTTTTCTAGAGATATGAAATGGAATAACTCTGATAATTCTAATTGTCATCCTCTATTTTAACAACTCTGTTATCATTCCAAACTGCTCTTTGGTAGTCTTAAACTTACTCCAATCCACAGAATCTATTATTTCTTTCATTATCCTAAACGATTTATCCGGAGCAAATATAGATAATGAAACTCCCATCTTGGCCTTTACCCTGTCTCTACGTCCTTTTAAATACACCTCATACTTGAAAGAATCTAAGAATTCTTGAACTTGATTTATAACTTCCTTATTCTCAGGAAGATTTTCAGAAAGAGCATCCAGCATGAATGTCTCCAGAGCACCTTGTTTATTTAATGGAACAAGCATATATCCTAGTCGGATGGAAACCTTTCCATACCAGTTATCGTATTCAGCACTACACCACCCATTAACTACCAATCTTTCATCAGAAAAGGTTGCTCCCAACTTGCTTTCAATAATATCCGAAATGCTTTTTGGACGCTTTTCTGTAGCACTTTCGTCATCATTATCTGTAACAACTAAAATACTGTCTATAATATGTTCATTGGTTTCCATAAGACATATTTGCTCAATACATCTTGTAAAATTATCGCTACCATTATCCAATATCCCAATGTATTCACTCTTGCCATTGATATACCAATTGACACTTTCTTTGGGGAGCGGATTATTTTTGAAGGTTTTCTGATATTTCCATTCCGTAGTATTTTCTATGTAGCTACCAATCAGAATCTGATCAGTATTTCCTTCGCAGATTATTAACGACTTTATCTTCATCATCTAAGCTCCATGTTAAAACTATTCCTAACTTCACAAGCCTCTCTCGCACTAAGATTTCTAACTGCTATTTTCCCGTCATTATTTCTCATGGTAATAATATTTACTTTATCCATTAGACTTTTCTTTTTTCCTATTTCTTCAAGGTATCTGTCTATAAACTCCTGATTATGTGTGGTAATAAAGAGTTGAACATTATTCTTTATTGCATATTCGCTGACGTTTTTACAAAAATCAGCTTGAGCACCAGGATGAAATCCCGTATCTATTTCATCTATACATATTATTGAATTCTTATATATGCTCAGAGCTCCGATTATATAGAACCATCTTTGAACTCCATCTCCATATGCATACAAAGGAAGAGATGTCCCATCCTTTTTAACTACACTAACAGGGGCCTGAGAGCCATCCGGATACGGAATCATATCGAAGTTTGCAATCTCAGGAAATACTTTGCTAATTCTTTTTACAACTTCATCAAGCATTCCCTCTCTTTTTAGAGCAGCATACATTTGAACACTTTCTTTAACTGCAATATGTGAAAGCACGTCTATATACTTCGCAGTCAAAAACGATTTTGTGTTTGATACCATTGATACAGGAGCAGTTACATTAGCGCGAACTTTATTTCCACCATGTGTAATATCCCACTGTGCTATTATTGGAGGATTATACATCTGCATATTTATAGGATTGGGTTGTTCTGCAACCATATCATTGGTCCTTAAAACTATTTTGTCCATATGATTTTTAAATGAAGGATCAAATTCAGCCATTAAATCTGAAGGATATATGGAATGTACAAATCTTTCTTTTTTTCCGTTATATACTCCCTCAAAAGCCATTGTAAGTGGCATATCATGTGGCTGATTGATCATAGATAATAATTCTTCCATAATCCAATATTGGTTTACAGAAGAATATCTTGCTCTTCCCAAGGGAATAGCCATCATAGGCGCAACATTCTGACCACATGCCCATGTATAAATAGCTTCCAGTACAGATGTTTTTCCTATATTGTTATCTCCAAGCACATAATTTATGTTATTTAAGTTTTCTAATTTGAAATTGTTATACTTTCTAAAACCTTCTATTTGCAGTGATTCCAGCATATAACCCTCCATTTGTACCGTATATATGTTTCTTAAATTATTCCTTCTTCTCGTACGTTACCTTTAATACTACCATACTCATGAATAGATTTCTCAAAACAGTTATTTCATAAAACTGTGTCGGCTAAACCTACCTGATTAGATTACTCAAAGCGCTTTCTTCAACTCGCGCTGAAGGCGCATATTTATCCAGCAAAGCTTGCAACAAAATCATGTTTGATGGTGAAAAATCCGGTGCAACTTTAATTACCATATCCTTTATGGCATTATCACTTAAATGTAAGTCGATATAATCCGGTAACATATTAACGTATTTAGAAAAGTATAATGATATAAATACTTATCCTCTGATTTTTTATACATATTATACCCCAACAAATGATATTAGCTGTATAAAGTCACTTCGGTTTTCATCAACATTTTGTAAAGGATACTATTGTTATGTATACCCTTATTATGGCAAGTCACAAATCCTCATCATTCACCGAATCAAACATGGAAACCCATATATCTTACCATCCTGATTTAAACAATGCATTGGCTTGTTTTCATCAAAAAATGGTAGAAGCCATTACATCAAACCATAGCTTCTACATGGTTCAGCTCCTTAACGAGGATTACAATCAAATAGAAATAGGCTGCAAGTACAATGATATAGAATGTCCATAATCATATTATAATCCTGTTTTTAGCATTTGATTAATCTAAATCACTGCTTTTCCCTATGGTAATACCAAAGGAGATGATCAAAACCATTCCGACTCATCTCTATACCCGATGCTTTTCTAATGCAATCAACAGCCATCCTATATTCCTTTTAATCTTCCAGATTATATTCTTGATTTATATTAAAGAACCCTAAATACAACGGTAGTACTATATTCTTTCTATGATCTCCTGCCTGCCACAATTATCAGCATTGGAATCAAGCTCATCTATAAATACTATTCCGCCCAAGCTTGCAATCATCAAGCTATTAAAGAGCTCAATAAGCTTCTTGATTCCCGTACTCTCAAATTCTTCATTAACTGAGTATTTACCATAATTCAAATTTAATTCGCATTCATAAACATCGCCATTTTCTTGCTTTTTTATGTCAATACTCTTTAGGTCGCGTTTAAACACCTTAATAAAAGCGGTGAGCTGTTTTGTATATTTTGTAAACTCTTTATAATAGTCCTTGGGTATTCTACGAGGCTTTTTTGTACTTATAAGCATCATTTTTTCAGGTTCATTGATATAATCCTTCTCTTCAGTATTTTCTCCCTTTAATTGTTCTATGCGAAGTTGCTGGAAATATAATTCATGCTCATCCTCTTTATCAAAATGCGTTGATAGCATTAGTCCAAAAGCGGCAACCATCAAGCAAATATTAAAGAACTGCTCTCCCAGATCATCCCTTAGTTCGACAGCCTTCCCAATTACTAAGGATAGAAGCGTCTGTCTTGAAATCAAATTCATTGATCTGTTTCGAATAATAAGCTCAGCATTTTCATCTAAATGCGAAAGCATCGCTAATATGCCATCTCGTGTTTCATAGATAGTTTTGTACATATGATTAAAGTTGGGGATCATCTGATTAAAGAGGTCGATGAGTTCTGCTCTGTCCCATGTTCCATCTTGTCGCAATGAAATAATTATGTGCAAATATAAAAGGAACTATCGCCTTCAATAACCAAATCACTGAAGCGTAGTTCCTTTTACAAATACTTTTTATCTCACAACCTTCTCAAAATCCGCCTTAGGGTGCTTGCATATAGGACATATGAAGTCATCGGGAAGTTCCTCGCCTACCCATTCGTATCCGCAGATTTTACAGCGCCATATTGTCTCGCCCTTTGGCGTCCTACCAACTGCTTCCGGCTTTGGCTTAATGTTATCCTGATAAAAACTATAGGTTGCTGATGCTGCAGCATCCAGAACTTCCATAGCTTTAGGTATTCCTATAAAAAGTGTATGGGAGCCCAAATCAACTGTCTGCTTTATGTCTATGGAAAAATAGGCATTTGTTCCCCGGGTAATGTATGGTATTCCGTTTTCTGCATGCTTGCAGTCTGTAAAGTCCTTGAATTTGTCCACATCTCTGCCTGACTGAAATCCAAAGTGCTTAAACAGTTCAAATTCTGCTGCCTCACTTATAACCGATATGTTACATTTCTTTGTCTGCATCACCATATCATGTGTGTAATTTGCCTTATTTACCGCAAAAGAAATCTGATTTGGCTCTGATGCCACCTGAATGGCAGTGTTAGTGATACAGCCATTTTCTTTTTCACCATTTTTAGCTGTAAGAACAAATAATCCATATGACAGTTTGTACATAGCCTTGTTATCCATAGTGTTCCCTCCTGTGTTTGTGACAGATACCGTCTCCGGTTCTTTGGGTTTCTTTGATATGGTTCCATCATTAAGCTGAAGTGCATTTCTTTTGTTTCTGTATTCAATAATTGGAAGATCCGCTGCAACGAGGTTTTCTCCAATCTTTAAATCTGACCTCTTGGGAAGCTGCGTTTCAACTATTCGTTTATCCTGGCGCTCCACTATCTTATTTGCCCTGCTGCCCAGCCATGCTATAAGACTGTCAACGGGCTTAAAGCCGGTAATCTTGTTATAAAACCTCAAGGCAATTATGGAATTCTCATCATCAACAGGGATAAAAAACGCAAGAATCATAATCTTATCCGTAACATGATTAAGCCACATATTTGGGAATTTAAATGTCAGGTTCGTACTCTTTATGATACTTTCATCAGAACCCTTTGGAAGCTGCCCCTCGTCCACCTCATTATTGGCACTTGTCTGCAATGTATTTTCATCAAGCCAGATAACCTTGGGCCCATTACAAAGAGTTTTATTCCCCCTGCCTATCGTATTATGATGAACAAAAGCAAGATGTGACACATCAAGCTGGTTCTCTATCACTCTGGAATAATGTACGCTCCAGCAATCTTCTGTATGATCATAAACATAGGATTTATCCGTTATCACATCAAAATAATCCGGTTCGCAGTCCGGCTCACCGTCGCCATACCAAGCAAAAATTATTCCGCCAATTTCTCTGGTAGGATAGTGTTTTAATTTTAACCTTGAAAAATCCTGATGAGAAGCTTTTCCCTCAGACGGAATATAGACAGCCTTTCCGGAAGTATCATACTCGATTCCATGAAACGGGCACTTTATGTTATCATCCTGAATCCGTCCTTTGCACAAAGATGCCCCACGGTGTGCGCACAGACTGGAAACCAGACTTACTTCACCGTCTTTTTTCCTGAAAAAAATCAGATTTTCACCAAAACGTCTTGCAGCAAGGAGCTTGCCGGGTTTTAGATAATGAGACGACAAAACCGCATACCACATATTTTTAATCATAAAAAATCCCCACTTTGAAAAATAAGGTACACAGCAAATGCCGCATACCTTATACCCATGCCTTTAGGTGAATTATAACATATATGTCATAAATAAATTATTATAATTTCGTGAACTCCCGTCTCTACTCTTCCTCCTGAAAGTCGAACTCATAGAATAAATATTTTCTGCATAAGAGCAAAACCCCTATACATACAATGCGGATCAACGCATCCACCGGCTCTTCGTGTCCCACAACCAGACCTCTTGCTATCGCAAAGATAAGGACTTCGACTATGGTATTCATGGAGTGTTTTATCAGCATTCTAATAAACTCGATGACGATAATCGCATTAAATGCGGTAAGAAGTATGTCCTCTACATAAGCATCAAATGCCAGACTATGAAATGTAAAGACATGTATCGCCAGCTGAATGCAGCTATAAATTACTCCCAGCAGCAGGATTGCAGCCACTATCTTTTCCAAAAAGCTTGGCATCCTAAGAATTAATTTATGAAACTTGTCGTACAGGCTTTTGTTCATCATTCTTCCTCGCAAAAAACTTCTGAGTTATTGTTCAGTCCTCGCTATTTATCTTCCAGCTCCCTTACCCTTTTTTCCAAGAGCCCCTGTGTCTGGATAGTGTTTTTTCTCCGAGACTTAAGATTGCTTCTACGTCAAATCCAAGTCTTCCAAGGAAGTTATTTGATTTTTCCAGACTGTTCACCGCATTGGAAAAAGCCTTTGCATAACTTCCCATATTGCTTGCTAGTGTTACTACGCTTTCTACAAGCTGCGCTATGAGTGCTACAAACAGAAGTACAATCGCCGCCAGGATGGTTATGAGCGCAATGGATCCAAAAATACTTTTTTATAGTCTTCAAATTTAAACGCCCCAACATTATTCTGAAGTCCACTTCTATCGGGCGAAATAAAGATATTTGTATCAAGAAAAATCTTCTGACTCGGGTCCTTAATCATTTCCACGAAGGCAGGATTGACATTCTTTACATCAACTTTCATCTTCAATCCTCGCTTCCAAAGTATTCCTCAAGTTCATCATCAAGCTCATCTACCATCTCAAAGCCATAATCATCCGGTTTTTTATTAAAC
The DNA here is from genome assembly GCF_000424385.1 of Butyrivibrio sp. LC3010. GTDB lineage: Bacteria > Bacillota > Clostridia > Lachnospirales > Lachnospiraceae > Butyrivibrio. The sequence continues at coordinate 3,597 of NZ_KE384181.1, read as the reverse complement.
AATAATAAGAGCTTTGTAAACTCGTCATCATCAATTAAACCATCTTCATAATTATTTATGACTGTTTCGAGGACTCTATTAGAAATGCCTATCGTCTTTGTCTTTTTATTAAGAAGCTGCGATATCTCATTATCTGTGTTCTTTAATATTTTTCCGTATATGCTGTTCTGGTCTCTGCATTCTAATTCATATAATGTAAGGTATACACTTTCAGTAATATGGTTTTCTTCCGATAACCTCTTAATTAGAGATTTATACGGAAGCCACCAATCACATTGCAGACGTGCAACAAATCTAAGAATCTTTAATTCTGCAAATCCAGAAATGTCATAAGATCCAAATGATTCAAAAACGCGATTTTTCAGTTCTTCTGCAGGAAGCAGTAACTCTGCAGCAAATCTGTCCGCTTTTTTTTCAATCAATTCATCTTCTATGTCCATATCCAATGAGTATGCTTTTCCAGTCTTTGTTTTATAATGATAAATCTCATGCGCAAGTGCAAAAATTTGCTCATCATAATAACTGGATGTATTTAGTCCGATAAATGTAAACGTCTCTTCACCATTTTTAAACCATGTGATATTTCCATATGTATGAGTCCCCTCAGAGTCAGCAAAAGGATATTCGCACAACAGAATATCCTCTTTTTCAAGTATCATACGTATGTCACTTCCTAATGGAACATTGGGAAATACCCCGAAATCCTTCCTTGTCTGAATCGACAGCTTCTTAACTTCGTCAATATCTTCTCTTCTAAGTACATAACCGCTCTGCTTATTCATGACGTAAAGCCTTTCTCAAAAGAATCTGCTGTTTGGCTGCTCGCATCATTTCAAACATATGATCAACTCCCGCTTGTTCTTCTAGAGACATTTCTGATTTTCTAAATGCTGTATATACTGCTGGTTCAGAATCTTCGAAAAGCGACGTAATATCAAATTTTAAAGCATTTGCCAGTTCTTCTAGCTGAAGAATAGATGGAATATATTTATTCTGCTCCATCCTGCCTATCATCTGTCTATTGATTCCTGTCTTTTTGCTCAACTCATCCTGTGTGATACCCATGGCTGTCCTTGAATCTCTTATTACATTTGCCATTTTTTCTAGGGATAAGCGTTTCATATTTTTCTCTCCTAACTGTCCATACTACAAACCATTCGTGGTACTACAAATACCATATCTTTCTTTGGGCACTATATACTATAGCACAGTTTACAAGTGATGGTATAAATAATCCCAATATTTTATAGCAATTTTATTATTTTCACTATTTATTTCATGTTATTAATTTTACCAAATTAAAAGCACAGAATCTTTCCTTCCTATAATTACTTTAGACAATGCGATACAAGTTCAGATGTCCTAACTGCTCTCATTGTGACGGCATACACTGTGATTATAAGTGTTCCGACTCTGACTATGGCCTTGTAGTCCATGTCCCCACAAAGGAAAATCCTCGTATATTTACTGTTCCGGCAAGAGATTCAAAGGAATGGAAGTTAGAATACAACAAGCGTACTTCTTCAGAAAGGTGCAATAAGCGTGAAAAGATTGACTACCAATTAGAAAACGGCAGGCACCAATCTACAAAGATGTGGTACTGCCGCCTCTATTGCATCATGATGTGTCAGCATCTAGATGCCTGGGGCAAAGCTCAATCCGATAACCCTATCAAAGATATATTCGCTCAAGCCGCCTGATGTTTAGTTGATCAACTGATAGTATTCTACCACATTGATCAAAAAAGTCACTCAAAACAGGTGCTGTGTTAAAGTACGCCTTTTTTAGGACATATATCACAGAATCATCGCTTTCATCTTTCTTTTGGGGATAGTATTTACTTTACAATGTTCATTAGGGGCGAATCCCCTCTATTTATGGTCTAAATGCCCTTCAATTCCGAAAGGCTATTATGTCGGAAGGAGTTTTCTCGCTGATACATCATAACCCCTACAAGTAACTACTTAGCTGGACAACATAGTAAAAACCTCAGAGTTTGCAGTCTCTGAGGTTTTTTCTCTATGCATTCTTAAACGGAGATTGTCTCCAACTTTATTACCTTCATCCCATCATCTTTGAACTGTAAAAGCTGCTTATCATTTGTATAAAATATATCTGCTCCCGCAACATTAGCACTTGCTATCTGCAGGGAATCCATCTGCTTGAAAGATGGGTACTCTGCTCTTATCCTTGCAGCTTCCACTGCGACTTCTCTGTCAACGTTCTTTACTTCAAACATAAGATCTGTAAGAAACTTATTAAACTTGTCAATATCTTCCTTGGTACCATTTTTAAAGCACCCTGTGGTATATTCCATTATTGTTATCGCTGATGTTCCTACTGTTCCTTGCTGCAATGCATCGGTAAAAAGATCCCGGGCTTCTTTCTTCTTAAGTTCCAGCGCATAGATAAAAATTGCCGTATCAAAATATGTCTTAATCCCTGTCATAGTCCCTCAAGCTCCTAACATATTCGTCTGGTGTCATGCCATCCCTCAGATTGTCTGATACCGGCTCATAATCGTCCCAGTTTATTGTCTTTGGCGCAGTCTTTAAAGGCCTATACTCAATAGCATGCTCTGATGCGTTGACCTCAAGTTCCTGACCATCATATAAATTCAGCGACTCAACAAATCCGGCAGGAATCGTTACTGTAAAACTGTTGCCTACTTTTCTTACTTTAACTGACATAAGAGTCCCTCCTATATAATTAGTATACACCGTATACACTAATAAGCAAATTAAAATTCAATAAACAAAACTGTAGCCAAATAGCTATCTGCTATCTATAAACAATTTACCTATCATCACATTCATAGTAATCATGATTAGAGCCGCTCTCTATGACTCATCCTTCAGCTCTACAAAACACTTAAGAGCATTTCTACTACTGTAGTACAACAGCTTATATACAAGGCTGTAGAAAAGGAAATTACACCACATGTTGTTACTAAAAACTAAACAATAAGAGAAGTAAATACCTCAAAGCCAAAAAGGAGTTTGTTAGCACTCGAACTAATGAAACATTTGTTATATTCTCCAATAACTCCTTGCATTTAATAAATGCTAAATCATATAATCAAGGTATAAAGAAGTACATCAGGCGATTCCCAGCCATGAGCGGGAGCTTTAACATCAGGTGATTCCCCATCAATAAGTGGGAGCTATAACATCAATAGGCGGTTTTGCCGCCTATTATTTTTTTGGAGTTTTTGATGGTTGATTCATTAATTAAAAAGAGGACCAGATTTCTCCGATCCTCTCAAGTATGTGTCCGCAAACACATACCCCAATTCGTATTCATAGTATACACCAAGATAATGCTTTTATTCAATGGGTTAAAATATATGTCCTTAATACAGCAATTCTGTTACTAAGATCTGGGTGAATTGATATCGCGGAATCATTTGCATTTCTATTTTTGATATTGCTCACGTTCCATATATATGATTCGTGAGAGCATGTATACAACATAATCAGGGGGAGTTCTTACCCCTTGCTCCCAGTGGGATAGTGTTCCTACTGGGATGTGGAACTTCTTGGCGAATGCAGCCTGTGATAATCCAGTAATTTTTCTCAATTCTTTAATCAGCATCTT
>NZ_AUJU01000038.1 GCF_000424385.1 Butyrivibrio sp. LC3010 | reverse complement strand
TTCACCGCGATCTGTGGTATAAGCATGCCTTTGTTGTTCAGATAGCTTATGTCATTATAAAGGGGCTTATTTATGCAACTCTTTTTGTGGCTGTGTTTAAAAAGAACCTCTCAATTTCTGATTTTACTATGTTCTTATCGCTGGCAATGGCTTTTTCCTCTGCGCTATTAAATTTCTTGCAGAGATTTGGCGATTATAAAAAAGCTTCTCTCGAGGTTGATGACTTCAGGTCATTTTTATCTCTTGATCTTGATATGGATGAAAGCATGTGTATTCTTATTCCTGAGGCAGATAACTACGAGATTGAATTTAAAAATGTCTCCTACAAGTATTATAAAGCAGACAATTACTCCTTAAAGAACCTGAATTTGAAGATAAGTGCCGGAGAAAAGCTTGCAGTTGTCGGTCTTAACGGGGCAGGCAAGACCACTATGATAAAGCTCCTTTTAAGATTGTATGAACCGACAGAAGGCAGCATTACTCTTAATGGCATAGACATCAGAAAATTCAAAAGAGAAGATTATTACAAACTGTTTGCACCTGTTTTCCAGAATATTGAAATATTTGCTTTTAATATAGCGGAAAATATCGCTATGCTAAGTGGCGATGACCTTGATAAGGAAAAGGCTTTAAATTGCGCAATAGAAGCAGGGCTGGAAGAAAAGATTGCATCCCTGGTAAAGGGCATCGATACGCCTCTTACAAATATCATGGAAGATGATGGCATTGATATGTCTGGCGGTGAAAGGCAAAAGCTTGCTTTGGCAAGAGCTCTTTATAAGGGCGGCAAATTTGTAGTTCTTGATGAGCCAACCTCAGCACTTGATGCTATAGCAGAGCAGAAGCTTTATGAACGTTTTGATGAAATGATAGGAAAAAAATCAGCGGTATATATCTCACATAGACTGGCATCAACCAGGTTCTGTGATAGGATTGCCATGTTTGAAAATGGCTCTCTGGTAGAGCTTGGAACTCATGAGCAGCTCATGGAGCAAAATGGGAAATATGCAGAAATGTTTAATGTTCAGGCTCAGTATTATCGTGAAGACGAGACTGCAGAAAGCGAGGTGAAAAAAGTTGGCTGATAAGAAAAAAGAAACCACTTTAAAGAAAATAATTTCTGTTATCCGTGTCTTGTTTGGTACTGCCGCCAGAAAATATCCGCTTTTCTTTGTATGGGAGAGCCTTAAGACTATTATTTCCATTGCTCAGCCGTTTATTGCCATAATGATCTCGCCCATGATAGTAGATGAGATTGTAGGAGAGCGAGATCTTAAGAAACTGATATTCTACGCAGCAGCTCTTATAATTGGCGAATTTATCGCAGCAATGCTGATTGAAAAAAGTAATGCGGTTCTTGGCAAATATCAGGAAAGACTTTCATGCTATTTCGACGTTCTTTTGGGCAAACAAACTATGGAACTTGATTTCCAGCTTACTGAAGATAAGGAAGCACTTGATCAGCTGCAGAAAGCCAAGACCGGTATGAGCTGGTACTCAGAGGGAGTCTATGGTGTAGCGGAGCAGGTATTTATGTTTGTCGGGAACCTCATCAAAATGGCAGGTCTTGTCACGGTTATAATCCTACATGCTCCTATCCTTCTGTTGATGCTGGCTATATATACTGTTTTTCATTTTGCACTTACAACCAAGATCAACAAATTTGCGGTAACTACATTTAATAAACTTTCCAAGTTTAATAACATGTTTGGATACTTTGCCTGGGAAGTGGTAGATTCCCGATATGGAAAAGATATAAGACTGTATGATGCCAAAAATCTAATGCTGAGAGCCTGGGAAGGAAATACGAAGAAGACAATAGGAATGTGGAAATGGCAAGCTGATAAGGAGCTTCCATACAGCTTTTTACTTGAAATTGCAGTATTTGCAGAGTCAATGTTTACATACTTTTATATTGCACTTCTTGCGATAAGTGGAGCTTTCGGAATAGGTATATTCACTCAGCTTATTGCAGCAGAGGGTTCTCTTGAAAATACACTGTTTAATCTTGTATGGAATATTACAGAGCTTGTTAAGAGATGCAATTATGCTTATGAATACGTTGTTTTCATGGATTATCCTGCTGCGCTGCCTAAGGGTGATAAGCATATTGAGAAAAAAGATCATGAGATTGAATTTAGACATGTCTCTTTTGCATATCCAAAAACAGACAGGAAAATACTTGATGATCTCAGCATAAAGATAAGACCAGGCGAACACCTTTCAATAGTTGGTCTTAATGGTGCCGGCAAGACAACATTCATAAAGCTTTTGTGCAGACTCTATGACCCGACTGAGGGAGAAATTCTTGTGGATGGGGTAAACATCAAGGAATACGATTACAAAGAATATATGCAGCAGATAGCGCCTGTTTTTCAGGATTTCAAGCTCTTTGCTTTTAGCATGGGAGAGAATATTGCATTTGACAAGGAAGATAATACAAAAATAACTAAATATACAGACCTTGTAGGACTGGAAGACCTGTTAGGAAAACTTGATAACGGCTTAAAAACCAACATTTTCAAATACTTCGATGAAAAGGGCATAGAGCCCTCCGGGGGAGAACAGCAGAAAATTGCTATTTCAAGAGCTCTTTTCAAGGAATCACCTATCGTTGTTCTTGATGAGCCAACTGCTGCGCTAGATCCTTTGGCTGAGTATGAAGTATATAAGCAGTTCCATACTCTTGTTGGTGGAAAGACTGCTGTTTATATTTCTCATAGGCTATCAAGTTGCAAATTCTGTGACAAGATTGCAGTATTCTTCGAAGGTCACATAGCAGAATATGGAACACATGATGAGCTTATAAGCATTCCTTCTGGAATTTACGCAGAAATGTTTGAAGCTCAAGCAAAATACTACATAAAGGAAAGCGCATAAAGTAAATGTTTTCGAAAGAGATTGATGCAGGAAAGAGTGCGATTCAGTTAGCGCTGTCAAAGGCGAGAAATATATGGCTATGAAGAGCTGAATATTTATTCGATTTTTGAAGTAAAATGGGCTCTTTTTATACGATAAAGGAAAAAGTGTATCGTCAATTATATTGGAATATAATGTACATTTAAGCTTCGGTTAAATCCCGAAGCTTTTTCTTTGGAATTGTGTTGACAAATAATATGTAATATATTACATTGTTTCATATAGGTAATATGTTACATATTATAAAAGGAGCTCACATGAATTACGATGAAGCAATGAATATCGAAAAAGTAACGTTTGGAGATATGCCTCCACAGCCGTTTTTACTCGGATTACTCAGTGCATTTGATAACAGATATCAGGCTGCAGCAGATGCATATTTCAAGGAGATTACCTGGAAACAGTTCTTTGCAATAATCTGTATCAACCTATGCAAGGAACCTCCGACGTTAAATGAGCTTTCTGATGTAATGGGAAGTTCTCATCAGAATGTGAAGCAGATTTTACTTAAGCTTGAGAAAAAGGGGTTTGTCTCTGCAGTTCCTGATGATAAAGACAAGCGAAAGCAACGGATCTTTGTCACAGATAAATGCAGGACTTTTTTGGAACAGAATGATAATAACGGCCAACAGAGCCAATATGTCATCGGAAGAATATTTGATGGAATCGATGAAAAGAGCCTTCAAACTACCATACAAACTATCATGAAAATGGAAAGGAATTTGAGCGAGTTATGAAAACACTGATCATTTACACATCACAGACAGGATTTACTAAAAGATATGCAGAGTGGGTTGCAGAGAAAACGGGCGGAGATTTACTTGAACTTAAGGATGCTCAGAAGAAGAGTGATGATTACTTCAAGGATTTTGATGCAATCTGCTACGGCGGTTGGCTTATGGCAGCGAATGTTGTTAAGGTTAAATGGTTCTTTGAAAAGGCCAATAACTGGAAGAATAAACGTCTTGCTTTGTTCTGTGTAGGAGGCAGCCCTAATGACAATCCTGATATAGATACTTTTCTTCAGAATGTCCTTACGGAGGAGCAGAAGAAGTATATTAAAGTATTCTACTGTCAGGGCGGTTTTAACTATGAAAAGATGAAGGCACCATCCAGACTTGCAATGAAGATGTTTGTATCAACTCTCAGGAATAAAAAAGATGCTACTGAGAAAGAAAAGGTCATGGCCGAGAAGATGGCTTCATCCTATGATATTTCTGATGTCAAATATATAGAACCTATAGTGGCTTATCTGTTGGAGAAAGATAATGAAAAGGCTGTTTAAAACCCTGCTTGCAATAGTAATCGTAATTGCGGTGATCATCATATCTGCAGTCGCAATTGTTAGTGTCAGGATGAGTGGACAGGTCAAGGCTTTCGACAAATCAGGAATTGATCTGTCACATGTTGCTGATGGTGTATATAATGGTCATAGTGAGACGGATCTGGTCAAGGTTGATGTTCGAGTAACAGTAGCTGATGGGAGAATAGAAGATATTGAAATCCTAAAGCACGAGTGTGGCAAGGGGTATCCTGCTGATGTGATTATTTGTGATATGATCAAAGATAATACAGTAGAGGTTGATGCGGTTTCGGGTGCAACGATGTCCAGTGAAGTAATAAAAGACGCAGTCAGGGATGCGTTAAGGTCAGGCATTTAACTTCCAGTATAAACGGTTAAGCAAATCGAGATTTTAGGAGCGCGTGATGAATACCCAAATAGCCTACTGCGGAGTTAACTGCTTTGCATGTTCTGATTACATTAACAAAATCTGTCCTTCCTGCAAGCATACACAGTGGACGGAAGAAGATATATGTATGCCTGTTAAGTGTTGCAAAGAAAAAGAGATCGATTTCTGCGCATTTTGCAATAACTTTCCGTGTGATGATATGGCAGATTTTTATGAGGAGTCAAAAAGTCACAAAGAAGCATATCACAGAATGGTATCGATGAATGCGGACCGCTAACCCGACAACTTCAAGCTTGTAGAGATAATGTGTTAGCGCGTTATATTGGAAGTTAAACGCACAATTCAAATTTGTTGGGCAAAGGAGAATAAATATGTGGTTTTATATTATGATATTTATCTGTAACTTATTAATTCCGATTGTCATGCTGATATGTGGATTCTTTATGTCCAAATATCCGCCAAAAGAGATTAATGGAATTATTGGATATAGAACAACTATGTCCAGAAAAAATATGGATACATGGAAGTTTGCACATGATTACTGCGGCAAGTTGTGGCTTAAACTCGGATTGCTGTTATTAATTCCGACAATTATTATTCAGATACCTTTTTCACATTCGAGTGAAAATGCAATTGGATATATGACACTTATTGTTGAAGGAATACAGCTTGTGGCTATATTGGGTTCAATTGTGTTTGTGGAAAGAGCTCTTAAGAAAACTTTTGATGAAAATGGTATCAGGAGATAAATACAAGTTTGTCGCCCTAATTGAATATTGAACGTTACATAGCAGTTATCTCAATCGAGGTAGCTGCTTTTTTTTGCGCTCATTTTGAGCAGTAACTATTCACTATTCAAAGGAGGTAGACAATGGACTACGAGAAATTCAAACAGGACTTGGAGCAGGATGTCTTTACTGATGCTAAAAAGAGAATTGAAGAGTATCCCGGTAACGAAAGACTGAAGTGGCAAGTAGCGACCGTACTTAATGCGGCGAGGCTTTTTAATGAAGTAGCGGATAGCGACCGATATGACGATGTGATATGTTCCTGGTTTTCCGGGTTATTGGAATCAGAGGATTTATCAATAAGAAAATCCGCAGCGGAGGCTCTTTTTCATTTTTATTACAGAAAAGAGGATTCTGAAGACCCTGATTAGTAATTGTGATTCTATATCAGATTTTACCAAGTCAAAACTGTTTTCACACCTTTCTTTCAAGCAATACAGTAAAGATTTTTACGAGGAATTACGGTTACTGTTCAGACAGCTCTGCGCACTTGCTGCGCTGAGCGTGAGAATGTTCTACGTCTTGAATATAGGATTTGCCCCTTTGCCGAAGGCAACTGGAATGGGCAAATCCAGTTGCTGTGAGCACCGTAAGGTGTGAACAGTAACGAATTACGTTCAGATCTAGTCAAAAGATTCTGTGATGAAGAGACTTTTGGATATATGAGTGGTAATATTTATTGGGAGACTTTAAAAGACAAAAGTCATAAAGAATAAAGATGGGGAATTATTTAATGAAAAAGGTATTGTCTGCAATAACAATATTGGGTCTTAGCATAGGATTACTTGGTTGTGGAAAGAATTTCTCTCTATCAGCAAATACATTTGAGGATGAGCAGATTCAGTTTCCGGAAGTGCATAAATGTTCATTTGTATCATTGACAGAAGATTATGATGAGGAAGAGCAAGAGTGGTATTTAGATTCCAATACATTCAGGCACACCATGAAATATGATTTAAATGATTTTTATCGTCATAATGACAACTATGAAGCAATATATCGAACATATAAGAATGTTCAGGGTAACAGCGCAAATTATACAACTAGCAGGGTAAGCCAGAGTCTGGATGGGCTTAAAGAGCAAGCTGCCGCATTAGAACACTATCACTTCATTGTACTTGATCTTGCGGGTGACGATTTGCTGCCTAACAGCGAAGAGAAGTATCAGACATTAGTTTTTGATGCGGAAACAGGAGATTACTGGGCTGGTGCTAGTAGCGATGAATTATCAGTTTATGGGAAATGCGTTGATAAAGAGTTTAGCGCTGATTCGGATCTGATTGAGTATGTTGAGGGAAAATGGCCTGTTCCGGAATACATGACTTTTTATGAATACTTATGTTCTATGGATTGGATGCCAGGTGGAAAATTGGATGATCTGTGATTTATGGGCTGGTATTACAGTAATATGGAAGACCTTCAGGATTTGTTTTCTGAAGGCCTTTTTTCGTACAACAATAAGGGTACAAAGAACTTTATACTTTTTTTATATTTTAAGGGTACATTAAGGCAGTAGTTAAGACGATAAAAAATATATAAGAAATGGATAAGTGTCTTACTATGCGCTTTTAGATATATATGAATGAAATGGATGTCGTCTTTTTTACAAGGAGGTAGATCAGTATGACAGGAATTAATGGCATTTCTGCATATCAGCAGATAAATCAGAGTGTCTATAACGAGAAATCGGGAGTGTCTAAGACTCCTGATACAGGTAGGGCAGATCAGGCTGGTTCAGCAAAAAAATCTCAGCAGGCTAAAGTAGAAACAAAAGTGTGGAGTCCGATAGATACCACGAGTTCACTTGTGCCCAGAAAAACTGAATATGGGATGACTATTGGAGATGTGCAGCTTTCCGATAAGGCAAAGGACTACTATAATTCGCTGAAATCAAAATATCATAATATGGAGTTCATTGCTGTCAGCAAGGATATGAAAGCACAGGTTCAGCAGAATGCTGCCTCCTATGGCAATGCCAACAAAATGGTAGTCCTTATAGATGAAGAGAAGCTTGAGCGGATGGCGACGGATGAATCATATCGTAAGAAGTATGAAGGAATCATTGCCATGGCACAGACAAAGATGTCAGAGGCTAAGATGGGACTTGCCAGCAGCGGCGCAAGTGTTAAGAATTTTGGGATGAGTGTTGATTCTAATGGTAAGGAGAGTTTCTTTGCCACTGTAAATAAATCTTCAGATCTTCAGAAAAAGCGTACTGAAAAGAAAGCAGCAGAGAAGAAGGCTCAGAAACTGCAGGAGAAGAAGAAAGCAGAAAAGAAGGCGCAGGAGGAACGTATCCAAAAAGCCAAGGATAAAAAAGCTGAAAAGGAAGATACTGATAAAGAGGATTCCAAGATTAAAGATGACGAGGAATATGTAACATTCGAAGCAGATTCCATGGATGAACTTCTCTCCAAGGTGCAGACATACTCATACAATAATGCATCCGGAAAAGTTATGACTCAGACCGAGCAGATGGTAGGAACAAAGATAGATTTCAGAGGCTGATGTTTTATGCACACAGCCGCACAGTGGAAATTGCTGCTATGCAGCGTGCGGCTGGCGCGAGAGGAATCGTATAAATACGATTCCTACATGTTATGAGGTACGGCATGAATATATCATTTATTGCGAATAATCTATATAGTTCACAGTACATGAAGAATGCCCAGGGGAATCTCTATGCTCAGAAGACTGACGGAGCCATGAAGAATACAATTATGGGAAAGATGCCGGTAAATCCTTTTGTATCAAGCTTTGACAGAAGAACAGACAATGAGGTTAAGGATCGAAAAGGATTATCACAGCAGATGCGGCAGATGATACGCTCACTGAAGCAGGATTCTCAGCAAGATCAGAATAGTAAAAAAATAAATGATTTTCTGACATCATCCGGTTCCCCGGATGCAGCAGAGGAAGAGACAGCGCCTAAGCCGACCTATAATTATAAAGAGGTTGCATCCAAAATACAGAGTGCCAAGACATCAAACAGTGCCGGGCAGGCAGTACTGGCAGCAAAAAGAGTTGTGACGCAGATAAAGAGAAAGATTTCTGCGGGGGATGGTGATCCTGAGGAACTACAGTTTGCTTTAACCCATGCAAAGCGCATGGAAATGGTGGCAAGGAAAAAGAAACATCATCTGGAGCTGGAAGAAATGGTGGCTCGTGCTCAGAAGCAGGATGAGCGCCTTGACGAACAGGAAGATGCTGTTCGGGGTATTCAGAGTGCCATAACACAGGCAGAGGAAGAAAAGATAACTGAGAAAGAAGACCAAATCTTCGATGAGCGCGAGGAGATGCTGGAGGAAGTCACCATCCGCGAAGCGGATTTAAGATGTGACGACCGAAATGCCGCCGAACAAAGTGAGGGGGCGGTTCAGTTGCAGGAAGCTCTCTCGCAGATAGAAGAAAGCGGGGCTGATGTTTCGGATGAAATGATGGCAGACCTGAACAAGATGATCTCTGAATTTGGCGAGGAAGAACTGGAAGAGTTGGAAGAGACCATGGAGATGCTTGAAGATATGGAAGTCGTAGATCCGCATATGAGCAAAGAGGATTTCGAGGATCTAAAGAGAAAGCACAGGGCTTCAGAAAACAAGGCTATTGTAAAAGCAAATATGGAATATCTTAAAGATATGATCAAGCATGAGCTTGGAAAAGCAGGGAGTATTCCCGGTATGGGAGGTGGACAGTCAGCTTCTGCAGTGGTTGGAAGCCCTGCAGTGCAGGGGGTAACCGTATCAATGCCGACAATGGCAGCTCCGGTTTCTGATGGGGGTTCGATTGATGTTCAGATTTAAACAGTATGGTTAAAAGTTATATTGTTAATGTAAAGTCGGATGGAAAAATATTTCTATCCGGCTCTTTTTTGCCCTTTCAGACATTGTTTTTGCAGAAGTGTATGGTGCCAAGATAATCGTACATACAAGAACTGATGAAATTGAATATTATGGACATCTATCAGAACTAGAAAAGCTTGTAGGTGATGATTTTTTAAGGACTCATAGAGGATATCTTGTAAATCTACGATTTGTAAAGAGGTATGATTCGGGAACGTGCTATATGGCAAGGGGTGAAGCACTTATCTCAAAACAAAACTATCCGGTTTTTGTAAAAGCCCTGATGGATTACAACAAAAAGAGAGCGGAGTAAGGTATTACTTCAAAAATTATAGAGGTGAAGAGAATTAATGATTACTGAAGCCATGTGGGACCAGGTAAATAATATATCGATGATTGCAAATGTGCTGTTAAATGCAGTGCTTGTTTCGGTTTTTTACATACCTTTTTTGAGAAGAAGAGTGCGCACAGTTATACTTGTTATTAAAGGGAACTATACTGAAATTTTAGTAACTCTATTGGTGACTACTGCAAGCAGATATAATCAAAAGTATATGTAATATTGACTATTATAAGGGGCGGATGTACGATATAAGTGTAAAAAACCTATTACATGCAAACGATAGGAGGAACACTTTTCATGATTGATATGAATATGATGATCGCAGGCAATATACTTGCACTGCTTAAGAAACAGAATAAAAAACAGACAGATCTTGCAGAAGCACTTGGGACAAATAAGCAGACGGTGAATAAGATGCTTAATGGTGCACGCATGATTAATGCCATTGAACTTAAGTCTATAGCTGAATACCTTGGTGTAAGGATGGAGGAACTCACAAGGATTTCTCCTGAATATGGGGATACTGATATTGTCCATGCTTTTATGGGCAAAGTTCAGTCTGAAGAGGCAAGACAGGCACTGAAAATAGCTGATGAACTTTCAGATATGATTCTTTTCCACAAGAGAGTACGTGAAAATGGAAATGCCATGATGCAGCCTTGGGGGAATGACTAATGGGGAATATATTAGAAGAAAGCCTGTTTGGCAAGCAGCCTAAACAGTTTGAGAGCATAAATGCTTTGGCAAAGGCTTTTTCTGTAAATTATTGTGGAAGCACGATTATCCGTGATTCCATATTTAGCATTGCTGAAAACTATGCCAGAAAAAGGGAATTAACGCTGGAAGTGCTCAGATATCCTTTTAAGGATGATGAATTATGGGCATTTACCTTTGTAAAAAAGGGAACAATATTTCTTTGCATCAATTCCGGCTTGGCTCTTTGTAAACAGATATTTGCTGTTGCTCATGAGCTGTACCACATTCACTGCTATGCTGAAGATATAGACCCTAGTACCATAGCAAGCGGCTCATTATTGGATTCAAAAACTGCGGATGATACTGCGAAATCTCAGGAGGATCTTGAGGCAAACGCTTTTGCTGGATTACTTCTAATGCCTGACGGAATATTGGTTGAGCAGATCAAACTATATGGTATTGCTGCGGATAAGATATCTGTTGATGATGTCCTTATCTTGATGGAATTGTTTGCACTTCCGTACAAGGCGGTGGTACTGAGGCTTGTTGAGAACCATGATATTTCAAATAGTAAAGCCAAAGAACTACTGGAATGTGACTCTGATTATGTTTTAGAAAGAATTAAACTTACGGGTAAAGCTTTAAAATGGCAACAAAATAGTAAGGATCTTTCATATCTTGGAAGTCTCCTTGATGATATGGAGTACAACAAAGAACAGGAACTTCTGACAGAAAGCCGTGAGAAATCGGATATGGAGTATTTGGAAAAAATCAGAAAGGGCTTTCTCGCGGAAGGCTAAGAGGTGGGCATTTGATGAAAGAGAAATATGCTCTTCTTGATACTGATTTTATTTCCAAGACGCATTTGATCCGTAAGGATGAAGAGAATAAGCTGATTGATCGTATAACGAAGATGCCGGGGTATCGCTTCTATTGTCATGAACAGATAAAAACAGAACTCCAAAGGCATAATATTGCAGGCTCTCCTGAGTGGCTTGAGAAAAAGATATCATCTGGAGTGGTTCATTGTATTACAGACGAAGAGATTGTTGATGAACTAAAGGTTATATACTCAGATTCAGCAGTGGCCATGTATTCCAATATGTTGAAAAATGGGTGTGAGGCATATAGAAGCGGATATTTTGAAGAACAGTTTAAGAGACTCCAGGGTGTTGATTATATGAAGACTACAAAAGAACAGTTTTTGAAGGAGCTTTCGGAAGACTGTGACGATATAGGACCTGGTAATAATCTCGGAGAGCTTAAAAGTTATGTCCTTCTTCAGACGCTTAGTATAAAATTTGGCGAGCAGATATATGTCTTTTGTTCGGATGATAGAAATGCTCGAAATGGAATAGTAAGTCTTGGAGGTGCAAGGTGCATCAGTGTGTTATCATCGTTTATGCGGCTTAATGTGGATGCTAACATGACAAGAGAAGAGGCGCAGCCGTATTTGGACTCGTATCTTGAAGAAAGCCGGAAGAATAAACAGACCACTTTTAGAGTTCATGACGCATCAAAAGAAATGCGATATTGCAGAGTGCCTTGCGAACAGGTCATAGATGAAATGTATGCCGGTAAATTTGATGTGTTGCTGAATGGTAATCTAAGATATAAGGAATAGGATTATATAAAAAATGAAGGGCAGTGTTCTGCACGATAACAAGTATTTGATGTTGTGATATCATAGAAGCATGTGTTTTGGTAATGAAAATACATGCTTCTTTTTATGTGCATTAAAAGATAATCGGGTGAACATGATGTTAAAACATGCCTTTGGAATATGACACAAAAGATGTTATTAGGTGAGGAGCTATGGAACAGATTCTTATTGTTGAGGACGATACAACTTTAAATCAGGGGCTATGCAAGGCTTTAAAAGAAAATTACAGGCAGATTGTGTCTTGTGAAAGTATAAATGAAGCAAAAGAACAGTTGTCTCTTGGTACAGTTTCTTTTGTACTTTTGGATATCAATCTTCCGGATGGAAGTGGATTGGACCTGTTAAAGGAAATAAAAGGAAAAACACCCAATGTACCGGTAATTCTTTTAACTGCTAATGATACTGATAAGGATATAGTCACAGGTCTTGAGCAGGGAGCGGATGATTATATTACAAAGCCGTTCTCCCTTGCTGTTCTGCGTGCAAGAGTAAATACCCAGTTGCGAAAGACTAATCATGGAAATGAATCAGGTGTATTTGCTGATGGTATTTATGTGTTTGACTATAATAACATGGCTTTTTCTTTAAATGGTAAAACTTTGGAATTATCAAAAACAGAGCAGCGTCTGTTAAGAGTACTGACAGACAATGCAGGGCTGACCGTAAAAAGAGAAACGCTGATAGACAGACTCTGGACTGATGGGGCTGAATATGTTGATGAGAATGCATTATCTGTTACTGTAAAAAGGCTTAGGGATAAGCTTTCTGCGCAGGAAAAGATTAAAACAGTATATGGGATAGGCTATAGCTGGGTGAAAGAGAATGGATAAACTTATTATTGTTATCGGCATTTGCCTTATGATTGTCGCCTGCATAGCAATCGTAATTAACAGAGTAAAAACCAGGAAATTATTTGACTCCCTGGAAAGCATGATTCATATGGCAATGAATGGGGAGTTTGCACCAGAGCATTTTGATGAGGGGCGGTTATCTAAACTGGAGTCAGAACTGTCGGATTTTTTAAGCGCATCTTCCATCTCTGCACAGAACGTTAAGGATGAACGTGATAAGATAAAATCCCTTATTTCAGATATTTCCCATCAGACCAAAACACCAATCTCAAATCTTATTCTATATAGTGAACTGCTTGAAAGTGCTGATCTTACCGGCGATGAAAAATCAAATGTCGAAGCAATACATGCACAGGCAGAAAAACTAAGGTTCCTGATAGACAGTCTTGTAAAACTTTCAAGGCTGGAAAACGGGATTCTGTCACTTGAGACTGATAATGAAGAGCTTAATCCATTATTAAAGGATGTTGCCATACAGCTTCGGGAAAAGGCTGAGGCTAAGGACATAAAACTGGAGATTAAAGATACTGATGCAATGGCACTTATTGATAAGAAATGGACGCAGGAAGCAATCGTAAATATCGTAGATAATGCTATCAAGTATACTGATCAGGGAAGTATTACGATCAGTACAAAGGATTACGAAATGTTTGCCTGCGTAGATATCAGTGACACCGGCATAGGTATTCCTGAGGAAGAATCAGCAAAAGTATTCCAGCGTTTTTATCGCGGAAGCAATGTGAAATCGAAGGAAGGTGTTGGGATTGGCCTACATCTTGCCCGAGAGATAATATCAGGTGAAGGAGGCTACATTAAGTTAAGCTCTAAGCTGGGAGAAGGAACTACGTTCTCTGTTTTCCTCCCGAAAAAGTGAAATATGACAAAACTGTAAGATTTAAAGTAATGTCTTGAAAGATTCTGGAAAGATTTGTATGTGATAATCATCTGTAGAGGAGATCGGTAGATTCCTGAATGCATTTTCCTTTTTGCATTCAAGAAGTCATTCTCCTTTACAGGTGATTTTTATATGCGCAGCTCGCGGAGAGGAGTATATTGCTTAAGCAATCCGCTCACGCGCAAGTATTTTGCAAGCAAAATTCATTATAGTGGAGGCTCAGAATGGAAATATTGCGAGTATCAGATCTGAAAAAAACATATGGAAAAGGTGATACAGCAGTAGAGGCGCTGAAGGGGATTAATCTTTCGGTACAAAAGGGAGAGTTTATTGCAATAGTTGGTACATCCGGAAGTGGTAAGTCAACTTTGCTGCATATGCTTGGAGGGCTTGACCGCCCGACTTCAGGATCTGTTTCAATCGATGGAAAAGATATTTTTACTTTAAAAGATGAAGAACTGACCATATTCCGCAGAAGGAAGATTGGCTTTGTATTCCAGTCTTTTAACCTTGTCCCGGTTCTTTCTGTATATGAGAACATTGTGCTGCCGATAGAACTTGATGGTAATGTCCCTGACAAGGAGTTCGTGGATCAGATTATTGATACCTTGGGGCTCACAGAAAAGAGGAATGCTTATCCTAATCAGCTTTCCGGAGGACAGCAACAGCGTGTTGCAATTGCAAGAGCGTTATCTTCAGCACCGCAGGTCATTCTGGCAGACGAGCCCACAGGAAACCTTGATTCAAAGACAAGCCAGGATGTATTGGGGCTTCTTAAGGTCATTGGGGAGAAGTATTCACAGACCATTATCATGATCACGCATAATGATGAGATTGCCCAGATGGCTGACCGGATCATAAGGATAGAAGACGGCCTTATAGTTTCAAAAGAGGTGTGAGGTATGAGGGACGACAGAAGAATGAAGGGACCAAGGGTCAATAATAGGAAAGTTATAAGAAAAATAGCATTAAAAACAGTAAAAGCGAATCATAGAAAAAGTATGGTGGTCATAGCTGCGATTGCGCTTTGTACATTTATGTTTACAGCTCTTTTCACAATTGGAGGAAGCATAGTATCAAAATTTCAGGAATCAACTGCAAGACAATCGGGAGGTACATCTGATGCAAGTATTAAGAACCTCACTGAGGATGAATATAACAGGATTGCAGCTGATTCAAAGCTGAAAGAAGTATCAGAGAGAATATATGTCGGAAATGTTGTGAATCAGGAACTTTTAAAACTGTATACTGAGGCAAACTATTGCGATGAAACAAGTGCAAAAAAGGGGTTCTGTTATCCAGAAGTAGGCCATCTTCCGGTAAAGGAGGACGAAATTGCAGTCAGCAGCCTGATCTTGCAGGCTTTTGGGATGGATGCGAGAAATACTTCTGAATATGAATCATTGATTGGGAGTATGCTTCCTCTGCAGATTGAAACCGGAAAAGGTATTATAGAAAAAGAATTCAGAATTTCAGGAATCTACACCGGCGACAGGATATCCATGGCTCAAATGGTATTGGTATCTAAGACTTTTCAGGACAAATATTCTCCGACACCGACGGTTTCGTTTTATGAAGATGGTTTCATGGGAACTGTGGATGATCTTTATGGAAGAATTTGCGCAGATATAGACTTTTATTTTCCGTTTGATATCAGTGGCCAGACATATAAAACGGTTGTAAGGAATGGGCTTCCGGATAATACAGAGATTGGTGTTAACTGGGCATCATCAGTGGGAACAATGGACCTTACTACTGTTTTACTGATGATAACAATGCTTGCAACATTTTTTGTTTCGGGATATCTCATCATCAGCAACGTATACAGGATAAATATCTATACTGACATACGCTCATATGGGCTTCTTAAAACAGTTGGAACCAGTAGCAGACAACTTAAAAATATAGTGAAATGGCAGTCTGTTTATCATGCTGTGCCCGGGATTATCATGGGCATGATAGGAGGATTGATTGTTGGCAGCCTGCTTCTTCCTCTTGTCATGAGACAGCTTGTATTCTCGGAAACAACTGACAATAAGGCTGTGATCAATGTCTGGGTATTGGCTTTTTCAATTCTCTTTTCCTATATCACAGTAAGGTTATCGGTAAGGAAAGCAGTTAGGCTTGCATCAAAGGTAACACCTATAGAAGCCCTCAGATATACTGAGAATGTCAGCGCCTGCAAAACAAAGAAGCATAATGGGAAGTTTACTCCTGTGAGTTTTGCTTTAAGGAATGTTTTTAGGGAAAAGAAACGCTGCTTTTATGTTGTGCTTTCCCTTGCACTGTCGCTGGTTGTGTTAAACAGCGTATATACGATGATCATCGGATTTGACGAGAGTAAATATATATCTAATTATGTCAAAACAGACTTTTCAGTTGCAGATGCAATAACAGATAATCTTGGAGCAACCGGGCAGACTTATGACGGGGTTACCGATTCCTTTATCAGTGAACTTAAGAAGCAGGATGGGATTCTGGACATAGGAAATATATATGCTGAACAGTATTGCTATCAGGAACTGGGTGACAGGGATTTTGCTCGTTTCAAGGAAAGGCTTCTTGATAATGAAAATGTAGATACATGGATGAGGGATGGAGCTTCATATGCTGCGGGGGATGGAGAAATCGAATATCTGAGTGAGAGCACTGGAACGGTTGCCAAAGTTTATGGTATGGATGATTATGCTGTCCGTAATCTGGATTTTGTTCAGGGAAAATATGATGCAGATAAATTTAAGACCGGTAAATATATCATCGTAAACGAGTATAATAACGGAGGCGATAAAGAGAGTAGCCTTGTTCCATATTTTCTGCCGGGTGAGACCATTGCTGTAAATAACAATGCAGGAGAGACAAGAGAATATGAAGTTTTGGCAACAGTAAGCATCCCTTTTTCTATGAGAATACAGTACTATACGGATATGGACGTTAATTATGTTCTACCGTCAGAAGAATTTCTGGATTTCTTTGGAGACAGAACACCTATGAGAACTCTCGTGGATACTACTGATGAAGCGGAACCTGTTATAGAAAAATGGATGGCGGATTATACAAGTAATGCCGAGCCATCACTAAAATATTCATCAAGAGCTGTATACAGAAAAGAATTTGATGGACTGATAGGTATGTTCAAGGTTGTAGGCGGACTTTTGACATCAGTGCTTGCACTTATAGGTATTCTGAACCTGATAAATACCCTTGTGACATCAGTGCTTTCAAGAAGACTTGAACTTGCCATGCTTGAGGCTGTTGGTATGACAAAACGCATCCAGAGGACAAGTATCTGTTTTGAGGGCATCGTATATGGTGGACTGGCATTGATTTTTGGAATGATTCTTAGCAGCGTATTTTCGGTTCTTTTAGTAAAGAGTATAGGAACGGAGATGTGGTTTTATACATATAGATTTACCCTGATGCCGATCATGATTGTGACACCTGTTATGCTAATTGTAACGGTGATCATTCCGGTGGTGATCTATAGCAGAACTATGAAGGAGACTGTAGTTGAGCGATTGAGGTTAGCGGATGCCTGAAAATGTGTTAACATATTTTCTAAGGTGTCAGAGTTGAAATTATAGTGG
Source organism: Butyrivibrio sp. LC3010 (assembly GCF_000424385.1). Taxonomy (GTDB): domain Bacteria; phylum Bacillota; class Clostridia; order Lachnospirales; family Lachnospiraceae; genus Butyrivibrio. The sequence goes on along the minus strand of NZ_AUJU01000038.1, from coordinate 8,208 downwards.
CTATCGTATGAAAAATATAGTCATTACAGTAAAGGCTTAAATGAGTAGGGCATCGGTTTATACCGGTGCTCTTTTTGGTTAAAGGCAGGAATAAAACCTTTTTGTATGCACGCATTAAGACACACATTTGCAACCAGATGTATTGAGAGAGGAGTCAATCCGAAATCTCTTCAAAAGATTTTGGGACATGCTCAGCTATCCACAACGATGGATACTTATGTACATGTGACTGATGATTCTTTACTTCTTGCAATTAAACAGTTTGAGGCTGCTGATAAGCCTTAATTATTTTTTGCAAAAAATTGGGAAGTAAAAAAATAATCAAAACTTATCATTTCTGGTGTAAAATGGTGTAGATTTTATAGTAATAATGAAAAGAAATCCCTTAAATAAGGGAAAAAGGAGATAAAAGATGAAACTAGGAATCGCCGTCAGTGCTGCAGTTCACGTTTCTTTTCAAAAGTTCTCAAACCTTGTTATTTCGGAATTCCCACATATCAAAAATTTCACATAAATTCCCATATCTTCACAAAAAAATATAAAATATTGGCGTAGCGATGGCGAAAGTACTGGCGTAGTTCGGTAGACTTGGCCATGATGATAAGTAAGTGATAATAATAGTTACTTCCCAAAATGAGCCTTAGTGCAAACGCGTTTATCCTTAAGCGACTTGATTACCATTAAACAAACCTTCCGGGGAATGTCAAAAGATGAGAAAATCATTCTGCTCTTTGACAGACCAGGGAGGGTTTGTTATTTATGAAATACTTTACTAGTTTATTTACGGCTCTTCAGGTTTGATGGTGGGTGAAAAATATCGGAGAGATCAATGATATGTACACGGAAATGCAAAACGATGAGAACCAAGGCGCATACAGCACTCTGGCACCTCAGGATAATATGGATCGATTCTGATACGAACTATCATTGAAAAATAGAAAACGGCTATGTTAAGAAGCATCACCTTTGTTTTCGTTCCCTTGGTGAGCAAGTGCAAAGAGAGCCTTTAATTCATCGCCGCTTTCATGCATACCGCGTTTGATCCATTCAAGCATCCAGCCGTAAATGCCATATGCCCAAAATGATTTCATGTATGCTTCAAAATTGGGCATTTCAGGCAGTATCTGAATGGTGCCGATGATGGTTTCCATCATGATGGAGGACATGCCTGCGTTGTAGAGAATGGTATAAAATTCTCTATGATCACGGTAAAAATCGAATAGTGATGGGAATAGACTCTCCGGTGTTGAATCGGGGTTGGATTCATATAGCCTTCCCCATTCCTTAATAAGACGGTCTGACTCTTCTTTCAGAATATCCTCTTTATTCTGGTAGTTGCGGTAAAAAGAGACGCGCCCGATTTCGGCTCTGCTTGTTAGTTCGCTGACAGAAATATCGGAGAGCGGCTTTTCCTTTAGGAGATCAAGAAGAGCGGCTAAAATCTGCTTTTTGACGTATGTATTTTTTTGTTCATTGTTCATGTTCATGCGATGAAACAAACCTCCCAAATATGTATCATTTTTGCTGAAACATTTGTATCGTCGGTGAATTTATGATACATTTGTTTCAACAACTTGTCAAGGAGGATACCATGAAAAAGGTCATGAAAATTGTCGGCATTACTATAATTGCGGTTGCGGCGATTGTAGCGATTATTGTAGGAGTGATACTTAGCAAAACTGTTTTTGTCAAACATCCGGAGCTCAAAGGCGAACCGGAGATTGGCAAGTGGTATCGTATCACCCCGGAGGGGACAATATCTTCTGATGGAAGCGAATGGCATGGACTCATCAGACTCGGATCTGAGAATAAGGTCGTGGTATACTTTTTCGGCGGTGGTGCAAGCATCAACGGATATACTTCCGAGCACGGTAAAGAATTTTTTGCTACGACAGCAAAAGTCCAGGATTTCGTTGCTTCCGGAGGAATAGGAAGCACTTCGGAAGAGAATCCTTTCCGTGATTGGACTTATCTTGTTCTGCCATATGCCTCTGGAGATTTTCACAGCGGAACAGGCGAGTATCATTACATGGACGGTAGCAAAGAGAGGGTGGTATATCATAACGGATATAACAATTATTCGGCTTTCATGGATGCGGCTATGCCTTATGTTGGCAATCCGGACACTTTACTGGTAACCGGTTTTTCTGCGGGCGGATTTGCGACATCTCTTTTGGCGGACGATGTGATTGACAGGTTTCCTTCTGCGGAAAATATCACGGTATGTGTGGACAGTTCACTGCTTCTCTATGACGGATGGCATGAGACGGCTGACGGATTATGGAAAACACCAACAGTAATTGCAGATCGACTGGTTAGTGATAATCTGGTACTTGATAGTCTTACCGCTTTATACAACAAACGGGGTGATACCGTTAAAATCCTGTTTGACTGTTCCTATCGTGATGATACATTGCAGGAGTATCAGGCGTATATCAGGACCGGGATGATGACAAGAAGCAAGGAAAATGGAGACCTGTTCCAGAAGGATCTTGCGGAGATGGTTGATGGATTACAGGAGAACATCCCCAGCGTTGGCATATTTATTTGGAAATATGGTGAGGATCCGGAAACGCATAATACGCAGCATACTATCATATCCAGTGATGTATTTGACAAACTCGAGGACGAAGTCAGTGTGGCAGATTGGATTTATGCAGCTGTGAACGGGAATGTTCAAATTCATGGATTAGAGCTGCTCAAATGATAGGAAACAGTAAGAGGTTGGAATGCGAAAGGTCATGAAGATTGTATTGATTTTGCTGGGTGTCGTACTCATCCTGCTAATAGCTGTATTTTTTTACATTAAATCGAAGCTTCCAAATGGGGGCGGAAATAATGACATCACGGAAGGGTATTATGAGCGCTTTCAGTCCGATGAACCACTGGAGATGCGGTACGCAAATCCGGGTTCATTTGAGACAAGCTACACCGAGTTTACCTCTGATAATGAATCCATCGGAAAGGTAAGAGTCTGGTATCCGACAGAATTGGAAGGCAGTGATAAAATTTGGCCGATGATTATGGTTGTTAATGCCAGCGGAACGCCTGCTTCATCCTATGAGCCATTCTTTCCGCGTCTTGCTTCATGGGGCTTTGTAGTGGTTGGTAATGAAGACGGGCAGACCGGAAACGGTCAGACAGCATCCATTACATTAGATTTCATGCTGAATGTTCCGTCTGACAGCGTTCTTGCAAGAAAAATAGATTACCATAACATGGGAATCATCGGATACTCCCAGGGAGGAGCCGGTGCAATCTGCGCAGTGACGAAATATGAAAATGGTGCGTATTACAAAGCTATGTTTACCGGAAGTGCTGCGTATCCAACACTTGCCAGAAACATGGGCTGGGAATATGACGCCTCTAAAGTGACGATCCCTTATTTTATGGTAGCTGGAACGGGAAAGTCGGACGATTCCGGGTCTGATCCTGAAACAAGCTATGGAGGTGTTTCCCCGCTTTCAGCACTTACATCGAACTACAACAGTATTTCTGATGATGTGCAAAAGGTGCGTGCAAGAGCTGTTGGCGCTGAGCATGAGCAGATGCTGATGCGTTCGGATGGATATATGACAGCATGGATGTTGTATCAGCTTGCAGGAGATGAAGAGGCGGCTGCAGTCTTTGATGGGGAAAATGCAGAAATCCTGCATAATAATAACTGGCAGGATGTGGAGAAGAATCAATGAACGAGAAAAAGAAGAAACCGATTCGGAAAATATTGATCATATTTATAGTAATACTTGCGGTTCTGGCAGGAGGGATATTGTTTGTCCTGACACATACGCAGATCATTGTTGGTATGATTCAAAAGCTATCGGCAAGTACAGTGAATACGGCCAATCTCTATGAGCCGCTTGAAGAACCTATGGAAGGCTTAAAGGACAATGGACAGTATGTCATTACAGAGGTCAAGTATTCTGAAAACTATCCGAACAGCTACCTTGATATCACCTATCCAAGCAAGGATAGGGATGCATCAAATCCGACGCTTATATACTTTCATGGCGGAGGTTTTTTCGGAGGAAGCAAAAGCGTAGGAGATCCGCTTGCTGAGAGTGATGCTACGGCACTGTTGGATGATATTTGCGCAGAAGGGTTTAATCTTGTAAATATTGACTACGTGTTGGTGCCGGAATATCATTTCCCGAATCCCTTGGTTCAGGCAAATGAAGCATTTCGATTTTTGATGGATCATTCGGAAGAATATCATTTGGATATGAACAGGGTGGTGATTATGGAATCATCTGCCGGCGCAATCATGACAAGCCAGCTGGGAAGTGTTGTTACTAATCCAGAATACGCTGATACTTTGGGAATTACTCCTGCATTAAAGCCGGAGCAGATCAAAGCGGTTGTTCTTGATGATGCCCCTCTTGCATATAACAAGTTTTCTTTAGGAACAAAGATCCTTGTCGGAAACTATGTAAAGGGTTCAATATTCCTTAATCGTGAGGAAGTAAACAGATATAACAACATCCTTTGGGTTGATTCTAATTATCCACCTGCTGTTCTTTTGGGGAGTGAATATTACGTGGATATGCGCGATATGGATAAGGCCCTGACAGAAGCAGGAGTAGTACATGAATTGATCGATCCTCTTGCAGAAAGAAATATGGAGATGCAGCATTGCTTTGTTGCTTCGGAACGAGTGAACGATGTTGCGAGGGATGCATTTAATAGGATGATAGCGTTCATTAAAAGTCAGAAGAATTGATTTAAAAAAAGGTCAGAAAACTGACATAGCAAACAAATTGTTGAGAAAGATCGGGAAACCGGTCTTTTTCTTTTACATAAAAACCTGCTCCGGAGAATACGGAACTGCTTGCGCAAAAGCACAGGCTCGTTCTTGCCTAACTTCGCATAAGGAATATTATGTGGCGTCAAATTGACGTCATTTTACTTTGGCGTTGACGTCGTTCTGGCGTCATTTTTGGGGCGGACATTTGTTGGCAGCTTAGTAGTCACAACTATGCATAAATGACTTGCATCAGGTCAGTTCCTTGTTTCTTCGATAAATTTCAGAAATGCATTGACTGCATCTGACTGTGCTTCTCGCTTCTTCCAGATCAGCAGAGGCGTAGCCCATTTGCAGGGAGCAATCGCAACGAACGTGAGTCCTTCCCTCAGGAGGTCAGGATCTTCGAAGCACAGCATGGGGCCAAGCCCCTGCTTTACAAGCTGGATGGCATTATGTGCCAGGGTATAGACAGCGGCTATGTCCGGACTTTTGGAAAACCAGCCGGTCAATTCCCTGTAATATACCTGGTTTTCAGGAATGATCAGGGATTCCTTTTCAAGGTCTTCGGCTCTGATCTGTTCCCGCAATGCAAGAGGATGGTCATTCTTTACTAGAACACCCCAGCATGCTTTACCCGGGTACTCCAGGCTTTCGAAGAGCTCTGTACTGACGGATCGGGTCAGCAGCCCCAGATCAAGAACTCCCTTTTCCACATCCTCACGGATTTCCTCGGCATTTCCAGACTGAATATGAAAACAGATTCCGGGCTGCAGGCGGCGGAAGTCCCGGATCTGTTCCGAAAGCTTTGAAAAAGCCGGGATCTCTCCTGATCCGATGTATATATCACCTTTTAGAAATTTCTGATCCTTTTCCCGGTTAACTGCTTTTCTGTAGATTCTCAGTATATCCGATGCTGTTTCCATGAACTGTCTGCCTTCATCAGTCAGAGTTACAGATCTGTTAGTCCTCAAGAACAGCTGCCGGCCAAGCTCATCTTCCAGTTCCTGAATCCTTCTGGAGACTGTTGGCTGAGACAGATGCAGCAGTTCCGCTGCCTTTGTGATATTTCTTTCTTCTGCTGCCATCATAAAGATCTCAAGACTTATCATATCCATGCATATGTCCCCATGCTTTCTCTATAGTGATACAAGTATAGCATAGTGGGCGGTTTATCACCATTCTGATATTTGATTTTTGTATGACAGATTATTTGAAATTGTTATTTTGCATGGTTCATTGGAGGAGTTATAATGAATTCATCAAGTAAAGAAAAGGAAAAGGAAATCTGAGATGATCTTATTTTTTTCAGCAACCGGAAACAGTCTCTATGCAGCGAAGCAGCTGGATCAGGAACTTGTCAGCATTCCCCAGGAAATGAAAAAGACAAACCGGCATTATACTGCCGATAAGATCGGGATTGTCTGCCCGCTTTTTGAGTTTGAGATCCCGTCTATGGTGAAGGATTTCATCCGTGATTCAGAATTTGAAACAGAATATTTTTATCTGGTTGTGACCTACGGCTGCCATCACGGTGGGGTTGCCGGCCGTACCCAGGAATTTCTTTCATCTATCGGGAAAGAAGCGAATTATATCAATACCATTATCATGCATGACAACGCAATTATAGTATTTGATATGAATCAGCAGAGACAAATCGAAGGTGAAAAGAAAGTTGACGAGCATCTTGCACTGATCAAAGCTGACATCGATACAGAAAAGCACTATATTCAGGCTGCGTCAAAGGAAGAAACGGATTTTTATAATAACTACATGCACTTCAAAGAACAAGCCGGCCCGATGTATTCCTTCCCGCTTTACCGCGTAAATGAACGCTGCGTCGGCTGCGGTACCTGCAGCCGTATCTGTCCACGAGGATGTATCCGGTTGGAAAACAAACGCCCGGACTATAATTACACGAATTGCATAAACTGTATGGCATGCATCCAGGCCTGCCCTACAAAAGCCCTGCAGTTTGCCACAATAAATGAGCCCAACCCGGAAGCCCGATACAGAAATGTTCATATCACACTGAAAGAGCTTATAGAGGCTAATCAGCAGTAATGGTGTTCGTAAAATTCAGGACATCATGGAGCAGGAGGGTCTAAAGACTGCAACAGGGCTTACCAGATGGCAGTCTGGTTACATCAATAGAATGCTTAGCAATCCTTTTTATTGCGGTAGAATTGTTTATCGTAAGCAATATGTTCCTGATTATCTGGTTCAAAAGAAAATCAATAATTATGGAGATGTTGAAAAGGTTTATGTAGAAGGCACCCATGAAAAGCTTGTTTCGCCAGAAGATTTTGATCGGGCTCAGGAGTTAAGAGCAAAACATCGAATCGGAAAGCGTGATAAGAGAGGTAACCATCTTCTGCAGGCATGCCATTAATCAAAAGCATCAGATCTCCACGTCTGTTATTCAAGATTGGTGACTTTGTATTAAAATGCGGCTGCTGAACAATCTGATACCGACTTTCACCGTAAGCAATTTATTGACGGTCATAGATTTTCAAGCTGACCTCTTTACCAAAATGCAACTCATCGTCAGGATTATCTCTAGTTATGGAAACACTTCTTCCATTAATAAAACACAGGGGAGGATGAGTAATGGCCAGACTATCGAGATTAGTTGAATATGCGAAACGCATGGGAGGGCAGGCTGACAAGCCTGCTCTTTCTATTAAGGACAAGCTTTCTGAGATGAAAGAAAAGTCTAAAGAAGTGAATAAAAAGGTGAAGGAGGATTCGTGATATGGCATATGATACAAGCACTTTTGACCCGAAGGCAGCTGCCGAGGCAAGGAAAGCTGAGATGGAAGCAATGACTGCCAAGCTGGAGAACGGTGTTAAGGATGTTTTCTCAAGTGACGGGTATAAAGAGTATTTGAATTTTTGCGCAAAACTACCCAGGTATTCTGTGAATAATCAGATCCTTATCATGCTTCAGAAACCGGAAGCAACCATGTGTCAGTCCTTTGGTGGCTGGAAAGATATGAATCGTCATGTGAAGAAGGGCGAAAATGCTGCATGCAATTAAATGCTGGAAAGACAGGTAATACAAGGTGAAATAAATAATTCATTTCAACGCAGAGTTTTTTAATAATAATTTAAGAGATATTTACTTATGAGGATTTGCGGAATTTAGTAAAATAGTTGTGACAAACTATTAGTAGTCAATAGGTTTTAGAGAATATTTTATAATTATTGATTTGAGGGTAACTTTAATAAAACATCTGAATACATCGTATTTCAGATGGTGGACGGCTTTCCTGTCTTTTGACGTTAGCGAAGTTTCTTAGAATTGAAGTCTATGTTTTGCTTTTCTAAAGCAAAGATAACTCGTATAAGTTTCTTTGCAACATGGGTTATAGCTACCCGATGAGGTTTTCCTTCATGACGCTTTTTGGCATAGTAAGTTGCAAAAGTCATATCGAAGCGAATTAAAGGAAGACAGCAGTTTAGCA
>NZ_AUJU01000037.1 GCF_000424385.1 Butyrivibrio sp. LC3010 | reverse complement strand
CAGACACCATTGGATTTATAGCATTGTTCGTAGGAGTACATTTTTCCATGGTTTTCATCTAAATCAAGGATGATCTGGCATCTTGTCCTAAGTGTCTTACTTGTGCCTTTCTTACGAATGATAGACTTGATACTTTTGAATTCTTCATCAGTGAGATTTATGTGATATTTTTTGGGTCTGCCTGCCATTGTTATGCCTCCGAGCTTTTTCTTTTATTTTATCAAGAAATGGCTCGGATTAGTAGAGATAATTTGATTAAATATCAACATGTCAGCACACTAGTGTGCTGTCTCGCTCATAATTAACCAAACTGTTTGTACATGATTTTATCTACTTCATCTGAAAATCTTGATGAAGTCATTGTACACCTTCGATTTTCTTCCTTACATATAAAACTATATAATACACATTTTGGATAAAGATGAGCAAGACAGTACACAAGTCTGGTTTTTCAAAGAACATCATTTGGCTTTTCAGTTGGCAAAGAAGCTCGTTTTTGTATGCATAGTTGATCAAAATGAGAATACTGTCGAAATAATCGAGTTAAATAATTTGAATAAACTAATTGAATTTATATTTGTGTAGAAAAACATGAATATAGTGAAATATGATGAATATAAAATATTCATGAAAATATTAAATATGTACTAAATTTGAAATATAATAATTGTTGTCAGTTAATATTTGAAGTAGATACATCAAGATATATGTATAGTCATTTATCATGACATCATGTTATATAAAATTCAGGTTATAAAAATTTTATAAACAATTTGATTTTTCTAAAGAAAAAAGTAAAATAAATGATGATATTAACAAGGTTTCGTGCAAAGCTATGCAAGTAACGAAATATTTGTTTTAATAAATACCAGTAGAAAGATGAGGAAATATATATGAAATTTTCTGAAATGCCATATAAACACATCGAGATTGATGATGTAAAAGCTTTTTTTGAAAAGCTTATTGATGATAGTAAAAAGGCAAGCAGTGGAGAAGAGCAATTTGAGTTACATAAGAAATATTATGATTATTTAAGTGAATTGCAGACCATGATACGAATTGCAGGATTCCGTCATGATGTAAATACTACTGAAGAGTTTTATGCCAAAGAAAAGGACTATATCGATGAGATAGATCCAATAATTTCCCAATACAAGAATGAATATCAAAAGGTATTGTATAAATCCCCTTATAGAGCGTATCTGGAAGAAAAAATCGGTAAAGTTGCTTTTAAAAATATGGAGCTTAACTTTGCTTCTATTGACGAAAAAATACTTCCACTGATGCAAGAAGAAAATGCTCTGATCAATAAATATGACAAAATTATCGCTTCAGCAAAGATTCCATTTAATGGAGAGGAATATAATATTTCTTTGCTTAGAAAACACCTGACTGGAAATGACAGGGAAACAAGAAAACAGGCGTGGAAGGCCCTTTCAGACTATTTTATGAGTGTTACTGATGATATAGACAATATTTATGATAAGCTTGTGAAAAACCGTACAGAACAGGCTAAAATGCTAGGGTATGATAATTATATTGAGCTTGGATATAATCGTATGATGCGAAATTCATACAGAAGAGAGCAGGTAGAAAGCTTTAGAAGCCAGGTTAAACAATCATTTGTGCCTCTTGTTACCAAAATACAGGAAAAACGTAAGCAGGAATTAGGGCTGTCAGATCTTAAATATTTCGATAACGAGGTTTATTTTAAAAACGGTAATCCTGATCCTATCGGGACACCTGAGGAAATCATGAAAGCCGGACAGGAAATGTACAGAGAACTGTCACCTGAAACTGCAGAATTTATTGATGTAATGATTGAGAATGAGCTTTTTGATGTTCTTGGTAGAAAGAACAAGAAGCAGGGTGGATATATGGACTATCTGCCGTTATATAAAGTTCCTTTCATTTTTGCTAATTTTAATGGAACAAGCGGTGATATCGATGTTGTGACACATGAATGCGGACATGCATTTCAGGGTTATATAACAAGGAATGATGAGATAATTGAGCATAATGATATAACAATGGAGACAGCCGAGATTCATTCAATGTCCATGGAATATTTTACATATAAATGGATGGATAGGTTCTTTGGTGACAGAGCAGATGATTATTATAAGATGCATCTGGAGGATTCTATAACATTTATACCGTATGGATGTATGGTAGATGAATTCCAGCATATAGTATATGAGAAGCCTGAAATGACACCTGCTGAACGTAAAGAGGTGTGGAAAAATCTTGAGAAAACATATAGACCATGGCTTGATTTTGATGGAGATGCTTTCTTTGATGAAGGCGGTTTCTGGCAAAAGCAGGGACACATCTTCTGGAGCCCGTTCTATTATATAGATTATGTTCTTGCCAGTGTAATAGCAATGCAGTTCAAAGTCTGGATGGATAATGATTTTTCTGATGCATGGGAACATTATTTAAAGCTTTGCAAAATATCTGCAAGCGAGTTTTATGAGGAAATGCTTAGTGATGTGGGATTAAAGAGCCCATTTAAGCAAGGAACAATAAAAGAACTGGCTGATAATATGGCAAAAAAAGTTGATATAGAATAATCAATAAAAGCTCCACAAGGTTTGTAACATTCTAACTGCTATTTAAAATAACAAATGCACCAGATCGTTTAAATACGAATCTGGTGCATTATTTACATAATATAAAATCGCAAATTATTTTTTAGAGGCTAATAGTGCATCTAATTTGTCTTTATTGATTTGACCATTTGCAACTGTATTTGCAACCCATATCTTAAGAGATTCCACAGTTTGATCTATCATTGAAAGCTGTTTCTGAATGTTGACAAAATCAGGCAATTCATCATCTGAAATTATACCGTCTGCAGTAATATCGATTAATCTGTTACGCTGCTCGTCAAGAGAATTAAGGGATGAGAGCATAGCAAGAACTATCTCAGATAAAGTTGATTCCTTTGCGACAGGAACTGAATCCTGACCAATTCTACATTCATGTGTGCAGTAGTAATTACATAAATCAGGTCTTTTATAGGCCTCGGCCATAGCAACAACATCTTCAGGTTGAATAGAAGTTTTCTCTGATTCAATTTTTTCAAGTCGACTTTCGCTTATGAAACCGATTTTTTCACTGGCCTGTGCTCGTGTTAAACCGGCAATCTCCCTGCTTTCGAAGTAAATATTCTTGTTTTCTTTAATAGACTTTTTCCCCATTTTTTCCTCCAAATATTTCTCATGACATAGTAACATACATTTTATCAGCTGTTAATGATTATCAGAAGATTCCTTCATTGTTTTTTTTCATTTTATACATTTGTTGGTCAGCTAAAACGATTATCTGATCCAGGTTTAAATCTTTTGTAAGAATGGTAGTATACGTACCAATGCTGACAGATACGTTATATCCCAATTTTCTACTTTCTTCTTTTAAAGTATTTTGAATATTGTGGATGATTTCAGCATTATTGCTTAGTCCGGATATTAAGGCAAGCATTTCATCTCCACCAAATCTGACCAATAATGTGTTTTCCGGACAGGCATCTTTTAATGCTCTGGCAGCTGTAGAAATCGCTTTGTCACCCTCTGTGTGACCATAGGAATCATTTATTATTTTTAGTTTGTCCAAATCCTGCATTATAATCGTAAGTGGCTTTCCTACAGCGCCCGGAATGGATTTTAATTCATCAAATGCAGATTGAAACGCAAGCCGGTTAAAAAAGCCTGTTAATGCATCATTTTTATACATTTCCTGGACCTTATTCATTAGGAAATGCTGATACTGTAAGTTTACATATCCACCTATTCCCATGCTTATAGCATCTGTAATGCTGGGGGTTTTGGTGTATTCAACTATGTCATATTTCTCGAATGAATAACAAATAAAACCGATTGGCTTATTCATGTAGTCCATGCAATTAAATATAAGTGGATAGCCTTTATTCAATATTTCATCCAGGTTTGGTATGATTTTAGAATTATCGTAAGGCGTGATTTTATCTTCTTCAGAATAAGAATTATATACAATACTAAAGTTGGTATCGTTTATATCGTCAAGGAAGAAGTTTTTATCATGAGAAAAACATGCATTATTTATTATACAGCACATATTTTGCGTAAGAGAAGTTCTTATTGACGAAACGCATAATTCCTCAGCTTTTGTTGAAAATAATTTTGTTGTAATATCATGTAATACACGAATATCATCCTGATACCTGTAAAAACGATCATTTAATTTGGTTACTATGCTATTCTTATATGTTATGTTTTTGGGACATCCACATGATTCGTTTTGTATGAATTTAGGAGTAACATAGTAGTTTTTGGGGTCGGTATTGTTTTCAAGATATCGTAGGGCTTTGCATACTGTCTCAGACAAATCCACATTGTCACATGATGCCGTAGTGATACCTGGATGAAAAATAAATGCTTCTTCTAAACCATCAAAGCCAGAAACTATCACGTCATCCGGAACACTAAGTCCTGATGATATTAGAACATCACATACATTAATAGCCATTATATCGTTTGCACATATAATAGCATCTGGTATTGTTTCTCTTTTTAGCAATTCGTGTGTTGCCTGACGGCTGGGATCAGCCCAGAAGTCTCCATAGCTTATCATACTGTCATTAAAAGTTCTGCCGTTCTCATGTAGAACCTTTTTAAATACCTCAATTCTTTCATCTGAAAACTTATTATCCTTATATCCAGCCATAAAATGAGGATTTTTAACTTTATGGTGTTCAATAATATGTCGTACGACTTTTTCGAAACCTTCTGAATAAGCAAAGTGAATTTGTGTCGTACCTTCGTAGGAACCATCAATTATTATTGCAGGAACAGAATGCTTTTGGGCATTTGCGATTATTCGCTTAGCTACGTCGGTACTCTTGATTTTCTCATCCATAATTATTACTGCTTCGATTTTGTCATATGGAATAAGATCAAATACATAAGTTTCATTATGAACATCGTTATCAACCCAATATAAATCACTATTGAGAGCGTAGATGAATAATCTGTAATTGATCGATTTTAATGCCTTTCCAAGAGATTCTATAAAACCGAAATTCTGCGTATCATAAATTCTTGAAGTGCATAAAGCTATTATTTTTTTACCATTGATCATATTTTAGTTCCTTCAAATTATATAAGCAGGCATTACAAAAGGATTTTGCTAGCTTAAATTGATTTATCAGCCATACATAAATGATAGCACTTAAAGAGATCTTTGTGTTGTCATAATTATTGCCTAAATTGTGGATATATTTAAATTACATTTATAAACTCTGGCTACAAAAAAAGGACCCCGGAATGAAGTCCGAAGTCCTTATGGGTTAACCGATATTTATGATATTTGGGAAACTGTTAAATCTTAGTATAGTTTGTTTCAGCTAGCCATTCTTTTATGTTGGAAACGCCAGCATAAGCTTGATATTCATTATTATCTGCAACAACCAATGTAGGTGCTTGCATGATACCATATTTTTCAACTAATAAAGCATTTTCATCTGCATCCAGTTGAGTATAAGCTATACCTGCTTTATTGAGTATTGAGCTGGCAATTTTGCAATTCGGACAAGTTTTTGTCTTAAAAAGAAGAACAGTATATCGATTATCCGATTTTGTTTTAATTAGGTTTTTTTGCAGCTCCGAAGCAGTTTTTACTGTTGTTTCCATTGCCGGTGACTGAATAGAGTTGTGTAAAGTATCATTGTGATTTGATTTATCATGCTGCATAGATGAAAGCTTTATGTTGTAAACCTGTCTATCCTTATATTCTTGAGCTTTTCCATCGTTCCAGTTTGCAACCGGACGATAATATCCGGTTATTCTGCTATATACTTCAGTTTTCTTTCCACAATGAGGACATGTAATCTGTTCTCCGGATAAATAACCATGTTCCTTACAAACTGAATAGGTCGGAGACATTGTATAATAAGGTAATTTATAGTTTTCTGCAATTTTACGTACCAAATTAGCGGCAGCTTTCCAATCAGGTAGTTTTTCTCCAAGAAATGCATGGAAAACCGTTCCTGAAGTGTAAAGAGTCTGAAGCTCATCCTGAATATCCAAAGCTGAGAATATGTCATCTGTATAACCAACCGGAAGATGAGAGGAATTGGTATAGTAAGGAGTTCCATTCATATTGGCAGTTATTATATCTGGATAAAGTTCTTTATCATGTTTGGCAAAACGATATGTTGTTGACTCTGCGGGAGTTGCCTCCAGGTTATAAAGATCACCATATTTTTCCTGATAATCAGATAAACGGTCTCTCATGTGAGTTAATACTTCTTTTGTGAAGTTTTGGACTGTAATATCTGTCATATCAGCCCTAAGCCACTTTGCATTCAGACCAACCTCATTCATACCTATAAGACCTATAGTTGAAAAATGATTGTCAAATGAACCAAGATAGCGCTTTGTGTAAGGATATAATCCCTGATCCAAAAGTTTACTTATGACCTGACGCTTGGTATTCAGACTTCTTGCAGCAATATCCATTAAATGATCAAGCTTACTGTAGAAATCTTTTTCATCTTCAGCAAGATATGCAATACGTGGCATATTTATAGTTACAACACCTATAGACCCTGTGGATTCGCCTGAACCAAAGAATCCGCCTGATTTTTTTCTAAGCTCACGGAGATCCAGACGCAATCTGCAGCACATTGATCGTACGTCACTGGGTTCCATATCTGAGTTAATATAATTTGAAAAGTAAGGGGTACCGTACTTTGCTGTCATTTCGAAAAGTAACTTATTATTTTCGGTCTCGTCCCAATTAAAATCGCTGGTTATTGAATATGTTGGAATAGGATATTGGAAACCTCTTCCATTTGCATCACCTTCAATCATGATTTCTATGAATGCTTTGTTTACCATATCCATTTCATGCTGACATTCACCATATGTAAAATCAAGTTCCTTACCGCCTACAATGGCGTTGAGATTCTTGAGATCCGCAGGAACTGTCCAATCAAGGGTAATATTGGAGAAAGGTGCCTGAGTTCCCCATCTGCTTGGCGTATTGACACCATAAACGAATGATTGGATGCACTGTTTTACCTCATCCTGTGAAAGGTTATCTACTTTGACAAATGGAGCAAGGTATGTATCAAAGGATGAAAATGCCTGTGCTCCTGCCCATTCATTTTGCATAATGCCGAGGAAATTAACCATCTGGTTACATAATGTAGAGAGATGATTAGCCGGTGCAGATGTGATTTTTCCGGGTATTCCGCCTAAGCCTTCCTGTATGAGCTGTTTCAGGCTCCAACCTGCGCAATAACCTGAAAGCATAGCAAGATCATGGATATGTATAGCAGCACTTCTGTGAGCCTTGGCAATTTCATCATCATATACCTCTGAAAGCCAGTAATTGGCTGTTATAGCGCCGGAATTTGAAAGAATAAGCCCACCTATAGAATATGTTACGGTTGAGTTTTCTTTAACACGCCAGTCATTGATTTTTAGGTAATCATTTACCAGATCTTTGTAGTTCAGCAAAGCAGAATTTACGTTACGTACCTTTTCACGCTGTTTTCTGTACAGAATATAAGTTTTTGCAACATCAGAATAGCCCGACTCCGATAATACTTTTTCTACGCTATCCTGAATCTGCTCGACTGTTATTTTATTATTTGAGATTTTTGCTTCGAAATCTGAAGCTACTCGAAGAGATACAAGGTCAATTACACTTGTATGATAAGGTTTTTCAAGAGCCTCGAAGGCCTTGATAATTGCAGCAGAGATCTTAGAAATGTCAAATTTCGCAATACTTCCATCACGTTTTACAACTTCATACATAGAAATACCCCCCAAAAAACGTTGTTTCACCCATAACAATAAATTAGCACAGATGAATATTTATTTCAATATATAGACAACAAATGTTTTTTAAATACTATATATTGTATGCCGGCTATCTGTATAAATAACCATAATAGAGCAATATGTAGAGAGAATAAGGAATATTCTTATTATAAAATAAGTTCTAAGTCAGTAGTTTTGGAGGAAAAATGATGAATGAGTTTAGTCTGATAGCAGATAATAGTAATGTAAATATTTTGATAGAAGATAGTAGTTTTGAGGGAGTTAAACTTATTGGAGATACCATTAGCAAGGATATAGTCGAAGTTACGGATATAATGCCTGCTATTATATCTGATCTTGAAAATTGTGAAGGAAAAAGTGTAGTTATAATAGCGACTATCGGCAGAAGCAGAATTCTTTCAGATTTGGAACAATCAGGTAAGCTTTCTCTGAAAGACATTGAAAAAAAGCGTGAAGTATTCATGCTTCAGATTGTAGATAAACCCTTCGATGGAGAATATGCTGCTATTGAAAAAGCCCTGGTTATTGCAGGAAGCGATAAACGAGGAACAATATATGGAATGTTCCATTTTACGGAACTTCTGGGAGTATCCCCGCTAATCTACTTTGGCGACGTTAAGCCAAAAAAGGATACCAATCCTGTTATCAAACTTGATGGAGTTTATATTTCAAAAGAGCCTTCAGTGGAGTATAGAGGCTTTTTTATAAATGATGAGTGGCCTGCGTTTGGAAACTGGGCAACTGAGCAGTTTGGAGGAATTAACTCCCAGGCGTATCGGAAAATATTTGAGCTTCTGCTCAGGCTTAAAGGGAACTATATGTGGCCGGCTATGTGGAATTCATCATTTTCAGAGGATGGTCCGGATCTTTCCAATGCAGTTTTAGCGGATAAACTCGGTGTAATTATGGGTACTTCACATCATGAACCCTTATGCCGGGCTGGCATTGAATGGCAAAATAAATATAGGGAATATGGTAATGATTCTACGTGGAGCTTTATTTCGAATGAAAAAGCAATAACAAAATTTTGGGAAGATGGATTAAACAGGAATAAAGATTTTGAAAATATAATAACGATTGGTATGAGAGGAGAGGCTGATTCTAAGCTTCTTCCAGAAGATTCAACACTTAAGGATAATATAGATGTTCTTAAAAAAGTTATCAAAGTACAGAATCAGATAATTGATAAGTATATGGAAGGTGGTATTGATAATTCTCCCAGGATGCTCGCTATATATAAAGAGGTAGAGGATTATTACTACGGGGATTCTACCTGTGAAGGACTTAAGGATTGGGATGAACTTTCAGATGTTATTTTTTTGTTAAGTGATGATAATCATGGCAATCTCAGAAATCTTCCGACAGATGAGGAGCGTGATCATCCGGGTGGATATGGAATGTATTACCATTTTGACTATCACGGTGCACCAATCAGCTACGAGTGGACAAATTGTAACAGGCTCACTAAGACTTGGGAACAAATGTCATTTGCGTACGAATCAGGTGTAAGAAAAATGTGGATTGTAAATGTAGGTGATTTGAAAGAGATGGAATATCCTCTTAGCTATTTCATGGAGCTCGCCTATGACTATGAGAAATGGGGAGCAAAGGCACCGAATAAAACGGATTTGTTCTCAAAACTTTGGATAGAAAAGCAATTTGGTAATTATACTACCGATGAACAAAGAGAGAAAATTTTCAAGGTCATTGAAGGTTATACAAAGTGGAATGCTGCCAGAACTCCGGAGACGATGAATGAGAATATTTATCATCCCATAAACTACAGGGAATGTGACAGGGTGATGGAAAGTGCCGCTAAAATATTGCAACTGGCTGACGAATTAAAGGATGAATTGAGGGATGAAGCCTTGATGGCATATAAGAGCATGATTTATTATCCGGCTGCGGCATCACTTAATCTTGTGATTGCATGGTGTGAAACGGCAATAAATCATGAATATGCTAAAAGGGGTTATATATACGCCAATACTCTGGCAGAAGATATAAAGCGAAGGATTGAAGCAGATAAGATATATGTAAAGGAATTTCACAACTTTAATAATAAAAAATGGAACCATTGCTTAAGTTCAGCGCATACTGGATTCAAAACCTGGGATGACAGAGACTGGTCATATCCTGTTGTATATACTGTTTCACCTATCTCAGCAGCCAAGGCAGCTGTAAGCTTTAGAGGAAGTAAACGGGTTCATTTGGGTGCATATTGGCAGGATATGGCAGCTCTAGTAAATGATGAATTATTAAATTCTGACTGTTCTGAAATATTGCTTGATATAGACAGTAAGGGAGATACAAGCTTTAATTATAAAATAACATGCGATCCAAAATGGCTTATTTTCAGCTCTAAAGAGGGAAGAGTTGATGTAACTGATACAGGGCGCAAAACTATTAAAATCAGTATTGATAGAAATCTGATAGAAGGCATAGAAAAGGCAAATGCAAGAGTGGATATATCATTTGAGAATGGACAGACAACATACGTAGATCTGGAGATTAGTGCAACAGGTAAACTCGCTAAAGCTACGGATTCTAAAGAATTTAGTGAAAGAAATGGCTTTATATGTATAAGTGCAAAGGACTTTGCAGAAAAGAATGAAGTGGAAGATAGTAGCTTTGAGGTAATAAATTATCTTGGAAGGGAAAACTCTGCTTTAAGGGTATTGCCTTTTGGAAAAAGATTTACAAGTCCGGATAGAGCACCATATTTAAAATATAATGTATCTGTAATGGAAGAAGGCCAACACACACTTATTTTATACCTGCTTACAAGAAATCCCTGCAATAGAGGCGGACAGATCAAATTTTTCATCGGAACAGATAAATCTGAGCCAGTCGAAGTAAGCTCTGTTTCGGACAGATATTACACCGAATGGCAGGATGAAGACTGGGCTCAAGGGGTTTTAACCGGTGGAAGGACAGTTAATTTGGATATTAATTTGAATAAAGGAGATAATTGCATTTATATATATGCTTCGGATCCGGAATTTATATTAGAAAAACTTGTTTTAATAAAAAAAGGAACTGAACTAAAAAAGAGCTATTTCGGTCCTGCTCCTTTTGGAATATAATATAATTTGATACTTTTTTGATTCATTAAGAGGAATAGGATATTGAAACAGTTAAACTACGAACTTACAGCTATATCAGATGTTCATGATGCTTTAAACGAAGTATATGTGTATACTAATAAAAATCCATATAAGTCTCTTTTGTTTCATCTTTATACTATAAAATTTACAAAAGATGAGATTGCAAAAGTTCAGGAAGAGATACTAGAAATGTATCCTGATGCAAAAGTCGCCGGGACAAGTTCCAACGGTGATATTTGTGATGGACATCTGGCTGAGTATGGTCTGGTTATGTCTGTTTCAATATTTGAGAGTACTGATATTAGTGTTTATTTTTATGAATGTGCTTCAGGCGAAGAGGAGCAGATAGGGCTAAGCATCTGCAATACGATAAATGAAACAGATAAAATCAAAGCAGCAGAAATACTTTTAACATTAAAAACAATTAATAGTACAAAGGTTTTATCTGAAGTAGAGAAATGCAAAAGAAATGTTAAAATTTTTGGTGGCGGCAGTGCAGGGGCTAATATTGAAGAGACAAGCACAAGCGTAATCAGTGAGAGAAAGATTAGTCACACAGGCGTTATACTGATTACATATTCCGGAGACGATATTCATGTTGACATACATCATGCAATAGGTTGGAAGCCTCTTGGGAAGGAATTGGTAGTTACAAAGAGTGAAGATAAAAGATTATATGAGCTTGATAATGTTCCTGCAGGAAAAATCTATAGTAAATATCTTGATATACAGGCTGATGATGATTTCTTCGCCAATATGCTTGAATTCCCGTTGATATCAAAGCAGCATGGGTATGAGGTACTACGTCTTCCTTTTTCATGTGACACCAAGGATGATTCGATTATACTGGCAGGAGATGTCAAGCAGGGGACAGTGGTTAGCTTGTCATATGGAGATCCTGATGTAATTAAAGCTGATGTTGAAGATTTAATCTGGAATGTACGAAGCTTTGCTCCGCAGGCTATTTTCTTATATTCATGTGGAGTAAGAAGGCTTTATTGGAAATATCTTATAAACAAGGAGACTGGACCATTTAGTTTAATCGCTCCTGTTAGTGGTTTTTATTCCAGTGGGGAAATAATGAGAATGGGTGACTATATAATCGAACATCATGTTACCCTTATTGCAATTGCTATGCGTGAAGGCGGACAAGCTCTTGCGCAACCGACCGGAATAGGAGATAAAGAGATAGAAATTCCGGAAGAACAGAAAATGCATGGGCAGCTTTCCATGGTCAGAAGGCTGGCAAACTTTATAAATGTAACATCAGCAGAGCTTAGAGCTGCAAATGATGAGCTTCGTGAAATGGCAGATACGGATATTCTTACCGGATTGTATAATAGAAGAATGCTTCAGAGGGTGGTAAAAAGTAAGCTTGAGTATTCTGCTAAATACAAAATAAATGTAATAATGGGAATTATCGATATTGATGATTTCAAAAATGTCAATGATACTTATGGGCATGCCTGTGGCGATAATGTCTTAAAACAGGTTGCGGCTGTTTTGCGAGAAGAAATTGAAGTTATAAATGGTGGAATTTGTGGACGCTGGGGAGGCGAAGAATTCCTGTTTATGCTTTCTAATATTGAAATTAAGGAAGCATTGAGATATGTTGATTTAATCAGGTCTAAAATTGCCTGTTCAAGATTTGAGGACATTGATAAAATTACAATCAGCACGGGTATTACAGAGTATCAAAGGACAGACAGTGTAGACTCTGCTTTTAAACGAGCTGACGCAGCACTTTATGAAGCTAAGAATAAAGGGAAAAATTGTACAATCGTACATTAAAATTCTAATGGGAGTGATTAATTAAAGTATGAAAAAAAGATATTTTATTGTTTCAGGATTATTTGCCGTGTTATTTTTTGTCTGGATTTTTTTGATTAAGACATATGATGTAGCACAGATTGGCCCAATGGGGACATCCATAGGATTCTCGCATTTGAACAGCACAGTTCATGATCTGTTTGGAATAAACATCATTTGGTATAAAATAACAGAAGTTCTTGGAATTCTGGCTCTTATGGTGTGTGCTGCTTTTGCTCTGCTTGGATTAGTTCAATTAGTTAAGCGTAAGAAAATCAGTGAAGTTGATACAATAATTCTTCAGTTAGGCGGATTATATGTAATCGTCATAGCCATTTATGCAATTTTTGAAAAAGTCATCATTAATTACAGACCAATTATTATGCCGGACGCAACTGAGCCCGAAGCATCTTTTCCTTCTTCACATACAATGCTCATTTGTGTTGTTATGGCCAGTACAATTCTTGCTCTTGGAAAATATATCAAGGATAAAAGAATTGCTGAAATTATCAGATTTATATGTATTATGATAATGGCAGTTACTGTAGTTGGCAGATTGGTTTGCGGAGTTCACTGGTTCACAGACATTATTGGCGGAATCATCATAAGCATTGCTTTAATCGTTGCCTTTATGGGCATAACAGAATCTTAAGATAATTAGTAGTATCAATATGGTAGTGTCTTGTCTGAATGACAATTTGATAGTAATTATCTGGTAATCCAGTCAGCTATAATATCAGCTGTCTGGATTATTTGTTCATAATTCGAAATTTCCGGAGATCCGTCCTTATTTTGTATGCCGTAACTGCCAAAGTAAGAGTGAATACCGCCATCGATTATGTGTTCTTCAGAATCAGATGGCCAATTTTTCTTACTTTCATTATATTTACTCATATCCAAAACTTTATCATTTGATCCATATAGTGATAACAGCCTAAGCTCTGTATTGGATAAATCTGCAGTTGGATAAGATGCACACAGGATAATGCCGCGATAATCCGGTTGAGGAGCATTGGTCTGATCAGCAGATTTGTTTTTATCTTCAGCCAAAGTGTTTTTTATATATGCACATGCTGCGACACCACCCAATGAGTGACCGGCAAGATACCAGTCAAGATCAGAAGTTTCTGAAATATAGTCCTGATACCCGGATGTGAGTCTATTAACTGCATCTATTCTCAGAAGAGCCAGATTCTCAGGCATTTTGGGGAGTAGACATATAAAACCCCTGGCAGCAAGTTCGTACATCAGACCGTTATAAGAAGAATATTCAACTTTGCCTCCTGGATAAAAAACTATTACTGCTTTTATATCCTTGTTTTCGGGAATAAACACAGTACCATTTTTATCAGAATAGGAGTGTACACTACCGGAAAGAAGATTTTCGATATTATCAATAATACCGATATCTGCCCGATAATATTGAGTTGTATATATTTTAAAAGCTATAGCCAAAACAATTAAGATGGAAATGATGACGACTATGCTTCGTTTGATAATATTACCTGCTTTTTTCAATTTATCATGCCTTCTTTATATTTATATTCATCGACAGTATATCATAAGTAGGGAGTATTTTATAATTTTATTGGTATATTAGGGCACTTTGATGTAATATCTATAGAAAATAAGTATTTAGTGGAGGAAAAAGGAAATGGCATTATTGAAGCTGGTTGCTCCTGTCAAAGACTATCTGTGGGGAGGCGACAGACTGGTAAAAGAATTTGGTAAAAAGGCAATTGGATCAGTTACTGCTGAAAGCTGGGAGTTATCCTGCTTTCCCGGTAGTGAATCTATTATTGAAAATGGAGAATATTCCGGAAAAAAAATAACGGACTATATATCTGATAAGGGGAATATGGTTTTAGGTACGAATTGCCAGAAATTTGAAGATTTTCCGGTGCTCATTAAATTGATTGATGCTAAAAAAGATTTATCCATACAGGTGCATCCATCAGATGATTATGCAAGAATTCATGAAAATCAATATGGTAAAACAGAAATGTGGTACATCATTGATGCAGAAGAAGATGCATTTTTATATTATGGATTTAAAAGAGATGTTACGAAAGAGGAGTTTGCCAGAAGAATTGAAGATGAAACACTGACTGAAGTACTGAATGCTTATCCTGTTAAAAAGGGTGATATTATATTTATAGAGTCAGGTACTCTTCATGCTATAGGGGCCGGAATATTGTTGGCAGAAATACAGCAAAACTCAAACGTAACTTACAGAGTTTATGACTATGGAAGAAGAGATAAGGACGGTAATTTGAGAGAGCTGCATGTTGATAAGGCTCTGGATGTAACCAATTTATCAGCTGTTAAGAAGGTTAGCCGACCTGAACCACATATTGGAGAATGTAAATATTTCACAGTAGATAAGATTAACCTTACCGGGAATATTACAGATACAATCAAAGGAACCGTTGGAGAAGAATCATTTCTCCATATTTTGATCCTTGAGGGACAAGGAACTATAAAGAATGATGGGGAAGAAATGACATACTCTAAGGGTGACAGTTTCTTTCTTCCGTCAGGAAGCGGTGATTACTCCCTTTCCGGCAGTCTTGAAGCACTACTTACATATGAAAAATGATCAAGTAATTATGATGCATAAAAACATGCCCTCTTTACCTAAAAACCAGTAAAGAGGGCACATTTAATATGTTTTATTGTGAAACACCATTCATTGACATTAATGTCTTAAATGTTTCAATATCATTCTGAGTTATTCTAATATTACACTGCTTCTCAACACCGTCAGGAGTGGTAACTTTCATGTCGATTATGGTTCCTACCTCCATCGAGCTCTCTTTTACAGCCTGGAAAAAGGGAAATACACGAGGGTGATCCAGTCTGAATGTATTAAATCTTTGCTGTAGCTCCATAATAGCCTTAGGGTTAAAATTCATGATTAAACGCTCCTTTATAAACTTCTGTTTTTATATTCTACATTATTATTTTTTTTTTACAATTGGTAAAAACAATAAAAAAGATATAATATCATATGGTTTTGATGTATTATACATGATATGAAAAAAAGAAATTATGTAATTTATAGTCTATGCATGCTGCTAATGCTTGCGGGATGTACGAGCAGGCAGGATGTAAATAAATCAGAACAAAAGAATGATTTAGAGTCCTCTCAGAAGAAAGAAGTTGTAATAAAAAATGATAATCCGCCGGATCAGCCAGTAAAGGAGAAGGAGGAAGCGCCTTCTATTACAAACGACAATACAGTACCTGATGAAGATGACAGTGAAGTTGTTGATGTGATTATGGTAGGAGACATTCTATTGCATATGCCTGTAGAGGACGCAGCCAGAGATGAGGATGGAAAATATGATTTTGACTTTGTTTTTGCTAATTTGAAGGAAGAAATAAGTAACGCAGATATAGCAATTGCTAATCAAGAAGTCATAATTGGCGGTGAAGAGCTTGGTATTTCAGGATATCCTTCTTTTAATGCACCTGTTGAAATAGCAGACTCATTGGTTGAAGCAGGCTTTGACGTAATCTGTCATGCTACAAATCATGCGCTGGATAAAGGTAAACGAGGTATACTTAATACTTGTGAGTATTGGGACAGTGAATATCCGGAAATTACCGTACTTGGAATAAATAAAGACGAGAATGAGTATAAAAACGTCAATATCATTGAAAAAAATGGTATTAAAATTGCTTTATTAAATTATACATACGGAACAAATGGCATTCAGCAGCCATCTGATATGCCATATGCGGTTGATATGCTTGATGAGGAAAAAGTTGCAAAAGATCTGGAATATGCAGAAGAAAACGCAGATTTCACAATTGTGTGTCCTCATTGGGGGACTGAGTATAATCTTGAAATTGATGCTTATCAAGAGAAATGGAGCGAATTTTTTAGAGAAAAAGGTGCTGATCTTGTAATTGGAGCCCATCCGCATGTAATAGAGCCTGTAATGTTTATGGAAGATGGTATCGAAGGCAATACCAATAATCATGGAAATGGCGATATGCTGATATATTATTCCCTTGGCAATTTTGTTAATTGGACATCCGGTAAGGGAAGTGGAGTCGCCAATCGAATGCTTGGTGGAATGGCTAAAGTAACAATTGAAAAGAAAGAAGGAGAAGCAATCATCAAGGATTACGGAATAAGAGCGCTTGTATGTCATGTAGAAAGCGGCCATGAAAGAGTTACCGTATATCCGTTAAATGAGTATACAGATGAGCTTGCATCGAGAAATGAAATAGTACATCAGGATCCTGATTTTTCCAAGGAATACCTTAAAAAATTGTGCCAGGATGTTTGGTACAATAATTGGGAATAGCAATAACTAAAATAGTGACCAATTATATTGAGCGTGCTATAATGATTTTTAATTGATTTAAAGGAGATATTAGTTATGAAATATAAGACAGAAGGCACATGTGCAACATACATAGATGTTGAAACAGAAAATGGAATAATAAAAAATGTAGAATTTACAAGAGGCTGCAATGGTAATCTGCAAGGAATTTCAAGACTTGTCGTAGGAATGAAGGCTGAGGATGCGATAGATAAGCTTCGTGGAATAAAATGCGGATATAAAAACACATCATGTCCTGATCAGCTTACTTACGCTATAGAGGCAGAATTAAAAGAGCATTAAGAGCATATAAAAGACCCGTTTTCGAGTACTTTCGAAAACGGGTCTTTTTATTATAAACTGAATTAGCAATAAAGCTTTGTTGGCATTATTTTATGCTGCTTTTTCATCGCGGATCTCTTTTGTTTTTGTTATAAACTGGTTATAGAGAACCTTGGCTGCAATACTTGCAAGTACCAGTGAAAGAACTACAAGTAATGTTGCAATGCCTGCCTGAATAAGTGCCCAAATATCAGCTGCTCCGGAAGTGTATGCTGATATTTTAGCAGTAATAGTCTGAACAAGTGAGCAAATTGTTACTGCAAGCATAAATACCATGGGAATATAGAACATCTTGTTGTTTTTACCAACAGCTCCAAGCCATGTGCAGACTGCAATAAGACCTATAGCTGCTAATAACTGATTTGCAGCTCCAAACAAAGGCCATATCTTTGTATATCCTGTCATACCAAGGCTTACACCGAGAACAACTGTTATTACTGTTGCTACGTAAGGATTTGCCAGCACTTTTTTATAACCTGTTACATCCTTCACAGTCTGACCCTGTTCAAGGAAAAATTCCTGGAACATATATCTTGCAAGCCGGGTTGCTGTATCTAATGATGTAAGGCAGAATACTGAAACTGCAAGGATAAGCAGCTGATACATGATATTCTGTGCACCGGGAGCAAAGCTTCCAATCATAGCAGATAATCCACCTGCAAATACCTGTGTAGGGCTTGCATAAGTGCCGTCTGCAGCAGAAGTCCAAACAAATCCAATCGCGCAAAGTGAAATTACTGCGACCATACATTCTATAAGCATAGAACCATATGAAACAGGAAGAGCATTCTTCTCATTATCCAGCTGTTTCGCACTTGTTCCTGAGGAAACAAGTGAATGGAATCCTGAAATTGCACCACATGCTATAGTTACAAATAAAGCAGGGAATGCTGTGCCGGTAGTAAATACACCGGTGCCCTTAAGGGATGCATCACCCATCGCAGGAACTGCAAAATGACCATGATCTGTAAAAACAGCGCCTAATACTGCGATTATACCTGCAGCTATCATAAAATAAAGAAGAAATGAGCTCAGATAATCTCTAGGTTGCAAAAGTACCCATACAGGTGTTACTGAAGCAACAAGAATATATGCACCCAAAACCCACATCCATGTATTGTATGTGAGAGCAATAGGATGGAAATTAAGACCTATTGCAACGATTGCTGCAATTCCCAGACAACCGGCGATAGAAGCTATGCTGACCGGTGCGTTCTTTCTATAAACAAAGTAACCAAAAACAATGGCAAGAAGTATAAAAAGAATAGAGATCATTGCTGTTGACTTGTTAGCAGCTAAAGCTGCACCTTCAACAGCAGCTCCGGCAGAAGTAGTAATGCCAAAAGTGCTTGCAACTATAGAGCTGAATGCGGCTACAACCAGAAGAAGAGTAAGATATCCAAATGTAAGGAATAACTTTTTAGCTGTTCTTCCCATGGAATCGTCAATTATCTCTCCAATGGACTGACCTTTATGACGAAGAGATGCAAATAATGCACCAAAATCATGTACACCGCCAAAGAAAATTCCTCCGATAAGTACCCAGAGTAATACCGGAACCCAACCAAAAACAGCTGCCTGAATCGGTCCGTTTATAGGGCCTGCACCCGCGATTGATGAAAAATGATGTCCCATAAGGACAGGTGTTTTTGCAGGAACGTAATCCATTCCATCTTCCAGCTCATGAGCCGGAGTCTTACGACTAGGATCAATCCCCCACTGTTTAGCAAGCCAGCCGCCATAGAATACATATCCGGCGATCAGGATTGCTACGCTAACAATAAGTAATACTGCTGCGTTCATAACTTTTTCCTCCTTAAAATCCCCATAGGGTATATCAACTGACAGATTTGATTAAAACGTCAGCTGTAGACATATTTTTATGTTTAACAATATCAGAAGATATTGAATAAGCATCGGTAAGAAGCGGTTTGATATCGCGTCCGGAATAGTTAGTCCACACGTTGCCACTCTCCATTGAGACTACGGCAAGACGTGCCTCGCTATGACCGCGAAAATTGAATAAATATCCTTTATCAAAATGAAATTTTCTTATTTTTTTCTGTGCTATTTCATCCGGATCTTTTGAAGAAACTACAATAAATGTTATATAAGTACACATATGATCCTTTTCCGGATATTTCTCATTTTTTCTTACAAGAATCGGTTCAGCTTCATTTGTGATGGTAGTCATAATATCATCAAGTGTATCTTCTGAAACGGAGTCGACCTTGGAGAAAAGAACATGCTCAAAGGCTTTGATAGCCCAAAGAGTAGCTTCCTTCTTAAGAACATATTTCTCGCTAAGTGAATAAAACCAAGCGTAAGCAGGATATGTAGTGTCTCCTAATGTGAAATTTTCGGTAATGTCGAAATTTGCCTGATATCGGCGAAGAAGCTCCTGCAAAAACACGTCTGTTAAAGTCATATGCGTCCCCTTTGTTTACATAATGTATCTTTAATAACTTAGGGAACACTTTACCACTTTGACGCGTTATTGCAAGATGACAAATTTAATGTTTTTTTTAGAATTAGATTAATTTTGTAATGTGTTTATATCATAAAAGTAATGTAAATCACATAATATTGCTCAATTTTTTATTGTAGAAGAAGTTTTTCTCCAATTCATAAAACTCATTCCACATGGGAAAAGTAGTGCATTCATTTTTTCGCGGACATTCTTTCGCATCCTTTTCAAGGCATGCTACAGGTGCAAAAGTACCTTCCATAAGTTCAATGATCTCACCAACAGAATATTCATCAGGTAATCGTGTAAGCCGATAGCCGCCATGTTTTCCGCTTGCGCCTTCAAGAAGCTTACCTTTAACAAGTTCCTTGGCAATAATCTCTAAATATTTTTTTGAAATGCCCTGTCTTTCAGCGATATCCTTTAACGGTATGTAGTCCTCACTGTGTTGCTGGGCTAAATCTATCATTACGCGTAAAGCATATCTTCCTTTAGTAGAAAACATAATAAAAACCTCCATTCTCTATTACCTATTATAATACAAGGTAAATAGGCAATTCAATGATAATTACTACTTATTATGTAAACTCATATAATAATATAATATACTCCTCAATGTGCAGGTATATAAAGTTTTTGGAGAGCTTATTTAAAGAATATTATATTTTGATTATACAGTAAACTTTACATAATATTAATTGCATATTTTTAGAATATTTAGATAATTGATGCTACAATAATCTAAAAAAGGAAACTTTATTATGCGTGATAGAAGAAACTATGACCGAATTGAGCTGGGTAATATGGTCCTTCTTTTCCTGGAAGGACATAGTGCAGAGATCAAGGGAACGGTTACTAATTTAAGTGAAGAAAGTATAGGCATTAAATTTCATATTACCCCGGAGTTGGAAGAAATTGTCAAAGAATTAAAAACTATCCAGTTTCAATTTGTTGACAGTTATACAGAAGGTGGAAAAAAGAAAACCGATATTATACAGGCATGCACCTTGATAACCCGGATCGAAATTCAGAATGGAGAATGTTTCATTGGCGGAATAGTCAGAGATGATAGCTATAAAAAATATGTAATACACAGAAAAATATCAATGTATTACAAATAATTAGCGGACACATATTATCGATAAAAAGAATAACGTCTATTATCGAACACATGAAATACATGTGCTATCGCGTAATAATAGATCATATGGATTCGATTAGAACCGTGTTGATGGAAAAAGGAGTTCTTGAGGCACAGCTCATTACGAAATGCTTTTCAAGTACAGAACTCTTCAAATACCATTCATCCATGAGATTTGGATTACTTCTGGGATCTGTAATAAAGCCAGTACCGGTTGCTTTAAGAATCGCCTCAACAGAAGTCCAATATTTTGCATACATTAGTTGATCATCGTTTTCAAACCCGATTTCAGGGGGAAACATCTTTTTTTTCAATTTTTCATAATAGACTGAAGGGAGAACACGCTTTAATATAGGAAGCGTTACTCTATCAGCCCGCTCAATATCTACTCCTACAGGAGTATCCGATACTGCAAGGATAACATAATGATCGCTATGGGAAAGGCTAAATTGCGTGCGTTTTTCTATAGATTGTACATTTAATGATGGTTTTCCATATTCACTTATGGTAAGCTGCTCATCTTTATTTATACCCAGACATTTATATAGTAAAAATCCTGCACATAATTCCTGCAGTTTTACGTTTGTCACTTTTGCTTTTTCATATTTCCTGGCATAATGAGGCGCAATCATAGGTAGTACACGTTCAGTCTCATCTTCAACAGTACTTGTATTTATGATGTAAATATCAATAATGTTATCAGTTATGTTCATTTCTTTATGATGTCCGTATTTCTAAAAAATTATTTATTGTTTATTTTCAATATTTTTATAAATATCAAGCATTTTTCTCGTATGATAGTATTACTGTAAGAGTGACAATTATATTTTGTCAAATGTAATCAATATAATAAAACTTTTTTATTATATTGATTGGTATGCCTGCGTACATGGAATTGAGCTTTGTACAAAAGCGGGCTACTTTTTGGAAGCGAGGATTAAATAATGGCAAGAGTGCTTAATTTACTCACTCCTTATAGGATATCATAAACCGATGAAGACGAATGCTAAATTTATTTTGTTCATGGATTGTCAGGGTGGGGGAACTATGAACTTCGCAATGAATTTATTCCATACTGGGGATTAACCTTTACCAAAGCTGATATGGATGGAAGAGAATCCTGGGATTATGCATCTTTTGACATGCATATAGATAATGCACTTGAATTAAATAGAAAAATCACAACATTTGACGATGTATTTTATTTGGCTTATCCCTGCGCATCAACTATTATAGATGAGAATGGTGAAGTAAATCCCGATCCTGATAAAACAGAGACAATATTTATGAAGGGAGCTATTTATATGAGTAAATACACCGGAACAACTGCCGGTGGATTTTACATCGATGAATCCTGGAGAGCGAATGATGGACTTGTAAATGAAGAATCTGCAAAAGCTCCAATAGGTTCCAAATCATCATTATATGAAGAAGGAGGTACACTTACGCCCGGAGTGTGGTATGTCATGCCCACATTTACCGGTGATCATATGTCTTTACAGGGGGGACTTACAAAAAGGATAAATGTTCGACCATTTTATGCTCAATTGGCACAAATACTGGAATCTTTACCGGAACATGCAGATAAATAATGTAAAGGAAAACAGATTTTTGTGAATGATGATATAATTTAACAGATGACTTACTTTGAAAACATGAGTGTAAATAAAATACGCACGTTATTTAAAACGGCACGAAAGACTTATAAAAGGGGAA
This sequence comes from Butyrivibrio sp. LC3010, assembly GCF_000424385.1. Classification (GTDB taxonomy): domain Bacteria; phylum Bacillota; class Clostridia; order Lachnospirales; family Lachnospiraceae; genus Butyrivibrio. The sequence continues at coordinate 2,875 of NZ_AUJU01000037.1, read as the reverse complement.
TGGATTATGGATATTCTTCAGATTAACAATTATATAAATATTGCAAAGGCTCAATTGATGGATGATCCCGAATTCATCAATTTTCATGAGGATTTGGAAAAAGAACGTGAAGTACTCAATAAAATGGGATATGATCCTGAAAAGATAATTAATATATTATATGTAATATGGTGTCAGCGTATAGGATACATTTTGGATAATAAAGACGAAATGGATAAAATGATCGATTACGCCTCATATATGGAAGACTTCACAATCGAAAATCAGGAGGAGAATGATACGTGAGCGATTTAGAAGGAAAAGAGCATAAACGCAGAGTACATTATTCAGGAAAATATCCCAGGAAATTTGAGGAAAAGTACAAGGAACAGAATCATGAAAAATATGCGGACGTGATTCAGCATGTTATAGAAAAAGGCTCAACACCTGCTGGAATGCACATATCTATAATGGTTAATGAAATACTTGATGTTCTTAAGATAAAACCCGGAGAGAAGGGACTTGATTGTACCCTTGGTTACGGTGGACACACAAGGAAAATGCTGGAGGCACTTGAAGGTAAGGGCTGTATTTACGGATTAGACGTTGATCCCATTGAATCTGAAAAAACGGTTGAAAGGTTAAGAAAAGCTGGATTTGGTGAGGATATGTTCAAGTTTCGATTATTGAATTTTGCCAATATTGATGAATTAGAGAAAGAAACGGGAAAATTTGATTTTGTACTTGCGGATTTGGGAGTTTCATCTATGCAGATAGATGATCCCAAACGTGGCTTTTCATATAAAATTGATGGGCCCCTGGATCTTAGGCTTGACCCAAATCACGGGGAATCCGCAGCTGAGCGTCTTCATAACATATCAAAAGAGGAATTTATCGGAATGATGGTGGAAAATTCTGATGAGCCTTATGCTACGGAGATAGCTGACAAAGTCTTTTCTCTTATGAGAAATGGAGATCCTATGAGTACAACTACGGCTCTGAGAAGTGCAATAGAACAAGCACTTTGGAAGGTTCCGGAGCCTGAAAAGAATCAGACAATAAAGAAGAGTTGTGCAAGGGTTTTTCAGGCACTTAGAATCGATGTTAACAGTGAGTTTGAAGTGCTATATACCTTTTTGGAAAAACTCCCCAAAATCCTTAATCCGGGTGGAAGAGTAGCAATACTGACATTTCATTCAGGCGAAGACAGATTGGTAAAAAAATCATTCAAAGAGTATAAAAAGCTCGGAATTTATAGCCAGATATCCAATGATGTTACAAGACCATCAGCAGAGGAATGCAAAATGAATCCCCGAAGCAAATCAACAAAGATGAGATGGGCAGTGCGGTTGTAATTGACAACCGCCTTTTTTTATTATATTATCTCAAAAGAATTTAACTATAATTTGTTTAAGTATATTTTCGGATGGAGCGTATAGGGTATGAATATTGGTGGTAAAGAGTTAGTGCATGGAATTATTCAGGGAGGAATGGGAGTAGGTGTTTCACTTTCTGAACTGGCAGGTAATGTAGCTAAGGAAGGATGCATGGGGGTTATTAGTTCAGTAAATATTGGATTTAAGGAGCCTGACTTTTTAACAAATCCTTTTGAAGCAAATATTCGGGCTCTTAAAGCACATATAAAAAAGGCAAAAGAAATCTCCCAGGGTAATGGACTTATCGGAGTAAACATCATGGTAGCTGTCAGTCATTATGAGGAAACGGTAAAAGCTGCCATATCTGCAGGCGCTGATGCCATCATATCCGGAGCCGGACTTCCATTAAATTTGGGTGATCTTGTAAAAGGAAGTCAGACGCTGTTTGCACCTATAGTTTCAAGTAAGAGGGCAGCTCAGCTTTTATGCAAGACATTTGTGAAAAGGGCAGGTATACTTCCAGACTTTATAGTAATAGAGGGGCATAAAGCCGGTGGGCATCTTGGGTTTTCTGCTAATGATCTTGGTAATAGTACATGCCAGGATAATCTGCAAATTTTAAAAGAAGTAAAAGAAGTGATTAAGCCTTTTGAAGAGGAGCTTAAGAAAACAATAAAGATATTTCTTGGCGGAGGTATATTTGACGGCAAGGACATCGCTGAAGCTATCGAAGCAGGTGCTGATGGGGTACAAATCGGTACACGTTTCATAGCTACAAATGAATGTGATGCTGATGATGCATTTAAGCAGGTCATTGTTGAATCTAAGGAAGAAGATATCCGAATAATAAAAAGTCCGGTTGGTATGCCTGCCAGAGCGGTTTATACTCAGTTTTTGAAAAATCTTGATAATGGCAAGAGCTTCTTTGCAAAAACATGTAACAATTGTCTTACTGCATGCCCAAAAGGAGATAAGATTCCTTATTGCATAAGCCGTGCACTTATTTCTGCTGCATTAGGGAATAAGGAAGAAGGATTATTCTTCTGTGGTGAGAATGCGTCAAAGGTCAACAGTATAGTAAGCGTTAAGGACTTAATAAATGAGCTCATAACGGATACGGATGCCTGTTTGCATGGCTCTTTGGCCGTGTAATAATATATGGAAATGTGTCCAAATAAAAAATTTAAAAAAAAATAAAAAAAGGTGTTGACTTTATATTTGCAGCATGATAATCTAACTGAGCCTTGAGCGACACGCCAAGACAAAGCACTTTGACAATGAAATAGTAATGCAACCCTGAAAATTCCAAAAAGAATATTCAGAGAACAAAACAACCTAACTAAAGGTAAAACGGACAGAACAAAAGCCAAGCTTAAGTTCTGGTCAGAAGACGAACGATCTTAAACAGAGATGTTTGAGAAACATTTAAACGTGAGAGTTCGATCCTGGCTCAGGATGAACGCTGGCGGCGTGCCTAACACATGCAAGTCGAACGGAAGATTATCGCTGATGAAGCTTCG
>NZ_AUJU01000036.1 GCF_000424385.1 Butyrivibrio sp. LC3010 | reverse complement strand
GGTAGCGCCATTTAAGATAAGCCATGAAATCACGGTAATCCCATGGCTCTACTTTTATGATGACGGGAAGCTTATCAACTTTGAACTTTTGATATTTGGGAGAATGGGAATCGTCGAAAGCCCACTGTTTTAGCGGTATATATCTGCATATGAAGTTTACCAGCCAGCAATTCTGCTGATAGAGTTGGTGGATGATTTCAAGTAAATAAAGTATAATGTTCACGAGCATTGTCTCCTGGTTTTTTGTGAGTTTGGTCGCTGACATTATACCAAAAAGGGAGGTCAATGCTCATTTTATTTTGAACTCCCGATAAATCAAGGCTTTAGAACAAAAAAGAGGTAGTAAATTTGACACTACCATTATTAGAAAGGAGGCACAAACTATGAGAATGGCTAATTATACTCCACGGATAAGAATTCTTGGCGTAAGTATGGCTATGATTCTAACGCTGTTTTCGACAGGTTGCGCTTCTTCAAGCGGAGTTGTGGTACCAAGAACTCCCAAGGAAAAGCCGGTAGCTCAGTCAATATCGCTTAAGCTTTGGATACCTGAGGGCGAAATTCCTATGGTTGATCAGCTTGTGCGCAATTTTGATGCTGTTCATGAGGAATATGAGATAAGCTATACGATTGAGGCCAAGGGCATAGATGAAGCATCTGAGGAGGTTGGACAGGAAGGTGTCACCGCAGCAGATATATTCTACCTGCCAAGTGGTGGAGTGGAGTCAATGGCTCAAAAGGGGCTGCTTACACCCATAGAATATGATTTTGACAAGCTTAAGGTTGATCTGCCTGAAAGCTCAGTAAGTGCGGTTACTACGGATGGCAAGGTTTACGCGGTGCCTACCTCGCCTAATTCATTTTTCATGTTTTATAATAAAAACTTCTTTAACGAGTCTGAAATCCAAAGCCTGGATACTATGATGAGCAAGAATCTGGGAGATGGAGTATATAATTTCAGTTCATCAATCACAAATTCATGGTATCTGGAGATGTTTTTCCTCGGAAATGGATGTTCTTTGTTTGGTGAGGACGGCAAGGATCCTGCAATTTGTACCTTTAATGACGAAAAAGGTCTTGAGGCAGGACAGTATATACTTCAGCTTGTTCAGAATCCCAAGTATCTGGAGGATATTGAAAATGCAGGATTTGATGCCTTTGCAGAGGGAAAAGTCGGTGCATATACGACCGGTGCCTGGAACGCGCCCGATTTAAAGGCTGCGCTTGGCGATAAGCTTGGTTCTGCAGCGCTTCCTACAGCTAAGATGGGAAGTGATCCTGGGCAGTTATCCAATTTTGTAGATTTTAAAACCGTTGCAGTAAGTGCAGAAACAAAATATCCGGAAGCCGCTGAAAAACTTGCTGTGTATCTTGCAAATAAGGACAGCTCCGCAAGAAGATTTGCAGCAAGTGGTGATATTCCGGTTTTACAGAACCTGGCAGACAATGAAGACATAAGTAATGATCTGGCAGCTACTGCGCTGAACAGTCAGGCGGTTTTTGCTACCAATCAGCCTTCAATTCCGCAGATGGGTAATTATTGGGGAAGTATGCAGGCGTTTGGAGAAGCTGCCTATAATGGAGAGATAGATGACAGCAATCTGCAGGCTAAATTGGATGAGCTTGTAGCAGGAATTCTGGCACCCATTGAAACGGAAGAGGCCGCTGAAGAAGAGGTATCTGAAGAAGTAGCTGAAGAGGATGCTGGTGAAGAAGTAGCAGAAGAAATAGCAGAAGAGGATGCTGGTGAAGAAGTAGCAGAAGAAATAGCAGAAGAGGATGCTGGTGAAGAAGCAGCAGAAGAAATAGCAGAAGAGGATGCTGCCGGTGAAGAAGCGGCAGAAGGATCATCCGAAGAAACTGCTGACGAAGCTGCCGATGAGATAAAAGAGGAATCAAGCGATGAAGCATCTGCAGAAAATGAGTCAAATGAAAAAGAAAACACCCAGGATGTACCTGACAATGAGAGCGATACAGACAAATCCTCTGAGGAATCCGTGGATGATTCAGCTCATGGAGATTCAGAGAATGTGATAGAAACTATTGAAGGTAAAGGATAACAGAAAGAAGAGGATAATGTGATGGGTAAAAGGTCAAGAATTGGACTCGTTGGGAAACTTATTACTATTGCGATTTTAGCTGTAATTGTCACTGCTGTTTTTCTGTTCTCCATAAGTGCCTTTAGAATAAACGGAACATACAGAGAACTCATAGTTGAAGAGCTACATGCCACAGCAGCTCATCTTCAAAGCCAACTATCAAATGAACATGATGGTGACTGGGAGCTTTCATCAGATGGCAAACTGTTAAAGGGTGGTACGGATGTAATGGAACAGTTTGAGCGTGAGATGGATGAGCTAAAGGCTGAAACCGGTATAGAGTATACCCTGTTTTACGGTGATTCTGCCATAATTACAACTATGACAAATACCAGTGGCACAAAATTAAAAGGTACAAAGGTTGACAGTGCAGCTTTAAGCGCTGTTAGAAGTGGAAACAATTATTACTCCACAAATTTGATAATTGAAGGAACGCAGTATTTTGGATATTACACACCGATGGAAAATTCTGATGGCTCAATAGCAGGTGTTTGCTTTACCGGAAGAAATGCCGGCGATGTATCAAGAGCAATAATTGGCATTACTCTGGTGCTTGTAATAATCAGTATTGTAATTCTTGTAGCTGTCATTATTTTCGGCTATGTTTTAAACCGCAGGCTCTCATCCAAAATGAAATCCCTTTCCGGCGACCTTACCAAGCTTGCAGACGGTACACTTTCCATCGATGTTGATCAGGAAGTCAAGGATAGAAATGATGAACTTGGAGAAATTGGTAGCAGCATGGACAACCTGATAGGACAGCTTGGAAATATTATTGGAAAAACAAAGAATATGTCGCAGGAACTGACAGAATCAGGAACAGAGCTTGCTAAAAACAGTGATAGTGCTTCCCATGCAGCAACTCAGATAACAACAGCAGTAAGCGAAATATCAAAGGGTGCGGCATCGCAGGCTGAAAGCATACAAAATGCAGTTGGTGAAACAGCGCAGATGGGCAGTGGAATAGACAGTATTTCTGAGAGCGTTGATGTTCTTAATGTTGCATCATCCAAAATGACTGAGAACTGTAAAGGAACTCAGGAAGCACTGAATCTTCTTATCGATCAGGCCAAAAAGGTTGCAGAATCTGTTGAGACCATATCAACAACTATTACCAGAACAGATCAGAGTGCTAAGGCTATTTCGGAATTTACTGAGGCGATTAACAGTATAGCAACACAGACCAATCTATTGTCACTCAATGCATCTATTGAGGCTGCAAGAGCAGGAGAAGCAGGTAAAGGCTTTGCAGTAGTAGCAAGCGAGATATCAAGTCTTGCAGAACAAAGTAAGCAAAGTGCAGATAAGATAAATGAGATTACTAATGATCTGATGAAGGATGCAGGTGAATCTGTTCAGGTAGTGCAGCTCCTCATTGATAACATAGAAGAGCAGGGAAAACAGCTTGATACTACCAGGGATTCCATGGATAAGATGCAACAGGGAATTGATTATGTTTCCGAAAGTGCGGAGAAAATCATATCTGATGTAACAGGACTAAAAAGGTCTAAAAATAACCTTGATGAGATTATCCAGGATCTGTCAGCTATTTCCGAAGAGAATGCAGCATCGACAGAAGAGACCAACGCATCAATGGAAGCACTCTCTGACACCTTCTCAAAGATAAGTGAAAGCGCAGAGGGACTGAGAGAACTGGCAGGTGACCTTACAGATACCATCAGTTATTTTGACTAACTGATCTGAATCACAAGTAAATATAATAGTATATCCAGGAGCTGCCGCATGAGATGAGTATTTGTGGCAGTTCCTTTGTTTTAGCAGAGCACTTAATGAGGTCATTTAAGTGACTGTAGGGATTGAATTACTCATTAGTTGGCTTCGGGAAGTTATATACGATAAAAGGTAAATAATATAACACAATAAAACTTGTGGTTGACTATATGGGATGAATGGATTTATATTACTTCAAAGGTTAAACGCTTTACTTAATTATTGATATTTGTTGGTTAATAAGGCTGAAGAAGCCGTATGTATAGCTGAAAGGAGCGTTATAGTGAAAAACAAGATTGCAAGAATGTTAGTGGCTTATGCTGCCGGTGCGGTAGTATTTGTATCCGGATGTGGCAATAGTGCAGGGACTGATAGTCAAAACCAGACAGCAGCCGATACAAATGAGCAAAACACAGTAAATGATGGTGAAACAAGTGATGAAGCTTCTAATGAAGGAGCCTTGGCAGATAAGGGTACTGAAGCTGAAAATACAGAACAGGAAGACGCACAGGATAGTACAGAAGCTACTACAGATGAGGTAGCAGAGGATTCCGCAGAGAAGACATCTGAAGCACCTGATTGGACAAAGGATGCTGTTCTTTATGAGGTAAACCTAAGACAGTATACGGAATCAGGATCCTTCAATGAATTCTCAGAGCACCTTCAGGAGTTAAAGGATATGGGAATAAACACTTTGTGGTTTATGCCTATTCACCCGATTTCTGAGACAAACAGATCCGGGGTACTTGGTTCCTATTATTCAGTAAGCGATTATAAGGATGTAAACCCAGAGTTTGGCAATCTGGAGGATTTCAGAGCCCTTGTAAACAAAGCACATGATATGGGATTTCACGTAATGCTTGACTGGGTTGCAAACCATACAGGATGGGATAATGCCTGGATCACAGAGCACCCCGACTGGTATACACAGAAAAATGGCGAGATCATTTCTCCTGAAGGAATGGGATGGCCTGATGTCGCAGATCTCAACTATGACAATGAGGACATGCGAAAAGAGATGATAGACAGCATGAAATATTGGGTTGAAGAATTCGATATTGACGGCTTTAGATGTGATTATGCGTCCGGTGTTCCGGTGGATTTCTGGGAGCAGGCAAGAGAAGCTCTCGATGAAGTAAAAGACGTATATATGCTGGAGGAAGATCTTGGAGGAGCAGCCGGAAGTAACCTCAACTACGCATTTGACTCCAATTACAATACAAAGCTTTACGAAACTTTTGTTGCCGTAGCTAAGGATCAAAAGAAAGCGGATAAGATAAAGCTCTATATCCCCGGCAATGATAATAATACTTTTGGCATGAATTACCTCGATAACCATGATGTTAACTCATATGACAGAACAATAAACGAGGCATTTGACAGTGCTGCACTGCCTGCTATGTATAGTGTTGCATTCACTCTGCCTGGAATTCCCATGGTTTATTCCGGAGATGAAATCGGTTATGACCATGCCATTGCCTTTATGGAAAAGGACACTATCGATTGGGATAATGGCACCGGTGACTACAGAGGGCTGATAGCAGACCTGTCAGCTATGAGGAAAGATCATGAAGCACTGCAGGCCGGCAATCAGGATGAAGAATTTGAGGTTTATGCAAACGATAACAAGAATATTCTTGCTTTTGAAAGAACACAGGGAGATGACAAAATAGTATGTGTGTACAATCTCTCCAAAAAGGAGCAGGAAGTTAATTTAAGTGAAATATTAACCGGTGATGAAGAGGTTCTTTACTCAGGAGCAGACGGGATTTATCAGGAAAATGGCGAAAATCCTCTGGATTCAAGCATTTTGGCACCCTGGTCATTCTTTATTATGACAAGATAAACAAGTTTGCATTTAGTTAAGAATGTTATAAAAGTAAAAATACAAGATTTCTTGCGGACAAAATTGGAATTTAATCAACTGATATAAGAAAGTAATCCATAGAAAAGACCCTTCATAGCCATATGGAGGGTCTTAATTATGCAAACAAGGTAAAGCGCATAACATAATAGCCTTAAAAAATCAATTGTACAAAATACATAATATTTGAAAGCCCGATTTAGATAATGTATAGAAAAAGTAAAATATAGGTTGACCGATTAACCAATATAAGTTATAGTCTGGTAAAGCGATTAACCAAATGGTTTAACAAAGTAATGAACGAACAAAAAAGTAATTTTAGTTACACAGGAGGAATTAAGTAATGAAATTGAAAAAGTTAGGCGCTTTGATGATGACAGCAACATTGACAGCAGGAACACTTGCTGGTTGCGGTGGTTCTGATAACTCATCAGCAACAACAGCATCTTCAGAAACAGCAACAGAAGAGACAGCAGCAGCTACTGAGGAGAAATCCGCTGAGGCAACAGGCGAGACTGAAGATGTAACTCTTAAGATCTGGGTACCTGAAGAAGAGGTAGATATCACAGATCAGATGGTAAAGGATTTTGATGAAGCTCATGATGAGTTCAACATCACATATGAAATCGCAGTAGTTGGTATCGATGAAGCACCTGCAAACCTTGAGACAGATGCTGATACAGCAGCAGATATCTTCTACACACCCAGCGGCGGGGTAGCAGATCTTGCAGGTAAGGGATTACTTCTTCCTATAACAAAGGATTTTGATACAATCGCATCTGACCTTCCTGAAAGTGCACTTAATGCAGTTACAGTTGACGGACTTACATATGCAGTTCCTTTCTCACCTAATACATACTTCATGTATTACAACAAGGAGCTTTACACAGAGGATGAAATCAAGAATCTTGACACAATGATGGCTAAGGATCTTGGCGATGGAATGTGGAACTTCAGTACACAGATTACAAATTCATGGTACATCGAGAGCTTCTTCCTTGGAAACGGATGCACACTTTTTGGTGAAGATGGAAAAGATCCTTCAAACTGCACATTCAATGATGCAAACGGCCTTGCAGCAGGTGAGTACATCATCGACCTTGCTTCCAACCCGAAGTACCTTGAGGACGCTGACGGCGTAGGCGGATCAGCATTCAAAGAAGGTAAGCTTGGTGCAGTTACATCAGGTGCTTGGAGCGCTCCTGAGTTTAAGGAAGCTCTTGGTGATAAGCTTGGTGCGGTAGCACTTCCTACAGCAACAATCGGTGGTAAGGATGTACAGCTTTCAAACTTCGTTGACTTCAAGACAATCACAGTTAAGTCAAACACTGCTTATCCTCTTGCAGCACAGCAGCTTGCAGTATACATGGCAAATCCTGAAAGCTCACTTATCAGATACAACGCACAGGGTGATGTTCCGGTTCTTAAGTCACTTTCTGAGAGCGAAGAGATCAAGAGTGATTTCGTAGCATCTGCTCTTAACGATCAGGCTGCTCTTGCAACAAACCAGCCCAGCATCTCTAAGATGGGTGATTACTGGGATCCTGCACAGGCTCTTGGTGAAGGAATCTACAACGGTGAGATTACTTCTGATAACCTTCAGCAGCAGCTTGATGCACTTGTAGACAGTATCACAGGAACACTTACAGAGTAATTTTTAGGATATTCTTCCAACAAATATTTAATGCAAGTGGGGGCTGCATATATAAATGCAGCCCCTTAGCATTCAAAACAAAACAGTTTGTTTGATGAGGTTAATTATGAATACAGAATACAAGGATAGAAATCTGATAACCATATTTACCAAGGGAGATATTTTTTCGAAGCTTTCTTATATCATCTGTGGAGCAGCTAATATCCGATATGGACAGATAATAAAGGGACTTTTGTTTTTCTTACTTGAAATCTCTTACATAGTTTTTATGGTAGTTAAGGGCGGTGGTCTTATCCACGACCTTACAACTCTGGGTGACAACGTTCAGGGAATGGCTTTTAATGAAACACTCGGAATTTATGAGATGCAACAGGGCGATAACTCAATGCTTATTTTGTTATACGGTGTTGTTGCAATAGTAATAACGATTGCTTTTATATCTATCTGGCTTTTCTCAATCTTTTCAGGAGAGAATGCAAGAAAAAGACATGCTACCGGCCATCACGTTAACAATTTCTTTGAAGACGTGAAGAGCCTTACAAATGAGAATGTTCGTTTCCTACTTCTTTCAGTACCTGTTGTAGGACTTTCAATATTTACAGTAATGCCTCTTATCTACATGATACTTATGGCATTCACAAACTACGATTCAGAGCATCAGCCGCCCGGAAACCTTTTTGACTGGGTTGGTATGACAAACTTTACAACACTTCTTGCTACAGGAGACAGACTTAAATCAACATTCTGGCCTGTGCTTGGATGGACACTTGTTTGGGGATTTTTTGCTACCTTTACCTGCTATTTTGGTGGAATGATCCTTGCAATGATCATCAATTCAAAGGGAATCAAAGGAAAGAAATTCTGGAGAACAATATTTGTTTTCACAATGGCTATTCCTGCATTTATTTCCCTTCGTGTAGTTGCTACCATGCTTGGAGAAAGAGGAATATTCAATGTTCTTCTTCAGCAGTGGGGATTTGTTGAAAAAGCACTTCCGTTCTTATCAAATGCAACCTGGGCGAGAGTTTCGGTTATTGTCGTTAACTTCTGGATAGGTGTACCCGTAACCATGCTTATGGTCAGCGGAATACTTATGAATATTCCGGGCGAATTATATGAAAGTGCAAAAATCGATGGTGCCGGACCATTTACCACATTTAGAAAGATCACTTTCCCTTACATGTGGTTTGTAACAACACCATATTTGATTTCAAACCTGATCAGTAACTTTAACAACTTTAATACGATCTACTTCCTGACAGCAGGTGAGCCTCATACTCTTGATTATTACAAGGGAGCAGGAAAGACAGATCTGCTTGTAACATGGCTTTACAAATTAACAAAGGACAGCAATGACTATAACCTTGCAGCAACAATAGGTATTCTCATATTTATTCTGTCCGCAACATTTACACTTATATCATTTTCTAGATCTAATGCTATGAAGAATGAGGAGGGATTCCAGTAATGAAAAAAATAGTTATAGGACTGAATCTTACATATTACTTTAGAGCATTATGCGGCATAATCGTAAGCTTTATAAGTCTTTTCCTTCCTTTCATATCAAAGGACGGCAACAGAAGATCTCTCATCGGCACAGCCTTTGATCTTGCTTCAGCAACCGAGAAATCTTCAATTACATTCTTTATTTATGTAGTTGTAGCTCTGACTATAGTTTCATTTGCACTTGGTGTTTTCAGTTATGTAAAAACATCAGTAACAGGAATGAAAATCTGGCAGTGCATACAGGCTATAAATACTGTTTTTTGGACTTTTACACTTTTTGCATCAAAGAACATCCTTGAAAAAGCAGGATTACAGAGTGGTTTTTATGTAAAGAACATGGGAATCGGTTTCTGGATCGGCATCATTGCTGCATATTTCACACTGGTTAACATTATGAAGGTTACTCAGACAAACAGAGGTTATATCATCCTTACAATACTTGGTGTTATCTGGATGTTCCCTATTGTCTGGATACTTCTTACCGCACTTCGTGCTGAGCAGGGATACTATGTTGGTTATTTCTTCCCTAAGAAGCTCACACTTCAGAATTTTGTTAATCTTTTCAGTAATGACAGCGTGCTTCCATTCAGAAAATGGTGGCTCAACACCTTCATTGTTTCAATCTGCAGCAGTGTAATTAACACAATGATCATTCTTGCAACAGCGTTTACACTCAGTAGAACAAGATTCAATGGTAGAAAAGGATTTATGAACATACTTATGATTATCGGTATGTTCCCCGGATTCATGTCACTTATTGCTGTTTACAACATTTTGAAGGGACTTGGACTTAACCAGTCAATTGTAGCCCTGATCGTTGTAGGAGCTGCCGGAGCTGCTATGGGTTACCATGTCAGCAAAGGTTTCTTTGACACAATCCCGAAGGCTGTTGATGAAGCGGCAATTATCGATGGCGCTTCCAGACTTCAGATTTTTACACACATCACACTGCCTTTATCAAAATCCATAATCGTATACACAGTGCTTGGTAACTTCCTTGGCGCTTGGTCTGATTATATCTTCCCCAGCATGCTGTTCGGAGATAAGCAGAGCTCATATACGGTTGCAGTAGGTTTGTATTGGCTGACTGACTTTAGAAGAATTGATACATATTATACACAGTTCGCAGCAGGTGCTGTTGTCGTAGCTGTTCCTATCGTGATCCTTTTCGTATGGCTTCAGAGATTTTACGTTGAAGGACTTTCAGGATCCGTTAAGGGTTAAGTACTACTACTATAAGGGGCAAATTTATTTGCCCCTTATATCATAGGTTTATTTAAGAGGATTAATATGAAAAACTGGCTTGAAAGTGTATACAGTGACGGAACCCGTGGATTTGTGAGTAATCCAAATCCTGAACTTGGAGATAAGGTTAACGTCAGATTAAGACTATTAGAAGGTGCTCCTGTAGTTGATGTCATGATAAGGCAGATGGTAAACGGAGCAGAGAGATATATCCCCATGGATCTTGCATATACTGAGGGTGGATTATCTTATTATGAAGCAGAAATCACTATAAATGAGCCCCGCGTGAGCTATTTATTTGCAATAACAACTAAAGAAAACTTTTATTTTTACAATCAGGAAGGAATTACAACATATGTTCCTGATTATAAGCATGATTTTGTACTTCTATCAGATTATGTGCAGCCTGACTGGGTAAAGGGTGCGGTATTTTATCAGATTTTCCCTGAAAGATTCTGCAACGGAGATAAGACAAATGATGTGGAGTCGGGAGAGTACGAGTATCAGGGAAGAAAGCCCATTAAGGTTGATGATTGGAATAGCGATCCTATCTCAGGTGAAATAAGTGCCGGTATGGATTTCTTTGGCGGAGATCTTACAGGAATAATTGATAAGATTCCTTACCTTAAGGATCTTGGAATCTCTGCGGTTTACCTTAATCCCATTTTTTCAGCCTACTCAAGTCATAAATATGACTGCATTGATTATTTCCATGTGGACGAGCATTTTGGTGGAGACGAGGCTCTGGCTAAGCTGTCAGAAGCTTTACATGAAAACGGCATAAAGCTGGTTCTTGATATCTCCATAAATCACACCGGAATAGAGCATAACTGGGTACATGAAGGAAAACCCTATTATTTTAAGAAGGAAGACGGTTCACTCATGGGCTGGGCAGGATTTTCAACGCTTCCGGTTCTTGATTACAGAAATGAAGAGCTTAGAAATGTCATTTACCGTGACGAGAATTCTGTATTGAAAAAATGGCTTAAGCCTCCATATAATATTGACGGTTGGCGCTTTGATGTGGCTGATGTTCTTGCGCGAAATGATGATGTTCAGCTGGCTGCTGAAGTGTGGAGAGAGGTTTGTGATTCTATAAGAGAGGTCAAAAAAGATGCCATAATAATCGGCGAGCATTGGGCAGATTGTTCCGAGTATCTTCAGGGTAATCTTTGGAATACTCCGATGAATTACTTCGGATATGGCCGTATTGTAAGACAGTTTGCGGGATTGCCGGATCTTTTCCTTATGAGAACAGAGGCTTTCAACAAGGTTAAATACGATATGACCTCTGAGGATGTGGTTAAGAGAACAGATTCACACTACAGCGTGTTGCCCCAGGTTATTGCAGATTGTCAGATGAATCTTTTTGACAGTCATGATGTACCAAGGGTTCACAACCACGACAACATAACTTTTGATAAGTGGAAGAGCGTTGCTTTGTCGCAGCTTCTCTGGACAGGAATTCCATGCATTTACTATGGGGATGAGCTTGCAATTGAAGGTTATACTGAGCACGACGCAGGCTTCAGATATCCGATGCCCTGGAATAAGGAAAATGAAAATAGAGATAAGCACCTTGCTGTCTATAAAAAGATAATATCACTTAGACGAAATAACCCTGCTTTTTCAGAGGGCGGACGAAAGGTTCTCTATGCAGATGGCAGAATCCTCGCTGTTTCAAGATTCATGGACGGTGAGAAATATGTAGGCATCATATCAATGGAAGAGAATGAGCGTGAAATAGAGCTCCCTCTTTGGATTATCGGTGCTAAGGCTCTGGCTGATGTAACAGATGAGTTTGGAGAGAATATAGATGCAAAAGAAAAGGATGGAAACCTTGTTGTGAAGGTTCCCGGATGTGCATCATATCTATTCAGGGTATAAAAATTCGCAGAAGCAAAATAGATGGAAAACAGGAGATTGGGAATGATTATTGGAGAAAAATATCGAATTAGCATTATGACAGACAGGCTAATAAGACTGGAATACGCAGAAAACGGGGTTTTCGAGGATAGATTATCTAAGACTGTGGTAAACAGAAATTTTCCCGAAGTTCGCTACAGTGAGAAAAAGACAGAGACCGGAATAGAAATAGAGACAGATAGCCTCATAATTAGATATGATGAGCAGCCATTTTCCACTGATGGACTTAGCATAGAGCTTAAAGATTCAGGAAATGTATGGCATTACAGCATCACATACGGTAACTCTGATGAAAACCTGTTCGGAACTGCAAGAACTCTTGATGGATGTGACGGTGGACTGTGGCTTGAGGAAGGAATTTTTGGAAGAAGAGGCTTTGCTGTTATGAACGATAGTGCAAGCCCTGTCGTAGTTTCTTCCGGTGATGGAACACCAGGCAGCTATGAGTATGCATATAGAGAAACAGAAGGAATAGATATCTATTTCTTTGGCTATGGCAAAGATTTCTTTGGCGGACTTAAAGCGTTTTATTCTCTTTGCGGAAAAACACCTCTGATTCCAAGATATGCTCTTGGTAACTGGTGGAGCAGATACTTCAGATATACTGAGGAGTCCTATAAAGAGGTAGTAGATAAGTTCGAAGAACTTGAGATACCGCTTTCTGTTGCAGTAATAGATATGGACTGGCATGTGACTGATGTTGATCCCAAGTATGGAACAGGCTGGACAGGATATTCCTGGAATAAAGAGCTTTTCCCTGATCCTGCAAGATTCCTCTCAATGCTTCATGAACGCGGACTTGCCACAACATTAAATCTTCATCCTGCTGATGGTATAAGAGCCTTTGAGGATATGTACGAAGAAATGGCAAAGCAGCTTGGAGTTGATCCTTCCTCTGAGAGACCTCTGGAATTTGATTTTTCAGATCCTGAATACAGAAAAGCTTATTTTGATGTGGTGATGCATCCTTATGAAAAGGAAGGCGTTGATTTCTGGTGGATTGACTGGCAACAGGGAACTGGTAAAGGCGCTGACAGCGTTGATCCGCTTTTCCTCTTAAATCATTATCACTATCATGATCAGGAAGGCAGAAACAGAAGACCCATGATCTTTTCAAGATATGCGGGCCCCGGGAGCCACAGATATCCTGTTGGATTCTCCGGAGATACTGTTATGACATGGAAGAGTCTTAATTTCCAGCCATATTTCACCAGCACTGCCAGCAACATTGGTTATGGCTTCTGGAGCCATGATATCGGTGGACATATGATGGGAGATAAGGATAATGAGAGACTTATCAGATGGATACAGTATGGTGTATTTTCTCCTGTAATGCGCCTTCACAGTAGCAGCAGTCCATTCCTTAATAAGGAGCCATGGGTAATAGAAGAGCCTTATCACAGCATCATGGGAAAATACATGAGACTAAGGCACAGACTTCTTCCATATCTGTACACTGAAAGTTACAGAGCTTATGATGAGGACAGACCGCTGATAAGACCTATGTATTACTTGCTCCCTGAGGATGAAAGAGCTTACAAGGTTCCCACAGAATACGGTTTTGGTGAGAAGCTCATTGTAGGTGCGATTACCAGTCCTATCGACAAATCCTTGCAGATGTCAGCAGTAAATATGCTTTTACCTGAGGGCAGATGGTATGACATTTTCTCAGGAAGAATCTATAAGGGCGGCAAAATGAGAAAGCTCTATAGAAAACTTACAGATATTCCGGTTCTTATAGGCGAGGGCGGTATAGTTCCCATGTCCCTTGAAGATAAGAAGAACGGTGTCGAGAATCCCGCATCATTAAGACTTTGCATAGGCGCAGGCAAAGACGGATCCTATACAATGTATGAGGATGACGGCATAAGCATGGAGTACAAAGATGGTAAATTCGTTAAGACCACATTTGACATGACATGTTCAGAGAATTCTGAAGGAAAAGATATTTCTGTAAGAATATCCCCTGCTGAAGGAGAACTCTCACTTGTAAAGGATAAGAGAACTTACGAAATATGCATCTATGGTGTAGAGCCTTGCGGGGATAAAGTGACAGTTTGCACCGGCTCCAATGAGGACATTAGCAGTAATGCAAAATATGATCCTGCTAAGAAGATACTTACTGTCTATGTAGGTGAAGTTGAGACCAAAGAAGGTGCTGGGGTAACAATATCCGGCATTAAACTTTCATCAAATGACCATAAAAAACAGGTATTTGATATAGTTGAATTTGCCTGGATAGAGATCATTACTAAGGATAAGATAAACGATGCCCTTAACAGATACGATGACGAGGGCTTCCTTACCTGGCTTAATGAAGCTGACATCTCAGAAACTCTTAAGGATGCAATAAGAGAAATATACTAATTTTTATCAGAGCGTAGGAATGATGTTTCCTACGCTCGTTTTATTTTTAGCTGAAAAAAGGCTCATTCTGTGGAGAGAGAAAGCAAAGGGCCAATCCTTGGCTTGCCGAAAAACGCAGAAATTGCTTATTATAGTTGTAAATAGCTTTATTACAAGAATATATTTCTGACGAATGGAAGGGGGGTCTGGAATGAAAAACAGATTTATGAAGAAAATGGTGTCTATTATTGTAGGAATGTCACTGGCGACATCGCTTCTTAGCTGTGATACAGCTTCTAAAGATTCACCTGAAGATATTGAAAGAGCTAAATCCATAGCTCTTATGGGATACGAGCATGCTAAAGGCAGTTCCAGTATGGCAGGTGATTGTCATTTTGAGATGCTTATGAAGGATAAAGAGGGAATATGGACTATCACAACCTATGAAAGAGATAGTTATGAGGAACCGGTCATCGCTACTACCTACTCGGTGCGTGCTGCAAAGCTTATCGAATTTGATGCTTTCATAAAAGAAAGTGGCGTTTTGGAATTGGCAGAGAGGGAAGACAGCAATGATTTCATTACAGATTACACACCATGGTATTACACAATCAGAATAGATGATCAGACCACAGGAGATAACAACTCTGCGAGGTATAACATTGAAGAGTATAAAGAGTATTCTGATGAGGATTATGACTTGCTAAAGGAGTTGGATGAGAAGTTTTCTGACCTATACGGTAAGAAGATTTCTGAGAAAAAAGAGGAGAGATAATGATATAATACATCTATTCAAAGAACAAAATTAAATGTACTCAGTCTGGCAGCACAATTTAGGCAGACAATCAGCACATATGACTAAAACGGGGTGAAACCGAAATGGAAATAGATTTAAAAAAACTTGAAGAGAAATACTCAAAGAATAAGCCAACTTTTTCGCTTAAAGAGTTATTACTATGCACAGTTCTAGTCGTGGCAGGATGTGCTGTTTTTTTTGCTATGCCTGATGAAATGGGTATTTTAGGTTGGATATTGTTTATTATAGGTACTTTTCTGAATGTAGTCGGAATATTTAGGCTGGCTGCAATGGTTCCGGAGCAGAAAAGTGAGCGGGAGAGGAAAGTAGCCACGCTGATATCAGTGGTTGTTGCAGCTTTGGCACAGTTTCTTGGATTGCTGTATCTGTACAACAGCGATGGAACAGGAAAAAGCATTGCTATTGCTACTCTTTCTTTATGTATCAGTCTTGGGCTGATAATATATGCGGTTGATTTTGACGATTCGAAAATGAAACCAAAGATAAAAATTATATGCAAAATTATTACTGTTTTGCTTATTGCAATAATCATATTTCTTATTATCAGAGATGATTTCTCTGATTCCAGTGTTTACGTAGGAACAATATTGCTAATAGAAGCAATAATTACCGGCAAAACAGGATTTAAATCCAAAAACTAAGGCAAGTGTAAGAAGGAGACAGCGATGCCGGTATACAGACTTGATGATAATATTATAGCCTTTCCTGACCCTACTCTTGCAAATGATGATGGGCTTCTTGCAATCGGAGGTGATCTCAGTGCAGATCGCCTTCTTTTGGCATACAGCAACGGCATTTTTCCATGGTACGAAGAGGGAGAACCGCTTATGTGGTGGTGTCCAAAAGATAGGTTTATCATAAAGCCTTCAGAAATCCATGTATCACATTCTATGAAAAAGTTCATCAGAAAGCATCATATCAGTTTCATGCTTAATAGGGATTTTTCTGATACAATGCACAGATGCAGGATTAAAAGAGAGCATAAGCAAGGGACCTGGATAACAGATGATATGGAAAAGGCATACAAGAGACTATACGATAAGGGCTTTGCTATCAGTCTTGATGCCTATATAGAGGATAAACTAGCCGGTGGACTGTATGGGGTAAGTATTGGAAGATGCTTTTTTGGAGAAAGTATGTATACTGAGATTGAAAATGGATCGAAACTTGCGCTTATTGCTCTTTCACATATTCTTGAGAAGAATGGATATGTTATGATAGATTGCCAATTTCATACAGACCATTTGGAAAGTATGGGAGGAGTATCCATCTCGTATGGGGAATATATGGATATCATCAGAGAAGGCACAAAATTTAATGACTAAACAGGTGCATTCCATGTGTACCAAGAGGATGAGAAAAGTAAATGAACAGCTACAAAATAATGATTGTTGAGGATGACATAAATATCGGGGATATGCTTCAGGAGGCTCTTGAGGCTGAAGAATACATAGTGAGCAGGGCTTATTCAGGAACAGAAGCGATTATGCTCCTGGAAAAGGAAAAACCGGACCTCGTTCTTCTTGATCTGATGCTTCCGGGTATGACAGGAGAAGAACTCATAACCAGATTGAATGGCATTTTGACTATTGTTATGAGTGCCAAATCTGATCTTGAAAGTAAAATAGAGCTTTTGCATAAAGGTGCAAGCGACTATATAACCAAACCTTTTGCGATAGCAGAGCTTCTTGCCAGAGTTGAAGCCCAGCTCAGGCTGGCCAATCCTGTTGGTGCTACAAGGCAGAGCTCTACGGATGCGAACATTGTCACAGCCGGAAATATAAAATTAGATTCAAGTCTTGGTATTGTTACAATCGGAGATAAAGAAACGAATCTCACAAGGACAGAGGCTGCGATATTGAATATACTTATGCTTAATCCTAACAGACCAATTGGGCGAAGTACAATTCTGGACAGAATAAGTGAGGATACTCCGGATTGCACCGAGCGCTCATTGAAGCAGCATATCAGTAACGTCAGAAAGAAGCTTTCACAGCTTGATAACATTGATCATATAGAAGCAATTTACGGAATAGGATTTCAGTTTAATGAATCTTGACCAAATCTTGACGTTCTTTATACCACTTTCTTGACCGGAAGGTGGTATTTTTAATTTCGCAGGGAATTTATATGACTTCTTGTGGGCAAAAGCGGAAAATGCCCACAAGAATCCTTCCTTTGGCAGGACACGCCCCTCGCTTCGCGAGTACCTGGTCCAATACGATTATTGTTTTTCTGAGGAAAAACAATAATCTATGATATTAAAAATGCTCCGCTTTGGATGCGCATGATAATTATAGAATGGAAAGGGAGAAAACAATGGAATACGTTTTTAAAGCAAATAATATCAGTAAAAGATATGGAAAATTTACAGCGCTCTCTCAGGTGAATATGGAAATCCCTAAGGGTGCTATATATGGATTCGTTGGAAAAAACGGCGCAGGTAAGACAACTCTTATAAGAATAATGTGCGGACTTCAGAAGCAGACAGAAGGTTTTTATGAGCTTATGGGAAAATCCGGTGACGATAAGGATATCGTGAAGGCAAGGCGCAGAATGGGAGCTGTTGTAGAATCACCTGCAATCTATAAGGATATGACGGCAAGAGATAACCTAATTCAGCAGTGCCTCATGCTTGGGCTTCCGGATTTTGACTGCGTAGATGAGATACTTGAGCTTGTGGGCCTTGCTGATACAGGAAAAAAGAAGGCAAGAAACTTTTCACTTGGAATGCGCCAGAGACTTGGAATCGGAGTTGCCCTTTGCGGAAGTCCTGATTTTATTATTCTGGATGAACCCATAAACGGTCTTGACCCTCAGGGAATCATCGAAGTGAGAGAACTTATCCTAAAGCTGAATAAAGAAAGAGGCATCACTTTCCTTATTTCAAGCCACATTCTTGATGAACTTGCAAAGGTTGCCACAAATTACGGCTTTATCGATAAGGGACATATTGTACGTCAGATGACAAGCAAGGAGCTTAAGGATGAGTGCCGAAAGGCAGTTCGTATGAAGGTAAGTAATGTTGAACTTCTTACAAAGGTAATGGAGGAGAAAGGTATAGATTATAAGATTCTTGATACCAATACAGCAGATGTCTATGCGGATGTTGTTTTCTCTGATATTGCCAAGGATTTTGAAAAGGTAGGCTGCTCGATCATAACCATGGAAGAACGCGATGAGAGTCTTGAAGCTTTTTATCTTTCTTTATTAGGAGGCAATGATAATGTTCAGAAATCTGTATGCTGATACGAGAAATGTCCTGTTTAGCCGCGGATTTCATACAGGAATTCTGGCTGTTATAGTCTACCAGCTGTTCTATCTGGTTTGTGTGAGCCTGATTTATTTTTTTCTAAAAGACACAGTGGCAGCTGAGGATGTTGCCTTTGTTTTCCCTTCTATGGCTGCATTTCTTGTTACCGCTTCAACTCTTTATCTGACTGACAGAGAATTTTCAGATGGTTGTATCAGGAACAAGCTGATCTCCGGTGTGAAAAGATCAGATGCTTTTTTATCAGCAGTGTGTACAGGAATGATGCAGGGAGCGATATATGCTTTTGTAGCTGCAGTCCTTTCAACAGTTGTTGCAGTGATGTTTACAGGCGGATTTGTTACCTTTTCTGTTAATGAGATTGCAGACTATTGGCTGATTTTAACCCTGGCATGTATGGCAGTTGGTGCATTTTCAACGAGTCTTATCATGATGCTTGGTGGAAGCAAGGCTTCTTACGTTGTCGGACTTGCCATAGCTTTTGCATTAAAAGTATATGACACGTTTATACTTGATAAACTTTATCCGGAAAAAGGGTTCTGTCAGCTCTCCGGCTTCAAGCTTTTGATGTACAGATTTATTGACAGATTCATTCCCTATTCTTATTTTTCAACGGTTCCGCATTATGACATGGGAAGCTACGTTATTGGATGTGCAGGAATGATCCTGATTTCAGTAGTAGCGGGGCTTTTGGTTTTTAACAGAAAACAGATTAAGTGACAGTTTGGAGAAATAATATGATCAATTTATATAAAGCTAATATGCAGAGAATATTTAAAAATATACTTTTTATTGGTGGTCTGATTATAGCCTTTGTTGCAACTTATGCTTTTACAGCAAATATTCTTCATATGACAGGAAGATTTGAAAAAATGGGTTACGACGGCAGAATGTTCTTTATCAGCATTGCCATGATGGGCTTTTTTACAATCTTTGTTCCGGTATTTACACATATAGAATATTCGGACGGAGTTATAAGAAATAAGATTATTGCCGGTTATTCCCAGAAGGAAGTCTATTTTAGCCACATGCTCTCTCATTTTTCAGCACTGGGAATAATGATTGTCTGCCACATGATTGCCGGCTTTATCGGTGGTGTAAACATTTCGGGACAGCTCCTTTTACGTTATCTTATCCTGTTCCTTGCACTTTGCGGATACATTTCAGTGCTTCTTATCATGGCTATGAGAATAAAAAGGATGGTTCTTCTTGCAGTATTAACCTTTCTTGTACTGCAGATCTGCTATACAGGTATCATGATCGGGAATGCACTTCTTGCATTCGCATTTAAGGGTACACAAAGATACATTGCTTCACTGATATATAACATTGTGGCGTTTGGACAGTGGCTGTCGCGGACAGGTATAGCTGATGATTATACAAATCCCGGAGCGCTGGCACAGATTTTAATATCATTGGCAGTGATTCTGATTTCAGCACTTATCGGCACACTGGGACTTGGAAAAAGAGACTTACAGTGATTAAAGGGGATATCCATCATGACGAAGTCATGATTTGGAATGGTCCCCGCCGATATTGCAGGATTTTGAACTAATCCTGTCAATACATATCAAGAGGGAGTATAACGTGAAAAAGTATAAGATTATTTTTCTTATAAGTGCAGGAGTACTGGCACTATTTATCGGAAGTCTCGTGGCACTTGGTACTACACAGGCTTTTTCGCCTGAAAAGGATATCGACGAAATCAAAGATGTAGCAGAGAGTTTTTCTGAATTTACTATCCCTAAGAATGTAAAGGTAGTAGGCATCGGAGAAGCAACACATGGCAACCGCGAGTTTCAGAAGATTAAGAGGGATGTTCTTGAGAAGGTTGTAAAAGAAGGCGATGGACACAGTATATGTTTTGAAATGGCTGCTGGAGACGGCACCATGATAAACGACGCAATACATGACCCTGATTCGGATCTGGTGGCAGTAATGGGGAAACAGAGCTATCCACTCTATGATACTGAAGAGATGGTAGAGCTTTTAAAGTGGATGAGGGACTACAACCTGGCTGTTCCTTATGAAGAATCACTGATGTTTTACGGAGTGGATCCACAGGGAGCACAGACAGCAATCATTTATCTTCAGGAACTCTGTAAAAAAGGTTGTGAACTTCTGACTGAATCTGAGAAGGAAAAAATCCTTTCTATTAAAACTGAAGAAAAATCCGACTATGCCGGGGAAAGGGAGTTTTTCCAAAAGCTATATGAAAGACTTTCATCGATTGATGATCTGAAGCATAAACAGCTTTCCATGACGGCAAAGGTTGTTTTGCAGAATCTTGATGCTCCTGATTATGATACTGACCAGGAAGCTTTTGGCAAGCATAGAGATCAGTGCATGGCAGAGAATCTTAAGAGCTATTCTGATATTGAGGGAGACAGGGGGTATTCGCAGATTGTTATAACTGCTCACAATGCTCATGCAATGAGGGGCGGCTCAAGCCCTCTTCCCAGTGCAGATTCCGATACAATGGGTGACAGGATAGACAGACTCTTTGATGGGAGCTACTTCTGCATAGGAACAGAGTTTTACAAAGGGGATGTGAATATCCATACGGCAGGAACATATGAGGATAATTATCATAGGGCAGATCATTTTTACTGCAGTAATGACCCTCTTGCATATCAGGCAAAGAATTTTGAAGACGGTACATATTGCCTTGATTTCTCAAAAGTTACGGATGAAAATAGTAAGGTACATAAGCTTATCCATAGCTATATTTTTAACAGCATCATTGGCGAGGGATATTCCCTTGCAAGTGAACTCGGTAGGTCAGACCGTATTAAGATGGTTCCTGCAGACAGATATGATGCGATTATCTATTACTACGAGGTTACACCTATTGATCCGATAGATTATTGAATTTCCTCTTCTGCCTGCAAAAATCTAAAAATTTCTAAAACATGGAGCATTATATGAAATATCTTCTTATCCTGTGCCTGATAATTATAATTATTCTGGTTTCAAAAATAATAGCGATGAGGATGTCAATTAAGGAACTAAGGAAAGATTATGAAGAGAGGGCAAAGCTACGCAGCAATACTCTTCTCACGGTTTCCAGCAGGGATAAGGAAGTAAGGCTTCTTGCGAAGGCTATGAACAATACTCTTGAAAAGCTCAGAGACTCCTATAACAGATATGAGCTTGGTGACAGGGAGATAAAATCTGTAATAACCAATATTTCCCACGATCTCAGAACGCCTCTTACAGCAATAAGCGGCTATCTGGAGCTTGCAGAGCGCAAAGAAAAAAGTCCTGAACTTGAAAAGTACCTGGATGTCATTAAGGGCAGAACGGAACATATGAAAAAGCTTACCGAGGAGCTTTTCGAATATTCCATAATAACAGGTGGAGAGATAAACGAGGAAAAGCAGGATGTAAACGTAAACAAGGTGCTGGAGGATTGCATCATGAATTATTATCCTGCCCTTAAGAAGCGAGGCATTACGCCAATCATTGAAATCACAGATGAAAAGATAATAAGAAATCTGTATCCTACATATGTTGAGAGGATAATGAACAATCTTATTAGCAATGCCATTAAATATAGTGATGGCGATCTTGATATTACACTTACTGATGATGGCAGGCTCAGAGTGGCCAATACATCAGAAGAACTTTCAACAGTTGATGTAAATAAACTCTTTGACAGGTTCTTTACAGTACAAAATGCAAGAAAGAATTCGACAGGTCTTGGACTGTCCATTGTAAAGATATTTGCTGAAAGAATGGATTGCTCTGTTGATGCATCCTATACAGATGGCAATATAATTATTGAAATTGGATTTTAATAAGTTTCGGGGGACGGAGATTTCTATAACTGTATTTACTATTTTTCTTTTGTCATCACTGGTAACCATGATAGAGGAGGCATACAGGCTTGCATTTTTTTAGATGATACGTTAACATATATCCATTGAATTTAATAACTGTTAATTCATCGGAGGGTGAGTTGTTCTTGAAATGACAAGCTGGATAAGATGACTGGTTGAAATGCCGGTTTCTTATCCGGCTTTTTTTGGAGGTAATGAACGTGACTAATCAGAAAAATTTTACAGAAGGAAAAATACTTGTACCGCTTCTTAAGTTTGCAGTGCCTGTACTATTGGCACTGTTTTTACAGTCACTTTATGGTGCTGTAGATCTTATGATTGTAGGTAAATTTGCTGATCCTGCCGACGTGTCAGGAGTATCGACCGGTTCTCAGATAATGATGACACTGACCAATCTTGTTAGCTCCTTATCTATGGGCATGACTGTGTTCCTGGGTCAGAAAATAGGTGAAAGAAAAGCTTCTGAGGGTGGAAAGATTGTAGCTAACGGAATAATGCTGTTTTTGTCTATAGGTCTTTTCCTTACGCTGTTCATATCACTGTTTGCGGGAAATCTCGCCAGCATAATGAATGCGCCGGAGGAGGCTTATGATCTTACAGTTTCATATATAAGGATATGCGGAGCAGGAGCAGTGATAATAATATTTTACAACCTGATTGGAAGTATATTCAGAGGACTTGGAGATTCTGTCACTCCACTTATGACAGTACTTATAGCCTGTGTCTGTAATATTATTGGAGATCTTGCTTTAGTAGCAGGACTCAGGATGGGAACAAAAGGTGCAGCCATTGCAACCGTAGCCGCGCAGCTGATAAGCGTCATTATATCTTTGTGGCTTATAAGCAAAAAGGAATTGCCATTTAAGCTTGATCGCACATGTTTCAAGCTGAAGAAAGAAATTATTAGAAAAATAGTGCTTATCGGAGCTCCCGTTGCGTTGCAGGATCTGCTTGTGGGTATTTCTTTCCTGGTTATTCTTGCTATAGTCAATTCACTTGGAGTAATTGCATCTGCAGGTGTGGGCGTTGCAGAGAAAGTTTGCGCATTTATCATGCTCATACCATCAGCTTTTGCGCAGTCAATGTCAGCATTTGTATCCCAAAACAGAGGAGCAGGCAAGTATGACAGAGCTTTCAAAGGCCTAAGATATGCTATCGGAGTGTCATTTATATTTGCTGTATTTATGTTTTACAGCGCTTTTTATCACGGTGATATTTTGTCCGGGATATTTGCAAAAGATACAGAGGTCGTTGCAGCTTCCTGGGATTACCTTAAAGCCTATGCCATTGACTGCCTGTTTACATGCTTCCTTTTCTGCTTTATAGGATTTTTTAACGGAATGGAATATACTAGATTTGTCATGCTACAGGGAATTGTGGGAGCTTTTCTTGTGAGAATTCCGGTGTCATATATCATGAGTAAGCAGCAACCTGTATCGCTTTTTCATATAGGACTGGCAACACCATGCTCGACAATTACTCAGATTATTATGTGCTTTATCTGTCTGTTTGTCGTTAAAAGGAAGCTAAGTGGAATAAACATCGCCAAATAAAAAGGCCGCCAATTACAGTAGGAGTCTGAATTTATGGCTATATTGGACAGAAAAATAAAATATTTCATCTGCGTTGTGGAAAGCGGATCTTTTTCTGCTGCTGCTAAAGAGCTATACCTTTCACAGGCCAATCTTTCTAAGCAGATATCTTCTTTGGAGGCTGAGCTGGGCGTAAAACTTTTTGATAGAACAGGTTACAAGCCAAAGCTTACTGAGGCAGGCAGAATTCTTTATGACCGGGTTATTTCGCTTCCTCAGATTGAAAGTGATATCTTATCAGATATTATGAGCTATCGCCAAAGCGTGGTATCCGTGGGATTTACCGGAGTATCTGAAAACAGGGAGCTTGTGGAAGCAATAAAAATGTTCCAATATAAATATCCGGATATATCAATCAACCTTACACGGTATGATTTTTCCGGATCTGTAGATGCCCTTCTACAAGGTAAGATTGATATAAGCTTTGGACTTGAAGCCATATTTAATAAAAGCAGAGAACTCAATTATGACATCCTACATGGATATACCATATGTTTTCTCTGTAATAAAGAACATTCGTTAGCGAAACATCCTTATGTAACAGTAGAGGATATAAAAAAGGAACCTATTGTTATTCTTTCAAAAAAATACAATGAGGATTACTATAATGACTTCATGGAAGCCTGTAAGAAGGACGGATATAAACCTAACGTTAAAAAGAAGGTCGATTCTCTTGACGAACTTATCATGTCTGTAGTTCTTGGTGACGGAGCAGCCCTCTATGGTGATGATATACAGGAAAAGAGTATAAAGGCAGTTCCTATACTGGATACAGCCCACTCGCCTAACTATGTTGCTGCATATAAAAAAGAATCCATATCAGCTGCAGCCGGTGCCTTCCTAAGTTTTATAAAAGACTATTTCGAGACTCTATAACTATAAGTTATGGAGTCTCTTTGCTTTTTGGCGAGTATTTTCCTAAGAAATGTCTCTGTATAATGGTATCAGTTAAGTTGATAAATATTTATCACATGGCAAAAAAAGTTATATATGGAGGTTTCTATGAACAATTCAGCTATCTTTTCACCCTTTCAGATTGGCAAAATGACTGTCAAAAACCGTATAGAGTGTGCGCCTTACGGCAATGCACTTTTTAGAATGGATGGTGCTGCAGACAATAAACAGATGATGCATTTCAGGAATCTGGTTGCAGGCGGCGTAGGCATGGTCACTATCGGATCTGCCAACTGTAACCTGGAATATGGCCCGGCTCCTGTGCCATATATGCATAACCCTTTTCTGCTTAGCAGTTATAAAAATATGGTAGAGCTTGCTCATCAGTATGATGTAAAAATAGGCTGGGAACTGATAGGAGCAAAGGAGATGTTTATTCCTGCAGAGGTTCTGGTAAACACCTATACTATAGAAGATATTCACAATTATCAGAAAGGAATAATCGAGGGTGCAGTAAACGCACTAAGTATAGGTTCTGATTACATAATGATCCATGGCGGACATGGTGTGGTTGCAGCTGCGTTTTACAGGGAATCAACCAATAAGAGAACCGATGAATACGGCGGAAGTTTTGAGAACAGAACCAGAATTATCAGAGAAATACTTAAGGGCATCAGGGAAAAAGTCGGTGACAGGCTTGCCATCGAATACCGAATCTCCGGTGAGGAAATGCAGGAAGGCGGACTATCCGTTGATGATCAGATCAAATTTGCAAAGAGCATTGAAGAATATGTTGATATATTCAATATATCCAGAGGAGTGCTTGAAAACACAGAAGATCTTCCCTTTGTATTTCCAACAGTCTATGACAAAAGAAAAATAAATGTAGACAATGCTGCTAAATTCAAGGCTGAGCTCTCTACTCCAATAAGTGTGGTTGGTGGTAATAACATGTTTGTGGCAAATGAGATAATCGAATCCGGTTCTGCAGACATGGTGGCTCTTGTGAGACCTTTAATAGCAGATCCTGCCTGTGTAGATAAATTCAGATGTGGGAAAGAAGATGAAATAAGACCCTGCATCAGATGTAACAATTGTATAAACCAGACACATGGGAAACTCCATGATCTTAGGTGCACTGTAAATCCCCTCATTGGAAGAGAGGAATACTTTGGCAGAATAGATAAAAAGGTTGATACTAAAAAAGTGCTGATCGTTGGTGGAGGCCCTGCAGGAATGGAAGCTGCAAGGACTGCTTCCATGAGAGGACATTCAGTTATACTCTGTGAAAAAAGTGATGTACTTGGAGGAAACTTTATAAGAGCTGCAAAGGCTGATTTCAAGGAAGATTTAAAGAAATATCTGGAATGGTCTATAAGAACCATCTCTTCTGATAAGAACATTGATATTAGGATGAATACAGAAGTTACTGAGGAGCTCATAAGAAAAGAAAATCCAGATGTACTAATAATCGCTGTTGGAAGTAATCCGATAATCCCAGATTTCACAGCTACCGGAACAGAAAAGGTACAGTGGGTAGGAGATGCGACCAACGATTCAATAGGCGAGAATGTTGTTATTGCAGGAGGTGGTTTCACAGGACTTGAAGCAGCACTTGAGTATTCCATGCATGGAAAAAAAGTAACTGTAGTTGATATGATTCCGGAATCAATGCTTGGAAACGGTGCTTCTCTTATGAATAGTACTTCGCTTATGCAGAAGCTTGGTTCATATGGAGTTAAATTCATCTGTGAGAGTAAGGTTGAAGACGTGACCTCTGAGGGGATGATTATTTCCAATGCATCCGGCAAAGAAGTAATTCCTTGTGATAATGTTGTTCTTTCATTTGGTCAAAAGAAGAATACTGCTGTTGTTGAAGCACTTAAAAATATAGTCTGTGACACATGTATTATCGGTGACTGTTCTAATGTAGGCGGTACTTTGTGGCAGTCTGTACGTTCGGGTTTTGAGATGGCATTTGAAATCTGATGATGCTAATGAGTGTTCCAATATAGCATTAATAGATTTACATATAATGATAAGGAGAATCCTGATTTAGTTCAAATATTTATACATATGATGCTAAGGAGAATTCCAATATAGCCCCAATATATATACATATGATGCTAATGAGTATTCCAATATAGCTCCAATAAAAATAAATATGATGTTGAGGAGTATTCCAATATAGCTACAATAAAAATATATATGATGCAAATGAGCATTCCAATATAGCCTTCAATAGATTTACATATACGATTATAGTGCCGGTTGGGGAGGCGTCTGGAAATCGTTTCTTGCCTGTTTTTCTTTATTACTATGATAAAATCGCTAAAATGAAGGAATAAGAAAGGTGTTTTTTACAAAAGAAGAGATATATCTGAAGACCTTTTGGGATTATATTCGTTATAGATAGTAAAGAACTATTTGGAAAGCGGGGATTATTTATATGGGAAAAAGATTATATAAAAGCAGAGATAAAAAGATTTGTGGAGTATGCGGAGGTTTGGCTGAATATTTTGGAATAGATCCTACAATTGTAAGGCTTATATATCTTTTACTTGTTCTTTTCGGCGGAGTGGGAATTCTACCTTATATTATTGCAGCTATCATTATGGATGATAATCCGGAGGGTGTTGTTTACACTAAAAAGACTGAAGATCCGGTTACCTATGCAAATCCGGAGAAGGATCCTGTTTATGAATCAGATGAGCCTGTAGGCTTTAAGGTTGAAGATGCAGTAAATGATGGGAAAGTAAAAGGATTTGATATCTGACTACAGATGAAACAGTAGTCTTTGGTACATATAAGAGGAAAGCTATTATTTGGGGAAAGCAAGCCGTTATCTATGAGAGGGCTTGCTTTTTTATATAAATAAATCGGACTGGATATGATGGAAGGAAAGTCATAAAAAAAAAAATAATTGCAAATTGTTTAAATTTGTTGTTGACACTACCCCAGGTGAGTGATATATTAAATATCGCTGCGGCGCACGGCAAACATACGAAATGCCTGCAAGCCCAGTATTTAAGCACTTTGACAATGAAATAGTAATGCAACCCTGAAAATTCCAAAAAGAATGTTCAGAGAACAAAACAACCTAACTAAAGGTAAAACGGACAGAACAAAAGCCAAGCTTAAGTTCTGGTCAGAAGACGAACGATCTTAAACAGAGATGTTTGAGAAACATTTAAACGTGAGAGTTCGATCCTGGCTCAGGATGAACGCTGGCGGCGTGCCTAACACATGCAAGTCGAACGGAAGATTATCGCTGATGAAGCTTCGGCAGAATCTTGATGAT
>NZ_AUJU01000035.1 GCF_000424385.1 Butyrivibrio sp. LC3010 | reverse complement strand
TTTGCCTATCAGGAGTTTCTGGATCAGCTTGGCGCGTTTCTCGGACCGGTACTGCTTTTTGTAACAGCTCTTGTAAAAGGTACA
This sequence comes from Butyrivibrio sp. LC3010, assembly GCF_000424385.1. GTDB lineage: Bacteria > Bacillota > Clostridia > Lachnospirales > Lachnospiraceae > Butyrivibrio. The sequence goes on along the minus strand of NZ_AUJU01000035.1, from coordinate 28,055 downwards.
GACGACCTTTTTACAACATATAGAATCTCTTTTGCGATACTGCTTGTTCCTGCAATGATCACCATAGCTCTTGTTTTGACAGCAAAGATAAGATACCCTGATCCGGAGATCTTTGAAAAGCAGGAAGATAAACCGGCAAGCTTTGAATTCAGGAAGTCATTTGTTCTGTTCATGGCGGCCATCTGCTTTTTTGCTTTTGGCTTTGCAGACTTCACCCTGATCACACTTCATTCGGCTAATACCGGAGCATTTAATGAATCCATGCTCAGCCTGCTATATGCTGGGGCAATGGCTGTGGATGCCTTTGCTGCACTATTCTTTGGCTGGCTTTATGATAAGGTCGGGCTGAAGGCTCTGATCATTTCCACACTATGCAGCACATTCTTCTCATGTTTTGTTTTTATGACTGGAAATGCCTGGTTGATCGGAGCTGGGATAATTCTGTGGGGGATTGGAATGGGTGCGCAGGAAAGTATTATGAAAGCAGCTGTCAGCGGAATCGTCCCGCGTTCCATGCGAAGCACCGGTTTCGGAATATTTGAGACAGGATTTGGTATTGCGTGGTTTTTGGGCAGTTGGCTTCTCGGTGCCCTGTATGATTTGAATCCTGTGTATCTTGTCACTGTGTCTGTGGTATCACAGTTTCTGGCGATTGCATTTTATGTTTTATGCCTCCGGTGCAATAAGACAGAGTGCTAACAATTCCAGTTTGCTGGAATGAGCATTATATCGGAATTTTATGTTCTATTGGTGCTAAGGGAATTCCGGGGTCAAGCTTCATATGCGCAAGAATTACTTCGTTTACGCCAGGAAGGATCATTTCTCATGTTAGAAGAGGTCCTTGTTAATTATGGCAGTCTGCTCAAAGCGTTATCAAAGATATTTACGCAGATATCAGCCATTTGTTTTTCGTCTTCCTGCATCCCATCCCTGAACCAGCTTATGAGTATTTGTAAAATGGCAGCTTCGGCAGCAAGTCTGAGATACTTCTTTTCTGGGTCAGCTGTAGGATAGAGCCGCTCTGAGACCGCTTTTTCAAGAAAGAGTTCATTCTGAAGAATTCCGGCTTGGTCAAACAGAGATATTATATCTTTATCGTTTTTGACAGCCCGAAAAATATCTTCGAACCACAGATGTGGGTTTTCGTGCAGTTCGGGCTTTTCGCTGATCTCCGCTATACGCTTTATTATTTCATCCCCAAGCTCATGCAGGATATCTTCTTTATCTGTATAGTTTCGATAGAACGCCGTCCTTGATACTCCTGCACGGCGTACTATCTCGCTGATGGTGATCTTCTCATAAGGGTGTTCGCTCATTAGATGCATAAGCGAAAGCTGCAGACACTCTCTTGTCAGCTGATTGGACTCCTTATTATTCATCCTCAGAACTTCTTTTTTTTGCATTTCTGTTAAAGATTCTTTTGAGCTTTTCATTTTTTCTCCCTCTCGACGTTACAAAAAATGCAAGAATGTAACATCGGTTCACTTAAACGAAATATTGTCATGTCCGATGGTAGAGCCATTGTTATTAATATGCTGTGGCGTTACACTTGTTACATCAGAATAATTGTAGCATCGTTTGGGGAGGCATAACAAGTATGGAATTAGCAAAAAACATTTCTCACAAAGTACAAAGACAGGCTTTTAGCATACTGATTGACAGGTTCCTTGCAAATCTCGATAAAACGGAGAACAGGACTGCTACTTATCTTAAGCTTGTTGACCAGGCAGAGAAATTCTGGGGTAAAGATGGAGCCAGAAAAGAAAGCCTTGATAAAGTAAGAGCGGCATTTAAAGATCCGGATAACAGATGGGTTAAGTTTTTGAATAAAGTAATAGATGAGACAGATCCGCATGTTGCAAAGATGATGATGCTCAATCTTGGCTATGAGGCATTTTTCAGAGGCACAAAAATGATCAGGGCAAACAGGGAAAAATACGGATGCAATATCCCATGGCTTATTCTTTTTGACCCTACAAGCGCCTGCAATATGCACTGTGCGGGATGCTGGTCAGGTACTTATGGACCTAAGCACAATCTGTCTTTTGAAGATATGGACAAAATCGTTACCCAGGGAAAAGAGCTGGGAGTATATCTTTACATGATGACAGGAGGAGAACCTCTTGTAAGGAAGAAAGATATCTTGAAACTGGCAGAAAAGCACAATGATGTTGAGTTCTCTATCTATACCAATTCAACACTTATTGATGAGGATTTCTGTAAAGAAGTTGTAAGGCTTGGAAATCTCACATTCCAGCTTTCTATCGAGGGAACTCCTGAGACTAATGACGCAAGACGTGGCCTTGGTCATTATGATGCAGTAATGAATGCCATGGATCTACTCAAAAAGTACGGAATAGTTTATGGAACTTCCATCTGCTATACAAGAAACAACATCGAGGCAGTTACTGATCCTAAGTTCATCGAGTTTATAGCTGAAAAAGGAGCAAGATTTGGATTCTTCTTTCACTATATGCCGGTTGGAAACAATGCTGTTCCTGAGCTTATGCCAACGGTAGAACAGAGAAAGAAGATGGTGGATCAGATTAGATTCCTGAGAAGTGACAAATGTGACCTGGGATTCTTCCCTATGGATTTCCAGAATGATGGCGAAGCAGTTGGCGGATGCATAGCAGGCGGAAGAAATTACTTCCACATCAATTCAAGCGGAGCTGCTGAGCCATGCGTATTTATCCACTTCTCCAACACGAATATACATACACATTCAATACTTGAGATGCTTCAAAGTCCTCTTTTCATGGAATACCATAAGGGCCAGCCTTTCAATAAGAACCATTTAAGACCGTGCCCTATGCTTGAAAATCCGGCTCTTTTAAGGGATATGGTCGAAAGATCAGAAGCTCATGGTACAAATGAAGAATCCGAAGAAAGTGTTGAGCATCTGTGTGCAAAGTGTGATGATTACGCAAAAGAGTGGGCGCCTGTAGCTGACGATATCTGGGCCGGACAGAAACACTATAAGAAGGCATATGAGAATTATGCAAAAAAGGATGAAAAGCCTCTAAACATAGTTGCATTTAAGCACAAACCCAGACAGCATCACTTTAAACATAAGAGAGCTTAAATGCCTCGAATTTTATAGTATTGTTGTTTCATTTACCCTGTCGAATAAAGTTTTATACTTTTCTTTTTATGATGCAGGGCAGGTTTACAATGATCGGATGTCCCAAACCGGATGAGGGAGATTACACTGAGAAACTGACAGAAGTTATCAGTAACAAGGACATAAGGGATGTTACTATTGCAAGGATGGAAATGCCATGCTGCGTCGGTCTATGGTGTTCCGATGACTCATATAGCGTCGGAACACTTTTTTATGTTCTAATGGTGCTCCGTGAATCCCTGGTTCAAGTCCCGTATGCGCATAAGTTAGCAATGCCGGAATACTAGAAGTCGCCTTTATCGATTTGTTATTTATTATTTATCGTATTTTAACATAATAATGTTAGAATGAAGTGTGAGTATCTAAAGCAAAGAACAAACAATAAGGCGAGTGTATCATGAAATCAAAAAGGATCCATACTACTATCAGCATAGCCCTCCTTTTCCTGGTAATCTATCTGGGAGTCTTTTTGACGCCTGTTTATGCCTCGTCTGATTCTCCTGCTACAGAATTTACAGTCGGTGTGCCTGTAGACAGATGTCCTATGTTTTACATTGATAAAGACAACGGCAAGATTGCAGGAATCGGCGTTGATCTTATGGAATCCGCTGCCAAAGAAGCTGGTTTCAATGTCGCATTCAAAGCTATAAGTGAATCAAATCTTAAGGAAGCTCTTGATAGTACTGAGTACGATCTTGTTATGCCCTTTGGAAGTGCTGTTTCAAGTGCATCTGGTCAAGCGACCATCGTATCTGACAATCTCATCCAGACCCCATTTACCCTTGTGACTACAGATAAGCACTCTATTTCTGACATAAATACCATCAGAGTAGGCATGCTAAAATCACAGGGCGGAGTAGCAGAAACTGTAAAGCAGTTATACCCTGGAATAACGATAAACCTTTACAATTCCATGGCTGATTGCATTAAAGCGCTTAGAAATGAAGAGGTAGATGCACTTTTACATAACTCATATGCGTGGAGCTATGTGCTTCAAAAGCCATCCTATAATGATCTTAAAGTACAGCCTTCTGCCATGTTTTCAATGGATTTTCGTGCCGGAACTCTTGAAACCCCAGAGGGAAAAAAACGAATTGAACTTCTGAACGAAGGAATTGCAGCTATTCCTGAAACCAAAAAACAGGCTATAGCCCTTGATTACACTACCAGAGATCTTTATGTATATACTTTTGAAGACTATCTCTACCAATATAAATACTTCCTTATTATTGGGACTATCCTTTTTGCTGCTCTTGTTATAATGCTTGTCCTAAGACAGAAAGCATATTTTGAAGAGCAGAAGGAAAAGATGCGGATAATGGAGGATATCGATCCTCTCACTGGTGTGCTCAGCCACAATGGATTCCGTAAAAAAGTTGAGGAACTACTCACTAACAACCCTGATACACCGTATACGATATCCTATAACAACATAAAAGACTTTAAGTTCATCAACGACAGCTTTGGCTGGAAGGCCGGAGATGAGCTGTTAAAATTTTGGACTGAGAGAAGCCTTGAAGTACTTACCGATAAAGAAGCTATAGGAAGGTATGATGGAGATCATTTTGTTATCCTTCGATGTATTGGCGGCAATGAACAGATTCTTCAGGATGAAAAATATATTTTGACTCCTGTTCGCAATTATTTTAGCGATCGTGGAAAAGACTTTGTTGTAAGGCTCTGCTCTGGTATTTATGTTCTTATGCCTGATGACTATAAAGACATAAACGTGGATAAGATGCTTGATTATGCCCGCATTGCAGAAAGAAAAGTCAGAGAATCCAAGAAAGAAGGATTTGAGTTTTATAACCCAAAGCAGTGGGACATGGGAAGGAAAAGTGCCGGTATCGCAAGTCGCCTTCCTGCAGCTATTGAGTCTGGGGAAATACAAGTATGGTATCAGCCACAGGTCAACTATAAGACTGGGATGATAACTGGTGCAGAGGCTCTTTGCCGCTGGAAAAGCAAGAAGGATGGAAACATTTCTCCGGGAGAATTTATTCCGGTTTTGGAAGATGCTGGGCTTATCTATGATCTTGACTGTCACGTTTGGGACACTGTGTGTAAGGATTTGAAGCGATGGAATGATCAGGGCAGACAACTGTGTGTATCAGTAAACCTATCAAGACTTGATATAGTAAAGAACCCTGATGTAGCCGACCACTTTAATACATTAAAAGAGTTCTATAACCTATTGCCTGGTCAACTTCGTATTGAGATAACGGAAAGCGCATATGTCGAAAACTCCGATACCATCATCAAAACAACAACCAAACTTCGTGAAGCAGGCTTTGAAGTTGAAATGGACGACTTTGGAAGTGGTTACTCATCACTGAATATGTTAAAAGAAGTTATCCTTGATCGCATAAAGCTTGATCTTCGATTTATTACCGGTTCAGGTGACCAAAAGATGGGTCGGACAATACTTAGCTACATGGTCCAGATGATCCATGCTATTGGAACTTCTATTATCGCAGAAGGTGTTGAGACACTGGAACAGGCTGATTTCCTCGGAAGTCTTGGATGTGAGGAAATGCAGGGATATTATTTCTACAAGCCTATGCCGGTAGATGAGTTTGAAGAATTAACGGAATATCCAACAAAGAAATAAAGCCAATAAAGAACGATGTCAGACAGGGGGTCCACCTCCCGCTGGAACGCGTTGCTAACGCAAATATCATTGCACAAAATTCCCCTTTTGTGTTACGATTATTTTAGAAAAGCGGAGGAGTTAAGTCATGGGTGAAAATTCAGAATATTACAATTCATTGAGGCAGAAACGCCGTAAAGATACTGAAAGCATTAAAAACATTCTTCCTCAGCATACACATGGATTTGTTGAGGAATGTCTTCTCAAATATCAGGAAAGCACCGCTTTAAATTATGCGCAGGATATTCTATTTTTCTACGGATTTCTCAAGGAAAAGAATCCCCTGTGCAAGAATCTTGAAATCAAAGATATCCCCTTTGAAGTTGTCGAAAATCTTGGTCCTCAGGACATAAATGAATTCCAAAATTATGTTGCATCAGGCCACAAACCGGATAAAAAAGGAAATGTAAAGCCTGCTAAAGAACGTGCAATTGCAAGAAAAATGGCGGCTGTGCGGAATTACTATAAATATCTGATCAAATATGACTATCTTAAGATTGATCCCACAGTGAAAGCTGCTGTAAAGAAGAAAGAAAAGGTAAAGAAAGATATCCGAAGGCTGTATCCTGACCAGGTTCAGCTTCTAATGGATTCTGTCGCAGCTGTGAATTCTGCTAGTTACCATTCCAAAGTCATGTCTGAACCTACTGCAAAAAGAGATCTGGCCATTGTAAGTCTTCTGTTAAATACTGGAATCCGCGTCTCGGAATGTGCAGGGCTTGATCTTTCAGATATAAATTTTGATGAAAATACAATTACTATCGTCAGAAAAGGCGGCGATGAAGATCATCTCTACATAAACGAGATTATCCGGAATACGCTGAGGGATTATATCAATCATGAACGCCCTACCCTACTCAATGATTCTGAAGAACCTGCTCTCTTCATATCTCTTCAGCATAAGCGTTTATCGATAAGAAGCATCCAATATATGATTTCAAAATATGGAAAAAACACAGGACTTACTCAAAAGCTCACCCCTCATAAGCTCCGTAGAACTTATGGTACAGCGCTTTATAACAGAACAAGTGATATTTATATGGTTGCTGATGTTCTGGGACATAAAGACGTAAATACGACTGTTAAACACTATGCTGCTATAGAAGAAGAACATAAAAGACTGGCATCCCAGGTAGACGTTTATGGAACTGATGATAACCAGGATAATGATTAAATTGCACACACTACAGTGCCCGGTTTTTTACAATTTTAGCTTTAATCCATGCGGCTTTTTACAGATTTATCTTTAAAAGTACGGCTTTTTACATTTTCAAGCTTTATTTTTTTAAGTAAAAAAGTGTAAAAAGCCGTATTTTTGACTTTTTACACTCCTATCTTTAAACATATTACAAGTTTAGCTTAAACCGACAATAATGAGCGTCCTTTGCTCACAAATAAACCAAAGGAAGATAATATTTTATCTATGCGTAATATTTTTGTTTTGCGCAAGCAAAACGTATTTTTTATGTTATACTGTATGTGACATCGAAATTTCCATGAAAGAGGCTGGATATGGCAAACAATATTGTTAATTACTCAGACAGAATAAATGAATTACTTGATAAGATGCCGGATTTTGTCACGGATTTTATTTTTAATTTCAGAGACTCAGACAATCCATCGACCATGCTTCAATATTCAAGGGATATCTATGATTTTCTCAGTTTTCTGGTCTATAATCATGCAGAATTCGACGGTACAGACATAAAAGATATTTCTCTGGAAGACCTGTCAAAACTAAAAGCCCTGGATATAAACAGATATCTTACAAGGATCCGCAGCACCAGGGATCGCCGATATAAAAAGGTCAGAACGGATATTAAGGAAAAAAACGAGGTGCCGCAGAAACATAATGATTCAACCGTTAGACGTCTTAGGGCAACGCTCTCATCCATGTTCAGTTATTTTATAACCAACGGAAAACTGACTGCGAACCCGGCAGCTGCAACAAGACAAAAGAAACTTGCAGAGAAAAAGCTTATTTACCTGACAAATGAGCAACAGGCAATGCTGCTTGATGAAGTAAGAACCGGGGCAAATCTTGAAGGAAAAGCTGCTCGGCATCATGATCGTTTTGTTTTAAGGGATCTCGCAATGATCCTGCTTTTGCTTGACACCGGACTTAGAGTATCGGAAATGCTTTCCACGGATATTGGAGATTATAATTTCGATGACTGCAACGTACTTGTCATGAGAAAAGGCGGGGATCAGGACATAGTCTACTATTCTGATGAGTGTGCCGCATGCTTACAGGAATATTTTTCAGCTCAGCTTGCAAAATATGACATGGACAGCGACCATATTCCGGCATTCACAACCCTCAAAGGAGAACGCCTGGGAGTAAGAGCTGTAGAGATTCTTGTCAAGAAATATGCTATTGCAGGACTTGGAAGTACCTTAGGACAGACAATAACACCACATAAGCTTAGATCAAGCTTTGCGATGAGTTTTTATGCTGCAAGCGATAAGGATATACTGCTTCTAAAGGAAAAACTCCACCACAGCAGTATAAATACGACAAATATCTATGCAAAAGCTGCACCTGGAAAAAAGGCTGATACACGTAATTTACTTCAGGGATTAAGATGATAAATAAACTGATACCCAGATGATGGAACCGACATGACAGAAGGTACCCATTGTCTGGGTATCTTTTTGTTTGGAGGTGTATAATGCTTAGATTCTTTTTAGAGGTAGGTCTAGATTTTACATGAATATGAACAGATTAGTAAAGTAAGGTATCGCATATCTGTTAAATCAAATGCCACAAATGTGTTAAATGCAATTCTTCATACTTTCGTACGAAATCCATTTTAATAAGAGCTGCTTTCACCTTTGAATTAAGTTCCATAATACCATTTCTCCTTAATGACATAATTGTCATAGCGCAATATCCATGTGTTCAATCATCGATTAACCCTTTACCAAATCAGTCAACGCGCTAAAAATGAAGGATTCAGCCACCCTTCCCCTGAATAACTATCCCATTTCCATATTCATCATAGACAGTCCTAATTGGATCACCAATAATGCACCCCGGGTAGTCATCTTCCATTCGAAGCACATTTCCGGATATCAGGAAATTTTTGTAATCGTAGTAATAAACAAATCTATCCAAGAATTCATAGGTGTGAGCCGAATACTTTACCCCATCAATATATACCGTTGTTTCTGTTTGTCCAAGAAAGAATAGGACGGCTGGGAGGTACATAAAGAATGCTCCAGCTACAAGTACTGCTACAGTTGCAATATAGGCAGCTGCCCTTGCGGCTTTATTAGATTGTCGTCGTATAAGCTGGATTATTCCGATGAGAATTCCAAGAAGCGCTATGACTACAAAGACCTGATATACAAAAACTCTGAGCCTAAGATGAAGGAGAGCTAACGATCCTGATAAAAGAACGAATCCGATAATGACAAAAATCGTAATTGAAAAAATATGCTGTTTTCCCCATTTAAGAGTTTTTATCATACCGGTTCCCCCATTTTCGCCTATTTTCGATGCTTCTGACTATAGCAGAATAGAGGCTGCGCTTATAAATTTTGCTGATAATATAGCGGCTGATTAAGCTTCTTCTTTGTGACTTTGCTACGTCATGGTGATTTTGTTGCTGCATAGTTAAACTTGAGCTATTTACGCAAAATCCCCATAAGCCACTCGGAATCCGGCGTTTCGAGGCTTTTATCAATGGTCATTTCTTCCATTATACCCTGGAAGGCTGACCAGAAGCATAATGCCAGGAGTTTGGGATTGCCCTCTCTGAAAACTCCCTCTTTCTGTCCCTTTTTGATTGCCTTGGCAGTGTTATCAACTGCCTCCACAGACATAGCAAGCTTTCTGATATGCTCAGGCATTCCAGCCCTTCGGGCTTGGGCCATAAGAACAAACATATTGCTGACAAAGGGCTGTAACTTGGCATATTTAAAGAGCTCATCCAGCATTCCTTTAAGAAAAATATCCGCAGGGATGCCCTCACCTCCGGCAGTGGCCTTTGTGTACTCCATGCCCATGGTAACCAAGGCTGCCAGCAGTTCCTCTTTGGACTTAAAGTAATGGAACATTAGTCCTGTACTCATAGGAACCGCAGCAGCAATATCACTTACTTTGGTCTCATGATACCCTTTTTCCACAAACAGCTGCAATGCTGTCATAAGTATCTCTTTCCGCCTCTCTTCCTTCTGCTCTTCTCTGGTCATTTATTCTTTCCTCAAATTCTTTTCTACTAAACATTCTCTGAATTGCAAATTTACCATTGGTTACAGCTACCGGAAGTCCGCCGGGCTGGTTGCTCCACTGGCCTGCAAAGCAAAGGTTTTTAATACCCTTAATGTAGCCCTTTACTCTGATAGTCTTACTGCCAGGTGTAGTCATAAAGCTCATGTAGCTGCCATGATATGCGTTGCAATATCTCTCATAAGTAAGAGGTGTCCAGGCATCCAGATATTCCATTGTACCAATAGTCTCCGGAAATGCAGTCTCAATCCTTGTCCTTACTGCCTCTGCCAGTTCCTCTTTTGCCCTATTGTACTCCTCCTTTGTAAGAGACTTCCACCACTCATAATCCGCATCACTCTGGAAAATATTAGTCTGGATCACCTGTCTGTCCCCATTAACAAAGGTATCATCATAACCGTAAACCTTAACATACATTCTGTCAAAAGTACCTGCGCCGACCTTAAGAGGCTCGATGTCGATAAACACAGTCTCCCCGGGATTGAACTTTTTATCTGCTGCAAAAGCTACCTGAAATCCACTGATGGCACGATATTCCTCGGAAGACTCATAAGCCTTCTTATAAAGTTTAGGCATATACTTTTCATCTATAAGCTTTTTGAAAAGAACTACAGTATCTGCGGTACAGATAAACACATCACCTGTGACTGTCGTTCCATCCTCAAGAAGCATTGAAACCACTTTTTTCTTCTCAATATTTAACTTCTGTGCAGGCTTGTTGTAGAAAATTCTGCCACCAAGATCCTTGAAGCGTTTCTCCATTCTAAGGGACAGCTCCAGAGATCCTCCAACCGGAATGCTACCGTTACCATCAGCTATAGTAGCATATGAAACAAGTAGTGAATATGCTGTATAATCCCCCGGAAGATAGTCACAGAGCATCTTCCTGATAAGAGGCGATTTAAATCTCTTACTGTATTCCTTAAGAGAAAGATTTCCAAGTTCCTTCATAACATTCACGAACTCACCCATCTCTTTACCGTAGTTAATGTAGTCCATAAAGCCAAACATATCCAGAGGCTTAGCTGCAGGCATGACGCACTTCTTGGAGTACTCAACATAATCAATGAATTTGTCTATCTCTTCCTTATCTTCAGGAGAAAGCTCTGTCAGTTCTCTTCTGGTCCTATCAAGATCAACCCAGAGTGTTGCTTTCTTGTCACCATGCCAGGAAGTGAAAAAAGAATTAAGAGGCGCATATTCTGTATCATCTAAAAGAGCCCCAACCTCTTTCCAGACATCATTGAGTTCTGTTCCTTTTTTGGTACCTGTAAGCCAGTGGATACAATTGTCGATAACAAAGCCCTTTCTTCTCCAGCCTATGCACTCCCCGCCGGGAATAGCGTTCTTTTCATAGATTTCTGCATCCATACCACAAATTCTGGCATAGATACCTGCTGCTAGTCCTGCAACCCCACCACCGATAATAACTATTTTTTTCATATCCTTACCCCGCTTCGCCACAAAATTGAATACATATTCATTGAATATGTATTCAATATAAATCCATGGATTAAATTTGTCAACACAAAGTCCCATCTTCTGCATCAAATACAGAAAATGGGACTTTCCTTTAAGGCAAATCAGCCAAATTATTTAACTTTTAGTTTGTAGTGGAACTCAGTGTTGTCACCGAAGCATTCCCAGAACTTAATATAGTAAGTGCCTTTTTTCACATTGATTGTTTTGGTTTTTTTACCGTTGCAAACTGACCAGTTGGCGAGAACTCTCTTGCCCTTGCTGTTGTATATGTATACACGAACATCAGAATTACCTTCGCCCAAACCATAAGCGGTGATTTTCAGTTTCTTCTTCCCGCGGGGTATTACGATCTTACGGCAATTCTCTGATGATTTGCGGTTATTTGTTGCGGTAGTGTAAGTGCAGCCCAATAAGTATTCTGTGTTTTCCTTATTAAAGGCAAGTCCCTTCTTCTTTGTAAAAATCTTGTTAGGGGTGAAAGTTACGTTATACTTTACTGTAGCGCCACGGCCAAATGTATCCCAAAGCTTCAGGTAATGTGCGCCGGCTGTAACATTGGCTGATATAGTGAATCTTCCCTTGCTTGTTGATTTGTTCTGAATCTCTGATCCGCCGTAGCTGTTATAGAGATAAATTCTTACATCTGCATTTGAGCTACCGGTGATTATGATACGTCCGGCAGATTCAGTATTGATGGTTCTACAATTTTCTCCCTCCGGAAAATTGTTTGTTACAGAGCTATAATTCCAGATGCCTCTGGTATTGGTTTCCGTGTACTCTGTACCGAAAGATATTGTTGAGCTTGCTGCCTTAACATCCATCGGCTGTGCGAGTGTGATGCTCATGATCCCCGCGAGCACCAGACAAGCGATTTTTTTCATACATTTCATTATATATTCCCTCCTTAAATAATGTAATCGGTCGCAATTTTAGCAAAAGTTCCCCATAAATGCAAATCGCGTTTCCTAAAAATCTCCCTCGAACACCATTTAAAGTGGAAATATCAACATCATATAAATCTAGGCATGCGGCATAGTTTACTCTATCTTTGGAAGGCTCCATCTGTAATGGGCAGCCAGGTTACGAAGAACCATGATTGTCAAAGCTCCAATCAGCATGGATGTCATGGGACTAAGAAATGACCAGCACAGGGAGCATACCAAAGCTCCGATCAAGGATGCGCAGGCATAAACTTGTTTAGTCATACTCGAATATTCCCTGAACAGCATCGGATACATTCATTATGTTTTCATATGAAAGCAAATCAACTCGGTTACATCCTCTTGCCTTGGGGTCAATGGCCTTTATCTGCTCACAGATTACTGTGCCCGACTCACCATTCTTACCTTTAACCTCTAGATGTATTGGTCCTGCCGGAATCCCTGAAATCATTGGACATACATGAAAAATACCCGTTGCTCTTATAAATGCATTTTTACTAACAATTACAAATAACTGCTTTTTAAATCCGTTAATCTTAATTATGTCCCCTTGATTAAACTCCGTCATAAAATCTCTCTCCCTACCGGTTCGCCCCAGTCAAAATCGCAAACTGTTATTTCTCCGTTAAATTCTGCCAACCTTTCTTCAAAAGTTTTATGAACAAACTGCTTCTTCAGCACAATTGTGTCATCCTTTATTTCGATGTCCAGTACATCAGAGATTTTCAACTGCATTTTATCAAGTATATCCTTTGGAATTCTAATACCCTGACTGTTTCCCCAGGATCTTATTACTACCTGTTCCATAGAATCACCTCCTAATTGTGTATATACATTTTACAGTATAATTATATGTGTTTCAACTTCTCTTCCCCCCTACAAACTGCTTATACATTAAAATTGAAATAGAAACTCAAAAAAAGTGCCCTTTCAAGAATATTTTTTCATCGAAAAGGCACTGGTATGCTTTATTGTGCTTCTCCTGTTATCTCTTTAGCAAGTTCCAGAATCTCAAAGGCATATTTTTCCTTACCCTTTTTAAGGAGCTTTTTGTATAAAGGATAGTTGATGATACAGACAGCAGCACCTACTATTCCAAGAAGCACCCCGATGACCATGAAAATTACTCCTGTTCCAAAGACGCTAAGTCCAAAGCACATCCCTGCGCCAAAGATCAAAGTCCCAATAATTCCAAGTGTCATGGCTGTTATAAATGCCGGAAGCTTTGCTCTTTCATCAAGCTTTTTAAGCTGCCTTACCTTATTTGTTTCCTTTGGCATGTAATCCTTTGCAACACTTTCTGCATAAACCTTATCTAAATCGTTCATCGTATTCTTCTCCTTCTTTTCTCTTGAATGTCCTTTTTATGCGATCTTTCCTGTTTCTTTTAGCCATCTGATCTCGTCACGTATAGTCTCTCTATAAGACCTTGTGGTATAACCAAGGTCCTTACTTGCTTTACTTGAATCAAATCGGTTGTTTCTTGCAAGGTTGTAAACGGAGAATGTTGTCATAAGAGGCTTTTCTCCAGTCTTCTTAGCCTTTTTCTCAAGTACCCCGGCAATCAGGTTTGCTACTGATATTGGTAAAAAGAACTTCATCTGCTTGCAACCGCTCTCCTCTGAAACAAGCTTTGTAAAATCCTTAAAACTAACAGGCTCATTTCCAAGGATGTAGCACTCTCCGCTTTTGCCCTTATCAGCTGCCCCAATGAGTCCGTCAGCCAGGTCCCTTACATCACACAGGTTAAAACTTCCATCGATTCCGGCAGGCATCTCTCCATTGATGATGTCAACTAAAGTCTTGGTGGTCTCGCCCATTGCAAAATCCTCAGGCCCAAGAATTCCTGATGGATGAACTACGCAGGCGTTAAGGCCTTCCTTCGCTGCCTTAAGGACCACATTTGTTGCCATTGCCTTGGACAATGAGTAGCATCCTTTGATCCTCTCAGGGTCAAGGGGTATAGATCCTTCGCACTCTCTTATGGTTCCTTTTTCTTCCTCAGGTATTGCTCCTGTTGATGAGCAATAGACAAGCTTTGATACATTGTGCTTCCTGCACATCTCTATGATGTTTTCTGTTCCACCGACATTTACATCCATGACTTTCTGACTGTAATCAGGATTTACTGTTACGATGCTCGCTATATGAAGCACAATTACTTCCGTATCTTCAGGTGTCTCAAAGAATCTTTCCAGGTCATCTTTGTTGCAGAGATCGCCGTATGCTATTTCAACTTCCTCAGGGAGATATTTTGCTGACTTGTCGCCTTCAAGGACAAACGCCCTTACTTTTTCATTTCTTTCAACAAGCTTTCTGCAGACTGTGCTTCCAAGAAATCCTGCTGCTCCTGTTACCAGATACATCTTATTTGTTTTGCTCATTTATCTTTTCCTTTCTTATTCTCAATTTGTTTTTTCGCTCTTTGCTTTTAGCTTGAAGTCATTATAGGAAAATGAGCACATAAAAAGAACAACACTTTTTGCAAAATGTGTTGATTTCAGGAGTACAGGTCCCGACACGTTTTGTAAAAAGTGTTGATTTGTAAATTCGATATAGTGTTTTTACTGCGTTATGGCTTGATGATACACTTCTGTATGACGCTTATGATCTCATCTTTTGACTCGGTACATCCACCTCGTACCCACTCAGTGACAACTCCGATAATGCCCTTAAGATAAAAGACCATGATAAGTGGCTGTTCTTTTTGGGGAACTCCAAACCTTGTAAGAATGGGGCCGAATATTGTTTTAAACCAGGTTTCATAGGTCTTTTCTGCGCCCATCATTTCGTTCTTTTCATACATCAGATAAAAGAGCTTGCGGTTCTCTTCCACAAAATCCAGATATGGCATCAGATACTTGGGTGTTACAAGAAATAGCTCATCCTCATTTTTTTCATCAATATCAAGTGCTCCAGGCCCCTCAGCACCAAAGCGCCCAAAGAAATCTTTATATACAGCTTCCACCGTTTCATGCAGAAGATCATTTACATTATCATAGTGAAGATAAAAGGTGGATCTGTTAACGCCAGCGGTTTCACATATCTCCTTAACAGAAATAAGTTCAAAATCTTTACTGTCAAGAAGTGTCAGTAACGCTGTATGCATTTTTTCCGCTGACTTAAAATACTTGCTCTCATTCTTGTTCATAGCAAAGCTCTCCTAACACCTGTAACTTCCAATATGAATTACCTTTTTGAAAATATTGTTAAAAAACGTATCTTCCCGAGCCATTTATGATTCTATTTCCGGCTCGATGAACCCGGCATTGTCTGGTTTCACCGGCTGCCGAAGCTGGTAGTGGATTCCATTTTCCTCCAGCTGACTCAGAAAACTCTTTATGATAATATCTTCCCTGAAAGTCTGATGTACCGAAAGGAAGATTTTCCCATTGATGGCAGCAATCTCTGTCACTAGTGGATTGGCAGATGGAACATGTGTCCAAAATTCCAGAATGTATGGACTAAGTGCTCCAAGCTTCCACTGGCCAACATAGCTTACCATATACGTAAAGGCGGTACCTCTTCCACTCATCATCTGTCCGAAGGCTCGCTTTTTTGCCTCCAAAGTCGGTAATCCCTGCAGAATCGATCGTACATAGCTTGCAACCCCAATCAACTGGCCGCAGACTTTGTCCGCATCACTTTGAATAAATGTCGCACCGCGATGAACCGTACATTGTGTTTCAAAAGGCATGGACTTCACGCGATCTGTGTATGGAAAAGCAACACCAGAAAGGCAGTTGTGGTGAGTTTTTTCCGCGTGAAGCATAGGTCTTGCATTGACCGAATATCGACTCATGATAATCTTCTTACGTTCTGGATATAATGCGTCAATAGCTCTGGCAAACAGGATCGAAATCATAGTGCCTGGGCTGGCGTCATTGGCTGAGCTAAAAGAGACAAATGCCGCTTCTGGTATCTCAATATCCCAAATCTGCGGTGAAGACGGTGTCAGCCCTGCGTCTGAGGCTAAAGAGAACACCGGCACGGTCGCAGGTGCTTGTCTGCCTGAGAGATCAATTGAGGGCAGATGCTCCATTGGGTCAATTGTCTCTTCCAGTAGGATAGAGTCTTCAAGAGTGCGAATTCCCGTATGATCCGTTACACCGTAACGTTTTTCGCAATAATAATACAACATCGTAGCCAGCACCATATACATACCGAATCCGTCAGTTATCCCATGATAGAAATCCAGGCAGATCCAATCCTCGTAATAGCAGACACACCAGACATGAAAATTGCTCTCTTCCGTATTCAGCCTGATACTGCTGTCTGTATGAAGAACGGAAATGGGTGCAGGATTTTCCTCATAGTAAAAATTTTCATTGTCCTTTTTCATCCGCACGCAGAGATAGGGATACCTCTGCCTAGTCTTATCAACTGCTCCCTTCAGAATCTCATCGTCGATCTTATCCCGCAATCTAAGTTTCAAACGAACCGTATAATCCATATTAATGCCAAATGCCCCCATTACAGTTAGAGCATCTCCTAAGGTTACCGTATACATATATTCATCTCCTTTTTTCCCTTATAGCGTGACAAGCAGCCCCATCACACCTTTGGTCACGGAATTGACATTCATCGCATCTATTGTTTTAAAGCCATTCCAGCAATCATCATAAACAGTAGAGCCATCTTTAATTGCATATATCTGACAGATGTTGCTCTCGTTCCCGCTACTTTCGGTAATGTACTGATGTAATTGCTCTTTATTCAAAACAATAGCCTCCTCTCAGGTAAGATTCAGACGTCCTAAGAAAAGGCTAATATGATTAAAAATTGTTTTCAAGAAAAATCATAAAATTATTTATATTCAAGAAAGATAGAAGCCTTTCAATTATCACGGCGTTAAAAACACACTACTGCTGGAACAACCATTCCATAACTGCTATACAGTTATAGGCGTAGTCGAATGAAGCCATATGGTATGAAGCTCCGCCTCCGGCGCCTCCACCATTTCCGCCCATCATTCCTTGAGGCTTCTCGCCGGTCATTTCCATAGCCGGCTTATCTTCACTTACATCTGAAGAAGCGTCTGTAGCAGCCTCGGGATTTGAAAGGCCTCCTTCTTCAGAAGAACTCATCTGCCCGCCGTTTCCTCTTTCGCCAAAGCTGCCATCTCCACCGCCCATGGGTGAATTGCCTGTTCCTGCATCAATAGTTCCTGTTTTCCAGGATATGAAGTATGCTCCTGTAGCTTCTCCACTGAGTAATTCTGATGCAGCTGATGAAAGCTCATCTGCCGACCATGTTCCGTCCCATTGTGCATATGTGTAGGTGACGCCATCTGCGTCATATCTGGCCATAAGGTCCTGTGCTCCGGTCCATGCACTTGTATCATCTTCAGCTGCAAAATAAACGAAGGTCTGCCCCTCCAGATTTGAAAGAAGTTCCGTATCCCACTGACCATCAACAAACATACACGCAGCATATAAATCCGGGTATTCCGATGCAAGTATGAGTGTCGTCATGCATCCCATGGACTGACCTGTTCCATAGATTCTATCAGTATCTACTGCGTACTCATCTGACATGTAATCAATAAATCTCTTGGTGAGCTCAACATATTCTGTTGTACTATATCCATCATGGTCATCAAGAATTGTTTCAGGATATGTTGGTACAGCTACTATGGTCGGATATACTGACTGCCATTCTGATGTTGCCCATACAAGACCACCAAGCCCCTGTGTAAGCGAATACTCCGCATCGGTTCCTGCAGTTGTCGAATCACCTATAAACACAACCATGGGGTATTCTGAATTTTCATCATATCCTTCAGGAAGATACAGATTATAAGTTATAGAAAGACCCGTCTCCTCATCAGTATAAGTGAGCTGGTCAAAAAGATCTGTATATGTCTCCACTAGACTCTCTTCATCTTCAGCAAGTGTGTTACTGACAAGTCTCAACTCTAACGTAGAACCGGTATCTGTAGTTGTTTCAGTTTCTGCAGCAGAATCTGAAGTTTCTTCTTTTACCTCTTCAGAAGAAGCACTTTCTTCCTGAGTACTTTCCGATGAATCGGTCTGGATACTGTCTACCTGCTGAGCCTGGCTTCCACAAGCTACTGCAGATACGGTTATCGCACATGTTGTCAAAATAGTTGCTAATTTCTTGAACATTATAAAATTCCTCCATTTATCTGTTCCTGTTTATCATAAAAGTTTTGGAGTATTTTATATTGCGAGCTACCATTCGCAGTAAGCATATTCACTGGATCAAAACGTGCCCTGTTTTCAACTTACAGTCTCATTATAGACGAGTTAACTTAATCCAACCTAAAGAACCAATAAATATATTCTAAAATCATTAGTTACTTATTTTCTCTTCAAGCTTCTTGCGCTGTCTTCTTTCATACATTGTATTCAAAAATACCCTCTTTTCCTCGTTTATATAAGCGTATAGCCTCTGAACCCACGCACGGAATAGTACGAACCCGCCCCGTTATGGAATGTGAAAACCGTTCCGTAACGTCGTTCGCAGAACAATGCACCGCCCTTGTCGCGAATATCATCCGGCGTAGTGATCCAACTTGACGTTTTCAAATCAAATTCCCCGAGACTTTGCAGTCGGCGATAGAGTTCCTCCGTCATGATCAAAACGCCGATTTCTTTTGCTTTCCATTCGGCGCTGCCTGACGGCGGGTTTTTAGCACGCCCCTGTAATGCCTTTTCGTCATAGCACAGGCTTCTGCGCCCAGAAGGGGACTCCTTTGCGCAGTCGCAGAAAATTAGCTTTCCCGTCTTTTCGTCATAGCCGATGGTATCCGGTTCTCCTCCGCTCTCCTCCATCCTTCTCAAAACATCCATGGAGCCCGGATGCTCAAGCAAACGTTTCTCCACGTCAAGCCAACTCAGTTCCATATGAAGATTCTTATTATCCTGAAACCTCGCTTTTAATATTTCTAACATGGTTTACCCCTCCAATCCCTCGATTTGAATTGCTTCACGATTTCACCGATATACTTGTCATGCGGATCATGTCCTTCGTACATAACCTTAGCAATATCTTCCGATATTACGCGCATCTTAAAGTAATCTTAATGCTGAATCAATTTATTACACCGTCAGCGGCCAACTTATTGATCGTCAAGCTCCGCAAAGATACAAAATATGTAATTATCAAAATACAATCAGCAAGTGCCCAGGCACAGATTTCCCCAAAATAGATACCATGATATCCTATGATACGAGTTAAGAAAATCGCGCAGGCTACCCTCATTATCAGCTGTGCAAAGCTTGAAAGCATAGGAATTATGCTGTTTCCCATACCCTGCAAGGTTGATCTGACAATATACAAAATGTAGAGAAGCGGGAAAAATGCAGCCAGTACCTGCAGATAATTGTATCCATATGAAAATACCTTGGCGTTTGCAGTCCCTGTATCTATGAATAGTTTCATCAAAGGCTGCCCAAAAATGATCATCACCACAGAACATAAAATAGCCGTTATAATACCAAGCAGTACGCTTACTTTTACTCCGCTGCGTACACGTTCATAATCTTTTGCCCCCATATTCTGCGACACATATGCAACTACAGCTAATCCATAAGAAGATGCTGCAATCTCAAGAAGTGCATATATTTTTCCTGCTATGGTATATCCGGTGAGAAAAGAGAGCTCATACTGATTGATCCTATTGATGACGATAAGCCCCCCTATTGCAGTGATCACACTCTGAAGCGCCATTGGAAGGCCAATTGTCATCAGCTCTTTTACCACGGTAAATCCACTCTTTAATCCGGAGCTCTTTGCGGAAGTCGCATCAGCAATGCCCTGCCTGTTTTTATATACGTTATAACCACAGATAAGCATAACTAGGCATTCCGAAAGGATTGTACCGAGAGCCGCTCCTCCTATCCCCATATTCAGAGCGCTTACAAACAATATGTCCAAAACAATGTTGCACAGTGAAGAAACAGTCATCGCCATAAGATGAGTTTTGCTGTTTCCTCTGCTTCTTAAAACCGCAGCAAAAAGCTGATAAAAAATAAGAAAAGGAAGCCCTGCAAATATGACATCAACGTAGGTTTTAGCAAAAGAGAACACCTCATCTTTTGTATCAAGCACTCTTAGTACAAATCCGGAAGTGCCAAGCAGAAGCGCCACAAGAGATATGGTTAGACCGAAACAGATTGCCTTAGCCTTTTTATAGTACTGAGAAAAAGCAGCTTCGTCTTTTTCCCCATACTTATTACCCAATAAAACTGAAAATCCCTGGATTAAGCCTATGACAAATCCATTCACCAGGAATATATACCAATCAGTTCCGCCTATGGCTGAGAGCCCTTTGGCGCCAACTTTCTGGCCTATAATGATGCTGTCTACAATAATGTAGAGCTGCTGAAAAACATTACCAACTATCAACGAAAAAGCAAAACTTAAAATCAGTGATAATGGTTTCCCCTTAGTCAGATCCCGATCTTCATTCATACGCCTATTCCTCCAAAATAATAGCTGCATAATTCATCTGATGTAATTCCCCTTGTCATTTCTAAGATGGAATCATCTTCATATGCCATTTCATCATAATCATAGGCATATGTTTCAATCATTTCAAGATCTGCTGATAGGAAATATTAGACATCTATTAGACTTCTATTATCTTTTTATAAAGCGCAAAAAATTCCTTTGCAAATTTGTCTTACTATCATATAGGCTACATCAGGGGCAAAGTTAATATGTTTTATTGCAACATTCCCTTATATTTACATAAGAGAGCGCTCAGCATCTCCTCTCCCTAAGCCTCCAAATACAGTGGAATAATAGCCGGGAGTAAGTGCTGTCATCTCAAAACGTGATTCCACCTCATAGATTTTCCCGGATGCTGCGGCGATATCAATTCCCACCAATATCTCCATACAATGAAGACCATACTCCTTACTGCATCTGTTAACTCTTCCTGCACGGATCGAGTAAGCAAGTTCTGCCACACCGACACCTCTGCTTCCGTAATGGTCAAAGGGCATAGGATCGGACATTTTGTTTGTGCCGTTATAACCGTGGCTAAACGGAAGTGTTACCCAGTCGTTCTCCGGCAAAAGAATTTCTGTCTGTCCGCTAAATGTATCCGGATTTCCGACCTTCATAATTCCGTTTGTTCCAAACAGCATTATGAGATTCTGTTCGGAATTAATGGTGTTACCGTTGATGTGAAGGCTTACCAGCGCACCACTCTCAAATTTCAATGTTGCAGCTACTATATTACTTCCGGGTATCTGCCAGCTGTCCTTTGATTCATCAGTAAATAAAAGCTCCCTGTTATGCACTGGTGCAGGAGCAGTGAATCCACTGACTTCCTTCACCGGTCCAAGAAGGGATACCAAAGTAGCTATGTAATATATCCCCACGTCATAGGATAGTGCCCCGCCATCTTCCTGAAGGAATCTGAAAAGTTCAGAATTAAGGTTCTGGTTTCGATTGATCGATACCACACCGCCTGTCACTTCACCTATCATCCCACGTTCCAAAGCTAGTTTGGCGGTCTGTGTCCCGGCACCCAAAACAGTATCGGGAGCCACCCCAATATACAGATTTTTCTCATTGGCAATTCTGACAAGCTCTCTTGCTTTGTCTATATCTGTAGTAAACATTTTTTCTGTATATACATGTTTGAAAGATGCTCCGCCGGATCAAGTTCGTTTTTTACAAAATAATACCGGAGACCATAAAGTCCCCGGCATTAGCATAAGTTATTCGCCAACCGAAAGGGCAGCAACCAGTCTGATTGCTCCCTTATAAATCTAAATTATCGTAGAATACCCATATTTAGAAAAAATGTCAAACTCTCCTATAAGGATTTCCTATAGTACCGCCTGGCCTCTTTACTTCTCGCTGATACATTATAAGTCATGGTTTCTTTTTTTTCTCGCATTTATTTCCAACCAAAACTTGTCCGGCCGGACAAGTTTTTTTAACCCCACCAGCAACTTTTTCCAACTGTTTATCCGTCAATTCTTCAATATTTCTTACAACTTCATTTATATCTTTCTTTTTATTATCAGCCATATCAGTGACCCTTGTTACTAAAGCCTTATCTAAGCCCCGCTTAAGTAACAATTATTCCTTTCCATCTAAATCATTGTTTATTGCTTAGAAGTATACTATATTAATTGTATAATATTATTTAAAAGGAGCCATTAAACCTTTATTATATTTTCATAAATATTGACATATGATATATCTTGATAATGCAGCAACAACAAAAGTTAATCCGGAAGTTCTGGAGGCTATGCTTCCCTATTTTAGTCAGCAGTTTGCAAATCCTTCTGCCGCACACCATTTCGGTCTTGAGGCAAAAAAAGCTGTTGAAAAAGCCAGGGAGTTTTGTGCTGAATTAATTGGAGCAGATCCTTCTGAGATAGTTTTTACATCAGGCGGTACAGAAAGTGACAACACCGCTATTTTTTCAGTGCCTGAGAATCGGCACATCATTACTTCTTTGGCAGAACATCATGCTGTTTTAAATCCATGTAAAAAAATAGAAGAACTTGGGCGCAGTGTCACTTTTCTCTCACCGAGTGAAAATGGCGATATTTCTGCTTCTTCCATTGAAAGCGCTCTAAAAGAGGAAACGGCTCTGGTTTCCGTCATGACTGCCAATAACGAGATAGGAACCATAACCGACATTAAAGCCATTGGCGCTCTGTGCAGATCCAGGAAAATACTTTTTCACACTGATGCAGTGCAGGCTTTTGGGCATATCCCTATAGATGTAAATGACATGAATATCGATCTTTTATCAGCCAGCGGTCACAAGCTTGGCGCTCCTAAAGGAGTTGGTCTCCTCTATATGAGGAAAGGCGTTCGGATTTCACCTTACCTTTATGGAGGCGGGCAGGAACATGGGCTAAGATCCGGTACTCTTAATGTCCCTTCGATCATTGGTCTTGGTGAAGCGGCAAGGCTTAGCAGGATTCACCTGTCAGAGAGATCCAGAAAAGAAACGGATTTAAGAGACTACCTGATTTCAAGGGTTCTTTCCGAAATTCCCGGAGCAAAATTGAACGGAAGCAGCGTTGGCAGGCTCCCTGGCAATGCGCATTTTTCAATTCCACAGGTGAATGGCACAGAAATCATGGAACTATTATCAGGTAATGAAATATTTATTTCCACCGGCTCAGCCTGCTCCTCATCCAACTCACGGCCAAGTCATGTTCTCACGGCCATCGGCATGTCTGCAGCCGACGCCCGCTCTTCTATCCGTGTTACACTAAGCTATGAGAATACAAAAGAAGAAATAGATATTTTTATTCAGAAATTAAAAGAATACGTTGAAGCATTAAGAAATCTTCAATGAGAAGAGATTTCTTTTATCTCTTTAATCTCGTTGAAGATTTCTTCTTCCATTTCAGGAAGTTTCTCAAGTATTCTCCTTCTGGCCTCAGTGTCTCCACCCTCTTTTTCCATAGATGCCCTAAGTCTTTCGGTAAAATGCTTTGTGTTATCACTGATGCACTTTTTAAGCTCCTCGTCAGTCTCTGACACTATACATGGCCGGACTATCTTAAGCCTGGCGGCATATGTCAGACTATCTTCGTCAGATTCCTTTGAGCGAAACAGGATTTCTGCTACTACCATCTCCTGATACTCTCTTTTTTCCTTGCCCTCAAGCATCGCATTGTTAAATTCATCATCGGAGAGGCAGATTCCGCACTCATCTGTGAGAAAAGAGAACAAATCATCACTGTTTTCTGTAGGACAAATCCCCTTAGCAATCTCGCCATTAAGAATCAGTACCCAGTATGGTGTCCCATCACCGCCAAATTCATAAAGAAGTTCGTGAGACTCATCGCAGGAAAATTTGATAATCTCAATATCTTTTTTCTCCAGAATACCAGTCAGCGGTTCCACTTCCAAACACATGGAGCAGCCTTCCTGGTAAAAACATATAAGTGCCTTGGTTTTGTTTAGAATAATGTCTTTTGTCATATTTTTTCCTTCTTAATATAATTTCACTCCGGACTGATATGCAACCCCCCTGCCACATTTCCTCTAAAGTTATTCATATCAGAGTAAACTCATGATGTCCGCTTCCTACCTTAGTAGCCTTATTCTCAAGACAAATCGTTGCAGAAGCGCCTGCAGGAACCTCCAGTAAATAGGTGTATTTTCCTGTCTCTCTATCATGCTTCCACTCTGCTTTTATTACTCCATAAGGCGAGGTAAAATGGCCCTTCACATACTCATACGCTGTATTTATGCAAGGCTTTACATAAAAATGTCTGTAACCCGGCATATCCTCATCCCTCTGAATTCCAAGTACATACATGTAAAACCACTCTAAAACCGCACCGAGAGAGTAATGGTTAAAGGAATTCATGCTATTGTGACCACCAAAACCATTCTCTATAGTAAAGGAATCCCATCTCTCCCAAATGCTTGTGGCACCCTGAGTTACAGGATATAGCCATGAAGGGCAGGCTGTCTGAGTCATTAGCTTAAATGCATCATCCTCATGTCCTGTCATAGTGAGCATCGGGTTAAGCGGCGCTGTTCCAAAAAATCCTGTCTTCACAAGATGTCCTGTCTCTCTGGTCTTCTCGCTTAATCTGTCTCCCACCTTTTGTACAAATTCATCCTTTACCATTTTAAAAGCAAGTGGTAATGCGTAGGAGCACTGAGTGTGATCTGCAGTTTTTCCGGTTTTGTAATCAAAATACTTATCATTAAACGATGTTTTTAACTCATCGTATAAGCTGCCGTAGGCATCAGCATATTTATCATCGCCTATAGCTCTTGCCATTTTTGACATCACATAGGCGTTATATCCATAAAAAGCATGACATATAAGTCCAAGATCCGTCTCCTCAGGTGCAAGCCAGTCTCCAAGTGTAAATCCGCCTGCCAGATTACCTTCCGCCCACATCTTTTCAGAATAATTCATGAAAAGTCTCATAGCTTCAATATTATCCCGGATAACCTGGATGTCACCATACTGCTGGAAAAGCTCATAGGTCACATGTAGCGCAGAGCTCTCATAGGTATAACCACCAAAGCCGCCGCCAACAGGCGCAATATCAGGATATTTTCCATTTTCTTCCTGAAGATCTCTCATTGCCATAAGCCAGTTTTCATAGAACATTCTGGTGTCGGCATTAAAGGTTGCTGTTCTTGCAAAAATTGAAGTATCACCATCCCAGCCCATTCTCTCGTTTCTTTGAGGACAGTCAGTGGGAATTCCAATAAAATTCGACTGCTGTGATCTTCTGACATTATCAATGAATTTATTTGTAAGCTCGTCTGAGGTTTCAAGCGATGAGCTCATATCATATGCCGATGAGAGCACCAACATCTTAACCTCTGATAGCTCAGGCTTTTTGGTAACCCCACTAATCTCAATATATCTGTAGCCTCTGAATGTAAATTTAGGTGTGTAGTCCTCTCCGCCTTCATCCCCTGCAAATGTGTAAAGGTCTGTGCAGTCTGCATCTCTTAGGTTTTCAACCATTAGGGTTCCTGTTTTTCCTGCAAATTCTGCTATGTCAGGATAAAGAAGCTCTGCATATCGAAGAGTTGCAACCTGTCCCTTCTCTCCATAGAGATGAAGTCTTGGAACACCGGCCACATTTACACCCATATCATAGATGTAAATACCTTTTTCTATCTCAGTTACTGACTTGGCAGTAAGCTCATATGAAACTCTGATTCCATCCCCAATCTGTCCGATAAATGAGGGTTCTGTAAGGTTTACCTCAGGCCACTGCATAGGTCCCTTAGACATTGTTTCCGATTTTCTTATCTGTATTACAGGAATTACATCGGGCTTCATCCATTTAGAATCGTCATATTCAGGCGTATCAAAGCCCTTTATTCCCGGATATTTGTTTGCATCATAATGTTCACCGTGGAAAAATCCGGCGTAGGTCCATGGTCCTTCATCATAATATTTCCAGTCAGAAGTATTGGTCTCATAATTCTGAACACTTCCGTCTTCATACTCCAACTCTATCCTTCCAAGAAAGGACTCACGATCTCCGTAATAGTTATAATTACCAAGCACGAATGTCTGCGCATCGCTCCACCAGCCTGATGCAAGAATTACACCAATAGCATTCTCACCTTCAGAAAGCATATCTGTAATATCATAGGTCTGATACATCATATGTCTGTCATACTGAGTCTGTCCGGGATTAAACCAAGTGTCCGTAACGGGCTTTCCATTTACGCTGCACTCATATATTCCCCTTGCAGTAGCATAAAGCCTCGCCTTTGCAAGTTTTTTTGATTCCACCCTAAATATACTTCTTAGCATAGGAATCGACGTATGGCTGGGATTTTCCGTTATAACAGCATCGCTGTCCTTTGTGCTTAAAAGAATAGACGAAGAATCATTTGATGCCTGCATAGGATTTATGTGATAGGTTTTCGTATCAAGATAAACTATGCCATAGGGCTTCCTCAGATTTCTGACTTCAATCCTGTTTACAGTAACCCCCTGTCCTTTAGGGACAAAAAATCCTATATCGTTAAGTCTCGGATATGTATTTACATCATTATCGCCCAGAGGATTCAATACTCTTGGAGCTTCCATTTCTCCAAAAAACGTTTTTGTTACAGTGACATCAACTCTTTTCTCATCAATAAGCGCATACGCACTATTCCCCATAACCTGAATATCTATAACATGTTCGTCATACAAATTGTCCTTAGAAATAATAGGATTTTTATCCTTGTCATCATAGTCACAGATATTAACTTCAGCATAAGGAACATCTTCTCTGTCTTCAGGAGCTATTCCAACTCTGTATATCTTCAGCTTATAGGGTTCTTCTGAACAATCAAACTCATATTTAAAATAGTTATCTCTGTCCTTTATTCTCTTATCGCCTCGTCCGAAAATCACACCGAAGCGGTTACTTTCATCATCAAATTTAAATCTGACCTTTAATCCAAATACACCTCTCACATCAGAACTCAGGTTGTATTTTGATGGTCCAATCCATTTTGCACCTCCGAAGCTCTCAGGAGATTCATCCATAAAACCTGTTTCAAAAAAGTTCCTACCACTTTCTGCAGTCTGACCATGATTATCAGTTGTTTTCACAGTCCAGTAATACGTTGTTCCTGCCTTAAGCTTAATTCCTTCATAAATTACTTCACTCATTCCGGAATCTTCTACTTCCCCTGAATCCCAGATTACTGTACCATCTGTTCTTGTTACTTCCAGTCTGTAATTTTTTTGCAGGGTATTATCCTTATCGCTCTCAATTTTCCAGGAAAATCTTGGCTTTTGGGAATCTATTCCCAACGGATTTGTTCTGTATTCTGTTTTGCAATCAATAATTTTCAATCCCATAAAGCTTGCTCCCTCTCCTTTTGTACTTCCACTTATTGCTTTTTTGTAACTCATGACTTCCTGCGAACTGTTTCCACTTTTCTCCCAAGAAATCAAATATTTCTAAATCAACTGACAGTCATATTTTATAATTCCCTTTACTAAATTTGTATTGCTAAAACCTCTGGAATTTACTAAATTTAACTAATTTTTCGGTGGACTTAAAATATTATGTGTGATAAAAAATTGATAGTGTCAAATAATCTATGAAAAAACTGGGTCAAAAAAATAGGCTCAGATGAACCTTGAAAAATGCAGATATTTAGATTGAGGTAGCCGGA
>NZ_AUJU01000034.1 GCF_000424385.1 Butyrivibrio sp. LC3010 | reverse complement strand
TATGACTTTTTGTGGGCAAAAGCGGAAATCGCCCGCAAAAATCCTGCCTTCGGCAGGACACGCCCCTCGCTTCGCGAGGACCTGGTCCAATACGATTCCCGTTTTTCTGAGGAAAAACAGGAATCTATATATTTACATGTTAGTGCGCTAACCCAAGAATAGCACTGGTAGTCAAAAAGCTGACAATACCCATAATTGTTCCGGCAAGTGCAATTCCACCTACAACCGCAAGAACGCTTTTCTTGAAGTCCATATCAAGAATACTTGCTGCAAGTGTTCCGGTCCATGCTCCTGTTCCCGGTACAGGGATTCCTACGAACAAAAGAAGCGCAAAGTATAATCCGCCGCCTGCTTTCTGCTGGAGTTTCTTTCCACCCTTCTCTCCCTTTTCTAGGCAGAAGGTAAAAAACCTTCCGATAAGCGGTTTATCTTTTCCCCACTCAAGTACCTTTCTTGCAAAGAAGAAAATGAAGGGCATCGGAATCATATTCCCGATAGCAATAATAATATATCCTAAAACCAGATTGAAATGCGTTGCAGTCTGTGCAAATCCATGGGCTGAAGGAATAGCACCTCTAAGCTCTACAAGTGGTACCATGGACAATAAAAAGCAAAAAATATACTGACCAATCAGTGATCCTTTTAAAAACCTAAGCATAAAAATAGCCTTTCCAAAATAGTACTGCTGATGTCCCGGACATAAATCACGGCTATCTGCTAAAGAAACTTCCTTAAGCCGGACTATCTGTTTTAAAAAAATACAATTCTTTCATCTTGAGACATCAAAAAATTAACACTCCAGTGCACAATTTTACCAAAAGGCTATAAATACTACAAGTATTTTTGCAGGAAAGAAATAAGCTTATCCATCTCCTCATCAGTGCCTATCGTGATTCTAAGATAATCATAAATTCTGTCAGCATTCCAGTGCCTTACATATATTCCTGCATTTTTCAGTGCAAGAAACAGCTCCTCTCCCGTAAGCTTATCATGCTTTGCAAAGATAAAATTAGCCTTTGAATCAGGGAAAGTAAAGCCAAGCGCTGACAGCTCCTTTTTCACGCGCTCTCTGGTAGCTATGATTTTATTGCAGGTCTCCTTAAAGTAAACATCATCCTCAATAGCAGCTATGCCAAGCTCAAGCGAAGGTCTGTTCATGGTATATGAATTGAATGAAAACTTTGCATCCTGCATATACTTTATCAGTTTCTTGGAACCAAAGGCATAACCGATTCTCATACCAGCCATAGCTCTTGATTTTGAGAATGTCTGCACTATCAACACATTATCATATTTTTTTATAAGAGGCAGCGCACTTTCTCCGCCAAAATCAATATACGCTTCATCGATAATGCATACCGAATCAGGGTTATGTGCCACTACATCTTCGATTTTTGATACAGGTTCGTAAATACCCACAGGAGCATTCGGATTGGCTATAATTATGCCTCCATTTGGCTGCTTATCACCATAATATTCAGTAAAGTCTATGGTAAAATCGTCCCTTAGCGGTATTTTTTTATACGGGACCTTATACAACTCTGCCCACACATCATAGAACGAATAAGTGATATCCGGAAAAAGAATCGGATTATCTGAATTAAAAAAAGTAAGATATGCCATTGACAGTACATCATCAGATCCTACACCAACGAATATCTGATCCTCCGGCACATTATAATACCCGGAAAGAGCTTTAATAAGACTGCTTGCTTCCGGATCCGGATAAAGCCTCATATCCTCATATCTAAGACCACTTATCAGCTCTCTTACCTTTGGAGCCGGCGGATATGGGCACTCATTTGTATTAAGCTTAATTATATTTTTATCCTTTGGTTGCTCCCCAGGAACATATGGAGTAACTCTTCTAACAGATTTTTCCCAGCTCATAA
Organism: Butyrivibrio sp. LC3010; assembly: GCF_000424385.1. Classification (GTDB taxonomy): domain Bacteria; phylum Bacillota; class Clostridia; order Lachnospirales; family Lachnospiraceae; genus Butyrivibrio. The sequence goes on along the minus strand of NZ_AUJU01000034.1, from coordinate 27,187 downwards.
TAATTCTCCTCAGATTCCAATTATTTAGCACTTTACCATAATACTACACTAAAGTGTTTTTATACAAGTAAATTTAATAATACAAGTATCAGAAGAGCTTTGTAAGTTACTGTTCACACCTTACGGTGCTCACAGCAACTGGATTTGCCCATTCCAGTTGCCTTCGGCAAAGGGGCAAATCCTATATTCAAGACGTAGAACATTCTCACGCTCAGCGCAGCAAGTGCGCAGAGCTGTCTGAACAGTAACCTTTGTAAACCAATATACTAGAACACTGCCCTGACATCCGTTATCTCGTTGTTTTCAATCCTGAAGCTCCATACATAATGCCCCGGGAGACGGTGCTCTGTCAGGAAAAAAGTATCATCAATTTCCGTGATATTATAGGGAGTTCCACCGCCAACAAAAAAGTCAGAATATATCTCTTCAAAATCACCTTTCATAAGTCCCTTCAGGTCCTTTGTTCTGACCATTGTTGCAGCATTCTGGTCCCCTGCCACATCTGTAGACACAGTGATGTAGAAATAATCCCCTTCCTTAACCATAGCCACCATTCCTGCCATGGAATCAGGTACTTCTATCTTTTCCTTAATCTCAAGAGTAGCCTTATCGCAGATAAGTATACCGGACGGCCTTCCATCAGCACCAATTCCGGATACAAAATAAATGTCGCCATCTTTTATATAAAAAGACCTGATGTATGTGCCATCAAGCGTGCTTTTATCCCCGCCTCCGGCCTTTCTTATCTCTGTAAGATATATCTTAGAGCTGCAATCCTCATGCCTGAAAATATACATCTCACCGGTGGTTGAGCTCCAGACATAAAATGCTTTATCTTCCTCATCATAAACCGTATAATGTGGCCTGTTTCCTATTCCATCAAAAATCTGTGTATTAACGTACACGCTGTCCTGTTTTTCAAAAACAAGAACCCTGTTGTTCTCCGTATCATCCACAAGTATAACTATTCCATCAGACGCCATGGTATGAGGCTGTTTTGCATCCTTCGTGAGTACCTTCCACTCATATAATGGAGCCGACAGATCTTCACTATAAATAATCTGATCATGATAGCAATCCACAATAAACCAGGTATTATCTACCTTTGTAACATAAGTAGGAACGCTAAGGGAACTCTCAGAATTCTGCACCTCCTCAGCAGCGGTGTTTGTCGTTTCAACAGATGCATTTATATAACCGTCTTCAACTGACCAGTTTCCAGCAGGATTTTGTTTTGTTAATTCATTACTGCTCTGCCCCGATCCTGATACATTCAATGACTGATCATTGCTGCAGCCTTCCGTGCATGTCAAAATAAGCGACAGCGAAAAAGCAGCTAATAACCGGATAACTCTTTTGTTTATCATATGAATTAAATATTTTCCTTTTCTATGTGTATGTGAGCAGATGTTCTGCTCAGCAAGCTCCACTAAGCTCATAAAAAACTTCGCCAAGTGCTCTGCTCAGCAAAAATGGCAAGCTTTCGAAAGTATCGTTTAAGCCTGCCATTAGTTTTTTTACTTCATGAATACGACTCCGATAATACCGGATAATTACTCATTTGAAGGTATCTGCCAGTTATTTGCAGCTGCCTCATAATCCTCAGCCTGTTCAAGATTACCAAGTTCCCTATAGCATTCGGAAATCTTATGAAGTGCCATGTCTCCGCCTCTGTGGATTTCAAGTATAGGTGAAGTCTCATATGCCGCATTGTAATACCAGATAATCGCCTCAATAAGATCCCCTTTATTCCTGTAATAGTTACCGAGTTCATAGCACATTTCACTCGATGGAATAGTTGTAAGATCCTTTAAGCAATACTTCAAAATCTCCTCGGTCTTCCCATCCAAAACTGCTATATGAGCCAGAACGCACGCTGCTTCCTTAATCTGATCAAGGTCTCTTCCGTTATCCATTATGGACTCTTCAAAAAATTCCTTTGAAAGCATGAAATCTTCGTCAGTCCCCACCATAAACAGCTCTCTGGCATACATATTGTGAAGTCTTTTACTTATGTATTCGCCTTCTCTTATAGCTCTTCTAAATGCGGCTAAATCCCTCTCCCCATGGTCCTCAGTAGGATTATGCTTAACTTCTACATCGCTGTTACAAACCGTGGAGTCAAGCTTTATCATTTCATGTATAGGATCATGCCACACATATTTCCTAATTCTTCTAAAAAGCTTAGGACGCAGCTCTTTGTCATAATTATAAACAGTATTATGACTTAGCTGATTACAGTAATACATCTGAACCACATCAATATCCAGTTCATCTATATCTTTTTTTAACTGCCTGAATCTCTCCCTGTTTTCCTCATCAATCGTCTCATCAGCATCCGCTGTATATATAAAGTCACATGTGGCCTGCTCGAAGGAATAATTTCTGGCATCCGAAAAACTGCCGGTCCATTCAAAATTATAAACCTTAGCGCCGTAGGACTTTGCAATCTCAATTGTCTTATCGGTAGATCCCGTATCAACGATTATCATCTCGTCAACCAGATCTTTGATGCAATCCAGACAGGTTGGAAGCTTTTCCTCTTCATTTTTTACGATCATGCATAAACTAATAGTAATCATAGAACGCACCTCTCACATTCTTTGCCATACTACAATTATCGTCTATTTTGCACTATCTTCTCGAAATTCCGATAATCCTCCATTAATATGTTACTCAAAAGTAAATTAAGTGTCAATATCATTGAACGAAGCCTTCTTCATCAATAGAAACGCCAGGTGAGATTGCACGCATATGGTTAAGTATCGCTGTTTTCCTGTCACCGGTTGCTTCAGCTACCGTGCAGCCACTCTGAACAGCCGGAACAAACTGCAGCTGCGTATGGCCGTCTGTATAGATATTTACCCTCAAAAGCCCGGTATCCAGCTCTTTTGAATTAAACAGATAATTTCCAAGACTGTAAACCACAGGTATTCCATTTATATAACCTATTTTCTGCAATATGTGAGGATGTGCTCCAACAATCAGATCTGCACCGGCATTAGCAATTTCAGGTCCCTGCTTTTCCTGCCACCAGTCGATTTCTTCTTTATTCTCAGTTCCCCAGTGTATGCAGACAATTACATAAGCTCCTGTGCTTTTGGCTTCCTTTATTCTGCTTACAAGCTTTGTTATATCAAGACATCTAAACACACCCGGAGAGGAATCAGTTGCCCCTTTTGTATCAGGATTATCAATCCTCTCTATCTCCGTTGCCGCTATTATTGCTATTTTCAACCCATTTGAGGCCATATAATACACAGGGTGAGAAGCTTCATCCAGATTAGCTCCAGCGCCGACTCTTGCCACTCCTACACTGTCTATTGCAGATAATGTATCCAAAAGGGCTGTCTGTCCATAATCATACGCATGATTATTAGCCAGTGTAGCTACATCAACCCCCATCTGATTCAAAAGCTCTGCTGATGATGGTTCTGCTCTGAATGTAAAGGTCTTCCCCTCTGTCGGAGTCCCTCCGTATGAATATGGGAATTCATTATTCACAACCATTATGTCGGCACTTCTCATATAAGAAAGAAGACTGCCTCCAATAACCCCATCTATGCCGCCGCCATTCTGCCTTATCTTATTCATGATGGCATATCCCGGATCAAATAAAATATCCCCTGCAAATGCGAGAGATACATAGTCGGCGTTTTGTGGTGTTATCAGGTGTTCCCACTGAGGATCCGTTATCGAAGCTTCATCTACAACTGCTATTTCTTCAGAATTATCCTCATTATCATCTGCATTTGCATCGCCAGCCTCAGAATTATCTTCAGTATCATCTGTCTGCTGATTCTCAGCCCCCTCCAAATCTTTCGCATTTGGATTATTAACAAACTGATTTGATTCCAATCCCCCATCCGCTTTAGAACTATTATTCAAGGCAGGGTCTTCAATCTTAGTGGCTCCGGGAACCCTCGCCTGCATATCACTTTCAAGTGATTCCTCTTCCGCTATATTATCTATATTCCTATTCTTTGCACCCATTGCAAACAACACAATGGCTCCTATTGAAAGTGTTAGCAGAAAAGCAATCACCGACGCAATTACAGCTGCATTTAGTCCGGTTGATTTTTTCCCATTCTTATTGCGTTCATCATTATAGCTATCTTTTTTCATAATATTAACGCAGAGATTTTAATCTCATCTCCGCCTCATCTCCCGTAAATATCGTAAACGATATTAGAAATTGCCTACTGTAGTTGGCAGCACCGGATCTTGCTCACCGAAGTGGCATATTCCCTACAAAATCCGCATGAGGCCCTATAGTAAGCAGCAGGCATATCTGCTGTTTACTATAGAATAACACAAATATGTGACTTCTTGTGGGCAAAAAGGGAAGGTTAGATTCCTGTTTTTCTGAGAAAAACAAATACCTTTAGTTTTTGGGCAGAAAAAAAGCGCGAAACCATTAACTGATTTCGCGCTTTGTATACTCATTATACAAATATCAACTATAAATTAATATCTGTTTGCAACTACCTTGACACCAGGGCCCATTGTTGTTGCAAGTGAGATGCTCTTAAGGTACTGACCCTTAACTGTTGAAGGCTTAGCCTTAACAATAGCATCCATAAGAGCTGTAAAGTTCTGCTCAAGCTGATCCTCTGAGAAAGATGCCTTTCCGATAGGGCAGTGGATGATGTTAGCCTTGTCAAGACGGTACTCAATCTTACCAGCCTTGATATCGTTGATAGCCTTTGTAACATCCATTGTTACTGTACCAGCCTTCGGGTTAGGCATAAGACCCTTAGGTCCGAGAACCTTACCAAGACGTCCTACAACACCCATCATGTCAGGTGTAGCAACTACAACGTCAAAGTCAAGCCAACCTTCGTTCTGAATCTTAGGAATAAGCTCCTCGCCACCTACATGGTCAGCGCCGGCAGCCTGTGCCTCATCAAGCTTTGTTCCCTTTGCAAATACAAGAACTTTAACAGTTTTACCTGTTCCGTGCGGAAGAACAACCGCACCACGGATCTGCTGATCCGCATGACGACCGTCGCAGCTTGTACGAATGTGTACTTCAACAGTCTCATCAAATTTTGCAGTAGCAGACTTCTTTACTAAAGAGATTGCTTCTGCAGCTTCATACTGCTGTGCTCTATCAATGAGCTTAGCAGCTTCAACATACTTCTTTCCGTGTTTCATCTCTTAGCCCTCCGTCAGTCTTCTACTACAATACCCATGCTGCGTGCAGTACCAGCGATCATGCTCATAGCACCTTCGATATCAACTGCATTCAGGTCAGGCATCTTTGTCTCTGCGATTTCTCTGATCTTGTCCTTAGAAATTGTTGCAACCTTGTTCTTGTTCGGAACACCGGATGCCTTCTGAAGGTTACAAGCCTTCTTAAGAAGAACTGCTGCAGGCGGAGTCTTTGTGATGAATGTGAAACTTCTGTCTGCATAAACTGTGATGACAACAGGAATGATGACATCACCCTTGTCAGCGGTCTTAGCGTTGAACTGCTTTGTGAACTCAACGATGTTTACACCGTGCTGACCAAGAGCCGGACCAACCGGCGGTGCTGGTGTTGCTTTACCAGCCTGGATCTGTAACTTAATGTATCCTTCGACTTTCTTTGCCATAATGGCACCTCCTAGAAATAATGTGGTCAGGCGCATTCCATGTGTATATCAGCACCTTCGCCATAAAAACCAGCGAAAGCAATACACAAATGCTCCCACTCCAGTTCCCATGAATTGAAATATCTTAATTTCAACCCATCTATATATAGTAGAATATCTACGATATACCTTAAAATAATTAGCTTGTCACTTTACGGACTTCTGTAAATCCGATTTCAACAGGCGTCTCTCTGCCAAACAGATTAACATTGATAGTCGCACTCTGCTTGCCAAAATCCATACGCTGAACAATACCCACTGTACCATTCCAAACGCCTGCAACAACTGCTATCTCGTCGCCTACACCGAAATCAACAGACATGTTCTCAGTCTTGATTCCAAGAGGCTTAATCTCAGCATCTGACAACGGTACCGGCTTGCTTCCCGGTCCAACGAATCCCGTAACACCTCTGGTATTGCGGACAACATACCATGTATCATCATTCATGTCCATATTTACAAGGACATAACCAGGGAACATTTTGCGGCTCACTGTTTTGCGCGCGCCATTCTTCATCTCAACTACATCCTGAAGCGGCACACGAACCTCAAAAATCTGGTTCTCCAAATGACGATTTTCAATAGTTTTTTCGAGGTTTGCTTTAACCTTCATCTCATATCCTGAATATGTATGAACAACATACCAGTGAGCGTTCTGGTGAGCAGGACTCTCTGTGGTCTCCACGCCAGCCTCAGTTGCATCAGCAGTTTCCTCAGCTACAGCCTCGGCAGCATCTGTGTTTTCTTCTTCAGCAGAGCCCAAAGTCAGATCGAGTTCATTTTCATTCTGCATCTCTTCTGCCATAATACTCCTTTATCAAATCTTGGTAATGAAGTTAATCACATAACCAAAAGCATAATCAAACACAGCTATAAGAGCTCCCACAATAACAGAAATGATAACCACTGCAGTTGTCTGCTTCGTGATATCTTCTCTTGAAGGCCATATAATCTTATTGAATTCAGCCTTTACACCCTTACAGAAAGCAGAAAGTTTGCTCTCCTGTGCTTTTTTTGCAGCATTATTATCGCTCATATCTAAACCCCCTTAAACTCAAGGACTTTCTCCATACTTATAATGGAATTACTTTGTCTCCTTGTGTGGTGTGTGCTTCTTGCAGAAAGGGCAATACTTCTTAATTTCCATTCTGTCAGGATGTGTCTTCTTATCCTTTGTTGTATCGTAGTTACGGTTTTTGCACTCTGTGCAAGCAAGTGTGATTCTTGTACGCATTGTTCATTCCTCCGTGCGTTATTCTATCGATTTTACCGCCTATTTTAAGGCATAAAAAAAAGACCTAAATTTTCTGTCGCTTGTATAATATAGCATAGGTGCTTTAGAACGTCAACTGTATTTTTTAATTTTTGAATTCAGGATTCTTAAACGCTTTTCCTTAGCGCGTTCAGGAAGTAAAATCACCATACTCGGCAAATCCTATAAATACTTTAGCCTTTTTCTGCTTTTTTTACAATATGTTTATACTTATTTAATTGACGCTATTGCGTACCGGATGATAATGTTAAAGTAATAAAACATGTCTTTGTATGCCCTCGTGTCGGTTGCCAATGGAATGGCAGGAGCACTCGCACGACATCAAGGAAGAAAGGAGGGGCAGCATGGCAGGCATTAGTATTAATGAAGCTTATAATCATTTTGCATCCACTTACGTTGCAAAAGAAAATGCGAATGTAGACAAGCATAAAAAGAGCGAATTGCAGAATGTCTACAAATCTATCGCGAAAATCAATAAAAAATCCTCTCTTCATGTTTTAAAACAGGATGATAATGCCCAGGCGGAGGCCGTGGGTATAAAAGAGCGTGCCCGTTTTCTTAAGAGTCAGCTGGAATCAATCGGAAACGAAGAAAACACGACTCTTGGTAAAAAATCAGCCGTATCTTCTCAACCTGATAACGTAACAGTTGAATATGTGGGGAAACATCAAAGCAACACCACAGAATTTAATATAGAAGTTTCTAATCTGGCAACCAATCAGATAAATGCAGGACATTTTCTTAAACCAGACGAGCCCGTGGATCTTCCAATAGGAAGTTATGCTTTCAACGTGGGCATAAACGGTCACGATTACGAATTTCAATATAGTATCAGAGAAGGCAATACAAATTATGATGTTCAGGCTAAGCTGTCCCGCCTTATAAACAAGGCAGGCATCGGTCTGATAGCCGGAATGCAGTCTGATGATGAAGGAAAAACCACTCTGATAATCGGATCCAGTGATACCGGAGTAAAACCGGGACAGAATCTCAGATTTGAAATAACAGAATCAAAAGCTTCCGAAAATCCTCACAGTGTATCCTATTTCGGACTGAATCTGATTGCACAGGAACCTGTAAATGCAAGGTTTTCACTTAACGGCACAGAACACACCTCTTCTTCAAACAGATTCACAGTAGGCAATGAGTTTGATATAACCCTTAAAGCAGCAACCGCTCCGGGAGAGCCCGTTACTATCGGTGTACAAAACGAAAGTGATACACTTGTTGAAAACGTCAGATCACTTATTGATGGTTACAATAACTTCCTGGATAGCGCTGATAATATTCAGAGCACCGGTTTTAAAAACACAAGGCTTGTAAGCGAAACCAAAGCAATCGCAGAAAATCACATTAAGGGAATTGAAGATTATGGAGTTTCCCTTAACGAGAACGGTCGAATCAATTACGATCCACAGCGTCTTCGCGATAAATCCGTATCAGGCCCGCCAAAAGGTGTGGTTGTTCCTCTGCAGGAATTCGCAAAAGCTCTTCAGGAAAAAACAGATGAAATCTCTCTGGATCCTATGAAATATGTAGAGCGACCTGTATTTAACTACAAGGATCCTCATGGTGGTGAAGCTCCATCTCCTTACATAACCTCCGAATACAGCGGAATGATGTTTAATAATTACTGCTAAGCTTTTCAAAAATAACAAACATAAAATATCCCGTTCCTATCTCGTGCACGCTGTGCATAATAGATTGGAACGGGTTTTTAGTTTACTTTATTTTTTTACCATCAGGATGAATGTAATGCAGTGACATCATTTCCATACAAAGCAGACAAAACAAAACATTACTCCATCCATTAAATGCCACGAATTATTACGACTATCGTTTGGTTAATTATGAGCGGGTCAGTACATCAGCAGACATATCCAGGGCAGCTGCTATAACCTGATCCATATTGTAATATTTATACTGGCCAAGTCTTCCTCCAAAGAGTACATCACCAAATTCTGATGCAAGCTTCTGATACTCTGCAAAAAGTGCATTGTTCTTCTCATCATTCATCGGATAATAGGGTTCATCCCCTCTCTTCCAGTCAGCGGGATACTCTCTGGTTATTATTGTTCCCTTGCCGGTTCCGAATTCAAAATGTTTATGCTCAATGATTCTGGTGTAGGGAATATCACGTTCAGTGTAATTCACAACCGCATTTCCCTGATAATTATCAACATCAGGAAGGTCCTTCGTTTCAAATTTCAATGATCTGTACTCAAGATTACCAAGCTTATATCCAAAGAATTCATCGATCATTCCTGTGAAAAGAATTTTATCAAAGCTATCCCCATCCACAGACTCAAAAGGTTTTACAGGAACATCGCCATTCATTTTCATAAATTCCTTAAACTCTGTTTCTGTCTTAACCGTGATGCTTCCACTAAGCCCATTTTCAGAAGCGCTCTCAGACTGTTCCTGAAGAAGGAGCTTTTTGACAATTGCTGTGTAGCCACCAATCGGTATCCCCTGGAATCTGTCATTAAAATAGTTATTATCAAAAATAAATCTGAAGGGAAGTCTTCTTATTATAAAAGCAGGAAGCTCTTTGCAATCTTTCCCCCACTGTTTTTCTGTGTATCCTTTTACAAGCTTTTCAAAAACATCGCGTCCCGCAAGTGAAAGTCCCTGTTCCTCAAGATTAGCTGCTTCAAAGCCCTCTCTTATATCCTGGCCGCTGGCTGCTGACACTTCCAACTGTTCAGATGCACTTTCATCACCGTTAGCAGCACGCTCCTTGAGAATTCGCTTTACTTCCTTTTTAGCCTGCTCATCTATGATCGCACGAGCTTCATCGGGAGTGCGTATTCCCCAAAGCTTACTGAAAGTATTCATATTAAAAGGAAGATTATAAAGCTCATCATGGTAAACTGCCACAGGTGAGTTTATATACTGATTAAACTCGGTGAAACGATTGATGTACTCCCATACTTTTTTATCGGATGTATGGAAAATATGGGCACCATACTTATGAACATTGATGCCCATTCTGTTTTCAGTGTAAATATTTCCTCCGATGTGATCCCTTTTATCTATAACCAGAACCTTCTTGCCCGCTCTTGCCATCTCATGAGCAAATACGCAGCCAAAAAGTCCTGCTCCAACAACTAAATAATCATATTTCATCCTTTTCCTCCTAGATAAAAGATAGTTTATATCTTATTTATTACAATCGGATACAGATATCGCAAGCCATCAATAGACGTGTGCTAACGGTATCCGGCTACCCTGTAATCGCTGATGCACACCACAGCACCAGTAATATACATTATATTATGACTTTCCGAACGATAACAAGGAAAATCGTTCGGAAATCCGGCTTCGCCAGACATGCAAGGAACTGGTCCAATACAAAATCCCTACAATATTAAAAAACCCGGAAGCTTTCACTTCCGGGAGAATAGTCAATTTTAAAAAATTTAAGCGTGATATTTTTCAAGAGCTGTCAGGTCACCCATATAATCGAGAACCTTCTTACGTCCTACCTTGTTAAGCTTTACATACTGCTGCATTACACGATTTTCAACGATTTTATTTCCAAGGTCTGTGCCTTTTTCAAGAGTACTGAAATCAACCGGGTTAAGATTTAGCTTATCACACATTCTAATCACCGTCCCGTAAGCCATACCTTCTATACCTCTGTCCAGTGCTGTAACCAATGTACTATATGGAATTGACATATCTATCGCGAACTGTCTGACACTCTTGTACTGCGCTAAAATTTCTCTTTTAAGTATTTCAGCCTTTGTCATTTCCTTACCTCCTTCTTCATACTACATGATATTACGTCTTACTGTAGCAAAAACAAGTATAACGTATGAACGTTTTTTCGTCACTTATTTTTTTCTTAAATTTTGTAATAAAATTAAATAAATATATCTTCGATTTTTGGACATAATGACAAAAAGTGCATAAATTCTGAACATTTTGTGTCATGTCCAAAACTCATGCACATTTTTTCGTGTTTGAAATATTCACTCATTCGACAATATTTAAAATGAAATTTTAGAAAAATTAGAAAATTTCAAAATATTAAACGAAATTACATACAAATTATCCAAAAAATCTCGAAATATTTTTTCGTTATTCCGTAATCTTAACACTAGGCGTTTACAAAATTCTGCCATTATTAGCTAAATATTTTCCTAATTTTTCAAGTAGTTTCTCCGGATTCTGAGCACCGGCAACCGCACCACCTGCCAGAATATAGTCAAAACTGTGCAGAGGCCACGGGAAAGTTACAATCTCAGGATCCCCGGAAATCATGTCATCTGCCATGAATCTAGATAGGCCTGCAAAAACATCCACTTTTGTGATTCCGGCGGTGAAGCTGTCAGGCATCTGATATTTAATGGCAGAAAGCGTGGTCCCCATACCTGCTTCCAGATCAAGAATACGCAGTACACGATTGTAGAGTCGCAGTCTGATTTCCGGCCGCTGCGCATTATCGGTTTTTTTCTTATTATCTTTTGCAGTATCCGAATTATTTATAAAATCAGTCGCATTTTTATTAGAAGAATTATTGGCACCACTATCACTCTGCGCTATGGCATCCATCAAAGCGGCAATTTTATCATCCTCGGGAAGTGTATAATTCCAGATATCGAACCCCCACTTTTCCATGAACTTCTCTCTGGAATATTCCATGGCATCCTTCTTTTCAGAAAATCCGCTGCCTCCATGATGATATATAAAGGCATTATGGCATAAAACCTGTCGCCATCCGGCAAGGCACAGACGGATTCCAAGATCGTCATCCTCAAAATAAGCCGGGGAAAATCTTTCATCAAAAAGGAGCTTTTTCTCGCCCGCTGAATCACCTGCCTTAATTAAAAGGTTATTAACCGCCTCCCTTCTTAGTAAAACAGCAAAGCCTGTGAGCCTGCAACGCACCTCGGTGGGATTCCACATAGGCACATTATGATCTTTAGCATATCTTTTAGCGGTTTCCAATGCACTATCCAGACTTATCGTACGCCACCAGCGATGCTCCGATGGCAAAGCTTCTGAATTGATAGAATCGGCAATATCCTTAAGCCTTGAAGAGCCGTTCCATTTTCCTTTCGCATCAATGACGTTAGCAGAAAAATCAACAAGCGGCCGTGCTCCCTCAACAGCAGATGCTGCCAGATAAGGCTGCACAGATTCCATAGAAACTTCCTGAGAAGGCGCACAGTTTGTGACAGCTCCTGCTGCCCCGTTTCTCTTATCTGCATACAGTCCCATCTTTAACCAAAAGAGAGCATTAGGCATAAGAACCGCATCATTGTTTAAGAAAAATACATCATTTTCAGGATTTGAAAGTTCCAGCCCCTCATTACAGCCAGCTGAAAATCCCTCATTTTTATCATTTATTTTAAGCTTAATGTGGCTATCAGAATCTGCCTGCTCTTTCAAAAGTCTCAAAACAGCATCATCGGTGGATGCATTATCTACAAGTATTACTTCATAACCATTTTCAGGACAATATCTCCTGATCGCTCGAAGACATTCCCTTAAGAGTTCATAATCATTATATGAAACTATTACTATGGAAGTTCCTCGCACATTTGATCGGTCGCTTATATCCTCCAGGGCTTTACGAATGACTTTTTCATCCTCCGGCTCATCGCAAAAATGCAAAGCATTTTCAAAGCAGAGATATGCCTGATCAGCATTTCTATATCTGTAATACAATCCGAGCATAAAGTACAACTCGTAATTGTCGTAGTGCGCCCTGAGCCCTTCAATCAGAACTGCATACTCATCTATGCTGCTTCCGAGCTGCTCAAATTCACCTGCACGTAATATGAATGATTCCGCCGATTCTCTTTTTTCTTCCGTAGCATGAGCCGTCATAACATCCCCCTATAACAAAGTGAAGTCACTTTATCTTCTTTCCAATAATGACCTTATCATCATTATATTAACACTATTTCATTTATATGTGTACGGCTGCCTAAATAACCATAAAGTTATAGTTTTTTTATTTTTTTATAATAGTTTTAAAACAGTCAAAACTCTATAATGTAATTAATCGTAAATTTATTAACAAAATCAAGCACAGATTAGTTTCATTTAACTCTACTCTTTGCGATGAAATGGGTAATGTCAGAAAATCACTAATCTGTGAATCGTTATAATGGTCAGTCATAAGGACTACTCTTTATGACCTTATTCAGGAGTAAACATATGGAAACAATTCATGTTACCAGATCATCAATGCCCTCATATGAAGAATATATCGAAGCCATCAAGCCTCTTTGGGACTCGCATTGGCTGACAAATATGGGCAAATACCATAAAGAGCTGGAGAAACAACTACGGGAATATCTTGATGTTCCATATGTTTCCCTTATGGTTAATGGACATTTGTCCCTTGAACTTACCCTTCAATCCTTCGGATTCCCGGAAGGCTCTGAAGTTATAACCACTCCTTATACATTTATTTCTACAACTCATGCCATTGTAAGAAACAGACTTGTTCCGGTATTTTGTGACATAAAGCCTGAGGACGGCACAATTGATGAGAGTAAGATTGAAGACCTGATTACAGAAAAGACTGTCGCAATAATGCCTGTCCATGTATACGGCAACATATGTAATGATGAAGCAATCGCAAAAATCGCATACAAATATAACCTGAAGGTCATCTACGATGCGTGCCATGCTTTTGGTGAAAGGATAATATCAGAAGATACAAAAGGAAATAAGACATATCGCGGTGTCGGAAATCTCGGTCATGCCTCGGTATTTAGTTTTCATGCGACAAAGGTATTTAATACAGTTGAAGGCGGCGCTTCAGTTTTTAAAGATCCGGAATTATATGAAAAGCTGTATAATCTGAAAAACTTCGGAATCCGCGGCGAAGAGCTTGTTGTGGCAGTCGGTGCAAACGCTAAAATGAACGAACTCTGCGCCATCATGGGATTATGTAACTTAAAGCACATTGAAAATGCCATTGCAGCAAGAAAAAAATGCAATGACAGATATACGAGCGCTCTGGTCAGCGTTCCCAGAATAAAGCTGCTCACTCCCAGAGAGGACGTAACAAGAAATTATGCCTACTATCCGATAATAGTGGCTGATGGCTATAAATGTACCAGAGATGAATTATATCTGAAGCTTAGAGAGCATAATATTTTCCCCAGAAAATACTTCTATCCCATCACTTCAGATCAGGCATGCTTCAAGAATAAATATAAAAATTGCAAGCTGGATGCGGCAAGAGATATGGCTGACCACATTCTTATGCTTCCGATTTTTGAAGATCTGTCTCCGGAGGACCAGGACAGAATCCTTGATATAGTGCTTAACCCAAACAAGATGCATTAGTGCTTTCTATATTTTAATTTCTTCCTCTGCTCCTCTTCGATTGGAAGAATCTCAGTATCTTTATAGTGAAGTGCTTCGTATACTGCATCAAGATTTCTCTTTAACTTACGTATTCCATCCGGTTCAAGGGATGCTGCATGATCCGTGCCTTTCCAGGTACGGTCAAGGGTATAATGTCTCTCAATATAGCTTGCGCCAAGGGTATACGCTGCCACATCCACAGCTATCCCAAGGTGATGTCCGGAAAATCCGATAGCCTTAACCCTGTCCTCATACTGCTGCCTCATACGAGTAATCTCAAGAAGGCATACATCCTTAAAAGGCACAGGATATCCAGAAGTACAGTTGTAAAGAACCAGATCCTTTGCACGTCCCTTCTTTTCAAAGAGCGATACTATCTGCTCCTCTTCTTCACGCTTTGTCATTCCAAAAGAAAGCTGCATCTCGCCCTCATAATTGTCACAGAGCCATTCAAGCATTTCATAATGTGTATTGCAGGCAGAAGGAATCTTAATAAATTGGGGATTTAAACCTGTAATCTCTCTGGCACTTGTCATATCCCACACTGAAGTTGAATAAATTATGCCAACTTCCTCACACCACTTCTTAAGTTGTGCGTGCTGGTCAACATCAAACTCAAGAAACTCCCTGTGTTCGCCATAAGTCTTCCCATAGGAATTGTAAGGATTTGGATGAGGTGCGTTATATTGTTCCTCTGTCAATAGTTCTTTAGGACAACGCTTTTGAAACTTGATTGCATCCGCTTTACAGAAATACGCGGCAACATTTATAAGTTCATGGGCGATATCCATCTGCCCCATGTGATTACAACCTGCTTCTGCTATAACTATTGGTTTTCTATATTCCATATTATCCTACCTCTATAAACGCTGATTTATATCTGACTCAATTCAGTTGGATGCGGATACCAATAAATTATTTTCAAGTATATAGTCTATGATGTCTCTTACGGCACCGTGTCCACCTGGTTCCTTAGCGATATATTTTGCCACAGCCTTAACGCTTTTATGTCCATCTGCTACGGTACATGGAAAACCCACGTTTTTCATGACCTCAAGATCATTGACATCATCACCGACAAAAGCTACATTTTGCATATCAATGCCGTGTTCCCTGCAAAGTTGCCTTACGGTTCTGAGCTTATCCTTGCAACCGGGTTCATAAATATTAAGCTTTAGCTTCTCTACCCTTCTCTTATTTATATCGACATTTTCCCCCGTCACAATACCCACAAGCACACCATTTTCTCGAAGGAGTTTCATCCCCATTCCATCCTTGGTGTTATATTTCTTTAAAAAATCGCCTTCAGGAGAATAATACATACCTGCATCAGTAAGACAGCCATCACAATCTGTCAGGAACATTTTTATTTCAGGAATATCATTGTCACATATTTCTGAGGAAGAGGCATTGTCGCATTGTTTTATTAACTCAGGATTATCAATGATTTGCATTGAAGTCTTATGATTGCCATAACCAAGCCTTTTCTTCATAAGTCCCTCGATAATCTCCCAATCTGAGGGCTCATCTATCTCAAAAAATGTATCATCAGGCATCTCTACCGCCTTAATATTTCCGGATAGTCGATTTTTACTTTTAAGTAAATCTTCTCTTGATGTGATATAAAACGCACCATTCTCGACAAGATATCCATCAAAATCCTGACGTCTCGGTCTTTTGAAAACATCATAATTAGTTGGATGCGCATATCCATTATCGCCTATGCCCCAGTTGAATCTCTTTTGTCTTACCACTGAAAGCACACTGTCAACGCCCTGCTCGTCAAATGCTTCAAATCCTTTGTCCAGATCATCAGAAGACAAAAGAGGAGATGTAGCCTGAATCAAAACCATATTGTCAAACTCATGGCTTGAAGCAAATTCAAGCATTGCAAATTCTGTAGAAGCTGTGTCAGTAGCAGATTCCGCAGAGCGACCGATTATCTCTAATTTGCAAAACATACCACTTTTCTTCTCGCTTATGCCTCCGGCATTTTCCTTCCCATTACCGGCATCGCGCTCAGATGATACACCAGATTCATTGCTACCATGATTTCCGTCATTATAACCAGTGAAACCATGATCCCCACCATTATGACAAGTACAAATATTATCTTCCCTGCAACATTCCAGAAGCACTTTCTTAATCTCAGAACTGTCTGTCGCAACATAGACTTTATCAATATACCCGCATTCACAGGCCGCCTTCACCGTCCAGTAGACCAATGGTTTTCCACATATCGGTTTAATATTTTTTAAAGGTATGGATTTACTGCCGCCTCTCACAGGAATAAATGCAACGTTCATATCTACATTCTCCAATCAATAAGACTCTCTATCATATCAACATCAAAAACCGGTATCCCACATTTTTCCTTTATCCTCTTCCGCTCAGCAAAAGAGTCATCAATAAAAATTGCCTTTTTATCGATTATATGATCACTCTTATCCTCTTCCCCGGAAAGGACAATGATTTCATCAAATAACTCTTCCGATATTCCCGCATTCTTCAAATCCACATGAAGGTCTGTAGAATGTTTACTTAAGAGAATAATTCTCTTTCCGGCATTCCTTGCCTGATACAGAAACCTCATGGCATCAGCGTTTACCTTATCCTCAAGCGTGAGCGTATCATCATAATCAAGGTAAACAGTATCGTATTCTATTCCAATCCTGAAAGCGCTATAAAAAGCTCTATCCAGAACTATATCGTAGTCATTATCTATTATCGAAACCGGATATCCCCAAAAAGTAAAAAGCGTCAGCATAGGAAAATTAATCCCGCAGTTTCTGTAAAGTCCGGCTGTCCCAGGAATCCTTGGCGAAACCTCCATTAACCTGTACTCGCCATCCACCTTTTTTTTAACCTGGAAAAACCACGCACCCTTGAAGCTAAGCTTCTCATTTAGCTTTTCCGCGATCATCATTACATAGTCATCCGTAGACATACTTCGAGAACGAACACTTATCCCTGTTTTTATCCTGTCTCTGCTGCGCTGCCTGCAAAATAAAAGCTTCCCACCTAAATCAGTAAAACAATCAACTGTATATTCATCACCGGGAAGATATTCACAAATAACCATTTTCCCATCCGAGTTATCCACAAATTTCTCATCAACTATGTGTATTTCTCTGTTTTTTCCAGGGGAAATATTCTGAGTATGGTTTTCACCCTTTGATCGAAAGTCGTTTTTTACATCAATACCGTTTAACTTGTTCACGCCGGAGTCTTGTGCATCATTACATTTTTGTCGGTCCACCTTGGAGTCTTGCGCGGCCAATATTCTCTCAAGATCTTCGCGGTTATTGATTTTCTTTACTCCAACAGAGCCCTGACCAACCGCAGGTTTTACAAACACAGGATATTCATCAATATCATCAGGACTATCATATGTTTTTGGAATAAATACCTCACCAGCAAAGTATTCATAGGTTCTCTGTTTTGACCTGCATATCTTAGTCGTGTGCTCATCAGTAATTATTACCTGCGCATGAATCTCTTCTGCATGTTCACTGAAAAACAGACACACACTATCATGAGCCGGATATACGCAATCTATATCATACTCATCAATCACTTTATTAAGATAATCCAGGAAACCATCATCATTCACATAGGGAAAACCACCAATAAGACGCTCATAAGTAAAATCCGCGTGATCAGACGTACTGCTTCCACCGAATAATCTTACAAACTTCGAATACTTCAAAGAATTCTGTATTTCAAATGCAATCTCAGTCCCCGCAGGGAATATCAATATATTTTTCTGCAAAATGTCCCCCTCGTAAAACACATCGCATAATTATTATTGCACTAACAGATATACTAATTTTAGTACATTATCATTTAAATAACCAGCATTGCGGATTCTTTCTTAATTATCATGTGTAAATATTTGATTCAATACTATTATTAAATTATCAGATGAAATTCAATAATCTTTGGCTTTCCTGATGTCATTATTATTCAGCAAATTCTTTAATAATCCTAGAAATCTCATCTAGATTAAGCTTGAGCTTACCTTCATAAAGTGATATTTCATACTCTCCCTTAAGTGGCACTGTTACAGGAGTGACATCCTCATCCATAAAGTTATAAGAAATCAGCACCCTCTTTTTGGGATCGATCATCAGGTACTCCTTAACACCGGCTTTGCAGTATTTATCACTTTTTACAAACATGTCTCGTCGCCTGGTATCAGGGGCAATTATCTCCATTATAAAATCAGGAGCACCAAAGATTCCCTTATCTTTTACCTTGTTCCTGTCACACACTATAATAATGTCCGGCTTAACTACTGTCTTATCATCACCTTCAAACTGCACATCTACAGGTGCGTAGATAACTATGTCCGGAATATTGTTTTTCCTGATAAAATTGTGAACACACTCAAAAACCAGACCGCTTATCATCTGATGAACCGGGCCCGGAACAGCCAGATCATATAAACTCCCATCAATCAGTTCAACCCACTTATCTTTTGACAGAGAATAATAATCGTTTACTGTATAATCGCCATCCTTTTTTCTTCGCAAGCCGGAAACACTTCTGTCACCGTACACAAACTCTTTCTCACTAAGTCCTGCAGCGGCCTCCTCATATTCCGGATACGACACACTGCTATTTTGCTCGTATGCGTAGGCACGCCCGGTATATACGGATTCATCTCCCATAAGGACTTTCTCAATTGCATCAAGAGTAGCCTTTCTGGGATTCCTGGTTGCTCCTGCAAAAATCCTTTGAAGTGTAACAACCGGAACTCCGGTATAATCCGAAAGCTGAGCAAAACTATATCCTCTTGATTCCTTAATCTTATTCATCTCTTCTATTGTCATAGATAATTATCTCCAATCCACGCAGAATACCCGTATTAAATCAAGCCCCCGCAAATCATAGTGATATCAAAATCAGCATCATTCATTTTCACATTATATCGTTTCATATCTTAAGTCAAATTTCATTTTCAGATGTCTCAGTTTTTTCGCGCATCCTCAAATTGAAATAGAATTTGTAAAATCTAAGTATATTCTATCACACACATGCACTCACACATTATGATATACTAAAAGCAGTAAGAATCTGCTTGGGAGGTTGGCATGGGTATTTATATCAATCCCGGAAACGCGGGATTTGAAGCAATCATTAATGGTGAATACATCGACAAAACAGGGATGATAGCCCTTATAAATAGAAACATGGGCAAAGCCAAGAACCTGATATGTATCAGCAGACCCAGACGATTTGGAAAATCGTATGCTGCACAAATGCTCTCAGCTTACTATGATTGTTCCTGCGATTCATCAAGACTGTTTGATGGTTTTGAAATTGCAGGCGATTCCAGCTATTCCACTAATTTAAATAAATATAATGTTGTAAACCTTGATATTACAGGATTTTTATCAGATATTAAGTCCTCCGGTGCTTCAATAAATGATATTTCAAACTCAATAACCTCCTCTCTCTACAAAGAGATCAGGACAGAGTTCCCCGAAGTTGCTGAGTATCAGAGTTTATCTGAATGCTTTATCAAGGCTGCCGAGATTACTAAAAGGAAATTTGTTTTTGTCATAGATGAATGGGATGCGGTCATCCGCGAAGCCAAGGATAACCCAAAGGCCCAGGAAAGCTATCTCAATCTGCTGCGCGGATGGTTTAAAAACAACAATTTTACCCCGAAAGTTGTAGCAGCTGCATATATGACAGGTATTCTTCCAATAAAAAAAGATGGCTCACAGTCTGCAATCTCAGACTTTGAAGAGTTCACCATGCTAAAGCCAAGAAGCTACGGAAAATATGTAGGTTTTACAGAAGCCGAGGTAGACAAATTATGTTCTTTGCATGGCCTTGATTTCGAAACCATGAAAAACTGGTATGATGGTTATTCACTTAAAGAATTCGGATCCATATACAATCCCAACTCAGTCATGAAAGCCATCTCCTACAGTGAATTCGACTCCTATTGGGCCGAAAGTTCTGCTTCAGAAAGCCTTATGGATTATATAAGTAAGGATTATAACGGATTAACCAAAACCATCGCTGAGCTCATCGGCGGTATAAAGGTTCCGGTAAACACCACCGGTTTTGCCAATGATTTCACCACATTTAAAGGAAAAGATGATGTATTAACTCTTCTCGTTCACCTGGGATATCTGGCATATGATTCAGAAAATGAATCGGTTTATATTCCAAATGAAGAGATAAAAAGAGAGTTTTCCAAGACCATCAGAGAAGTTAGACACGTTGAAACTTTAACGAGAATCAGCGAATGTGACAAACTTTTCGAAGATACCATACACGGCAATGAAAACGCCGTAGCTGAGCAAATAGAGAAAATCCACACGGAAGAGACATCACCACTAAACTACAACAGTGAAGAAAGCCTGCGAAGTGTAATTAAACTTGCTTATTATACATACAAGGATAATTACATTAAATTCGAAGAATTGCCCTCTGGTAAGGGATACGCAGATATCGTGTATTTTCCGAAAAAGGGTTCAAATTACCCTATTCTGGTTGTAGAGCTCAAATGGAACAAGTCAGCTGATGGCGCTATTTCTCAAATAAAAAACAGAAACTACCCAGCTGGCCTGAAGGAATATGGCAGTGATATTCTTCTTGTAGGCATCAACTATGATAAAGATGCCTCAACCGGTAGCCAAAATTATAAACATCATACATGTAAAATAGAGAGAGCCTGAATCATTTTCTCACGATTGGAGGGGGACAGATGAAGAACTTTGAAAGTCTATGTGATCTGATTTCAGACGTTATCAGCGCTGATTATCCTTATAGAACCGAAAACTACGAGCCACTCACAAAAAAGCTGGGTGATACTATTAAAAATGATGGCTGGACTGCGGATGAGCTGCTGCCTCTTTTTGACGAAGCCTTTGCAACAGATCCCCAGTTATATATGATGGTACTCTCCGCCGTTTATTGGGCTGCTCATGACATGAAATATATGTTTAAGGTTGAAGAAGTCATCATGACCGGTGCTTTCAATATGAACATGACAGCTGCTGCCCATTTTCAGACCTATCATCAGCGATTTCTAAACGGTTGTCTGGATGATTATGCTATAAGAAGAACCCTTCACAGATATATTTCCAAGCGATATATGAAGGAGCTTGATGTAAACATCAACATGATACCCTATGAAAAAAGGGATCATAAATTCGCGATTGTTACAACCTATCAGCTCCTTGGAAACAGACACGCGCCTACAAACATAGTACTTTCCATATGCCATCATCTTCAGAATTTTTTTGGATATAAAGTGCTGCTGGTAGTCATAGGCGAACCAATAGATGACGACGAATTTACCAAAATCTGGACCGGAGACATTGTCCTTCCAAATTATTCTGACAACTGGGGCGCTTATGCCATGGATTTTCACGGCCAGATTATCCACTGCTACCAGATAGATATAAACAAAGCTTCAAGAGATGATATGATCTCGTTTATCGGCGAAATCTACGGAATGCGTCCTGAATTTATCTGGCAGATAAACGGTCTTCCACGCATGGATCAGATATGGCGCTCCATAACCACCTATGTTGCAATGCCGGTGACCCACGGCCATGAAGTATCAGATGCACACCTGCTTGCCAGATATCAGGCCGGAGATATTTCACCTTCAGCCGACGAATATGTAAAAGCCTGTGGACAGAAAACCATCCACTTCCATATGAGCGGTTTTGGTGCAACAGAGGAAAAACAAGCCATAGACTACTCCAAGAAAGGCTTTGAAATACCTGAAGACGCATTTACAATCGGCATCATAGGAAACAGAATCGAAAGAGAAATCACCGAAGAATTCAAAAATGTCATGGCATCCATCGCAAATCGGAACGAGAAAGCATATTTTGTATTCGTAGGTGACTTTACACAAAAACTTCCTGAAATAGTTGAAAGCAGATCCATAAGGCTTGGTTACCGAAAAGACTTTTTAAATATTTTAAAACTAATTGATCTGTTCGTTAATCCCAAACGTTCCGGCGGTGCAGGCGGCGCCACAAGAGCAATGCGTCTTGGTATCCCGGTGACAACACTCCCTGACAGCGATGTTGCTTCTTTTGCAGGTGCGGATTTTATCTGTGAAAATTACGATGAAATGATTGATGATGTAATACATTACATCAATGATCCTGAATACTATAAAGAACAATCAGATAAGGCAAAAGGACATTTCGGAACACTTTTCTCTCATGATATTAAGAGCGATCTGCAAACCGTCCTTGATAAGATCGAAGAAATAGCCAAAGCTCAGTAACCATAGTAGTATTCAAAATATCAATTTCACTTTTTCTTCAAATTATCATAATAGCATTCAACTCTTCTTAATCCTACTAAAATAAGACGATTAAGAAGAGTTGAACTCCATTTTCATATTTAATTCATTTACTGCTATGCTTGCTGTGACTTCCTTAAGCCAGTCCAATGTTATCATATTTAGTTTGACACTATCCCATTCACGCTCAATAATGCTTTGCTGCATACTTCGCATCTCTTCTTATAAAAAGCAACTCCTATTGCCCTAACCTCACCTGTTAATCCTGCTATATAATCCTTATCTTCAATCTGCTTTATAGCTTCCGCCGCCTCTTTAACAAGTGCTTTAGACTCATCAAAATTCTCATCTTCTTTCTTTATAGCTTTAATCTCTATAACAAAATGCGGCATCGCGCCATCCCTTGCTTTAAGTCTGATATCATATCTGCCATCGCCTGCTTCTCTATTAGACATGATTTCATAGCTGTTATACAGCATCGCACTAAGACCTAATAGCAACCCATGATAAAATCCTTCTGCCGCCGCATCATGATAACTGATAACCTCTCTTAAAAAATCCTGCAATAATTGCTGAAGCTTGACTGAATCAGTAAGCATCAGCGCCGTTTTAAATTCTATTGCATCACTCTGTGTGACAAGGCTCCCCTTTCTTGACAGGATTTCTTTTTCATATACAATCAATATTTCTTTATTAGGGATCTTTAGTTCGCACATAGAATTGCCATCATCCATCGGTATGATCTTTTCTATTGTGAGATATCCGCCCATTAACAAAAAGCTGTACACACTTGAAATATTTTTACTTACCTCAGGATATATAACAGCCGTATCAACATATACTGTCTTAGATTTACCAAGCAAAAGCTCTCCCATTTCTTCAGAAAGAGACTGATTCCCTGCATTTATAACTTCGCCTATGATTTCATTGCTGCCCGTGGATTGCCAATAAGCTCTGGCCTCGCATCCGGAATCAACGTAATTTAACATAGACCATGGATTATAAATATCTTGCTGCCCAAACTTATATCCGTCATACCACTTTCTGGCTTCTTCGAACTTATCAGCATAGCCGTAGTCTTTTAAAAGCTTTTTAACTTCCTTTTCTGTAAATCCAAAATACTCACTATATCTCTTTTCCAAAACAGAATTGGAATTAAGGTTATTTAGTCCACTAAAAATGCTCTCCTTAGCTACCCTTAAAATACCCGTAAGAAACGCAAACGATAAATGTTTATTATCCTTAAGTCCTCCAGAAAGAAAATTTCTCATAAATCCTATAATTGCATCGTAGAATCCATGAGCATGCCCCTGCTCTATAGGGGTATCATACTCGTCCATAAAAATCATGGCTGGCACTTTAAAAGCTATATGAAGCATTTCCGATAAACGACCAAGTGTTGTACTCCACAGGGCATCATCTAATTTCCCACTAAGCACATCCTTATAAAAAGTAATATCAACTTCATTTAGGTCTGCATAGTCCAGTATTTCTGCATGCCTCTTGTACTCCATCGTAATTGCATTTTTCAGGTTGATAAAAGTATCGTCCCAACAGGAATACTTAATATCTTTAAAAGTAAGAAAAATTACCGGATACTTCCCCTGCTCATCTTTATACTTTTTGCTCTGCTTCCAAATATTAGTTCCACTGAATAATTCAGCCTTACTTACCTCATTTTTCTCAAAGTAAGTTTTAAGCATATCCATATTCAAAGTCTTGCCAAATCTACGAGGTCTTAAGAACAAAGAAACTTGCGGTCTATAGTCAATAATGTCCTTGATAAGCAAAGTTTTATCAACATAGTAATAATCAGATATCGCCAGTTCAAAGTCAGATATACCTATTGGAAGGGGTGCCTGGCTAGGTTCACTTCCCACTTCCCACTTTGCATCTGCAGGAATCATCCACCGATTGCCATCCTTACACGCACCTTCAATAAGTCCCTTGGCACAGCAATCATTGACCCATCTCTTAGTTTTCCCTATTCTGTTAGCCATTTCCAATGATGTTATAAATTCCATAGTTAACCTTCCTCTGGAATTATTATAATATAAAATCGGGAAGTGAGATAGTTTTTTACTTCCCACTTCCCGTCTTTTTTCTAATTCAAATATATGACATTTTCAAGGCAAAAAACAATTCAACTCTTCTTAATCTTACAAATATAGCACGATTAAGAAGAGTTGAACTCCGTTTTTCATATTTATCTCATTTACAGCTATTACTATCAGTACACTTCCGGCTCATTTATAAAAACATCCGTCACCCCGGCTTTTGTAAATTTATCAAAATCCATTCTTCCGCCGGTTGGTTTTGAAGGATAAAGATGTCCTCCAAACCAGGCCCTGACTGTTCTGCCCTCCAGCATATCCGGAGAGATATCAAGTCCTCCACCACCCGGATGAAGGGCAATTGTACCTTCAGGAATATTCAATAATTTCTCCATTCCCTTTGCTGCAAATAAACAGTTGGAGATCCATGAATTTAAAACGCCAAGCTCAGCGCCGGGTTCTAAGTCATGCACATTTAAAAGAGATCTTGGATAAAAACTGGAATACACAATAGAATCCTGCACACCATACTCTGCCACAAGCTTTACTATTTTTGCTTCCATCCCGGGGTATTGATAAATACTGTTTTTCAGTTCGATATTCAGCTTGAATCCATTTAGGAGTTTTGGTTTTAATAAATCTAAAACTTCCCTCATTGTAGGAATGTGCTCCGGCTCATCCTTACCGGTTCTTATGTGAAGAGTCTTTAATTCCCTGAGCGTAAAGTCCCTGACAAAGCCGATTCCATCAGTGGTTCTATCCACCTTTTCATCATGGATTACTACCAGTTCTCCATCTTTTGTAAGCTGGATATCCAGCTCTATCCCTGTAACTTTATCAACATTCATAGCCTTCTCAAACGAAGTCAATGTGTTTTCAGGATAGTTCTGGCTACAGCCTCTGTGTGCCCATATTTTCATGATTATTAACTGTCTTTCTGCGAAAGACACCAACGGGGTTATGAAACCCAGCGTCTTTCCCTGTTTTCTATTTTAAAGTTTCCTGTTATATTCTTTATTCGTAAGGCTGACATACTACAGAACACGTGGAGGTGAGTGGCGGGGCGGTATAGCGGCCACCTCGCATGATTATATGTTGTCGGTCATCTGTAAAGGCATCAACGAATGGCGCATACCGTAGCCCGTAAACTTATCTCTTCCGAAGTTGTCTCGATTTCGCCGGATGACCAGTCACTGTCAGCTTTACAACTATAAAATGTGACAGGAGGTTATCTATTGGCATTTAAAATCTTTCGAAAGAACTGCTGTGGACTTGATGTCCACAAAACCTGGATCTATGCATGCATTGGTATTACCGATGCAAATGGCCGCACTGAGTATTTTGAAAAAAGGTTCTCGTCCTTCTCAAGAGGACTGCGTGAACTTGCTGAATGGCTGGCCAAGTATCATTGTGTTGATGTCTGCATGGAATCTACTGGCAAGTACTGGATACCCGTTTTTAATATCCTTGAAAAGTCTTGTAATGTCGTACTTGCCCATCCCAAATATACAAAGCCCCAAAAAGGTAATAAAACCGATCGTAAGGATGCAAAATGGATATGTGACTTATTTATGTGTGACATGATCAAGCCTTCCTTCATTCCGCCAGCTGACATTCGTCATCTTAGAGATCTTGTGAGATACCGTTTCAAGCTTATCTGTATGATCACAGGCGAAAAGAATCGTGCCCTTAATTGTCTCACAGTATCAAATCTTAAGCTTGATGAAGTGTTCACTGATGTTTTTGGCAAATCTTCCAGATCCATAACTGAATATATTCTTAAGCATCCCGGGGAATGTTTCGATGTTACTCCTTTTGTTGACAGGCGATGTAAGCATCCAATTGAGGAAATCCAGGCTGCCGTTGATGGCGCTATCTGTAAGGAGCAAGCAATCAAGCTTCGTCAATGTCTGGATCACATAGATGAGTTAGAGAAACACAAGAATGAAATAGAACGGGAAATCTTTCGTGTTTCTGATCCTTACAACGATGCTCTTGCCCTAATTCGTACAGTTCCGGGGTTGGATAAAAATCCATTCACGGCAATACAGATACTTTCAGAAATAGGTGGCGATATGTCTGTCTTCCCCACAGACAAGCACCTTGTTTCCTGGGCTGGATGCTGTCCACGCAATGACCAAAGCAATTTCAAAATCAAATCCACTAGGATTTCCCGTGCTGGTATTTATCTTAAACCTGTATTGGTGCAAGTTGCAAATGCTTTGATCAAATCCAAGAAGCATCCCGAAATTACAGAACGTTATCGCCGTATCAAATCACATCGTGGTCACAAGAAAGCCATCATTGCAATCTGTCGTATGCTCCTGACCGCTATCTGGCACATACTCACAGATCTTAAGCCCTATACTCCTGATGGTTATTTTATTCAGAAGTCCGTTGAAGAAAAGAAAACTCTTACAACTGCTCAGGCTCTTAATCTATTGAAGTCCAGAGGTTTTATCATCAAAGATGATCTTGCAGAAGTGACATCGTAGATCTTTGCCCCAAATATTTAATTTTTCGACTACCTCCAGGTGGTTTATTTATCATGCCCTAAACTTTATTCCTATCCGCTACCTCTCTGTTTCAAACTTAT
>NZ_AUJU01000033.1 GCF_000424385.1 Butyrivibrio sp. LC3010 | reverse complement strand
TGGATGGCTTCCCGAGTGGCCAAAGGGGACAGACTGTAAATCTGCTGCAAATTGCTTCGGTGGTTCGAATCCACCGCCATCCATTCAATTAAATATCGCGGGGTGGAGCAGTCTGGAAGCTCGTCGGGCTCATAACCCGAAGGTCATAGGTTCAAATCCTGTCCCCGCTACTCAATTTGCCTAGATAGCTCAGTTGGTAGAGCAGAGGACTGAAAATCCTCGTGTCCTTGGTTCGATTCCGAGTCTAGGCATCTTTTTAATTAATTATTTCTTTAGCAGATCCTACAGTTCTTTTTATGATTCAAATTATGAATTTGATTAATTTACATCAATTACTTTGATTGCTTTACATGTTAAAATCCAAATAGTTGTTAATTAACAGCCACAATATTGGAGGGTGAAAATGTCTAGAGTAGTCACATTTCCTGATCGTATGCTTATTGATGGTTTTGTTTATGAGAAGCAGGGTTATAACAACGAGGGTGGTGTTTTCTATAATTCTAAGGATAACCCATCTGATATTACAAGCAAATTTATAAGTCTTTATCCTGATGGAAAACTTACTTATTTGTATGATGGGCTTGAACTTATATGGAATAAAGACTTTAAGATTATTAATTGAATATAGTATGTGCAATATTATTATATTGCATATAATTAGATAGGATTTCGTTAGCGGAATCCTTTTTTAGTATGGGTAAAGAAATTATTGAGGTATAGTTAATCGAAAGAAGGAGGATTAATGAAGGCTTTAGAAGAGAAGATAGTAGAATGTGGGAAAGTTTATCCGGGAAATATTCTTAAAGTAGATAGCTTTTTAAATCATCAGATAGATGTAGATATCCTTGATAAGATTGGGCAAGCCTTTTATGAGAAATATAAAAATAAAGATATCACAAAAATACTTACAATAGAAGCTTCCGGTATTGCAATAGCATGCTTTGCAGCCAAATATTTTCATGTACCGGTTGTATTTGCAAAAAAATCCAAAAGTTTAAACATTGGAAAGGATGTATTCGTTTCAAGAATTAGTTCTTATACATATAATAAGGAATACGATGCGACAATATCACGTGAATTTCTTAATTCAAATGACAACGTTTTGATTATTGACGATTTTATCGCTATCGGAAATGCTATGAAAGGCTTAATAGAGATATGTAATCAGGCTGGTGCAAATATTTGCGGAATAGGGATTTGTATTGAGAAAGGATTTCAGCATGGTGGGGATGATTTACGTAAAATGGGATACGATTTAACTTCTCTTGCAATAATAGATAATATGACTGATGATGGTCAAATATTTTTCAGGGAACAATAGCAAAAATGTGTTATAATCTTCTTCGTGCAATATTTTAGAGGAGAATGATAATTTAGTGAACGAACTTAAAAAGAGAATTATTACAAAGCTTGCTCTTTCTGCAAGGAATTATAACGAAAATCATAAGAAAAATGCAAAACTGATAACATATATGGTTCTTGCGGTCATTGTTCTGATAAATATTATTTTTATTATACCTGAGTATATTCTTTCCTTATTGAATTATATTTTGGGACTTATAAAGAAGGGTAAAAAGTTAATAATTATTGGAGCGATTGTTATCTTAGGAGTGCTTGGAGTAGTAGTATTTGATCGTAATAAAGAGAAATTCATTGTTAATCGTGAAAATAGTGGTAATAATGAAGAACTGGCAGCATTAGAAGCAGATAGTGAAATAGAAGATGATTTAGGTGATTCAGATATTAGTAATGTCGAGGTTGAAGATAACAGCAACGAAAGTTTACCGGATGTAGATCAATCAGATGAGACTATTTCTGAGGATGGTGAACTGTCGACTGAAGAAATTCCTGATGACAAAGAGCAGGATAAAAAAGATCAAGTTGCTGACAAGAATATAAATTCTGATGCTCAGGAAAAAGAATTAAATAATACATCAGGTAATATGGGTAACCGTACTACAGAAGATACAGAAAATGTCGGAAATACAGACATTAACAATGATGATGACTCTAAAAAGGATTCTGATACTAATAAAAGCACAGACATAAATAAAGATACGAACATAAATAAGAATACGGAGATTAAAAAAGAAACCGGTATTAATGAGGATAATAATAAGAGTACAGAGTCTGAATCCGATGAAGGTGTAGTTAATGGCAATGATGTAGATGATAGTAATGATGTAGATCATAGCAATGATGCAGAGATTGCTGAGTCTTCGAAGGCTAATAATGAAGGTGGATTAGCTAAATCTACGAAAAATAGCAATATTACTAAAGCCAATGATGAGGAAGCAGAAGACAGAACTGCGGATAAGTCTAATGCTTCAGAATCAGATACTGATTGGGAGCCATGTGATGTTGATTTAACGAGTCTTAAAGATGAATATCCTGAGACTGTAGGGTGGTTATTTATTGAGAATACATCCATTTCATATCCAATAATGCAGGGCTCAGACAATGAAAAATATCTAAATATCGGATATACAGGAGAGGAAGCTAATACAGGAGCAATTTTCCTTGATTACAGGTCTGCAGAGGATTTTAATGACTCAAATTCTATAATTTATGGGCACAATATGAAAGATAAATCCATGTTTGGAAAGCTTAGAGATTATAGAGAGAGTAAGGAATACTATAATGATCATCAATATTTTCAAATAATAACACCTGATGCTGAATATAGGTATAAAGTATTTGCTTACATGGATGTTCCTAATGATTCAGTAATTTATGATTACACTGGGGAAGAAGCTAAAGCATTTGTGGCAGATGCTGAACCTGTAAGAATTAAATCGTATATGGACTCTGAGATACCTGTAAATAAAGATGATAAGGTTGTTATTCTTTCAACATGTACATCGCAGGATGATTTAAGATTTGTAGTTTTAGGAGTATTAGTAGATACCAAAAGATAACCTTAATTTACCTGAGGAAGATGGTAAGAAATTGATATCGAATTTATAAAGAGCCAATAATGGTGAAGAGATGGATGAGTATTCTCGTTATAAAACTATATTGGCAAATATTTGACTTTATAAAAATAAACGGAATTTCCTTGTGGTAAGTAAAAAAGCGGCTTTAAGCCGCTTTTTTGGAGAACAACGAATTCTGGCTGAAGTTAGTGTCGCCTATCTTCGCCGGAGGAATGGACAGGTTCTTAATTTCGAAAATCTCCCCCTCATAAGAGATTAACTAAAAGCAAGAACTGCTTCATTTGTTATTCTGATATTTATTATATTTATAGTAGTCCAACAAATGTCCAACAAATCAGAAAAAATGTATAATAAATTTTGATTTATGATTTTTAAAAGATATAGAAATAGCTATTTTTATTATTAAAGGACAGGATTTCAAACGTTTTTCCTTATTATCATTTGGGAAATGATGACTTCTTGAACGCAATAAGGAAAAGCGTTTAAGAATCCTGCCTTTGGCAGGACACGCCCCTCGCTTTGCGAGGACCTGGTCCAGTACGAATATGTGGTGGGAGAAGATGAGATGCCGGCTTACTTTTCTTTGGTAGCAGAATGTAATAAAAGGAATATATATGATACTATTCTGAAGGATTTTTATGACAAGTTATCGATGCAGGGAATGAAATTTCTCAGCGGATACTGGGATTATATGGATATGCCTTATGAAAAGATAATAGCTTTCAACCAGGAAAAGCTTGAGGAATGCTTCAGAATGTCCTCTGAAGATGATATCAGTAGTGATTATTTGCAGCTTCTTTATGAATATAAGGATTTATCAGAAGTAAGATCATTTATTATGAATAATCCTGAGGATGGCATATTTACAATACATATCATAATTCCGGAAGATGAACTTTTAACAATAGAAAAAGGGAAGATTTCGTATGATGATAATAAGATTAATAACTTAATACGTGTAGCTAAAGGGTTATGGGAGCTGCCTTTTGTTGATATAATCCAGACATTTTTGGAATTATCAGATTTTCCGAATAACCTTGAGAGTATAAAAGATGGGGCACCTATATCAGCAGAACCTTTTGCTATTGTACCGGATAATTTTTGTGAGAAAGTACATAAAAATGCTGAGGCTTTTGAGATTTCAGGAGGATTCCTAATTATTGCAAATTAGTTGTTTTCCTCAGAAAAACAGAAAGAGTATCTGGCAAAGTCGGATTACTGCAGAACTTTTCCATTTTTCGCAATAAGTCATAGAGGGCTATTTTTGTCTGAAATTGGATAATCCTCGCAAAGAAAGGATATATCCTGAACAAAACGTTTATTAATGGGGAAAGCTGGCGCCTTGTCACGGTTACGCCAGCTTTGTTTTTTTGAAGAAAAGTTTATGTTTTATGAGGGAGTATCAAGAAATGTTTTTCTCTTGATGTTTTTATAATACAGTTAAAATCGTAAAACAAAGTGTACATTTTGTGTTTAATCTGTGAATTGTAAATCAATGTACATTTGCAGACAAGTCACCTACTGCAAGGATTGCAAGATGTCTTGTGGCACGGGACATGGCTGTATATAGGCAATGTTTTCCGAGCTCGTCATCAGGATAAGATACCGGATCTGCATCAGCAAGGATTACATTGTCGAATTCCAATCCCTTTGCGAGTTTTAATTCAATGATAAAGCTACCTTTTTTAGGAAGTGCATTGTTTTCTGCTATCATTGGTATAGAATCACTATTTAACGCAGTGAAAAGCTTATCAGCATTAAATTGATTTCTGCAAATGATTGCAGTAAGGCCATCCTCTTTCTCGAATTTGGATATCTGGGTATTGAGTTCAGATAAGTGTTCCTCATCAGAACTACACTTTATAACGGAGACTTTTGCACCTGGGCGTTTTACGGAGGAAATCATCAGCTTTTTTTCTTCCGGAAGGATAGCAGCAAACATGTCAGTAATTTCCGGTGAACTTCTATAGCTTGTCAATAAGGGAAGTTCTACGAAGGGTTTCTTATCTGCCTTTGCCATATCTTTTAGCTCGTTGAAGGTAACCGTACCCTCACGGATAGCCTGAAATTCATCACCAAGGAGCATGAAGCGGGCATTGGGGAAATACTTCCTGAAAATAAGCATCTGTGCCATAGTATAGTCCTGAACTTCATCAACCATTACATAACGCATGTTACGATCACATTCTCCTGTAAGTTCCATACGTGTGTAAAACCATTCTGCTGCGGTTATGCGTGATTTTCCGAGAATACGCTTTGCTATATGTATGACATTTATGAAGTTACAGTGTCTGATATTATGAAGTGCACCGCCAAGATCATTTTCAATTCGATTGTTTTCAGCAGAATCGGATTTTGCAACTGATCCGGATTCGCTGTCCATATTATGATCAATATTTTTAAGCACGTTTTTGGCTCTATGTTCAAGTTCATCAGATACAGTCTGAATCAGGCGGACTCCCATAGGAAATTGAGAGAAGCTCTTAACAACTGAAAGCACCTCTTTTTTTGACAGAACACGATTCCCTTTTTGTTTTATATCAAAGAAATCAGCTGCTTCAGGCGTAAGAGTTGGCAGGATTTCATGTATCTTTCTT
Organism: Butyrivibrio sp. LC3010; assembly: GCF_000424385.1. Lineage (GTDB taxonomy): Bacteria > Bacillota > Clostridia > Lachnospirales > Lachnospiraceae > Butyrivibrio. Next base: position 24,772 of record NZ_AUJU01000033.1, on the reverse strand, counting down.
AAGCTATCGGTATCGGTAAAATCGTATGCATTTTCTGAAAAAGGAGTCTCTACCATCTCAGCAAATTCCTGCCAGGTCAATGTCAGAGGATTGGTTTCTCCCATATCCGGAAGGACATTATCGATATAGTCGCGGAAAACCGGGTTTAGCGTCATAAGACAAACCTGGTCTGGACGCAGAGAATCTCTCTTTTGATAGAAAAGATATGCAATTCGTTGCAATAAAACAGAAGTTTTTCCACTTCCGGCGATGCCATTTACCAATAAAAACGGGACATCAGGATATCGGATAACGGTGTTTTGTTCTTTTTGTATGGTTGCAGTAATTGCCTGCATTTTATCCGAACGAGTCTGTGAAAGTGACTGCAATAACAGAGGGTCCTCTATGGCAATCTGAGTATCAAAATAGGAGATAAGTTTATCTTTTTGTAAATCAAACTGGCGTCTTAATAGTAAATTAACAGGGATTTCTCTGTCTTCGACCATATAGGAGGTTGGGCCGTTTTGCTGATTATAGTAAACCTCTGCAATAGGAGATCTCCAGTCAATTATCATCTGGCTGTAACCATTTTGAGAAATGGCAGCACGACCAATATAATAGTCCTCCGGGGCTTCTGAAGGGTCAAATTGAACCTGAATTTTGGCAAAATAAGGGGATTCCAATAGTTTATTAACAGTATTTAATCTGTTACCAAGTGAACTGCTTTCAACATTGTAAGTGTCAATATAGCGATTCCAAACCTCAATTTCAGCTAAGGTTTCCATAGTAGTTTCTATGTCAGCGTAATCAAATCGAATATTGTCACGGATGTCGTTTTTCTCGTCAGTAGCTTTTTCGTCCAGTTTTTTGATCTGGGATTCCAGGTCATTTTTCATTTCAAGCAACTTGTTGTAGATTTTGGTTAAATGCTGTTGTTCTTCATTGAAGATTTCTTTTTCCATTTATAATATGTACCTTTACTTTTAGATTTGCAGCCTATTTACACTTTATAAAGTTGTCAAAACTATAATGAGTGTTAAAGTTACTGTTCAGACAGCTCTGAGCACTTGCTGCGCTGAGCGTGAGAATGTTCTACGTCTTGAATATAGGATTTGCCCCTTTGCCGAAGGCAACTGGAATGGGCAAATCCAGTTGCTGTGAGCACCGTAAGGTGTGAACAGTAACGTGTTAAAGCTTTGCCGCACAGATTGCTTCTTTAATCAAACGATACTCGTTTATAAAAGAAGTATGGTGGGATGTGATATAGTTTACATCCAAATTCTCTCTTTTTGAAGCTTTTTCAAGGGAAAGTGCCTTTGCAGCAAGATCAGTGATGCCAAGTATGCGCAGGTTTCCTTTGATTGCGTGGATGAGTATATTATATTCTTTCCAGTTCTGGTTATCGTAAAGAAGAGTCAGCTGATCCCTTTTCGAATCAAAGTCCTGAGTAAAATAATTTAGTGTATCAAAATAGGCCTCAGAGCTGTCTCCACAGTACTCTATTGCGCTGTCTGTATCTATTCCGGCAAGCTTAAGCTTCATAATATCGTAGATTAGAATATTATTTGGTTCAATTGGTATATCATCTGTTATTTCAAACTCACTGAGATTTGTTGTTTCTTCAGTCGCATAGGCACACTCCGGCAGATATTTTGTCAGTATCGAAACCAGGGCATTTATTCCTATTGGTTTGGATAAATAGTCATCAAAGCCTTCACTTAGATATTTTTCTCTGGCACCTACAATTGCATTTGCTGTAAGGACAACAATCTTTGTACTTTCCGGAATAAGATCAAGCTCACGAAGCTTTTGCAGAGTTTCTATGCCATCCATTTTAGGCATCATGTGATCAAGGAAAACAATATCATATATCTTATCAGACATAGCAGATATTGCCTCAGCGCCGGAAGTGACTGAATCAGGTTTGATATGGCATAGCTTTAACAGGTTTGTAGCAACCGTGAGGTTCAGACTATTATCATCAACCACAAGTACCTGAGCGTATGGAGCATTTATCAGATCACTGTCTGAGCGCTCACCATTATTACTTGACGGATTTTGCGTAAAAGCTCCTATAGGCGTTCTGTCAGTGATTCTCTGCTCTATTGTGAAGTAGAATAAGGAACCTTCGCCATAGGTACTTTTTACACAAATTTTGCTTCCCATAAGAGTGAGAAGGTTTGAAACAATAGACATGCCAAGGCCGGTTCCTTCGATATTCCGGTTTTTCTTTTCATCAAGCCTTTGGAATGACAGGGTGAGACGGTTTATATCCTCGGAACGTATACCAATACCTGTATCCTGAACGGAAACGTAAAGGAATAGTTTGTCTGAGCTCATACTATCTGCACGAACTGTGAGGCGAACGTAACCCTTTTCGGTGTATTTTACAGCATTTGTTAAAAGATTCATTATAACCTGCTTAATCCTCACATCATCACCAAAAAGAGTACGAGGAAGCGTTTTATCAATATCTGAAATCAGTTCAAGGCCTTTTTCGTCTGCACGGCGTGAAATAGAGTTAAGCAAGTCGTTTATTAATGAAGCGGTGTCATAGTTAACAGGAATAATATCCATTTTACCATCCTCTATTTTTGAAAAATCAAGGATGGTATTTATAAGTGCCAGCAAGGTATTACCTGCAGAATCGATTCCTTTTGAATAATCAAGAATGTCATTATCATCGCTACTTCTAAGAATCATTTCATTCATACCAAGTATGGCATTTATGGGAGTTCGGATTTCATGGGACATCTGTGCCAGGAATTGACTTTTTGCCTTGTTGGCTTCGTTTGCAGCAACTTCTTTTTGTTTTAAAATCTGTGCCTCATAATCACGGCGCATATTAGTGGAACGCAATTCTTCCATTTTTCTTACATTTAACTGCTCGTTTTTATATCCAAGATAATAGAAAAATGAAATCATAAGGAAAATGATCAATGAAACAATGATATTGAAAGAAAGCTGTCTGTAGGTCTCCTCAAAAAGCTCTTTGTCACTTATGGCTATAACTACATACCATTGACTAATTACTGGTTCGATGAATAAAGTATATGCTTCACCGGAAATATACACTTTGGAAGTAGCGTTTTTGTTATTTGTAAGGGTTTCTAAAAAGCCCTCACCGTATATTTCATCTATATCACGGCCATTTAAGGATGAATCATGATGAGCTATTATCATACCATCGTGATCAACGACGAAACCATAACCTTTTCCGGCTATATTGACATCCTGAATAGTAGTAGTTACATGATTAACAACCATGTCAAGAGCAACAACCTCACGATTGCTGTAATCACCTTTGCTGCCACCATCAGATAGAAGCTTACATATAGTAATGACAACAGAACCTGTCTGGGCATCAACGTAAGGTGAAACTATTATGGTTTTTCCTTCAGCATTCACCGCATTTTTGTACCAGTCTCTGTTCTCTACATTGTAATCCGGGGGAGGAACCCAACCTGAGCCATCCATGTATTCACCATTTATATAGGCATAGAGACCGGTAAAGTTTTCATCAAACTGTTCTGACTGGTTTTCGGTTTGCTTATAAATGTAATCACGGATAATATCTTGTGAATCACCGTTGTGCAGCATTATATCTACGGTATCAGCAGTAACCCAGAGAATGGATCTTGCAACTCCCAGATAATTTTCAAAGTCCTCTGCGGTTGAATATACCTTAGCCTGACCATCCTCCATGGCACCTGTCACTGAAACCTGATAAAACAGGCGGGCTGTATACAAAACAGATGTTATCATAAGACAGAATGTGATGGCTATTGTCATGATAAAATTGAAACGACCTCGCTTTATTGAAGCCCCTTCCTGAAAATCGTTCTCAAGAGATTTGTACCTGATAGCGGTCATCAAAATGATCATCAATATAAAAGCTACCAGAATTATGGAAATAATAAACAATGTGATAGCGATGCTACTGTAAACATCCGGATTATCTGCAGAAGATGGGAGATGGTGTTTCATATAAACGCCTATGTAATAGCCTCCGACACCTCCAAAGAAAATGATGACAGTAACAGTAATTTGCAAAAGTATTGTAAAATGCGTTTCCTGAACGGTACGTTCCTGTCTGGCTGTTCCGCGTTGTTCATAGCATTTATTAGCTGAAGGATTCAGAAAAATAAGCGACAGGCACTCCAATAAAGAAAAATAGTGGTAAGGATTAACCAGCTCACTTCCCCAATCAAAGCAGGAGGATGTCCACATTCCATACTCAAATATTATAAAGCATAGTATTGTCAGATGAAGCCAGGGTATTTCCTTGAAATTATCCCTGTTTTTAAAATAGTGGGATATAACCTGTACGCAGATACAGGAAATGCATATTGCAAAGAATCCCTCCCATATGTTATTAAATATTCCTCCGAATCGGATGTATATGAAAAACTGCCATATACCTAGAGGAATGGGAACAAGTATTATGGGGTGAAAAAAGCCTTTGGATTCCTTGGGACGCATATCAATTGTCAAAAGGAATAAAAAAAGATAGCCTATATTCCAACCAAAATAAGCCATCAGTTCGGATACATTAGGATCTTCGCCAATAACCAAAGTATAGGTTGTCCAATAATAATCGCTAAGCAGGTGAGCCAAAAAGAAAACAGAAATAAAAAGCCATCCGCGTTTTGGTGTTTTGATGTATTTAAAGAGCGCATAAAGAGCGCCGAGTACTACGGCAAGCAGAGTATATACATTTTCAATGGTATCTATACCCATAACGCTGGCTCCTCTCATAGTGATGGTATTATATATATTTTAAAGCTTTTAGAAGTCTTATATTATAAAAGTTTCCTAAATAACTAATAAAATATCCCATCAGAGAAGGAGCCGGAGATAACTGGTTTTTATAGAGTCATGTTTTTTAGAAAAACGGGAATAGAATGGACTTGCGGGCTTTTTTCTTTTTGCCCGCAAGAAGTCATATATTATTGTTCTTATCAGGAAAAGATAAGAATTTAAATTAATGTAGAATCCCTGTAAATCAGATCTGTCTCAGTGTAAGTAATTCTGTAGTTAAGGTCTGGCTGTTCAATCCTTGACATTACAAGATTGGCAGCGGAATAACCGATAATCTGGCTATGAATATGGCTTGTTGAAAGTGAGGGAGTAATTATTTTGGATTCAGGTGAATCATCGAAGCCAAAAAGTTTAATGTCATGGGGACATTCTATTCCCATCTTCTTGAGACCATATAGCAGGTCAAGAGCCACAAAATCGTTCGCACATATGAACATTTCAGGCAGCTCTTTCATGTTTTCAAGTGCACTGTATAAATATTCTCTATAATCTGAATCATGAGGATGAACCTCAGAAAGACAGTATTTATCCTCAAATGCAAGGTTATTAATGTAAAGAGCCTCTCTGAAAGCCATGAAACGTTCATAGAATGAGCGGCAGTGGGTAACCTGACCTACAAAGCCTATTTTGGAAATACCCTTTTTGCTCATATCATTTACAACAGTGTAAATGCTTGAAAAATTGTCCATTAAAAGGATATCCGCATTTAATGGTTTCCAAAAGCTTGCAACCGGCGCATCTATCATGAGAACAGGTATATTGAGATTACAAAGTGTTTCACAATATGTATGGTCAAACATTTCTATACAAACTATAGCTTTAGTGTTCTCCGGCCTGAATGAAATAGGAAGAGAAAGATCTGTTATATTATTCGCATCTACTCTGTGCATTGTAAGACTGTAGCCAAGAAGAGACACTTCATGTTGAAACTTATCAAGCATGGTAGATGCAAAATGTGAATTATTTAAAAAGCGTCCTGTGAGAAGAGCTATTTCTCCGGAGGCTTTAGCTTTTGAAATTAATGGATTCTTAATTTCTGAGACAGAGTTGGCATATGAAAATTGCTTATAACCCATCTCTATTGCTTTTTCTAATACTTTTTGTCTGGTAGATTCTGCGAGAACACCTGTATTATTGATTGCTTTTGATACAGTATTTCTGGATAAACCAAGTGCATCTGCTATGTCCTGCAGTGTGACTTTTCCTGCCATAATAATTCTCCATTTGATTTTGATTCATAATGATTGTTTCATTATAAAATGTAAAAATCATGATGTCAAATGTAAATGTAAAATGTGCAAATGTAAAATAATCATGTTGACACTAATCTTATGCTGTGATATATTTTACATACGCAAAGAGATGTTACAAATGTAAAAACATTGCGGAGGAGTTTTTTATGAATGCAAAAGCGAAAAACAATAACCTGCACAATACACTCATCTATATAAAGCAGCATTGGCAGTTATATGTGTTCTTCTTAGGACCGGCACTGCTTCTGACTATAGTATTCAGATACATTCCGATGGGTGGAATTCTTATTGCTTTCCAGAAGTACAATCCATTTAAAGGAATACTTGGAAGCGAATGGGTAGGCCTTAAGTACTTTCAACAGTTTCTATCGTCCCCGGACTTTTTACAGTATCTGGTAAACACACTTAAACTTAGTGTTTTCGGATTGCTTTGGGGATTCCCAATGCCGATTATTCTTGCACTTTTGCTTAACAGAATTGCAAGCAGCAAGATTAAGCAGAAGATTCAGCTTGTTTTATACATGCCTAACTTCATATCAGTAATAGTCCTTTGTGGTATGGTAAGAATCCTTCTTTCTGTAACAGGACCTCTGAATATGATGCTTGGCACAAACATAAACTTCCTTACAATTCCAGCTGCATTCAGACCGATATACATTATCAGTGGAATATGGCAGGGTGCCGGATGGGCTTCAATCATGTACACAGCAGCCCTTTCGAATGCAAGTAAGGAGCTTAAGGAAGCCGCACAGATCGATGGAGCCAATATTTGGCAACAGATCAAGGCAGTAGAGTGGCCTGCTATTAAGGATATGGTAGTAATCCAGTTTATACTTCAGGCAGGAAACATCATGAGTGTCGGATTTGAAAAAGCATATGCACTTCAGTCTGACATGAACCTTGCTTCATCTGAAATTATCGCAACCTATGTTTATAAAAAGGGTCTTCTTAATGGAGATTACAGTTATTCAACAGCGGTTGGTCTTTTCAATACAGTTATAAACGTAATCCTTCTGATTGCAGTTAATAAAATAGTAGAAAAGCTTAACGACGGTCAGGGATTATAAAGGAGGAGAAACAAATGCAAAAAGCAATTACTATCAGAAAGAGTGAATTTGCAAGAGCTTCCATGGGAGATAAGCTGTTTCTCTTAGTTGGATATATATTATTGGCTTTGTTTGTAGCAGCCATCATCGGACCTGTTGTTTACATTATAGTTGCATCATTCATGGATCCGATCACTCTTCAGAATAAAGGTATTGTTTTTGATCTGAGCAAGTGGACACTTACAGCCTATGAAAGAGTTATGACAAATCCTCAGATTTGGGTAGGTTTTGGTAACGCAGTTCTTTATTCAGTATTGTTCAGCTTTATATCAGTATTTATCACATTGTTATGTGCTTACCCTATGTCCAGAGATGATTTTAAGGGCAAGAAAATATTCAATACAATTTTCATCATCACCATGTTTTTTGGTGGCGGACTTATTCCTACATACCTTCTTATAAGTAATATGGGACTTCTTGATAGCATGTGGGCAATCATTCTTCCGGGATCATTCAGCGTTTGGAATATGATCATCGCAAGAACATATTATAAGGGAGTACCCGGTGAGCTTAGAGAGGCTGCTGATGTGGATGGAGCAAATGAGCTGGTATTTTTCTTCAGAATACTGCTTCCTGTATGTACACCGCTTATAGCAGTATTGGTACTTTGGCAGTTCGTAGGAATGTGGAACAGCTATTTTGATGCAATGATTTATCTCAATTCAGCAAGTAAGCAGCCTTTGCAGCTCGTTCTTAGAGCAATCCTTATTCAGAATGAGCCGGATCCGGGTATGATCGCAGATATGCAGAGTACTGCACAAAGAGCACAGCTTGCAGAGCTTTTGAAATATGCAACTATCATCATTTCAAGCTTGCCTTTGATAGTTATGTATCCGTTCTTCCAGAAGTATTTTGATTCGGGAATTATGGTTGGTTCAGTTAAAGGCTAACGTTAATTCACCTGTTATACAGGTTTGAATAGTTTCTAATGAAAAGGAGAGGACAATGAAAAAGAAAACAACAAAGTTACTGTCTACAGCGCTTGTCATTGCTATGTCAGCAAGTGCGCTCACAGGTTGTGGCAAGGGGACTTCAACTGGCAGTGGTGCAGCTAAGGTAGATGCTGAGAACATCACTTTCCCTCTTGAAGAGAAGGTTACTATCACAGGTACAACCAGCTATCCTTCAGGAACAGAGGCTGAGCCTAACAACAGAACAATCTTCAAGAGACTTGAAGAGGAGACCAATGTACATGTAGATTGGACAGCTATTTCAAACGATCAGTGGGGAGACAAGATTCAGCTGACAATGGCTAACAAGGACATGCTTACAGATTTCATATTCAATGCAGGATTCAGTAACTCTGATCTTATCAGATATGCAGACCAGGGCGTTATTCTTCCTGTTGAAGAATATATTGACAAAAACATGCCTAATCTTAAGGCTGTATTCGATAAGTACCCTGAATACCGCACAATGTGCGAGGATTCAGAGGGACATATCTGGGCACTTCCCTGGATTGAACAGCTCGGTTCCAACAAGACAGCTATCCAGACAGTAGGTAACAACTTTACTTACATCAACAAGAAGTGGCTTGATTTCCTTGGACTTCAGACACCTACAACAGTAGATGAGTTTGAAGAAGTTCTTAAGGCTTTCAAGGATCACGCAGCAGAGCTTCAGGCAGAGTTTGGTATTGAGGGTGACATCATTCCTATGTCATGCATTATGAACGATCAGGATCCCAGCCTTCTTATCAACGGATTTGGTGAAGGATATGGTGACAACGATATAGGACAGCATATCGCTGTAACAGATGACAAGAAGGTTATCTGCACAGCTACACAGGAAGGCTTCAAGTCAGGTATGCAGTGGCTTCACAAGCTCTATGACGAGGGACTTATCGATCCTGAGTGCTTCACACAGGATTGGTCAACATATGTAGCTAAGGGTAAATCTCACAGATATGGCGTATGCTTCACATGGGATGTTGCTAATATCGACAACCTTGAGGACTATGTACCTCTTGCAGCTCTTCAGGCTGATACAAAGAACGTAACACCTATGAATGGTTCATTCACATCTGGTTTTGATCGCGGCAGATGCGTAATTACAGCTAAATGTGACAACCCTGCATTCGTATGTGCTTGGCTTGATCGTATGTATGATCCTTTCCAGTCTCCTCAGAACAACTGGGGTACTTACGGTGAGGACGATGAGTTCGATATCTTCGAGCTTTCAGAGAACGATAAGGGTGAGAAGATGCTTAAGCATGCACCTCTTGGAGATGCTTCACCTGTTGAAGTTCGTGAGGCAGAGGCTGTTGGTGGTCCTCTTGCAATCCTTGATGAGTACTATGGTGTATATGTAACATGCCCTGATGATGCTCAGTATCGTCTTGACTGGATCAAGGAATATTACACAGATGATATGCACGGTGAGTATGTATATCCTAACGTATTCATGACAGCTGATGACACAGAGAAGCTTACAACAATCCAGACTGATCTTATCAGCTACATCAACTCAAGCAGAAGTAACTTCGTTATGAACGGACTTAGCGATGCTGATTGGGATGAGTACATAAAGCAGGTTAACGCTTACGGTCTTGATGAATATCTTTCAATTTATCAGAAATACCTTGATGAGTTCTACAAGTAATACAGGTTGTACTAATCATATATGAAAGGTGAGGGAGGAGAGATTTCTCCTCCCTCTTTTATGAAAATGAAAAAGAAGACAATTGCTTTACTCAGTATACTTGTGTGCATGTTAACAGGATGTGGGGAAAAAAACAGTATGGAGTGTCTCTTTCCAAGAGCGGAAGATAGCTATGTTGGCGATGTTATGGCACTTACAGAAGGTAATGGAGTTTATCTAAACTACCTATATGAAACAGATCATAATGGAGTGGGTTATCATCCTATAAACAGTTTTTACACAAAAGATTTTCTTTCTTTTGAGGATAAGGGTGAGGTTCTTTCTTTTGCAGAAGATTCTGAAAAGCAGGATCTTGCTATAGGAACAGGTTCTTTTATAAAGGACGACAGTGGTAAATACCATTGTTTTTACACAGGTCATAATGATTATTATGACACTTATGGGTTGGATAAAGAATGCGTAATGCATGCAACAAGCAGTAACAATAAGAAATACGTAAAGGATTATGATGAAATAATCCATGCACCTGAAGGTTACAGCACCAATGATTTTCGTGATCCACAGGTTTATAAGACTGATGACGGGTATCTGATGCTGGTAGGTGCAAGAAAAGAAAAAGAAGAAGAGAGCGCAATCATATATTTTGAATCGCAGGATCTTCATAACTGGACTTTTAAGGGCGATTTTTATACCAGTAAAGAGCTTTACTTTATGGAATGCCCGGACGTTTTTAAAATTGGGGAAAAATATTATTTAGTATTTAGCTGGAACAATGTTGTTTATTACAGAATGGCGGATAGCTTTTTTGGACCGTGGGAAAAACCGGAGATTGATACATTTGACGGAAACGGATTTTATGCTGCCAAGACATGTGAATTAGATGGTAAACGATATCTGATAGGATTTCTCGACAGAAAAAAGAGAGAAAGTGACGGCTTAGGTTACACATGGGCTGGAAGCATTGTTACTTATGAACTTAGACAATTACAAGACGGCACACTTGGGGCGTGCATGCCTGAACAATATAATGATTATTTTAAGACAGAACTGAGAACAGAGGATTCATTGGCAGGAACAGTAGATTTGGGACAGGTTCCTGAGACCTGCCACATGACATTTGACCTTGATATGCAGGATGATGGAAAGCTTGACCTTATATTTGATAATGCAGAAAAAGGGGAAAAGTATCATCTGTCTATTGATAACAAGGAGGACAATATCACATTTAATGCATTTCCGAATTTTCAGGCTATGGCATTGAAAACCGGAAAAACCTACAAGGTAGATGTCGTTGTTGAAAAGGATATAGTTATAGTTTACGTAGGCGGTGAAAAGGTACTGTCTAACAGAATTTACGCAGCAGTAGGTGCAGACTGGAGACTGGATTCATCAGCAGCAGTAGTTAGTAATTTCAGAATTTATGGTAAGTGAGGATTATATGAGCGATAAGTTAGAAAAAGCAAGAAAATATGAAGCAAAGACAGAATTGACAATTTCTGAGGAGCAGAGGCCTCTTTTTCATCTTACTCCCAGATGTGGATGGATGAATGATCCCAACGGTTTTAGCCGTTACAATGGAAAATATCACCTTTTCTATCAGTATTACCCATATGAGACTGTATGGGGACCTATGCATTGGGGACACGCAGAAAGTGAAGATCTCATAAACTGGAAGTATCTTCCCTGCGCTATGGCACCGGATGAAAAATATGATGATGCAGGCTGTTTCTCAGGCAGTGCAATAGAGATGGATGATGGAAAACAGCTTCTTGTATATACCGGCGTTCACAAAGAGCAGGATGAAGATGGTGTTTTCCATGAGTATCAGACTCAGTGCGTTGCTATAGGTGATGGAACTGATTATGTAAAATATGAAAACAACCCTGTTATTACCGGAGAAACACTTCCCGAAGGCGCAGGAATCTATGATTTCAGAGATCCTAAGGTATTTAAGGAAAACGGAAAATACTACATGGTAGTAGGTAATAAAACTGTGGATAAGGATGGTCAGATTCTTCAGTATGTGAGTGAGGACGGTATTCACTGGACTTACGATAAGCTGGTGATCAAAAACAATCACAGATTCGGTGTAATGTGGGAATGTCCTGATTACTTTGCACTTGATGGTAAGCAGGTATTACTTACCAGCCCTCAGGACATGCTTCCTGAAGAACTTGAATTCCACAACGGAAATGGAACTTTATGTGTCATTGGAAGCTTTGATGCTGATGGTAATTTCTGTGAAGAAAACTGCCAGGCTATTGATTATGGTATAGATTTCTATGCACCCCAGACAGTTCTTGCAGAAGATGGAAGAAGACTTATGATAGGCTGGATGCAGAACTGGGATACATGTGGCATAAGACGTGATGATTTCCCGTGGTTTGGACAGATGAGCTTCCCGAGAGAAATCAGCCTTCACAACAATAAGCTGATACAGAAGCCTGCCAGAGAGATTGAAAACTACTATGGCAAGAGAATCAGCAGACAGAATGTCCTGATCTCTGATAGTGCTTCACTTTCAAGCATCGAGGGAAGATGCATAGATATGACTGTAAAGGTTAAATCTACAGAAGCAGATCTGTCTTACCAGAAGTTTGAAATTCGTTTTGCTGACAACGGTAAAGCATATTCAGTTATCGAGTATGATCCGTTACAGAATATTGTAAAGATCGATAGAAAGCACTCAGGAAGCAGAAGAGCTATAGTTCATCAGAGAAGATGTAAAGTAGCAAATAACAAGGGTGAAATCACTCTTAGACTGATTCTTGACAGATACAGCATGGAACTTTTCATAAACGATGGTGAACAGGTAATGTCAATGGGAATCTTCACAGATATAAAAGCTGAAGCAATCAATTTCAGAGCAAATGGTGAACTTCTTATGGATGTTATAATGTATGAACTGGAGAAAGAATAATGGATAGATTTGATGTAGTTGCTTTAGGTGAGTTACTGATAGATTTTACAAATAACGGAATTAGTTCACAAGGAAATCCCTTATTTGAAGCAAATCCGGGTGGAGCTCCCTGCAATGTGCTTTCAATGCTGCAGAATCTCGGTAATAAAACAGCATTTATCGGAAAAGTCGGTGATGACTTCTTCGGTAGAATGCTTAAAGAGAGGGTTGAAAAGCAGGGAATTGACTCTACTGCACTTGTTTTTGACAAAGAGATCCCCACTACTCTTGCATTTGTTAACAAGCTTGAAAATGGCGACCGTGACTTTTCTTTTTATAGAAAGCCCGGTGCAGATATGATGCTTACTAAAGATGATGTCAAGAAAAATGTAGATATGCTGATGAATACAGATGTATTTCATTTTGGAACATTATCTATGACGGACGAGCCTGCAAGAGAAGCTACAAAAATGGCAGTGGATATAGCAAAAGAGAGCGGAGCTTTAATTTCTTTTGACCCAAACTACAGGGAACCGCTTTGGAATTCTGTAAATACCGCTATTGAAGCGATGAATTATGGATTTGAAAAATGTGATATTCTCAAAATATCTGACAATGAAGTAGAACTTTTCACAGGCATATCAGATATTTGTGAAGGAGCTAGAAAGATCCAGAAGGATTACAATATTCCAATCATATTTGCTACACTCGGACCGGATGGAAGTATGGCACTTTATAAGGATATGGTTGTAAAGAAGGACGGTTACAAGAATCCTGACACAATTGAGACTACAGGAGCAGGTGATACATTTTGCGCATGTGCTATTGATTACATTAGAAGAAATGGCATTGAAAGTCTGACTGAGGATGGATTAATGGCGTGCCTTAATTTTGCAAATGCTGCCGCATCCATAATTACAACAAGGAAAGGTGCCCTTTCTGTAATGCCGACTAAGGATGAAGTTGATAGCTTTCTTAGTGATAAATAATCAGTCTGTGCCTGGCACGGCGATTTGTAAAAATTGCATTTTTCCGGATTTCTGATGATATTCAGGAATCTAAATCATCGTATAAAAGAGATAATAAATGACTGTCGTATAAGAGTAAAACTTATGCGGCAGTTTTTTCATATAAACATTATATCCCTAATCGCAAAAAGGTGATTTAATATTCTATCGCTTCCTATAAGATAATACATAGTGAGAACACAAAGAATTTCCCGCTTTTATACTTGACCTCAGTGGCAAAATTTAATATAGTTAAAGAGATGGTTAACCGTTAAACCATTGAAAAATACAGACACAAACGGAGATAATCATGAATTTAAAAACTATAGCAGAACTCGCGGGGGTGAGTACAGCCACTGTTTCAAATGTGTTAAATGGAAATTTCCATAAAGTTTCTGAAGAGACCAGAGCTAAGGTCGAGAAAATCATTAAGGATTCAAATTATAAACCTAATGTTATAGCAAGATCTCTTGCAAAAAAGGAAAGCCATCTGATAGGTGTTGTAGTTCCATATCTTAGTAAGGATGAGGACTTTTTTGCTAACCCATATAACGCGCATATTATTGCAGCACTTGAACGTTTTGTACGTAGACATGACTATTATGTGATGCTAAGATGCGTTGGGGATCCGAGAGAGATTATACCGCTTTTGTCCTCCTGGAATGTTGATGGGGCGTTTTTCCTTGGAGTATACAGGGACGAGGTTCGTGAGATCAGAGAGCGCATTGATATACCTATGGTTTTCATTGATACCTATGCTCCCGGGGAGCCGATAGTCAATATAGGTATTGAGGATTACAGAGGTGGGTATCTTTCTGCAAAATATCTTATAGGTAAAGGCCATAAAAAGCTTGCACTTGTCACTCCTGAGATAACCGGAGAGGGTGTTATCAAGGAACGTCAGCAGGGATTTGCTGATGCATGTGCTGAAAGTAATGTGGACTTTAGCATTTCTAAGGATGTATTTCATAGTGTTTCAACATATCGCAATGCCGTTGAAGTGGGACAGGATATAGTCTTTGCAAACCGTGGATATACTGCAGTGGCTACCATGTCAGATATTGTTGCTTTTGGTGTTATCGAGGGACTTCACCAGTGTGGTATTCGTGTACCATATGATATTTCTGTAGTCGGTTTCGATAATCTTCCTGATTGTGATTTTATGTCACCCAAGCTGACTTCTGTTGCTCAGGATTTTGAGTGGAAGGCTGAGAAAGCAGGAGAATACCTGTTTAGAATGATCGGTGGAGAGAAGAATCTTGTTTTGGATGAACGCCAGCCCATCAGAGTTATGGAGAGACAGTCTGTAAGGAATCTCTCAGATAAGTTATAATTCAGGAATTTCAATTTTCTTAATATATTTTTAATGTCGTCTTTTCCAATATTGCATATATATGTGATAGCATATAATCACTAACATTATGTGCAATTTAATGGAGAAGAATCGATGATAACTGCTTTTTTTGAAAAGTTGGATAGTATAGATTATTTCGTATCCTCCAGAGAAGAGGCTCTGGCTGGGCGAAATAAGACTATGCTTAAACAGCTCTGCAATTTCATAGCGATTTTTTCTATCATTTTCCTTATATTTAAATATGCCAATAATCCGGGTGTTTTGCCGGATTTTGGTTATGTTATCCTTCTTGCAGTTTTGCTGTTTTATAATCTGCAGTATAGACTTTGGCTTTCGAAGGCTAAGTTATCGTTCAAAGTTACAAGGCTTATTATTTTAATAAATTATTCACTGCTTTTCGCAGCAGTGTCATATCTTGAAGTATGTGTTGTTTCAGCATCACATCTTCTCTTAATTCTCGCGCTCATTATGGCATTTCCAACATTTTATACCGATTATTTCAGGATTGTAGTCCTTTTTGAAATTCTCTCAGGCGGGATTTACTATATAATTTTTAAGCTTTTTGAGAGTAAGGAATTTATCTGGCAACACTTTTTTCTTATCATATTGGGAATAATTTTTTCACTCCTTATTGTAATGATTAATTTCGGCAATCAGGCAGAAAGTGCATCTGAGGAGAAAATTTTTAAAGAAAAAAGTGATACTGACGGGCTTACTGACCTGAAAAATAAAATTGCTTTTGAAGAAGAGGCCAGAGCTGCTATTCTTGACAGAACTCCCGGAACAGCCCTGATGCTTCTGATTCTTGATTTTGATAATTTTAAATATGTAAATGACTACTATGGTCATCAGGTGGGAGATGATGTCCTTAAAGCTTTTGCGAAGCTCCTTAAGCGTGAATTCAGAATAGTGGATATTATAGGCCGAGTCGGCGGAGATGAGTTTATGGTTATAATCCGCGAGCTGCCTTTGGGAAATATCCACCTTATAGAAAACAGATGCAAAAATATCTTGCATGAACTAAATATTCTTAAGGTTGGAGACGCCAGATCTTTTTCCTGCAGTATTGGAATTGCAGCTGATGAATGCGGGCTTACTTTTGAGGCATTATACAGACTGGCCGATGATGCCCTTTATGAGTCAAAATGCAGAGGAAAAGGCAGATTTACCACCTATGTGACGAAAGAAATTCAAAAGACTGCTGAAAGAATGATATATATTCTTTCCAACAATGATGGTGCAAGAAGGCTTATAAGGGAGACTCTTGATGCGAATTGTCAGGTGCTTGAAGGCACTGATATTGTAAGAGGATTGAATGATATAAGCCTATATCAGGACTACTTGAATGAGATATATATTCAGATGGATATGCCCGGAATAACCACTAAGGAGTTGGAGGATTATATGGCATCCAGACCTGTTTTTTCAAGAGTGCAGCTTCACAGGTTTTGATCTTAGAAAGTCAGAGGTAGTCGCATGAGGAAGTGGGACAGATTCGTATTAAAATTTAAAAAGTATTATCAACTTTACATACTACTCCTTCCGGCAGTTATTTTGCTTGTTTGCTTTGCATATCTTCCAATGTTCGGTATCATTATTGCTTTTCAGGACTATTCCCCTGCTCTTGGCGTGACAAAAAGCGAGTTTGTGGGCTTCAAGAATTTTCTTCAGTTTTTCAGATCATATCAGTTCCGCGTGACAATAAAAAACACATTGATTCTAAGCTTTTACAGCATCCTTGTGGGAGTTCCGCTTCCAATAGCTGTGGCACTTATGTGTAATCAGATGAAAAGTAAAATGTTCAAAAAGGTGTTTCAGGTCATAACATATCTTCCGCATTTCATTTCAACCATGGTTATGTGCGGTTTGATACTTATATTCCTTTCACCGACTAATGGACTATTTGCGAATCTCTTTGCTCTTGCAGGAAAAGAATTCCCGAATCTTATGGCTGACGCCTCAGCATTTAAGCATGTGTATGTATGGAGTGATATATGGCAGCATCTGGGGTGGGATAGCATAATTTATCTTGCTGCGCTTGCCGGCATAGATCCTACGTATTACGAGGCAGCGATAGTCGATGGAACCAGTACATTACAGAAAATTCGATATATCGATATTCCCATGATACTGCCAACTACAATGATTCTATTGATCTTAAGAGCCGGAAATATACTTGGCGTGGGCTTTGAAAAGGTGTATCTCCTTCAAAATGTTCAAAATATCATGAGCAGCGAGATAATCTCGACCTATGTTTATAAGATGGGCATGCAAAGTATGCAGTATAGCCTTTCGACGGCAATAGGTTTATTTAATACGGTTGTAAATCTATTGGTTCTTTTACTGGTTAACTTCATAGCAAGGAAAACAACAGAAAACAGTCTGTTTTAACAGGTGAACTATGATATTTAGAAAAAAAGCGATCTCTCAGGACAAAATCATAAATGTAATATTCCATATTGTAGCGGTTTTAATGATAATTATTGTCGTTTACCCGTTATGGTTTGTAATAATAGCGTCTTTTAGTAACCCTGCTGATGTTGTCGGTGGTAAAGTCTGGATTTTGCCGATAGAAATAGATGTCAGAGGATATGAAAAGCTCCTTGAGCAATCCAAGATATGGATCAGCTATCTTAACACAATCTTATACACAGCCGTGGGCACAGTATTCGGGCTTATAGTGAATATTTCTGCCGGATATGCTATGTCGAGAAAAGATATGCCAGGAAGAAAAATCATAAACACATTTCTTGTAATTCCAATGTTTGTCAGTGGAGGACTGATTCCTACGTATCTGATAGTTAAGAATTTTGGATTTCTGGATTCCTTTTGGGTAATGGTCATTCCTTTTGCAGTATCGACTTATAACATAATCGTCGCCAGAACCTTCTTTGAAAATCTGCTTCCTGAGGCACTGTGGGAGGCAGCACAGATTGATGGCTGCGGAACTCTTAGATATTTCTTTGAATTTGCATTGCCTTTATCAAAAGCAGTTATAGCTGTTGTTGGACTCTGGACCGCTGTTGGACTATGGAATTCCTGGTTTAATGCCCTTATTTATCTTAATAATGAAAACCTGATACCTCTTCAGCTTTTGCTAAGAAGAATCCTTATAACCAATGAATCGCTTTTAGGTGCAGCGACAGGTACTATGGCGCAGGAACTGAGGAAACTGTCGGATATGATGAAATATGGGTCAATAGTAGTTTCAACATTACCGATTATGCTCGTTTATCCATTCCTCCAAAAGTATTTCAATCAGGGGGTCATGGTTGGATCTGTGAAAGGATAAAAATGATGAAGAAAAGAAATATACTGATGGCAGTTTTCCTTGGAACTATTATGGTGCTGGAAGCATGTGCTGCTGGTAATAGTGGCCAAAATACGGAAGAAGAAAACACCACAATTGAAAATGATGCCACTACATATGAGGTCGCAACCGTGAGATGGGCAGACTGGGGAGAGGACTATCACACAGGATTCCCGGATCAGGCGGCTATGAAAAAAGGCATAACCATAAAATGGCAGACTATACTGAACTCCGACTGGACCGATAAGAGGGCGGTGCTTCTGGCGGGAGGAAATTTGCCAGACGCATTCATGGGATCAATATGTTTCTCAGAACTTGATATCCTGACTAATCAGGGTTCATTTATTGCGCTTGATGATTATATTGATGAATATATGCCAAATTTTAAGAAAATCATGGATAGTGATCCGATAATGAAGGCACTGGCTTACTCAGCAGATGGGCATATCTATGGGCTGCCGTCAAGGAAACCCTGCAGACCCGTCATATCAAATCAGATGTTTATCAACAAAAAATGGCTTGATAATCTAGGATTGTCTATACCTCAGACCTATAAAGAATTTGAGGATGTTCTGATTGCTTTTAAGGAACAGGATGCCAATGGAAACGGGGATCCTACAGATGAAATTCCCTATGGACAGGGGTATGCGGATCTGGTTATGTCATTTTGTCTTCCATTCGGGACAACTATAGGTGCTGATGGAACATATATGATGAGCATTCAAAACGGAGAACCGATATATCTGCCCACTTCACAGTCCTATAAGGACGGTATAAGCTGGATGCACGAATGCTATGAAAAAGGGCTTATTGACCCTGAAATTTTCACTCAGGATTCATCCATGCGGGATGCAAAACTGATGAATGAAATACCGATAATCGGATGCGCAGCAGGTTGGACAACAGATGCTACATTCGGACAAAATGCAGATGAGTATGTAGCATTGCCGGCACTTCAGGGACCGGACGGTAACAGATATGTAGCCTCTGATCCTGAACATTGGAATTACAGCAGGTATGAGTTTGTAGTAACAAAGGATTGTCATGATCCCGGGCAATTACTATCCTGGGCTGACAGTTTTTACACAGAAGATGCGTCTATACAGAATTTCTATGGAGCATTTGGTATAGGTGTTGAGAAGGATGAAGAAACCGGCACATATACTGTTCTTGAGCCCACAGATGGAAATACTGCAGATACCTTTGCATGGATAGAATCGCTACGTGATTTTGGACCTAAATATGTTCAGGACGATTTTAATGCCAAGGTTACATATGCGGCAACAGATAACGGAGATGCATCAAAGCTGGAGCTTGATAAAGAGCTCAATCAATACGCAAGAGATGCTTATCCAAACGTTAGTTACACCATTGATCAGCTGAAAACCCTGTCGACACTATATACAGATATTGACTCCTATATGAATTTATATCAGGCGACATGGGTAACAGAGGGAGGCGTTGAAGCTCAGTGGGATGAATACATAAATACACTGGAACAGATGGGCTATTCTGAATTCCTGAAGATCCAGCTTGATGCATATGAGACCTATGAATCTAATAAATAACACATGTTACATACAGATTAAATAAAATCAATCCATGTAACATAAAACCAATAAGCTTATGAAAAGTCATGATATCAAAATTCATGGCTTTTTTTATTCAATAGAAATTCCTTCGGATTTCCTATTGAATAAAAAGCGCTCCGCTATGGATGCGACTGGTGCGCAGATGAATTTTGCAAGCTAAAGCTTGCGCGCACCAGCGCGCAAAGAGTCGCGAGCGACTCTTTGTTCTGTTTACAAAATCTTTGGTTATCGTTTTGTAACTTTTTTACAAAGTTAACCAAGAAAAAACGAAAGTTTTTACCAATTGACGATTGAATAGTGAGATTATTATAATTCTTCTTACATTGGGTTAATCGATTAACGGTAGTTAAAGTTAATTATAGTGGAGGTTTTACAAAAGTATGAAGAGTAAATGGGTTAAGCGCTTATTAACCGCCGGTGTCAGCCTTTCGATGCTGGTAGGCGCACCTGCATCAGAACTTGTTTCTTTATCAGCACTAGCAGCTGTGGAGGAAACAGCGTTGGAAGAGGCAGGTACTGATTTAGAGGAACAGGATCTAGAGACATCAGGAAGCGATGAGGAAGAAGTAAAAGAAGACACTGAAGTAAAAACAGAGCCTGAAGAAGTATCAGAAACAATAGAAGCTAATACTGAAGCAACAGCAGAAGTAAATCCGGAGGAGCCGGAAACAGAAACAGCGGCAGACGTAAATACAGAGAATGAAGAAATAAAGAATACAGAAGTTAATCCGGAGGTTACGGATTTAGATATTCCTGAAGAAAATTCAGTCGAAGTTCCGGTTGCAGAATCGCAAGCGGGCGTAGAAGAAAGTGCTTTAGCTGATTCCGTTACAGATGAAGAAAGTGCA
Organism: Butyrivibrio sp. LC3010; assembly: GCF_000424385.1. Taxonomy (GTDB): domain Bacteria; phylum Bacillota; class Clostridia; order Lachnospirales; family Lachnospiraceae; genus Butyrivibrio. Next base: position 4,002 of record NZ_AUJU01000033.1, on the reverse strand, counting down.
ACATCATTTGATGAAGAAGAATATGAGGTTTCAACATTTGAAGTTGAAAGTGATAATGAAGAAGCCACAGATGCATCAGATGATACAAAGACGGCTGTACTTGAAAATCAGAAGAACAGAGCACGCACTAATGGAAATGCAAATGATAGCTCAAACGTTAACAGAAAATCAATCCATGATGGTGCAATACTTCATGTATTCTCATGGAATTTTGATACAGTAATTGAAAACATGGATGAAATTGCAGCAGCAGGCTTTACTGCAATTCAGACATCTCCGATAAACAAGGTCATCGATACACATCCTGCATTGACTTTGTCAGGCGAGGGCCAGTGGTATTATCACTATCAGCCGACTGATTGGACAATTGGTAACTATCAGCTTGGTGACAGAGAAGGCTTTAAAGCTTTATGTGATAAGGCTGATGAATATGGAATCGGTGTAATTGTTGATATTGATCCCAATCACACAACACCTAGTAAATCAGAACTTTCACAGAATCTACTTGATGCTGTTGGAGGAATAGAAAACCTCTATCATAAAGATAACAACAGCGGAATGGATTACAGCAACAGACTCTCAGTTACCTATGATGATATGGGAGGTCTTCCGGATGTTGATACTGAGAATCCGGATTTTCAGGAGTATTTTTATGCATACCTTGAGGATTGTATAAACTGTGGTGCAGATGGATTCCGTATCGATACTGCTAAGCACATTGCACTTCCTGATGATGCTGTTTCAAAAGCATATGAAAATGAACCTGATAGAAATAATTTCTATCCCAACATGGTAAAAGAGCTCAGTGACTATGCTGCTGAAACAGGAAGAAAGGATTACAGTAATCTTTTCGTATATGGTGAAGTCCTTCAGGGTGCTGCTTCAAGACTTTCTTCTTATCAGGAAGCTATAGGCGGAACAACAGCAAGTAATTATGGTGGCACAATCAGATCTGCACTTGCAAATGACAACTTTAATGTTGGAAAAGTAAGTGATTATGGAATCGCTGCTGAAGATGGTCGTGATGCATATCCTGACAAGCTTGTAACATGGGTAGAATCACATGATAACTACATTAATGATACTTCCTATACATCAATAAATGATCAGGATACAATTCTTGGCTGGGCTGTTATTACAGCAAGAAAAGATGGAACACCTCTTTTCTTCTCAAGACCTGCAGGAAGCACAAAGGATAAGCCTTTTGGTAACAATGTCCTTGGCGCAGCAGGAAATGATCTGTTTAAATCAGCAGAAGTAACTGCAATCAACAAGTTTAGAACTGCAATGGTTGGGAAGGATGAGATTTTATCAAATCCCGGAAATGACAACCACATTATCCTTATTGAGAGAAAGGATGCAGATGCACAGAATTCTGCAGGTGCAGTTCTTGTTAATTCAGCTTCTACATCACTTGTTGTAGAAGGCAAAACATCTTTAGAGGATGGCACATATGTTAATGCTATTGAAGGAAAAGATGATATCTTTACAGTATCAAATGGTATTATCAGAGGTATTGTGAAGGCTGAGGATGTTGTTGTTCTTAGAGAGAAGGCAGATGTATCCTATACAACTGTACATTTCTACAACACAGAGAACTGGTCAAATGTAAATGCTAAGATTGAAGGTCAGGATGCACTTGTTTCAGGAATTAATGAAACAGATGGATGGGTTAGATTCTATATACCCGAAGGCGATGTAAAGGTTAGCTTTACAGATGGCACAAATACAACAGGCACTTATGATGTAAATAATGGTAAGGATAACTATATCACACCTGCTAAGACTGATATTTTTGGTTCAGTTCAGGAAGCTGAAGCAGCACTTGGAATTAAGACAGAATCAGTTTATTTCTTTAATACAGTACTTTGGGATGATGTAAAGGTTTATTCATGGCTTAATGATGAAACTAAGCTTGCAGGAGAATGGCCAGGCAAGAGCACAACAGATGAAGGCGGATACTGGATTCGCGCAGATCTTAAAATTCCTGAATCTGTAGATGAGCCTTTCTATGTAATCTTTAGTGGTGCAAGTGGTGCTCAGACAGATAATATACTGATTGATGATGATAACAGATATATTGCTATAAGTGAGGAAACAAAGACTTCTGTTAAATATGCTTCAAAAGAAGATGCAGAAAAAGCTATGGGTCTTTCTGCAAATATGACAACTGTACATTTCTATAATGCAGATAACTGGGATAAAGTTTATGTTCATATGCAATGTCATTTACTTTAGCAGATTTTCGTAAATAACGAAGATCTGCTTTTTTCTTACCCCTAACAAAAATTATTATGAAAAATAGTTGACAAGCCGTTCAAAATGCGCGGCCGCACTCGTTACTGATGCTGTTTAGAGGTAACGAGTGCGGCCCTTGTAGTGAAGGCATAAACGTTACTTTCACTACAAGGAGGCACTTATATGAAACATTCTGACGCAATTAAGGCACTGTTACTTGCTACCATTAGCGAAATCGCAGATAACCCCAAATTGTATGCAGTCAATCCGGGTAAGGATTTCACAAGAAATCGCAAACTTGGATTTCACGAAACTATCATGGTGTTACTTACGATGGAGGCCGATTGTATCAAAGAAGAACTGTATCGATATTTCGGGAGATCTACATCAGCACCATCAAAGGCCGCATTCTATAAGCAACGAAAAAAGCTAAATGAGAACGCTCTCGCAAATCTGCTGTTTGCATTTAACTCAAAACTTTCCAAGAAACTCTATAACGAAAAATATCAGATCATCGCCTGTGATGGTTCAGCAATTGATATCTATCGTAATCCCAATGATCCTGACACATTCTTTGAACCTAATGGCAAGTCTACGCGAGGGTTCAATCAAGTTCATGTCAATGCATTCTATTCCATACTTGACAGAAGGTTTACAAATCTTGTAATCCAACCCGGAAGAAAACGCAATGAGTATTCCGCCTTTTGTGAAATGCTTGATGAGGCAGGAAACGACGGACCTCCCACAATCTATTTTGCCGACATGGGATATGCATCCTATAACAACTTTGCACATGTTATCGAAAACGACCAGTACTTTCTAATTCGATGCAACGATAAGCGGCTTAAAGGCATTCTCGGCTATTCAATAGAAGGACTAAAGGAAGTTGATTGCCGTGTCAACCGCATTCTTACGAGGACACAATCCAAAAAGAAATACAACTGGCCTGACCTTGCAGATCAGTACAGATATATCTGTCAGGCTGTTCCAATGGACTATCTTGATGATGAACATCCAGAATACAATATCTCGCTACGCATTGTCAGATTCGAAATTATGCCTGGTTGCTACGAGAACATAGTTACAAATCTCCCAGACATAGAGTTCGACTTCGAGGATTTTAAAGGTCTCTATCACATGAGATGGAACGAGGAAAATTCATTCCGTGACCTCAAATATCCGCTTTGCCTTAAGGCACTTCATTCAAAAAAATATGAGTATATCGTACAAGAGATATGGGCACGTGCAATTCTCCATAATTTCAGTTCAGAAATCATAAATGGAGTAGAAATTGAACAGCAAGATACCAAATATCTGTATCAGCCAAATTTTGCAGAAGCCTTTAAAATATGCAGAGATTTTCTGAGAATTCATGACTGTCTAACCGTAATGGAGGTGGAATGCCTGATTGCTCAAAATATTGAGCCAATCAGGCCTGGAAGAACCTTTGCCCGCCAGCACAGGTTTAAGCTTCCGATAAGTTTCTGCTATCGTAATTAAACAATAGAGTTCCACCATTTCCATATACAATCATACAACATTTATACTGATGAAGGCACCTCTCTATTAACATTAGGTGATTTCGTCTTTTTGTCATGCTTGTCAATTGTCAATGTGCAGTATAATAATATTTCTATAGCGATAAATTATGCTGAGGGTAGTGCAATAGCTTGGCTTTCGGAACTTATTGATGATGTATCATGCTAAAGTTAACCGAACATATCTTTGGCGTTGGTTAATTCATTCTAAAGTTAATGACATTGG
>NZ_AUJU01000032.1 GCF_000424385.1 Butyrivibrio sp. LC3010 | reverse complement strand
AATCGAAGGATGACAAAGAGAGGATCATCAACTTTACGAAAAGTAGGATATGAAGTAATGAGGGTACTTAAGAGTCATCCTGCGCCCAAAGATGATGCTGTATATAATTATATAATCAAGAAAGAAATCGAGGGAAAGTGCAAAAAACACGCTAAAATAGCGGGATTAAATAAATTTCTACGTATATATTATGCAAGAGTAACCGCAGTCTACAAATAAGTAGCAACAGCTATAAAAAGGCTGGAATTATTCATCCAGCCTTTTTGTGATGCTTAAAAATGGTGAAATTGAAAACACTTAAAAATAAGCCGTTTTGCTATTGACATTTGTTAGCAGGTTTTTATGCTCTTGGCGCGGTTGCTTCCGTTTTGAGACTTCCGGATCGGAGGAAAAATGGAAGTAAGAACAAACACAAGAGAGATTGGAGAAAGAGAGGCATTTAATTATCTAAGGAAAAGATGGTCAAAAATAGATGATCCAGTAAAAATAATTACAGATTTACAGAAATATCAGGATATGGGGATATTACAGAAAAAGTACCTGGCAATAAGAGATATCAATCACTTCATGAGATGATAAGCACGATGTACCCGGAAGATAGATGTGGTGATATAGCTAAAAAATGGGTGAGTGATATCAAAAAGAATAACAAAAAATATCTTTCATAAAAAGAATATTAAAAAAAGAGAAATAGTAGAAGAAGTTAGAGATGAAACTTATTTCTTCCACATGCTTATTTTGGGTTCGCTGGCACTGGATGAAGAAGCGTTAGCAATCTTGAGCGAGTAATTTGCTGTGCTGGAAAATATACTGCTTTTCAACCACAGGTTAAGTGACAACCCTATATTTACATGTCTATACTTGTTTTACAGCAAACAAAAGTATAGTTCATGGAGGGTGAAGCTTATGGCAGATAAGATGCTTGTTACTCAGGCTCTTGATGAGAGAGACCTGCTTGTGAAAAAGATTCAGGATAAGATTTCAAAGGCTAGCTTTGTAGATACAATCAAGCCCAATGAGGAAAAGGTGCTTGATGCAAGAGTATTCAAGGATGAATTTGCCAAGGATGCAGAAAGTGCATATCAGCAGATTCAGGATCTGATTGACAGATTCCAGAGAATTGATGCAGCAATCGTTGCTTCAAATGCTAATACAACTATCAATACCACCTATGGCTCTTTTACCGTTGCAGGTGCAATTTCTCTAAGAAGCAGATTGCGCGGTGCGGGATCATATGATGGAGATGCTGATTTTGAGAGATCACTTCAGCTTAAGATGGAAAAGGATTACCAGACTAGAGTCGCTGTTGCTGATTTGAAAAACAAGCAGCTTCAGAGCACAGCAGAGAGTATGAGGCTTTCAATTCTTGGTAAGGATACCAAAGTTAAGGATGAGAAGCCTTTGGAAGTAGTTGAAGCTTATGTGAAGGAGAACACTACTGAGCTGGTGGATCCGCTTGATGTTCAGAAAAAGATTTCTGTACTTCAGGAAAAAAGGGATACGCTTCTTACTGAGCTTGATACTCAGATTAAAGTATCCAATGCGACAACGTTTATTGAGATTTGATTAACTCAGTAAGAATTGCCTGCAACACGAAAACTTCAAACCCGGTTTCCCTGTAACAGGGTTACGTTACAACTACCGATATTGCAAATATTGGATGAGAGTTCAGAATGGCGAAGTGGAAATCGCGCTGGGTTAATGGCCCGGAAGTCGCAGGTTCGAATCCTGCTTCTGAATCCCCATATACGGGATAATAATGAGGAGGCCGCAACGGCCAAGAGCGTTAACCGTTTTGCATTTTGGTTAAACCGTAAATTATCATCGGTCAATAGTATTTACTTCAATAATCAATTGGGAACTGAGAATGTGCTTTAGACATAGAAATATGTTGAAACCCATGATAAAGGTTAGGGCGCTAAACCGGTTGGTCTGAAGTGATCCTCGTGGCTGTGTTGTGGGCAATAAAATAATCAATTCAGAATTTGATCATAGCTGGACCTCAGATAGGTAAAGCGGCAAAGGACCTTGCAGAAAATGCAGGGTCTTTTGTTTTTTCAACTAGAGGTTCAATGACATTGCTGGGTACGAAGGTTATCATAACAATAGTAAGAAATAAAGAGGCTTTTAGTAGCTTCCAGATGGAGATCTTTATCCTGCAGGAGTTATAGAGTAAAGAAGGGTATTTGATATGGTAATAGTTACGTTAATGAGGAGAAAGCATGCTGGATTTACTTTGGAGACACAGGGTTTTGAACATAGAGCGTTTCCTAATATGAAGGCAGCTAAAAAATGGCTGAAGGCCAACAATTTTATTTATGGACAAAGAGATTTTTTTAAATATGATGGCCCTGATGACAAAGAGTGGTGCCATGTTAATGATGCTTCATGGGAATATATAAAAGTCGTTTTAGAAACTATTGAAGATCCTGAGGAAGAATCTTGCTATAAGAATTTTGATCCAGGAATGGCACCGTGGCTTAAAGCAGCTTATGAGGAAGGCAGAAGAGAAGGTTTTGCGGGAAGACTTGTTAAATTAGATATGCCAAGGGATGAGAAGATAAAAATGTTTATAGAAACATTTGGGGATTCGAAGGCGGATGCAGAGTATTGGATATCCTACTGTGAGAAGGAAAGTGCTGCACAATAATAGATTCGAGGAATTTGGTGATATGGTCACAGAACGAAAGATAACTAGATGGAAGAATAAATATTGTCTTGCTAAATATACTCTTAGTAATGCAGGTATAGAGAAGATGATGGAACTCATGAGCCTCACAGACTTGATGATTCAACTACGCGTTGAATGCTAATTTGTTTCCCTGGATTTATAATAATAGCAGCTATTATCTATTAGGATATAGCAGAAGCAGGCACATGAGGCTTGCTCGAGCGATGAAATCATATAGAGTGCTGACATGCTTTATGCGACGGAGCCATCGATGGGTTTGATAAGTAACCACAAGTCAGCTAGGTGAGATCCGAAAGAAAATTATCCTTAAGGGCCGTCTTCTGGCGGCTCTTAGCGACTTCAGCAATGGAAGGAGAGATGAGATATGCTAAAGATGGTAAAAATGTTTGATCCGGAAATAGACTATACAGAAATAATGCTTGAAAGAATCAAAAATGAATATGCAGTGAAGGATATAAATATAGATTGGGGAACTTGTTACGAGGTCACGATACAGGATATCAGGTTTAAATGCGCATATTCGGACGATGAAATGCGGGGAATTATAGATACCTGTGTAAAAATTATTCAAGAGCTTATAGTTATTCAGGATAATGGATATACAAGAGAAAGATTTGATAGCATAGACCATTTTGACAATGGAGAAGAAGTGGATACAATATTAGCTCCTCTCGAAGTTTTTGCAGACTTTAAGACTGATAAACTATCCGAATATGTAGCTGATCTTGCTGGATATACACGTGTTGGTGGTGCATGGTATATGTTGCTTTCTGGACCTTGCATAAAAGATACAATTTATGCTGTTTTTGATAAGATGCTTGACGATCCGGATGATATGGAAATATGGGTTTGGCTTTTGCACTTTTTGATCAGGGGAGCTATGAAAATGCATGGGCAAGAAATAACAAATAATGATATAGCGAAAGCGTGAAGGGCAAAATGGATAAAAAATATAGGGACATGTGAAACCGAACTTCCATGTCCCAAGTATCCGAGATACAAGTTTTCTGTGGCAGGTAGAATCTGTCTCCTTAAAGACGCTCTTGTCAGTCTATAACAATTAACAATAACCTATAAAAAATAACAGATAACCACGAACTGTAACAATAAACATTATTCATAACCAACTTTTCAGAAGTTAACCTGTATTTTATATTAAGACCGGCCACACGGAAAAAATATTAGATTTCAACCTCGAATTCAAATGTCTGATTGAATTTATCAAGGGCAAGCTGCATGGCAGCGATCTCAGAATCTATGCGCTCATAATCTGCCTTGACTACATCCAGATCATAATTTAAATACTTATATTCAGGCTTAGCAGCTGAGGAAAGATAACGTGTTTCTGTGCGAGCCTTTTTCTGGCGCTTTCTCATAAGATCAAGATAGCCGCGTCTTTGATTGAGCTGTGCCATTTTTACAAGAATAGCATCTACTGTCATATTGGTTCCATTGACATCAATTGTGTTAGTAACATTAACAATGTTAATTGCATGTTTTATGGTTACTATCTTGCTGTCAATCTCTGCAATTTCCTTTGATACTTCAGCATAATCATAATCAGGAATGACGGGTTCTTCATCAAGGGATGCCACATAGGTTTGGCCTTCTCTTTCTTTATTGAGATAGAACTCTTTATCAGCATTAAGTTTCTTTAAAACTTTGTTTGCGTAGGCAGAAGTCATTTTCGTCATTGATTTTCCTCCATGTTCATTATCTTCAAAACACATTCGATGATTACAGAATAGTTTTTTTATAAGGGCTTGTCACTTAACCGCTGGTTGAATTTGGGAATCTGATCAAATTTTACAACTAATGGTTAAATGCAATCCTGAGAAAGGTCATATATGATTGATATATGAGATGACGTTGAATTGAAGAGGAGTATTTTAGGGCGTTTAAACCAGCGGTTTAGTGAAGTTATAACATACGTTTTATAAAATAATGCTGAGACAGTATGAATTAGTTATTAAGGAGAAATAGAAATAATGAATTTACCTATAACAGTAAATCAGCAGGAACTATTAGAAATTCTGCTTAATATAGCACCTGTACGTCCGGTGTATATCTGGGGTGCACCGGGAATAGGAAAGTCAGCACTTGTAGAAGAGTTTGCTATGGAGGTGGGACTTGAGTGTGTTTCATTACTTGGAAGCCAGCTGGCTCCTGAGGATATTATTGGTATTCCTCAGATTAGAGGAGAGACTTCTGAATTTTTGCCGCCCAAAATGATAGCAAGGAAGGAACCTTATGTGCTTTTTCTTGATGAGCTTAATGCGTGCTCCCAGGAGGTACAGAAAGCGTTCTATAGTCTGATTTATGAGAGAAGAATTGGGGAATATCATTTGCCGGAGGGGAGCATAGTTATTGGTGCAGGAAATAGAACACAGGATGCGGCTATTGTTAAGACTATGTCCAGTGCACTCATTAACAGAATGTTCCATGTTCAGCTTAAGCCTGATGTTAAAAGCTGGCTAACGTGGGCATATGGAAATGGCATTCATCCCTGGGTTACAGATTACCTTAACCAACGGCCGGATCATCTTTTTTCAGAACCTCCCAAAACAGAGGAACCGTTTTCAACACCAAGATCCTGGCACATGTTAAGCGATGCGCTAAAGGAATTCGGAGCTGGGGAAAAGGATATTCCTATTGAGACCATAAGAATGCTTGCATACGGTAGCATTTCCGCGAGTCATGCCGGGATGTTTGCGGCTTTTGTTAAGCAGTTAGATAACAAGTATCTTCTCGAGGATATCATAAAGGGGGATGCAAGATGGCCTGAAAAGCCGGAGGACAGGGATGTACTGTATTTCCTTGCTCAGTCTTTTAGAGCAAGACTACTGCATGATCTTCCGGAAGTGAAGTCGGAAATTGATAAGAAAACTCAATTTTTTGCACACAGAGGAAAGTCACTTCTTAAGGAGCTTGCTCAGATTAACTATGAGCTTGCACAAATGGTTGTGTTTACTGAGGATGGGAAGACATTGCCACAGTGGTTCATGATTGAGATTGCCAGGGATATTCCAAGACTTGTTGCACAGGAGAAGGGTAACGGTGGGAAAACAGCGTAAAGAAAAAGAGGATCCTAACCTTACGCAGATTCGCAAAGGGCAGGAAATCTTATTTGATAATTCAATATTTAGATACTTGGTTTTAGGAAACCTGAAGATAGTTGGAAGAAATGAACTTGGCAAAAAAACTGCCGCCAGCTCAAGGGCAGATGGAACGATTCTTGTTAATAAGAATGTCTCCCTCTCACCTAAACAATGGGCATATGCCATGGCGCATTGCATTCTGCATAATTGCTTTGGTCATTATGATCTTGAAAAGGTACCCGGATATTTCGAAACAGATCATGATGGGACGAAGATTAAAAAGGCCAGTTTTAATAAGAAGCTTTGGAATATTGCCTGCGATATATATGTTGACAGATTTTTGAATGACATAAAGCTGGGCGATCCACTGAATCAGTCGCCTGTAGGGAATATACCCTTAAGCATTATGGAGGATGAGCAGAAAATTTATGAGTATCTTCTGAGAGAGCACTGGGATGAGAGTAATCATATTTACGGAGTCGGAGCAGTTGATTCCATGGATATGATAGGGCTTGATGAGCCTATTAAGTATGAAAAGGATAAGTGGGGGTATCAGCAGGAGAATGAGTTTGCAAGTGATTTTGCACATTCCTTGGCGAGGTCTGTTGCTGAGGCTATTGATGAGGTCGCGGAGCAGGAATACGATGATTCATTTGGAAGACAGTTAGCCAGGTGGTTTATGAATTCTTTTCCGCTCCTTGGTGCAATTGCCGCTTCCTTTAAAATTGTGGATAGTGAAACGGAATGCAGAAAGTATGATATAAGCTTGGCAGCAGTGGATGCATATGAAGGTATTATCTATATCAATACAAAAAAGAAGCTTGCAGAAGCAGAATGGCATTTTGTGATGGCTCATGAGTTTATGCATGCGGCATTATTGCATCATAGAAGAACTGCGGGCAGGGACCATTATTTATGGAATATTGCTACGGATTATGTTATTAACGGATGGCTTGCTGAAATGAAGATCGGCATGATGCCGGAGGGAGCTCTTTATGATCCTGACCTTAAGGATAAGTCCGCCGAAGAAATCTATGACATTATTTGTAGGGATTTGAGGTCCTTTAAAAGAAAGGATACCTTTAGAGGTCACGGGCAGGGTGACATTATGGGCAAACGAGCAGCCGGATCGTTCTATGGTACTGATAGAGGAGTTTCTCTTGATGATTTTTACAGGAGTGCTCTTTCACAGGGACTTGAGTATGAGATATCGACCAGAGGGAGAGGTTATCTTCCTGCCGGACTTGTTGAGGAAATAAGAGCACTTGCTGTGCCGCCAATTCCTTGGGACGTTAAGCTGGCAGAATGGTTCAATGCTCATATTAAGCCATTGGAAAAGCATAGGAGCTATGCTCATCCCAGCAGAAGACAGAGCTGCACTCCGGATATACCAAGGGCTAGGTATGTGCTTTCTGAATCAGATGACTCTTCAAGGACCTTTGGGGTGATTATAGATACATCCGGTTCGATGGAACCCTCGGAAATAGGCAAGGCATTAGGTGCAATTGCGAGCTATTCTGCCTCAAGAGATGTTCGTGCTGCAAGGGTGGTGTTCTGTGATGCGACTGCATATGATGCCGGATACATGACTCCTGATGATATTGCAGGAAAAGTAAAGGTTATAGGAAGGGGCGGAACCAGACTCCAGCCAGCTGTTGATCTTTTGCAGAGGTCAAAGGATTTTCCTAAGAATGGACCAATACTAATAATAACGGATGGCGGAATAGAGGATCATCTGATTATCAAGCGAGAACATGCATACATATTGCCTGCAGGATGCAGACTTCCATTTAAGGCACGTGGGGAAGTTTTTAATATGTAAAAACTATCTGACAGAATGGAAAACAGCCATTTAGTGAATTAGTCACCAGATAGCTTTTTCAACCACGAGTTCAATGACACGCCATTATGATAAGGCGTATGCTATTAGTACAAATTAAGGCGATTATAGTTACCGGTTTGAGTATTCTCCTATAGGTACATTAGGTGATGTTGTATGTACTGTCTGCGAACACAAGGCATTGAAAAGGTGTTTGGGGAATGAAATGATATATGAAGAATTACTGGATAAATATGATGCCCGTTTCATGTTTGGAGAGGTTTAAGTAGTGTTCTGTAAGGAAAAGAGATGGTGCGTTGAGATGTCCTTTTTATGACACATCTAATGAGTATAATATAAATTGAAAGATTATTTTTGTGCTTTATGAATGTGTTTAAAGGGGACATTTTGGTATGGATAAATTGATTTTAAGAACGGATATGGCAGCAACTATGTCCAGGCTTGGAAATATTATTAGGAATAGCGGATATACGGATAGAAATATAAGTGAAATTATAGGTATTTCAGTTCAATCGGTTAATAAGTGGCGACATGGATATAGCTTTCCTGATGTTGAAAATCTTTACACTCTTAGCAGGATTCTTGGAATATCAGTTGACGAGATTTTTGTTGCTGGAAGAAACGATTATGTATTGAATCAGAATTATTATTGTGAGACGGGAAATCCGTTAGGGATGAAAATGAGAATAATGGCATATTACTGGATGATGCGTGGAGCCTATATATGTCATAAGAATATGAAGGGGAGGAAAGAGAAATGATATATCTATCAAGCTTTTCTCTTAGTAGTAGGAGATTAAAAAATCCTAATATATATCCCTATAATGTATTCAAAAACAAGGATATCGAACCATTTGTCTTTGCTCCTATTACTGTTCTGTATGGTAATAATGGATCTGGAAAATCAACAATTCTCAATATTATTGCAAATAAACTTATGCTCAAGGGTAAGGAGTATTCGACCTCCAATACATATGGAACAGTCGACTACTGCGGTCAGTTCTCAAATGAGTGTACCTATAGCCTTGCCGATGACGAAAGAACGGGACGCCCATACAAAAGTATTCCGTCAAATAGCTGCTATATAAAGAGCGAGGATATTCTTTATGAGATTAAGAAAATTGAACAGAAGAGAGTACTTTCGGATGGTATGGTTTATGACTATGTTCAAAAGGGTATGACCAAGAAGGAAGCCAAGGATTATCTCGCTTCAAAGGAAGGCAGTAAACAGATGGGGTACATAATGTTTGGGCAGGAAAAGTATTCAAATGGAGAGACTGCCATACAGTTTTTTGATGATAATTTACTGCCGGATAATCTGTATCTTCTGGATGAGCCGGAGGTATCGTTGTCACCTGCCAATCAGGTTAAGCTTGCAGAGGAACTTAACAAGATGTCCCATCTTTTGGGCTGTCAGTTTATTATAGCTACCCATTCTCCGTTTATGCTTGGGACCTTATCTGGTGCGAAAATCTACAACCTCGACACACAGGACTGTAGAGTGTGTAAATGGAGCGAGCTTGAAAATGTCAGGTATTTTTACGGGTTTTTCAAGGCCAGAGAAGATGAATTTGAATAATCTTCAACTTATGGTTATACCATCAATGGATAATATGGTTCTTCTTGCAGATATGCTTGACGTGACAATAAATGACATATTGGTATGTAATGATGTGAATGTGTAGGAGGTTTTCAAAATATCTTGATGATACTTAAAAAATGATTTTTAAACCACAGGTTTAGTTTTTTTACATAGCAGATGTGATATACTACTCTTTACAAGCGGCTGTTGTTAATCCTTAAAAGAAATGTGGTTAAAAACGATAAATATAGCAAAAGCGTTAATAAGGAGGCGGCTATGGATATCTTTGATGTTTTTGTGGACATGCAGGCTACTGGAACAAGAATTAAGGAGCTTAGAAAGCAGAGTAATATGCGTGTTTGCGAACTGGCTGAAGCACTTGGACTTGAGTCGGAACAGGCTATTTACAAATGGCAACGCGGACAGTGCTTACCAAATGTTGATAATCTTGTAAGACTTAGTATTATATTCGGATGTCATATTGAAGACATTCTTATGAATAACATGGAGATGGAAGAGGACGCGAGTCCTCTTCTTCCTTTTTTAGGGTTCGGAGTTTTGTCCGAGCCTTTTTTCAACTACGTGGTTAATGCTATTTAAAATTTATAAACATTTAATTATTGATATAGATATTTGGGATAAAGCTTATGGAGGAAATGAATGGATGTAAATTTAATTGCCGAGATAGTAACGACCATAGTGATGGTGGCGGTCTTTGTGCTATCGTCAGGATTTTTAGTTATGGGGTCAATTACGATGGAAATATATGACGAAAAAACAAAGAATGAAAAGAATTTAATTCGGTATATGGGGAATGTGGTATTAATCATCATGGATATTACGGAGTTGGAGAAAAGGTGGGCGATGCTTTTAAGGATGGCGCAAAGCTGAAGTGATAAAGAGATTTAAAGAGGGGCAAAAAGTTATTGACAGCTAACAGGGCTATGTCTATACTTACAACTAATAATCTTGGAGGAATGCCAGTTATATGACAAATACACGTCTCGTCAATAGAATGGTGGTCAATTATATGTCCGTGGAAAATATTCAGGGGCTTAGATTACCATGCGAGATGAGGCCGTGCTATATGATGAATCTGTAAACTTTTTGATTCATTAAACAAGTGTATTAAGACCTTATCAAGCTAAAATAGTTTTGATAAGGTCTATTTTTTTACATTCAGGAGGAGAACACTATGAAAATTGCAGAAGAAATGTTAACGCTTAATGATGGAAGAACACTTGTCCTAAGATCTGCAGAGGAAAAAGATGCTGTTACCATGCTGGACTACATAAAGCAGACAGCAGAAGAAACGCATTATCTTGTAAGATATCCTGAAGAAATAAATATTGAACTCGAAAGAGAAAAAGAGATAATCAGGAATAATCTGGAGGCTGAGGATTCTGCCTGGTTTACCGTATTTGATGGGGAAAGAGCTGTAGGTAACTGTTCTATAAGCCGTCACAGAAATCATCTCAAGCTCAGGCACAGGTGTGATTTTGCAATTGCCCTTGAACAGGCATATTGTAACGGTGGGCTTGGAACAATACTCATGCAGAAGGCTATAGACAAAGCTAGGGAAATTGGGTTTGAACAGATGGAACTTGGAGCCTATGCGGACAATGATAGAGCGATTGCTTTATATAAAAAGATGGGATTTCAAGAATTCGGAAGAACTCCAAAGGCATTCAAACTGAAGGACGGAACATACATTGATGAAGTTAATATGATTTTGTTTCTGTGATTTAAACACGAAGATCGGAGGTTTCTATGATAATACAAAATGAAATACCATTATTGGAATATGATGACAGTTCATCGGAAGTTATAGCTCCTGATCATGACTGGACAGCTGAGAGATTGCCGGAGAAGTGTTTATTTGCATTCCTTGGAGATGTAGTCCATAAATACGCCAAAGAGAATAATGCAGCTATGGTAGAAGAGCTTATTACAGTCTCTCACAATATAAAGATATATGTGCTACATGAGGAAAAAGAAGATATATGTCTGGTGCAGTCACCTATAGGCTCGGCATCAGCAACGCAGGTTCTTGATACACTTGTTAACTGTGGATGTACGAAGATAATTGCAGTTGGTTCTTGCGGAGTTCTTGCGGATCTTCCGGAGGATGCTTTTATTGTTCCGGTAAAGGCGTTGAGAGCTGAAGGTACTTCATATCACTATCTTCCAGCATCCAGATATATTGAACTTGATCAGGAACCGATAGCAGCTATCGAAAGCTCATTTAATAAACATGATCTTCCGTTTGTAACCTGTACAACCTGGACAACAGATGGCTTTTTCAGAGAGACCAAGGATATGGTGAGATACCGCCTTGAGGAAGGCTGTTCTGTGGTGGAAATGGAATGTGCAGCCCTTGCAGCATGCTGCAGGAAACGTGGAGCGAAGTTTGGACAGTTCCTGTTCACTGCTGATTCATTGGCTAATGTGCATGAGTATGATGCCAGGTCATTTGGTACAGGGTCCCATGAGAAAGCATTGTTGCTTGGACTTGATGTTTTGAGAGATTATAACTAAGGGTGGTGGTAAGAATGGCAAATCTTATAGTAGTGTGCGGCCCTCAGGCTGTTGGCAAGATGGTGGTGGCAGAGAGCCTTAGGGATAAATTGAAATACAATCTGATGATCAATCATGACAGTATCGAGATTTCTGACAAGATATTCGGGTTTGCGACGCCTGCGCAGAAGGAATTCAACGCTTTCTTTCGTGAAAAGGTATTCGAATTGGCTATAAAGTATGATGTTGACCTTATCTTTACATACGTTACAGCATTCGAATTGCAGGAGGAAAGAGATTATCTTACAAGTCTACATGACTTATTTACAAAGAGCGGTGGGGACTTCTACTTTGCGGAGCTCAGTGCGGATCTTGAGACCAGGCTTGCTCGCAACGAGACTCCATATAGAATGGAGAAAAAAGCTTCGAAGAAGAATGTGGAATGGAGCAGAACTAATCTTTTAGATGACAATAAGAATCACAGGCTAAATTCGTATGAGGGTGAGGTGTGGTTTACAAACCATCTTAAGGTTGACAATACAAATCTTTCACCTGAGCAGGTTGCTGATAAGATAATAGAGGCTTTTGGACTAACTCCAAATGAGAAGGAAGAAAAGGAATATCGCTTTGGGGGCTGATTATTTTATACTACAAATATAATGACAACTAAAGTTGCCGGTGTTACTATACGATATAGAAAGAGATAAGCGGAGCAGATAAGATCTCCCGGAAAGGAAAAGAAAGAGACATGACAACAATGAATCGCAATTATTGCCTCTATAGCGAAAGTTATGAATCATCACTCCAGAGCAAATCAGAGTGGATGTTTAATTTCATGCGCTCATTTAAGGATAGGCAAATGCGAGAAAATGTTGTTTTGGCAAAGAACCGGATAGTATAGAGACCGGATCAGAAGCTTATAGATAAACATGTTTGAGTACCGCTTACCTTAGATGAAAAAGGCAAGCGGTTTTTCTTTTGCCTAAAAATATGTAGAGTTGGCGTGGTTGGTACAGCAAGGGAGCGACGCGAAGCTAGTCCCCGAAGGGGAAAAACCGCCATCCTGAAAGGGTATCTGGGTTCGATCTACGTTCCACTTCGGTCGGTGCTAAGCGCACATCCCCTGGATGTGCAGCACCCCACCTCGTGTACTTGGCTTAGGCCAGAAAGGAGTCAAAAATGACACAGAATATTCCAGCGATCAACATGGTCGCTACGGGACAGAGAATTACAGATTTAAGAGTGGCAGCCGGTATGTCTGTGAGGGATTTACAGGATGTGTTCGGTTTTGCTACTCCACAGGCGATTTACAAGTGGCAGCACGGAACTGCCATGCCAACACTGGACAATTTAGTCGTATTAGCAGCTGTTTTAGGTGTTGCTATGGATGACATTATCGTAGTCGAAGGGGAATGGTTTTATTCAATAAGCGCATGAACTGAATATAGATTGCAGGCGTTAAAGTGCCTGCACATGGTCCCATAGTCTAATGGTTCAGGACGCTGGCCTTTCACGCCAGAGATACCGGGTTCGAGTCCCGTTGGGATCACTAAGGCTTTACCACTTGGAGTACAGGAAATAGAAAAGAATGGAGCTGTTATAAGAGTATATGATAAAGAACGCATGCTCATCGAACTTCTTCGGAATAAGAATTCTATGCCTTATGACATCTATAAAGAGATTCTGTTAAATTATAGGGGAATAATTGGGGACCTTGAAATATGGCGGATCCAGGAGTATGCCGAAAAATTCCCTAAAAGCAAAATGATTTCCAAAGCCCTGGATGAGGAGGTAATGTAAATTGGATATAAATGAAATGATAGATATGTACATGGAAGATGGCCTGACAAGAGAACTTGCCGCAGCTAGGGTCTGTCAGGATGTTGTTTTGAAGGCTATATCGATTGGACCGCTAAACAGGAATGTTACAATAAAAGGTGGCGTTGTCATGCGTAGTATTACTAGTAATAGCAGTAATGACCGTAACAGCCATAGGATGCTTTGTAATAGACAGACTGGAATTGGTCTAAAACATATATGAATTTGAGAACCATCTGGCGGATAAAATACCGTCAGGTGGCTTTTTTTCTTTTATAAAAACAGATATAGTAGAAGATAAGTATTTTGAAAAAAGAGCCGATTTTGGACTAGAGTCAGACAATATGAGTCTTGGAGCTAACAGATGAAAATAATGGTCAGTGCCTGCTTGTTGGGGCAGAATTGCAAATATAATGGTGGCAACAATTACAGTGAAAAGCTTTATTAAGAATTGATTTCAAAAAAGGAAAAGAACGAACCTATGGCATCAACTAAAGAGTACCTGGATTTCATATTAGAACAGCTCTCTGAGCTGGATGAAATAACATATAAAGCTATGATGGGCGAATACATCATCTATTATCGCGGCAAGATTGTTGGCGGAATCTATGATGACCGTTTTCTTGTAAAGAACATTAAGGCAGCTGTAGATAAGATGCCAGATGCGGATCTAGAGCTTCCTTACGAAGGGGCAAAAAAGATGCTGCTTGTTGATGATGTTGATAATAAGGAGTTTCTTAGAGATCTTTTGGAAGCAATGTATGATGAGCTTCCTGAGCCCAAGAAAAAGAAGTGAGGCAGAAATTCATGTGGAAGATAAAGCAATTTTTTGATGGGGACTTTGGCTGCGAGGAGCTCGCGCCAGGAGAAAAGCCAAAGGTCTCAGTAACACTTGAAAACGAAGAGAGCCAGACAAAGTCTGTATCTGTAGAGGATGCATGGCTTATAGATAGAGGGCTTAATATAGGCGATGTTTGGCCTGCGGAGTGAAAGAAGGAATAGTTACGATGAAAATCTTTGCATTTGGGCTGTGACTTTGGGATAGTGGGAGTGATTCATATCTAACTGGATGGTTTTCATGATGGAGCAATTATCGTTTTTTGAGGAAAAACACAATGATCCACGGCCTCCGCTGGCACTTAACTGGAATCTGTGGCATGGATGCACCAGAGCAAGTACAGGGTGCCTACATTGTTATGTTTACCGGAGAGATGAGTCCATAGGAAAGGACCCTACAGTCCTTCATAAGACAGATAACTTTAATCTCCCAATACGAAAACTAAGGTCAGGACAGTATAAGGGCATGTATAAGGTTCCATGCGGGTCACACATTTATACATGTTTTTCTTCAGATTTCTTTCATCCCGATGCAGATGGATGGAGAAAAGATGCCTGGGAAATGATGAATGAGCGTTCAGATTGTACATTCTTTATGATTACTAAAAGACCTGAGCGTATTGCAGATCATCTCCCTGCAGGATGGGGGAACGGATGGGAGCATGTTACGATAGCCGTTACCTGTGAGAATCAGGATATGCTGGATAAGAGACTTCCGGTTTATCTGGATCTTCCATTGTTCCATCATGCCGTGATGATAGAACCTATGCTGACTGAGGTGGATTTGAGTCCATATATCGAAAAATACAGGACTTCCGATGGGCGACCGCTCATCGAGGAGGTTTCCGTAGGTGGAGAGTCAGGAGCAAATGCAAGGGTCTGCGATTATAAATGGGTAGAGAAGGTATGGTTACAGTGTAAAGAGAACGGAATCTCATTTTATTATCACCAGACAGGAGCAAAACTGATTAAGGATGGGAAGCTTTATAACATCCCAAGAAAGCTACAGCATATCCAGGCGCATAAAGCTGGATTGGATTTATAACTTTCTAAATATCGTGCTAAGGCGCAAATCGAAGTTTAGGAGAAAGAGTAAATGGATCTGAACAAAACAATAGCAAAATTGGGCTCGTGGATAGTGACGGTGACAGTTTTTCTGTTTGCACTGTTTTTGATAATCAACTATCCTATGGGATACTACTTTGTGTGCCTTATCCTGCCGCTTGGGTTCATTGTGATGACGGCAGGTCTTCACAATGAATGTGAAAATGACCGCAAAGTCGCTGCAAATACTGGTTTAATTCTTGCGGCGATATACGGCACTTTTATTATGCTTGTTTACTTTGCACAACTGACAACGGTAAACAACGAACAACTGACCGAACAGGCGGCAAATCTGTTAGAATTCGGCAAGTTCGGGCTTATCTTTAACTACGACCTGCTCGGCTACGGTATGATGGCTCTTTCGACTTTCTTCACAGGGCTTTCGATAAAAGCAGAGAACAAAGCGGACAAGTGGCTCAAGGCACTTATGATGATACATGGAGTGTTCTACTTCAGCTGCACGTTTATGCCAATGACGGGAATATTCTCAAAGATGTCGTCTGGCGGCGATGGCCTCGGCGGAAGGTTCGCTCTTGTTGCGTGGTGTGTGTACTTTTTCCCCATCGGGATACTTTCTTTTCTTCATTTCAGAAAAAGATGATATATGATACCTGTTATTGAGCGATAGAATTCTGGTTTGTCGAGATCAGGGCATAGCCTTTTATCTCGGAATATTGCGGTATTACAAATAAAGAAGTGTATGGGGATAGGTATGAGAAAAAGAATTGTTGTTCTAAATTGCGTTCTATGTGCTGTGTTATTGTCAGCCTGCTCTTTTGAAGAAAAGAACAGTCAGCAATCAAGCGATTCCTCTAGTAAATATTACACATACTCAGAAGATGAAAGTTCTGATGATCAACTTACATCTTCTGAAAATGTTCCGAATACAGATAAAAGTGAAAATGACATTAAAGAGGATAATGTCCGTGTAACTGAAACATCATGGGAAGAGGGATATGCTATACAAAATGAAAAAGATTCAACAAAATCAGATTTCTTTTGGATCAAGTCGGAGGGTGAAAAGATACCCATTACCAAAGAAGAGCGTGAAGAATATGCTCAAAACTATGTAGAACAGGCAGATCTTAGATATATTGAGGGGACACAAGACAATGTAGTTCATATATCAGACTTATGGGACGAGTGATGTAAATTATCTCGGAAGATAAAAACAAAAATTTGGGAGAAAAACGCAGAACAATCGAGATGAAGATGAATATGAAAAACGTGATAAGAAAAGCAGAGCCAAGGGATATATCCAGAATTGCTGAGATTCTGGTGTTTACGAAAAGAATAAAGTACCGATAGAAACTTTCATAACACACAAAGGTCATCCCAAATTGTTGATGGCCTTCCTCCCAACATCAACCCGCTTATAAAAGGGGATTTAACATAGATGCACTTTCATGACTCATATAGCATGGAAGTGCTTTTTTGCATATAATAGAGTAAGTTGAATGCATGGGGATTTAGCGTAGTTGGAGGGTGCGGATATGTCGAATTTGCTTGAGTTTAGAGACAAGATGGATATGTATGACAAGGAGTCGCTTAAAATCTTTGCCAGAGATCTTTATATTGGGAAAACATCTCAGCTCAAAAAGGCAGATCTTATTGAAAAGATCGCAGAGAACTTTCTTTCAAAGGAGAGTCTTTTTAACCGGTTGGCGATTCTGGATGAAGCATCCTTGCTTCTTTTGGAAAAAGCATATGGAAAGGTCATTGAGGTAAAACCGGATGAGCCAGTGTTTGATATGGCTTGCACATTAAACGAGATGGAACTGGCATACTTCGATGAAGACCATTATTTCTCAACGCTTACAGATGTGTGGGAGATCTATACAAAAGAGATTGCTGGTGAGGAATTTAATAAGTACAGAGCAAGAGCTGCCTGGGTATGGATGTGCCTTAGATGGGCGGAAACCATGTACGCATACACACCGGTAGATGTTTTTCTGAAAGTAGTTAACAAGAAAAAAGGAATGCATATGGATGCAGAGGAACTTGATGTGATATATAAGCGTATCCCAGATGATCTGCTTAAGTCAGTCAAGATAGAAAATGTGCTTATTGAGAGGCTCTTTATCGGTCATATGGATTCTTTGGACAGGTTACGTAGAGCACAGGCGGATAAAGATTATTATTTTCCTACTCCTGCAGAAGTTGAGGAGTTGTTCTTTACGGGAGCTCTTTTATCTCACAAGGTGTATAAGGATATGCTGGCATTTCTTGTGAAAGATATGAAGATGGAGCGAGATGATGCGATTGATCTTTTGTATGAGCTTTGGGACAGGATCTCATGGCAGGATGATAATCCACACGATACCATGCAATGGTTCTGGGATCAGTTCGAATTTGCAAATGATCAGCAGGTGAATAAGATTGTTAGTCTGTACATGCCGCTGACAAATGGAACCAATATGCTCATTAACAGGGGATATGCACCAAGTGATATGCCAAGGCCGGTTCTTAAGCCGGGACAGATGCCAACCATAATTCCAGGAAGCAGTCATGCAGCTAAGATGCTTGCTGAGGCAGCTCCGCATATCAGGGAGATGGGATTTGGTGTTGACGTTGATGGAGAGTCAGTTGAAATGCCGGTTATGAACATGCCTATGGGTATGAATGGCCCTGTTGAGAAGACGACCAAGAAGGTATATCCCAATGATCCATGTCCTTGCGGTTCCGGTAAAAAGTTTAAGAAATGCTGCGGAAGAAACTGAAGCAGGCGATAAGCATGTGTGTGTTTGTATTTTTGACAAGGTAGGAGAAAGAGATGGGCAAAGAATTATTCATAAAGCAATTACGGCCTTATCTTTATCTTATGGATGAGGCACATGAAGCAACTGGTTATATAGTTGTAGGGAATGAAAAAGTATGCGTCATCGATACCATGAACGGCTACAATGATCTCCATAAAGTCGTGCGTGATATAACAGATAATAAGCAGCATCCGTTTAAGCTGGAAGAAGGTAAAACATATCAACAGCTGGAGAGCGTTATCTGTTATAGATGAAATCGGGTATGCAAAACACTATGTAAGATAAGGAGCAGAGTTTAATGGCCCAGAGGACGGAGGCTATATATAACGGAAAATCTATAGGAATTGAGTCCATATATACTGTCATTGGTGATAAGCAGATCAATATCCCGGAGAAACTAAATTGGCTTCGTGAGAAGAGCAAAAAAGGAGAACTGTTCTGTCCTTGCGGTTGTGGTGCCAATCTTATACTTGTAGCCGGGGATAGAAATCTTAGGGAACAGCATTTTAGGATAAAGGATTCTGATACAGAGCTTGAGTGTACGGCAGTAACTGAAGGCAAGACTTCGATAGAGTCAAAGATAGTATTGAAATGCTGGCTCGATGATAAACTTAAAACCGGGGACATAGACACCAGAGTGCCTATAAATGCAGTTGATGACAGCACTGACAGGAAGTATGAGTTTTCTTTTGTATCAAAGCTCCATAAGCTTGCAATCAGCTACTTCCATGACAGGGCAAACATCACAGATGAAAAGCTTGATATTCTTGATATGAATACACAGGATATCAAGATTTATTATATTGCTGATATCATGAATTGTGGCTCCGGAGGTCAGTTTCCGGAATGGATGATGAAAATTGAAAGCAGACAGGGTTATTGTTTGTTTTTGTCGATAGATGGTATTGATTATAAAGATGCTCGCCTGGAAGCAGCCTTTTACGATCAGGATATAGAGGGGCTGTGGTGTGAAACAATTGTTACAGAAGGAAGGCTCAGTGACTATTCTTTTGATGAGAATAATAACCTATTGTTTCACAGAGATAGTTTAGATACTTTATATGATAAAGCATATTATGAATTCAGAAATAAGCAGGATCGTGAACACGACAGACGTATCATGGAGCAGGAAAAGCGCGAGGCTGAACGCCAAAAACGCTTGGAAGAAGAAAAGAAACTCCAAGAGGAATACGAGCGAAAGATGGAACCATGTTTCAAACGTCTGACAAACTAAAAAATGGATAACTCCGGAAATTGAATAATAGGCATATTGTAAAGAGTTTATTACAGCAGATCATGAGTTTTTGTGGTCTGCTGTTTTTGTATTAATCTATATAGAAGAAATAGCTTAAGAAAAACTTTAAAAAAAATATCATTTTGGAGGTTGTGGAATGATCTCTCCCAGTGGGAATAAGTGAAGGAGTAAATAATCCTTTCGTCGGACATTGAAAACTGAATAGTCATTCATCAGGTACAGTCCTGTACTGTGGAGCCGCAAGGGTACGCCTTTAGCGAGATAGCCCCTCTGGAATGCCGGTAGCACCGGTATGGCAAAGATAAGTACAGGGATAATGAGACTTCCGCTCAGCCACAACTAAACGTAATGGGAGCGGCCCGGCGAGACCCGCGGGGAGGAGAGAACCTGTGGGTTCATCGCCTTTCCTTATCCTAGGCTTTGACGCGACATGTCATCCGATTGTTGAAAATTAAGACTCATTTAATAAAAAATGTCGTATAATCTTGATGTAGTGAAGTTATGAGAAATCACTAGAGTTATAGAACGCAGAGTTTGTTTTCAAGAACGATAGTTTTGATATGGTATAATGAGGAGTAGGTAAAAGGTGGAAGATGATTATTTGATGTTGTCAGGGGCAATCAATTCCGCAAAGTCAACCCAGGTTGCTCTTAATTCGCTGAGGCTGGGGGAGGCAGGATTAAATGCCCATAGACAGAATTTGCTAAATAGAGCACCGGTTACAGATAGTTTTGCATCTTTTCCGAGAGACAGCATAGAGATTGAGGATTTGGCATATCTGTCGGCTCATGAAGATCATGAATTTGCTCTGCTCCGTGGAAAGAAGAATGATATTTTAATCCATGGAGAGCATTCAAAGGTAAATTTTGATGAAGATCTGGAAGCACTATTACTTCAGGGGAAATATGAACTTATAGCTCATTCGCATCCGGATATAGAGCTTACTGCTTCAAGAGAAGATCGTGAATTTCTAAGACGGATAGGACAGAAATCAAGCGTGATAATCTCATGGTATACTGGCAATATGATGAAGTTTTATGCTGACCCGTTTGAGGAGTTGTTTAATTAGGAGGCAGCTATGGATAGAGAAAAAATTGGATTTAAGGCATGTCTGAAAGCAATAGGAGAAGATTTTGCAGCCGCATATAAAGACAATATGGTTTTTAGTTGCGGAGAAACGGAGCAAGGTTTGTTCTGCTTTTTGGGTATTTCAACACATGATTATGAAGGAGAAGGATTGTGTTTGAAATCAAATGTGGATGATTGGGACTATTATGCGTCCTGCTACGTTCTTGAGAATAATGAAGTTAAAATGGATAAGTGTAAGCTTCCGACGTTGGTTTGATTTTTTCATTCTATGAAATGATGTGTGTACGTATACAAAGGTAGTTGTGGTAAAAGACCATAGCTACCTTTTCTAATAGTTTTAACAATAGGTGTTATCCTAGGTTTGATGTCCGCGGGTGAGAAACAAAATTCTTACACCCACCCATACACCCAACTTACACCCGTTACACCCATAACAGATACCCATAGTTATCCGTGTTTTCAGGGAAGTATGCCTAACCTGTAAGGAGGCTAGTTACCTTTGATACTCCTTGCAGGGATGGTAAATATTTATCAAAGGTGGTGAAACTGAATATGGCAAGAAACAGAGCTTACAGACGAGATATGAGAAATAGGGCCATTGCTCGTAAAAAGCATTTAAGCCATGATGTTTATGGTCTTGATTGGTTTAGAGTGGATGGAGCATATTCTAAGGGACACATTGGCTGCGGTTGTAGAATGTGCAAATTCACAAAATTCTATGGTATAAAGGCTGCGCCAGAATGTTCGTAGCCTTCCTCCCTCCAATAACCCTGACACATTAGTGGGATTTACCATAGATAGACTCTGACGACTCATATAGCGCCAGAGTCCTTTTTTGCATATAATTAAGGGAGTTGGAAGAAGGGGAGTTACGTATGGAATTAATAGTGAAGTACTTTGATGAGCTTAGTACCAATGAGCTCTATGAGATTTTTGGAAGATACAACAGCTTACGATATGAACAATCAGCCCCTGGATTATGAGTATGCCCAGAAGATGGCAAAGGTCTTTTACGACAAGAGACCTACCTGCGCCTCGCTCGATGGAATGTGCGTCATGAATGATGTTGGCGGCATGGGAGGATTCATAGACTTTTTGCAGAACTTAAAGCACGGAGATCCCGATGAGAGAAAAGAGCTCCGAGACTGGGCAACATATATGGGGTGGACCGGCAAGCTGCCGAAGGTGGAGAGTTTGTCGTGACAGGAAACTGATTATGTCTAAGTGGTGACAGAGGAGGAAAATTATATGGTTAAGATATACGGAATGCCTACATGTCCTTACTGCGATTATATTCATGAGCAGATAGTTGGACGAGAAAATGAATTTGAGTATATAAACATCGGTGAGAATATCAGAAACATGGGAGCTTTTACAAGGCTTCGTGATACCAATCCGGCATTTGATCATTCTAAGGAAATTGGCGATGTTGGTATACCGGCCTTTGTTCTTGAAGATGGTAGCATAACGCTTGATCCAGCGGTTGTAGGCCTTATTGAATATGGAACACCTGATGCCTGCTCTATAGAAGACCATAAAAGCGGAAGAAAAGGGTGCTGAGGGGAAAGTATGAGATATTTGAAATTCCTGGATCTGATACCGCTTATTATGTTCTTCATTGTAGATAAGGTAAGAGGAACACTGATCAGCAGGTATTTACTGATCATAATTGTGGTACTTGGAGTTATAAATATGCTTATTGCAAAAGGAATGAAAGAGTATTGCATTTCATCTCTGATGCTTGTTGTATCGACTGCCGCT
The DNA here is from genome assembly GCF_000424385.1 of Butyrivibrio sp. LC3010. Classification (GTDB taxonomy): domain Bacteria; phylum Bacillota; class Clostridia; order Lachnospirales; family Lachnospiraceae; genus Butyrivibrio. Next base: position 8,243 of record NZ_AUJU01000032.1, on the reverse strand, counting down.
GGAATGATTCTCTACACGTATTATTACTACTATTTTGTCAGTGCCGGTCCTGAGACTCCGATTTTTGGTGCGGCTATCATGATGGTTTATGGATTTATTAGGGAAGATGAAACGATAACCGGAGGCCTGATATTGGGATATTCTGAGGCAGGAGAGCCAATCAGGGAACCGCTTGAGAGAAAAGGTAATCCGGTAACCTGGGTAGAAAAGTAAGGGGATAAAGATGAGTTGGGAAAAGATTGATGAGAGTACATATCAGTACGACGAAGGTGGAGTGAGATTTTTTCTTTTGATGGGTAAGAAGGAAGCTCTGCTGATTGACAGTGGGATGCAGACGCATAATGCAAAAGAGCTTGTAAAGGAGCTGACTGATCTTCCTGTCAGGCTTTTTAATACACATACGGATGTAGATCATGTTGGTAGTAATGAAGAGTTTGATGAAGTGATGATTAATCCTGCTGAGCTTGTTAACTATAAGTTACCGCATCCTTCACAGAAGATTGTTCCCGTATATGACGGAGATGTAATTGATCTTGGAGAACGTGAGCTGCTGGTAATAGCGCTCCCGGGACATACTCCGGGAAGTACAGCTCTTTTGGATAAAAACAGCGGAATGCTTTTTAGTGGAGATCCCATACAAGATGGACATATCTTCATGTTTGGTGAGATGAGGGATTTAAGTGCATATATCCATAGTCTCAGGAGACTTGATAAATACAAGGATGACATAAAAGGGATCTATGCCAATCATGGAACACTCCCGGTGGATTATTCTATTGTGCCAAAGCTCATTGAAGGGGCACTGCAGGTTGAAAGAGGAGAGATTGTTCCTGTTGAAGTTGACAGGTTCGGGAAGACTGTCCATGTGTATGATATAGGGGTGGCATCATTTTTGTGTGATTGATAGATGAAAAACAGATATTTTATGAGGATTATGCTATGGGCTTTTGCGGATGGGCGGACGTTAATGAAAGAAATAAGATTTATCATGATAATGAGTGGGGCGTTCCTGTTCATGATGATAAAAAGATGTTTGAGCACCTGATGCTGGAATGCATGCAATGTGGATTATCCTGGGACCTTATGCTGAAAAAGCGAGAGGTCTTCAGATCTTGTTTTGATGGCTTCGATTATGACAAGATTGCTGAGTACACTGATGCAGACATAGATCGGATACTTAATGCAGAGGATATGATAAAGTCGCCCAGGAAGATAGCTGCTGTCATAAACAATGCACAGTGTTTTCGGAAAGTTAGGGAAGAGTTTGGTAGTTTCTGCGATTATATCTGGGCATATTCAGGTAATAAGACAATACTCTACAGTGGTCACAGTAAGCTTGGTGGGAAAATTCCCGTAAGTAACGGACTTTCCAAGACGATAAGTAAGGACCTGAAAAAGAGGGGCTTTAAGTACGTCGGCGAAGTGACGATATATTCCCACCTACAGGCATGTGGAATAATCAATGATCATGACGAGACCTGCCCATGCTATGAAAGGGTAAATGCTGCAAATCCAACTGTGAATAAACGCAAGGACATGGAAGTATATTAAGTTAAAATAGTTTCACTTACTGTATTCCCTAAGCCCATAATAATAGAACTTCTTAATCTTCTCCTTAAGAGATGCAGGCTCAATTACTATTGCATCTTGGCCAAAACGCTTGAAGTATTCTTCAAGCTGAAGCTCATGCCAGTCAAAGTAGTACAGGTCTCCTTCGATTTTTGAAACGATAGGTCTGTTCTTGGTAATTGCTTTAAACTTTTTAACTCCATATTTGTTCAGGCGAACTACTGCATGAGCTTCAATGAATGCAGCAATACAAATATTGAAAAGACATTCATGTTGATGCTTTATAAAGCTTTAATTTGATATCGGTATTGCGTTCATATTAAAATAGAATAGGAGTAGTATGTTAGCTGTTTGACTGAATCAATTGGAGAATCCTTATGTTTAACTGGATCAGCCCTTTCAACTATGACTTTGCAATAGCAGCAATCCCTATTCAGGTAATCCTTCTTTTGTTTTATGGAGTCAGAAGGAATCTGCCGATCAGGCAGAGTTCCTGTTTCTGGCTTGTCATGTTTGCCAATCTTGTCATGACTACTGCGGATATCATCTCCTGTGAGATGAATGAGATATGGTATGAATACCCACTTTGGGTGATGTATGCTATCAATCACGCTTATTTCCTTGGATTTATTGTCAGAGGCTGGGCACTTTTTGCTTATACGGCGGAGTCATCCCACAGCCATAAAGATAATTGGATTTTCAGGATCGTGACTGCGCTGCCAGCTTCGGTGGCAGTACTGCTGATTCTTTCAACTCCATGGACATCGGCTATCTATACGATTGCAGAGGATGGCTATCACAACTGTTCTCTTTATAAGACTATCTATTTCAGTACATATTTCTACATCATTATTTCTCTGATAATTGTAATATTTAACTGGGCAAAGCTCTCAAGACGAATGAAAGCGGGACTGCTTTCATTTAATCTGCTTCTTTTATTAGGCATCATAATAAGAAAGCAGTTCTATCATATGCTTGTTACAAGCTATTTCAGTATCCTTTGTATCATCATCATATACCTGACTTCAGAGAATCCGGATCTCTACAGGGACAACAGGACAAGGCTTCTGAACAAGGATGCTCTTGATCTGATAGGTCTTGACTACTGGGAAAGAAAAGTCCCTTTCAGCCTCTTGACAATGGCAATCCACAACTATGAAGAATCTAAATCAGTTTATGGAATCAGCCAGGTGAATGACGGCCTTAAGGCCATAGCTTCATGGCTTGTTAGCAGCTACCCGAAATACAGTGCTTTTTATACGAGGAACGGCAATTTCATCCTGCTCATAAAGGGCCATCTAAATGAAGATCCTGGGAAAATGATGGAGGAGTGGAAAGAAAAGTATGAGGCTCTTCAAAGATCGTATTACGGCATCGTGCAGATGAAAATATCAGCAATGCTGATACCGGATTCAGTGATTGATACAGATGGTTTAGTTGCTGGAGATCTTGCAAGATATGCAGTAGCCAATTCGTACAATGAAAACAGGCGTGGTATCTATGTCTTCTCAGATGAGATGATCAAAGGCGTAAAGAATCAGAAATCAATAGAGAGAGCAGTAAAGGATGCTATCGCTGATAACAGATTTGAAGTCTATTTCCAGCCTATTTATTCAAACAAGGAAGGCAAAGTCCTGGGGGCTGAGGCGCTGGCAAGGCTTAATGATTCAAAGATGGGCTTTATCCCGCCTCTTGATTTCATACATGTAGCCGAGAAAAACGGCGACATTATGGAAATAGGCAGGCAGATATTTGAAAAAATCTGCATTTTCCTTGAGAGGATAGATCCGAAAGAGCTGGGTATCGAATTTATAAATGTTAATCTGTCGCCCATTCAGTGCATGAGTAACAGCCTTTCACAGGAGCTGGCGAGTATTGCGGCAAAGCACAATATCCCTATGAGCATGTTTGCCTTTGAGATTACAGAATCCCTTATTGATGACTACGACATGATCCAGATGCAGATAACAGGACTTCAGGCGATGGGAGCGGAGCTTTCGCTGGATGATTTCGGTACGGGAGCTTCCAATATATCAAGCCTTATGACGCTGCCAATACATGTAGTAAAGGTGGATATGACATTTACAAGATCCTTCTTTGCAGGAAAAGCAGGTTTTCTTCCTGACCTGATCAGGCTGTTCCAGCACTCAAATATGGAAATTGTTGTAGAAGGCATTGAAACAGAAGAGATGAAAGACAAAATGGCTGAAATGGGGTGTGACTATGAGCAGGGGTATTTCTTCTCTAAACCTCTTCCGCCTGCAGACTTTGTAAAGTATATGGAAAGCATGGTCAATGCATAGCAGGGCAGGATTCTTATTCTTGCTTTCGATTATATTTAAAACTTTTATCTATAGTACATCACGAGGCGTTTTGATGAATCTGAAAAGATACTGGTCATTTATCATATATGGTACTTATCATCCTGAAGAACTGGCGGAAATTGAAGACATGCGTTTTAAATACAACTACAGGATTCTCTGGATCTCTGGATTGTTTTTCATTGCCATGCTTGCAGGTGCGATCGTTACTTTGCTTGCAAAAGGCGGGGATTTGAGCTACCTCATGGGGCATGATAATATACGCATCTATGTGCCGGGGCTGATTCTTATGATCGGTTTTACTGCACTGGAGCATTTTGCTGATTTTAATAATCACAGAAAAATGTTTATTGCGATGATGTACCTTAAAATCCTTGTTATATACAGCATCATAATCCTGCTTGGTACGAAGATGATTCCAGAAGCCAATGCGGTACTGTTTTTCATGGTGCTTATTATGGAGCCGGCTATATTCTCTGATCATCCCTGGCGGACAGATTTGTTTACGCTCATTTCTGTTCTTCTTTTTCTTAATCAGTCACACCACTTCAAAGAACCCAGGTTTTTCCAAATGGATATAGTGAGTGCAGTTACTGCAATTCTAATAGTGGTGTTTGTCAGCGCAACCAATCAGCATACAAGGATAAACAGCTGGATTAATTCAATCCGTATTCAGGGCCTTAGTGAGCATGATTCTTTGACGGGGCTGTATAACAGACAGGCCTTTGACATGGGGATGAAATGTGGGTTTAGTGCATGTAAGGATATTGCTTTCGTCATGTGTGATCTGAATGGGCTTAAGCTGGTTAATGACAGTAAGGGACATGCTGAAGGGGACAGGCTACTTAAGAAAGGGGCAGAAATACTTACGTCAGTATTTGGTGACGGGAACGTATACAGGCTTGGAGGCGACGAGTTTTTTGTTGCACTTGCAGATAAAAGCAATGGAGAGCTGTCAGAACTGATTGAAACCCTTAGGGCAGATGAGAGACAGAATAATATCTCTTTTGCGCTAGGTGCAGCCCATAGAACAGCTCCCTTTGGGAATCTAAAGGAGCTTTATAAAGAAGCTGATGAAGAAATGTACCTGGATAAAGAGAAGTATTACAGGGAAAAAGCTCACAACCGAAGGAAATCCAAATGATAAGGCTTGACTCTGTGTTTTTTGGATAATACGGCTGCGCGAAGATGAGGCATGGAGAGCGTCAACCTTGAGATGAATTCTGAAGCAACACTAACTATCCTTGGCAAAATACAGATACTGAAAAAGAGCTAAATCGGCTCTTTTTTCTTGCGTCAGTTATAAAGAGATAGGTAAATGTAATTGCTGTTAAGCGGCGTCTTTTTTTGATATATTAGAAATAGTTTTGGTGGAGGGAATATGGTGCAGGAAGATTGGATATTGAATTTAGAAGACAATGAGTGGCCGCTCACTACAATTGACCATGACAGAATGATTGCCAGGGCAATAGTAGTGGATGATGAGGGCTGCTTTTATTTTGTCAGAGCAAACAGAGATGATGATTTTGGTAAGGCAACTCTTATAGAAACGGCTGGTGGTGGAGTAGAAACCGGAGAAGACTTAGATACAGCTATCAGGCGTGAGCTAAAAGAAGAACTTGGTGCTGATGTTGAGGTTTTATGTAAGATTGGAGTAGTCAGCGATTACTATAATCTAATTAACAGGCATAACGTCAATAACTATTATCTATGTAAGGTGAAATCTTTTGGGGATAAGCATCTTACCAAGGATGAGATTGATGATTTCCACCTTTCAACTTTGAAACTTAGGTATGATGAAGCACTTGCTGAATATGATAGTTGTAGATGCACTAGCCTTGGAAGACTAATTGCTAATAGGGAAGTGCCGGTTTTAAAAAGAGCAAAAGAACTGCTGCAGAAGATAAGGGTGGAATCATTTAGTATGGATTACCTTCAGGATTACTTTGATGGATTCGATGAGGACATCACAAGATATCAGTGGCCGGATCCTTTTGAGAGTATTGATGATGCCAGAGAACTTTTGCAGGGATTTCTTGACGAGGCAGAGAGCGGTGAAACAATACTTCTCTCTGTACTGTCAGAGAATGGAGAGTTAATAGGAAGTTCCGAAATTCATGGGCTTTCAGAGGATTGCTCTGAAGTCGGTGTTTGGATAAAAAAAACAGAATGGAACAAGGGATATGCGTATATAGCATTGAAGAAGGCGCTTGATATCGCTCGTATAGAGTATGGAAAAAAGGAGTTTTTCTATGAGGCAGACATCCGCAATATTGGTAGCATGAAACTTCTTCAAAAGTTTGAAGATGAATATGAAATTACAGAACAAGAACTGGAGAAGGTAACTACTGATTCCGGGAAAGAACTTGAACTTCAGGGATATATCATGAAGGTAAGGGAGTAAGTAAAACTATGAATAAGAAAACGATTGCTACTACAATTTACATTCTGGGAATATGTTGTGTACTTTTCTTTGGTGCAAGTGCAGTTATAGGTGGAAATACTGTAAGCAATCCGGAGGCAATGATTCCTTTCACGGAATTTGAGAGAAATATGATAATACTGGGGATAGGATTTATTCCGATGATAGCGAGTTGCTTTTTCATGTTATCAGCTTACAGAATTAAGAGTCGCACAAAAAAGATATTAGTACTTATACCGGGGATTGTGACAGGAATACCTTTTATAGTAGGTGCTTGTTTTGTGGTATATTTGCTCTTCCTCGGAATGGTTGATGTTATGGGAATGAAATAATAAGTAGGAGATAGTGGAAAAGTAATGGAACTTCGCAAAATAAATAATGAAGATGCTAAGTGTCGTTACGAAGGATCTGCCGGATAATGTTATTGCTGTAGGAAATCCTTGCAGAATAATCAGGGAAATCACTGAAAATGACAGGGATTATTATTTCAAAGACAGAAAATTTGATGTGGATGACTATAAGTGATTCTGAAAGTCAAAGGACTCTGGTGGGAAGATGGAATCCGTCAGACGAAAGAGCTTAATGCAGCACTGGAGCGGACACTTAAGAGCTTTGCCAGATTCAACGATTGTCAAAGTGTGGAGATGATGTGATGTACAATGAAATAATTGAAAAAGCAATTCAATATATAAAGAAATTGTTCGAAGGAAATTCAGACGGGCACGATGCACAGCATACACTTCGAGTATACAAAAATGTGCAGCTGATATCGGAATCATATCCTGAAGCTGATTCCTTAATAACTGCTCTTGCTGCGTTATTACATGATGTTGATGATCATAAGCTTTTCAAAACAGAGAATAATGCCAATGCCAGATCCTTTTTACAAGAGAATGGTGTGCCTGATGAGTCTACAGAAAAAATCTGCGAGATAATAAACGCAGTGTCTTTCAGTAAGAACAAGGGAAAGACTCCGGAAACACTTGAGGGCAAGATTGTGCAGGATGCAGACAGACTTGATGCTATTGGCGCAATAGGAATTGCCAGAACCTTTGCTTATGGAGGAAAAGCAGGAAGGTCTCTTGATGATTCAGTGCAGCATTTTTATGATAAGCTTCTTCTGCTCAAAGATGAGATGAATACTGAGGCTGCTAAGGAAATTGCCAGAATGAGACATGAATACATGGAAGGATTTCTGAAGGAATACTATGAAGAAATCAGGTGCGAGTAAGGTATGGAATTTTGGACAGTTGGCTAACAATCTGTAAAAGGTCTGAAAATATTATTGGCAGTGAATTGTCAGTCAATTATACTTACAACTAATAATTTTCAGAAAGTTAGATGCTATGGAAAGACTTATTCTCGTCACAACATACATGGTCATTACAACATCCGTGAATATGATTCAGGGGTCTGTTTTTGATATGTATGATGAGGATAAGATTATTTGTAAGGCATAGTCAGTGCTTTATAACTGATATAGTTTACAAGGCCTCATCAAGTGTTGTCCGGCACATTAAATGAGTCCTCAATCTTCACTTTAAATGAGGCTGCATAGGGTGTCAGACAAAGGGTACAGTTAGATTGTTTGACACCTGATTTTCTGATTATATAAATGAAATCATCCCTCACGCACTTTAAATGAGTGAGGGATGTAATCCTAACCAAGTTCGCAGTCATTGACTGCCTGCATGACGATGTCGGTTGTAATGAGATCAGCTTTGGCGCTGTCACCTATAAGGAGGCTGGCGTTACAGTACTTGTTTATGAGACGCGGAGTTCCATCAGCTGCGTTGAGTATTGCTTCTATTGCTGCATCATCAAAGATGGTCTGATTACAGCCAGCACCTTTGAGCTTTTCAGAGATATAGCTGCGGCCTTCTTCCTTGGTCACACCATCAAGGTTGTAGTTCATGACGATTCTCTGCCTG
>NZ_AUJU01000031.1 GCF_000424385.1 Butyrivibrio sp. LC3010 | reverse complement strand
TACATCAGGATACATAACGTCAACAAGGTACTTGATTTCCTCAGCCCAGTCTGTAGCTGTACGATGCTCTCGTACGCTGACATGATGGTTACCACCTAATGGCTCTATAAATGCGAATATGCTGCATGTTCCGTTACGTTTATACTCGGAATCTATGATAGCATCATTTCCTGGTCTCATCGGAAGAGGTTTTCGTACTTCTCCGAGCAGTTGATATGGCTTTTCATCCATGCATACTACTGGGATATTGGGATTATAAGCCCGTTCATAGACATCAAGTACATCCTCCATTGCGGCTACGAATTCCGGGTCGTTTTTCTTCGGGATGCAGTAGTAGGAGTTTTTGTGAGGTCTAAGTTTGTTTTTTTTAAAGCCTTACGGATAGCTTCGCGACTAATGGTTTCATCAGTGTCCAAAACAACCTTGAGTTCATCTTCCAATAAGCGTATTGTCCATCTGCTATGTCCTTCAGGTGCCGGACTGCAAGCTATTTGAACAAGATGGGCTTCAATCCGACCATCAACCTTACGGCGAGCATTATTGGAATTCTCATTTCTGTTGAGACCTTTTAGGTAATCCATACCTTTTGTGGCATAGCCTTTAACAGTATTTGATACTGTTGCATGACAGACTCCATTTGATTTATAGCATTGCTCATATGACAACATTTTTCCATGATTCTCATCAAGATCAAGAATAATCTGGCATCTTGTCCTTAGTGTTTTGCTTGTACTCTTCTTGCGAATTATCGACTTGATGCTTTTGAATTCTTCGTCAGTGAGATTGATATGATGCTTTTTTGGTCTGCCTGCCATTGCTGTGCCTCCGTGCTTTTTCTTTTATTTTACCAAGAAATGGCACGGATTAATAGATATAATTTGATTAAATATCAACATGTCAGTACACTAGTTGTTTCAGTAACCCGATAAAGCCGACGACTTTATCTTCATCCAAAGCCAAATATGTAATGTAATCATCTCCGCTGATTGTTTCGGCAATAGATTGTCTTTTCCCTGAATCCCAATCTTCCGTATACACACAATCTACAAGAATATACTCTCCGTCCTGCTTTCGGTATACTTTTTTAACTTCCTGTTTTCTTTGATAGTGATCTAACGAATCCGGATGAAAATTGTATTTTGATTATAATTCAATTCTGATCAAACAATACTGCTCCTTTTCTGCAAATGCTATTTCCAAAGCCCCAGGAAAATCTACAATTTACCTTAGTCATTTATCCTGAAAGATAATTCTCCCTTAGTAATTTCTACCATTTCGCATATATTTAAAAATATTCAGAGAATCCAATGGGTGTCCTTCGAAATCAAAAAGCGCCTGATTATCCCAAGAGCTTCCGCCATAGTAAAGACCCGCATCCTCCGGATCATAATCTGAAGCGTAGCTACTGGCCCATCCACTTCCATATTTCTCCCAGATAGCGGAGTTATCTGCATCAGCAGGACCTACAGGAATCCACGCGCCTTCCCAGTAGAAAACACCTATGCCCCCTACCTCACTCACATTCTTACAAATGTCACGTATCATTGTGGCCTGTCCTATGGCTGACGCGGGATAACCCTTTACCAAATCATTAACAGTAAAACTGTTTGCTGATCCATCGCCATCTGAAGTGGTATAGCAATAGGACGTCTCTGCTATGAAAGCTTTTTTTCCATACTTTTCACTAATAAGCTCAAGGACACGACTCATGTTTTCAAAGCTGCCATCCCAAAAGGGATAATAGCTCATACCAATCATGTCAAAGTCAAGTTCACCCCGCACCAGCCTGTCAACTAGTGTAAGTACATCTGCTTTGTCTTCAATCCTGGTATAGTGGACAACTACAGCAATCTCTTTTCCGTAAGATTCTGATACTTCACGTACTGCCATACTTCCCGCTTTTAAAAGTTCAAGAACCTTTTCAAACTGCCGCTCTCCTGACATTCCGTAGTTAATCTCATTACCAACCTGTACCATCCCTACATCTACGCCGGAATCAAGAAGCTGTGAGAGGCTGTCTTTAGTGAATTCATAGAGGGCATCCGCTTTTTCTTCCACGCTCATGGCCTCCCAGGCTTTGGGAGCGTGCTGTCTCTTAGGATCTGCCCAGAAATCGGAGTAATGAAAATCTATCATTACTTTCATCCCATTGGCAGTAGCTCTTTTCCCAAGCTCAACAGCTGTTGGAAGGTCATTATTACCGCCACCATACCCATTCCCATTTTCATCATAAGGATCGTTCCAGACTCTTAATCGGATATAGTTAATCCCTGCATCAGAATAGGTTTTGAATATATCCTGCTCTTTGCCGTCAAAACCATAGTACTTAACACCACTTTTTTCTTCGGTCAGTACTGAAGATGCATCCATTCCAAATATGAAATCATCTGAAAGTCCATCAATAGGCGATTCCCATGTTTCTTCCGGTACTTCCTCAACTACTTCTTGCGTTTTAACCGACACTTCATGCGTTGATACCGGTGCAAGTTCAGTTTCTAAATCTCTACAGCCAGTTAGTGATATCAAAAGAATCATCGCCAAGACGTTATATACTACTTTTTCCATAATCCAATCTCTCTTATAAAAGATTTCATTCTCCACCCTCTAGTCGTTTATGCTGGAATTTTAAACATCTTTAGCCATATAAAGTAAAAGGTCATCATCATTGACGCAGGGTGCATACTGTTCTAATTGTTTCCCTTTATACCAAACTCCGCTACCATCAAAATTGTAGCCTCTTTTTACATACATCCTCTGAGCTGGTCCATATCCTGAATGAACTCCAACTGCCAAGTATACTTTATCGGAAACTTTTGACGCTTCTTTCTCGACAGCATCCAAAAGCCTATTTCCGATACCTTTATTATGAACATCAAAGAAAACTGTCAGATCTTCTATTTCAGGATAGCCTTGATTCCCCCAAGGACCTTCTATAGGATTCAGAACCAGAGTACATTGCCCAGAGACTCTGCCATCATACTCTGCAATACAAACAAATCTTTTACCATCCTCCTGTTCTTTATAATACTTTTCGTATGTAGCTAAGGAAGGATGCCAACCATACGAAAAATATGTATCATAAAGGATTTGGGTATCTTCAGGAATCATGCTTCTAATTCTTATAGTTCCGTCATCATAATATGTAACCATCTTCAACCACCTTTATCATAATCCTGGTCATACGCTGGCATAAGCACCTTATACTGAATACTCCAAATTAATATCAAATGGAGCAATCAGCAATTTTTGCAAATCTTTATTGTAATTGTCGAAAAAGATTTTTATGGCCTTGCCATAGTTTTCTTTAGTATCAACAGATCGTCTTTTTGCCATTTTTTCTCCTTAGATAGTAATTTTTACTGAAAGTTATTTAGTTCTCGTTCAATCCGTGAACAGTAAAGATTGTATTCTTCTCAAACATCCCTACAGCAAATGCCAATTTGAAATAAAAAGGCATATTCTCATAGGCTTCAAAACTTGTGCGCTGTAAAAATTCATCTACAGATAACTCTTCAACATAACCATAAGGATTTGCTACAGTTATCTTGTCATTAGGAATATCCATCCCAACAAGCAGGGAATAATGAAGAGTCCACACATCACCATACTTAGCTGCCCACTCAAATGGCACAGGTACTCCTCTTGCCAGATTTTCATAAGCTGCATCTATCAGTTCCGTGTTTGACATGTATTTATGGATGGACGTAGTGTACTCCGGAAAGCGCTTGTTCATTTCTTCGCAGAACTTATCTCCTGTTGAGGTTATGACCTTGCCGTATTCATTGTACAGATCCTCTTCTGTCAGATGTCCCCCATTCCATGCAGAAAACATCTCAATACAAGCATAACCACAGGAAACATCCTGGGTTATTACCTCTACTCCATCAACATATACCGGAGCACCATATTTATCATCTTTATATATAGATGAATAATCAGTAAGGATTCTTCCTGTCTGTATCCGTAGCTTTATCAAAAGTCCCACCAACACAATAATAATCAGCGTTATAAAAATGAGAACACTGCGAATTGTCTTTTTCAAATAATGCCTCCTCTATCGTGTATAAACTGTAAGTTATGAATTCATCTCATCAACAACGTCCGCCGGCTTTACAGTCATTTCTACCCATGCCGGAATAAAACCGCTTTTAGCCGCATTTCTGGCGGATCTGATGTTTGACCATGCAGAACAATAAAACGGAACCTTTCCCCGATTTAGAATCTCTTTTGCCAGTTTGCTAGTCAGTGCTGATGCAATCCCTTTTTGCCTGTATTCCGGCAGAACGTCTATGCCTATCTGCCACATTTCATCGCAATCTGCTGAACAGGCCGCAAAACCAATCAATCTGCCATTATCGTATGCTCCAATACCCAGCATATCCAGATGGCTGCGATCCTTACATAGTGCATTACTCCATTCAGGCAGATACAAATTCTTGAAATCCTCTTGAACCAGTATGTGCGTTTCATATAAGCACTCCGCATCAGGAATTTTGTTTACATCAGGAAGATAATATTCAGCCATGAAACATACCTTATGCCCCCGCTCTAACAGTCTATCATTGAGCCAGTGCATATTTGGCGTTTCAAAGCAATGATAAAACTCAAACTTGCCTATATACTCCTTTACCAGATCCGATACTTCTTTTGTTGTAGCCACAACGATATTACTTCCATAGGAAACAAAATTACATATGATTGGTTCCTTATAATACTTTCGCGCATTCTTGCCTAAACAAAATGGCACAATAACATTCTTATCTGAAAGGAAATCATGCGCCTGGCAGCCTATATCCTCTGCAGACTGCTTCAACGCGATCTCCTTTATCTCACCATTATTCATTACTTAAAACCTCATTGTTCATGGATCGTTTTACTGTAATTTAATTGCTCTACAAATTTAAATTGAACAAAATCGCTGCGCGATGGCCTGCCTAGGCTGTGTGCAGTGATTTTCTTTTTATCAAAAAGGCAGTAGAAAATTACATTTGATGGTTGCCCATTTCGTGACCGATTCGCTTATCGCATCAAATATAAAGTCGCCCATCTGTTTGCCCTCATATCTAACTATTCAACTTGAGATTCCGCAATCCATCCGATCTCTGTTATTCCCTGTTCATTGGATCCGTCGAGTTGAGATGTTCCCTCGGGATGCCAGTAAGCTACTTTCAGCCACTTGTTACCCTTTTTATCCGTGGCGGTCTCGCGATATACCTCCATGGAATCGCCGGTCGGTATCTGACATATCACATCATACTCGGTGCCCGGACCTGTGCGGAGGTTTGCATATCCGTCAGGTGATATTACATAGATAAAATACTCCGGTATGGTATGATCCTCCGAGGTTTCCTCATGCTGATTTTCATCAGAATCGGTCTCAATCTCTTCCCATGAACCATTATGCCACGCCAATAATGCATGATTTTTTACCGAGACATCCGCACTTTCCTTTTGATACGTGGTCACATCAAGCGCATACTTAGGATACCCTTCTTTATCCAGCGGTTTGATCATCATATCCGCAACATCATCAGTTAATTCGGGGATATCTCCCATAGGAGAGATATCTTCAATGTTACCATCTACAAGCTTAAAGACATAGACAATGTTATACTCAGCCGCAGTATTTGAAAAATACTGATTAATAACGATCTCATCCTCGCCGTCACCGTCTATATCAACTTCCTCTTTTCCATCCACATAATATCCGAGAGGAACCTGTTTTGTGATGGTCTCACCATTACTCAGCGTGAAATACACTTCTGTTACATCCGAATCAGCTTCAATGAACTCCTCGTAACTCCCATGATTCCATGATACATCCGTTATTGTCACGTCCTCTTTGGAAGACTTTTCTGCCTTGCTTACACTTATCGCTGTTATCGCCATACCATACTTTGATCTATCGTTTGCCTCAAGCGTATATGTTACAACATAGTTCGAGTAACCGGGCTTTTGTTCCTGTTCGCCCCAATATCCCCAGAACATGTTGACTTCGCCAATGTATTTACCGTCTTCTTCCGTGATCGTGCATTCATGATTTTCGAGTGCGGTTTCCGTATCAACTTCCTGATCGACCTGAAGGGCGTGTGTACCGTCTTCATCGGTATAGGAAACCGCATCGAACAGGTCGCATACCGGTTTTTCCGGAAGAGCATCCCAGTCAGCTTCTTCCCCGAATAGGTCAAGGCAGTTCTCTTCCACGCTTTTATCAGGAACAGACATCCCGTGAAATCCGTCACTGTCCGGCCCGGTCTCGGCATTCTTATCCTCTACGAGTTCTCCCTTTTTCAAGCTAAAATAACCGTCGATAACGCCATCCGTCTCTGACGCCAGCACGGCTGCTCTGATCTTATCGGAATCAGAAAGTTTAAGATCCACACTTTCTCCGAGATTGAAAACATCGCCCTCAGATTCCGTCATCAGAGCACCCCACAGGTAACTGACCATGGCATCGCTCATTTCCTTCAGGTTCTTCTCAGCCTGCTTTACATCAAGGGTAGTTGCATTTTCCTCCTCATTCTCATTTTCTTCCGCATCCTCCCTGATGTTCTCGAGCCTGTCCGTCAAGCTGCTGTCAGAAGTGGCTCCGCAGCCGGCAAGAAGCATAGTACTGATTAAGCAAATGATAATTGTTACAAATGTTTTTCTCTTCATTTCTCGAAACCTCCCGCACCTGCTTATTACTCAGAAACGTTATAATAGAGAAGCCAGTATCCTGCCTTGGATTTGTTCATCATTAAGATCAACAAGATCACCCGCAAGCTCATACGGCCATGTGTAGATAAGACCGCTGTCAGCACCTAATCCCGAGCATTCATAATCACCTATTATCAGATAAATTCGACTCACACCATAAAGTTTGCTATCTCTTTCATCCTGCTAATCTGACCTACCCCGAACGGGCATCTGCTGTTGCAGTGGCCACATGATATACAGTCGGATGCATTCTTTTCCAGAGTCTTGTAATGCTCTACTGCAAGGGAATCTCCAACCTTAGCAAGATCATAATATTTATTTACAAGACCAACATCTATTCCTGCAGGGCATGGTTTGCAATGATTGCAGTACACGCACTTGCCTGCAGCCTGGGACGGAGCAAAAGTGCCTATGATAGAATAGTCCAGCTCTTCCTCGGTCTTGTCATAATACGAAAGAAGTTCATCTACTTCTGCAATGCTCTGAGCCCCCGGAAGGACTGTCAGCACGCCAGGTTTATCCAGACAATATCTGATACACTGGTAAGGAGTCAGTGCCTGTCCAAATGGAGATTGCCTCACGTCAAGGAGCTGCCCTCCTGAAAAAGGCTTCATGACAGAAATGCCAACTCCCTCTTTTTCACAGCGCTTATATACTTCTGCTCTTTCATCCACACCGCCATGAGCATAATCTCCCTGCCCATAGTCATACCCCGGATTGATAGAGAACATAAGCATATCAATGTCTGCATCATCCATGATTTTCTGTATGACTGCCGGAGTATGTGATGATAAACCGGTATGCTTTACAACACCTTCATCTTTCATCTGCAGGAGATAGTCATATACACCGTTTCTCTGATAAGTTTCCCAATCTGAAAATTCATCCTGGCAATGTATGAAGCCATAATTTATATAATCAGTCTTTAAATCATGAAGCTGTTTATCAAGAGACCTTTTGACGGTATCAAGGTCAAGCGACCATCCGTAGGTTCCCCTTGAGTAATCTGCCCCGAAGTGTATCTGATATAGAATATTGTCCCTGACATCTGATAGCGCTTCTCCATACATAGGAAATGCACTCCCATCCCCAGCGGCCATGTCAAAATAGTTGATTCCGCTTTCAAATGCATGTCGAATTGTTTTCACCGCAGTGTCAAATCCTGCCTCAAATATATATGCCGAACCAAATCCTATTTCACTTATCTTGTCCTTGGTTTTCTTATTTTCTCTATACTTCATATAAGCGCTCCTGTGTTTTCACACTCACTAAGTCGGATTTACCAATCCAGCGAGTTCAGAACCTTTCCAATGTGCAGTCCATAAGCTGATTAGCTCTCATCCACATAATGATCAATAAGTCTGTATATCCAGCTGCCTAGGTCTGAAAACATATAGCCTGCTCCTATTGCCTTTTCATTTGCCAGCTGCATCAGGTCTTTTGTCACCTCTTTTTCTTGCGAAGAAATGATATCAGTTCATCTGAACAATTGGCTTTGATAATATTAAGTGCCTGATTCTTGCTGAGGAAGAGATAGAAGTTTGTATCTGTCTCGAGTATTTTGTAAATTTCATCATATTTTACGAATGCACTGCCTCTGTCACTAACTGATTCAACCCTGTCCTCAGCGAACCTAAAAGTTGTTACAGTATTCTGCAGAATCTTGTTCGTATTATATTCTTTCCTGATTCTGAAATTAGTAATCAGGTATAGTGCTAATGGAAAGCCAATCAGCATTATTGCAAATTCAAATGCAAGCTTTATCGAACCAATAACAAAGGATACGATAAGTCCTCCCACAAAAACCACTTCAAGCACAATAATAAGTGCCAGGCATGCTTTATTCATTCCAATAAGTGTCGCTTTATTTAATTTCTTTAATTCATCAATAGTCCACTGGGACTGTGTTTCATATGACATATTCTGCCTCTCCTCCGATTATTTTTCATGTTCAACTTATATCCTACAGCTGAACCGATCACACCACCGCCAACATGTGACAGATTAGATATATTGTCATTAAGGAATACTCCTTCATACACCTGCTGCCCCAGAAATACTCTGGCAACCAGGATGAATGTCAGCGGAATCTCCCCATTTGCTCTTATCTAGAGGATATTTCTTTTCATTTTTATCAATTTTCTCATTAAGAATATTGCAAGCGTCTTTGATGCAAATTACAGATGGTTTTTAATTTCGCTTATAAGCCCTTCGTCTGCAGGCAACCAATTCAAATTATCAATATCGTGCCTGGTAACCCACTTTGCCGCTTCATGCTCAAGCAATGACAGGTGACCATTCTTTACTGTCGCCCAGAAACAATGCATGTGAAGATGAAATGTTTCATAGTCGTAGTCGATGATATCAATCAAATCGTGAACCTCGATATCTGTATCTAGCTCCTCCTTTATTTCTCTCACAAGAGCCTGCTGTGGTGTTTCCCCCTCCTCAATCTTTCCTCCGGGAAATTCCCAACCATCTTTGAATTCACCATATCCACGTTGTGTGGCGAATACTTTTGTCTTATGATCATATTTGTCGCAAATTATTGCAGCCACAACATTTACAGTCTTCATATGATTATCCTACTTCCAGTTTATTTGTCTTCTTAAGATACTTTGCCGGTATTGGATTGTCCATGTGCCATATGATATTCATGGGTCTACTTCCAATGTGGCTAAGATAATTGGCAGTCCCAAGAAACGAATAAGGTAGTACAAAATACCAATATTTATCCTATCATGAATAGTACTTGTTTTCAACGAAAGCGCATAACCATGCGGTTTTGCTTCTAAAAGTAAGCGTAAAAAGAGCAGTTATCTCTTTTGAAATAACTGCCCTTTGACAATATCATTGTATACGACGCTGAAATGGCGCACAATTACTATTTTATAAAGCCTACAGCTGATAATTACAATCACAGCAACAGTTCATAAACTCCTCATCATGCGTGACTACGATGATTACTTTTCCTCTTTCTGCCAGCTTCTTTAAAAAATCGCCACACAGCAGCATAAATTGTTCTTCTGCAAGGCGGAGGAATGAGTCGTACCGGGCGGTACGGTGATTGACGCCAACGCAGCAGAAGACAATTTAGACAAGCTGCCAGAAACGTGACATTCTGACAGCTAACCCTCAAAAATTCAGCTGCAGAAATGCAGCTTTTATATTTGACAAATTTCACTTCAGGTGATTATTTGAAAATTATTTTCACAAATATGCTCTTAAAAAGATAATAAAAAATATTTGAAAGAGCCCTAAAGTTTTTTCGCCTGACCATCGATATATTTTTCGGACGCGCAAAAAGAACATTCAAATGGCCAGTACGAATGAAACAAATATAATGATTTTCGGAGGTTTTCTCTTATGTATATGTATGAACTGTTTCTTTCAAATGATGTAAATGGCAAGAAGATTCACTTTATCCAGACAAATCACAAAGTAGGCAAACTTGATAAATGGCTTAAGAAGCTTGTTAAAGATAACACTATCACTGAAGATATAGCTAACGCTGTAGCCTACGTTTGGTAATTCCTATATAGCAACCAGAAGATTCCGGAAGGGATCTTCTTTTTTATGTTCCCTTAAGTTTCAGATGCTAATATACATCCATCGGGAGATGAAAATCTTCTGGAAATTATAACAGAAACTTTTTTAATACAATCCTCATAACAACACGCCCGGAATAGCACAGTTCCGGGCACCCAAGAAAAATGCCGCGGTACTTGTGAACCAAAACAAATACCACGGCTTTATTATAATCTGCTTTTTGAGCAGTTCTAACCAAAATGTTCATTTAGTCTTTCCTCTCTGTCATGCAAAAATATCCCGCCATATTTCTTCATGCTGCTTACAGAAAAGAATTGGATTATCCTCTTTTGAAAAATACTTCAGTTCCACGGTTTCTTCCTGATCACAAAAGAGGTTTCCACCAACAGCTTTTAACTCATAGGCTAGCTTATTTTCTATCGCAATAAATATTCACTCTTTCTTTTTAAAAATCAGATGATTATAAAAGGCGACTTTCCTAAACTCGTCCATTGAGTCAGCTTCTGTTTCCAGTTCAAGCATTGATTTATACCACTCGTCACTGAACTTAATATCATTATTAGATGAAAGTCCAAACAATGACCTTATACCATAAACATCCATCAACTCCATGGTGCCTGATAGTGCATTCACAAGCTGATTATTGTTATACAGATTTCTGTTTCCAAAAATGCTGCCTTCTTCTTTATTGTCCATCAAAATATCCAGTGCAGCCTTTGGATTGTCATTTAGTACCGCATAAGCAAAGACTTTTCCTAATTCATTGTGCTTTACAATTGATAACCTTCCCCCCAGCTTCAGAACCCTGATTAGCTCCTTAAGTACCTCATCCACATTTTCTACATATTCCAAGACATTGTGGCAAATGACATAATCATAGGTATTTTCTGAAATTGTCTGCAAATACTCTATTCCTTGAGTTATCAATGAATAATCATTGTCCTTAACCCGTAGGCTATACATTTCCTCATTGGGCTCTACGGCAGTCACATCATGATATTTCGCGTAATGATTTGATGTCAGACAAAAGCCTGCTCCGAAATCCAATATTTTAAGCCTCTTATCATTTGAAACGTCTAATTGTCTGAAAATCAAGTCGTAGAACATTCTTCCCCAAGGCTGCTCTACCATATTTCTGTAATCTTTAATTGTCCCCACTGTTTACCTCTTTCAAACCAAAACTCTTTTCTATCAATTTCATTGTATCTTCAATGCTTCTTCTCTCATCACGGACAAAAACATTAAACCCGCTATTTGCAAATTTATCGTAGCGCTCTTTTGAATTTATCAGCTTTAGGCACTGTCTGAAGTTTTCTATTGCAGCATCTGGATCCTTTTCATCCAAAAGGAGCTGATAAAGGAACTGCTTCTCTTTGTCAGGTCTTTCAAAAAATCTCTTCACTGAAATCTCAGGATCTGCAAGCATGATAGCAACATGATTCCTATCCGATATCTTCCGAAGAGTCTCAACTGATATATTGGTATCAACAAATATCTTTTTGCCTTGCCCGGAAAGCCTTTCAAGTATCTGCAGTTCAAGCCTCTCACATTCCAGGGTAACGCCATCTATCCATGATGCATACTCCTCCGGAGTGCGCCTTATGAAATCATGCCAGTCCTGCAAATCTCTGGTGTATGTAAGACAAGGGTATTCATTCTTATCAAGTGTTTCCTGGAGCTCATCATGATAGTTTTCCTCACAGGCTATGCCATCATATTTCTCAGCAAGCCGTTTCACCATTGTAGATTTACCTGCATATGCAGTCCCATTAAAGTAATATATATTTTCTTTATCTAGGCTCATGTCATTCACTCCAAAACCAGCTCTTCCCCAGGCTTAAGTATTATCTTCCCAGTTTATGGGCATATTCATAGACCTTTTCCGACCACGCCCATATATCTGTACAATCGTTATCAATAAAATGCACCTTTTGCGACAACTCGTCTGGAACATGAGGTGCAAGCACTTCTCTGTAGCTAGACGGGGCCACAATTGTATATACCCAGTCCTTTAGTACAACTTCATTCTTGACCTTGAGTGGAAGAACACCCTCAAAAACTGCATCAGGATGCATAATCAAGTCCTTATATCTGAAAAAAAATCTTACGCCTGGAGTAAAACAGACACTCAGATCTTTTTCATCCGGAAATCTTCCGAGATTTCTCTCCATTACAAGTCTATCTCCAGCCTGACAGTTCCCCCATGCAAACATAATGTAATCAAAGTAATCTTCAGGATCATTCGCCGCATTTCTGCTTTCTTCACGCAACTGCGCTGCTGACATCTTACGTGCTCGCACAGGCGAAAGAAGATTCCCACATTCCAATATCTGAACAGCGTTTTCTAATGGCGAAGTATGGCAAACCAAATCCGTCAAACATCCTTTATATTTAGGGCAGGCTGTACATTCCGTTATCTTGTCTGGCGGAGATACACGATATCTTCCGTTATATCTGCATCTGTAATTATCGATTTCATTCAGGATATCAGAGTCCGCTTCTATATCACAAGTACGACCATTAGATGCCTCATACTTCTCGAAGTCAAGAACAGTCTGCTTCTCCCACTCTGTTATATAAGGATAGTCTGAAAGCTTTTTATAAAAGACACCATCCCAGCACTCTGAATAATCATATTGTCCAATCTTAATCTGCATTCTATTCCCCAAATACAATTGCTAACATCTAAGTGTATTTATGTATTTCTCAAATCTCTGATTATGTGACCCAATCGCATTCTCGGAATCAACATATTCAAGAAAAGCTTCTTTATCAAGCCATTTGTAAGCTACTGTCTCGCCCTCCTGCAAAGTAACACTGTCCTTATCGCAGCTCACTCTTGCCAGATACGAATAGAACATAGCCCTGCTAGGATCCTTGAAAAGGACATTTATAAGTTCCATACTGTCTGGGACAAGGCCTGTTTCCTCAAGCAGTTCTCTTGTAGCTGCCTCAAGTGGTTCTTCCCCGCTGAGAGCTGAGCCTCCTGCACTTGCTTCCCAGAACCCAGGATAAACGTCCTTATCATCACTTCTTTTCATCAGAAGATATGTGCCATCCTCATGGACTACAAGAATATCTACCCCAAGATGATATCTACCTTCAGGTATATCCTTGTAATTGCCAAAGCCTCTTACCCAAGTCTCTCCTGTCCTGTTTCCATCACGATCATATAAATCCCAGATTTCTGCCATTGCTTATTCCCTTACCTTCTACAATAGTTTCTTAGCCCTTTTCAGAACTGGCACTTCCCTATTTGCAACAAGCCTTCCAAGGCTCGTACATCTGCATCTCTCATACTCAACAAGTGCCTCTTCATATCCAAGCTTCAAAGTTGAAAGATGAAAATCCTCAATTTCATCCTGGGTAAGATGCTTATCTCCTAATGTTTTTACCTTACATAGGAAGTAATTGTTGATGTTATGCCTGTGGATCAGATTATAGTAGTCGCTGACAACTCCGATCTTGCACAGAACCTCAACATCAGCGCCAAGTTCTTCTTTAAGTTCGCGCCTGATAGCTATATTCAAATCTTCCCCAGCTTCTACTCCGCCACCGGCTGTTTCAATAAGAGTAGCCTTGCCGAAATCATCATCTCTGTTTGCTCTGACAAAATAAAAGCAGCCCTCATCATCCACTACTATTGCCCTGGCAATCATCCTGTCATGGTTAATTTTAGTGAGCAGCCACTCATTGTCTTCTAGATTTAAAATCCATTCTTCCTGCCCCATATTTCCCTCCGCGCAATACTCATCTTCTACTATATCAGAAAGGAAGCCATTTCACAGCATCTTCTACCGCAAAATGGCTTACATACTGTTTCAATCATCTGCTGATTTTAATTATCCCAGAGCAATATGATTTTTGCTCAAATTCTGTCTGTGGGAACGATTTTCTTATCTCATCTATCACAAAATAGATTTCATCATCATCCCAGTCATCCCCAGCATCTGTTCTGCATTTTTCAAGCTCTGCCCTTGTCTCAAAGGCAACATCCCCGATAAGAAGCTTTCCACCCTCATTAAGATGATTCAGCAGCGCTTTAAAGAAAACTGTTTTCTGATCATCCGATAAGTGGTGAAGAGAATAGGTTCCGATAATGAAATCAAACCTACAGTCACTTAGTTCCGGAACTAATCCCTTGGAAAAATCACCTTGATATAGGTGTGCATCAGGCATTTTTACCCTTGCAAGTTCTATCATGCGCTGAGAGAAATCCTGCCCATACACATCACAGCCATTTTCATAAAGCCTCGTTGTCAAAGTTCCTGTTCCAAATCCAATATCTAAAACACGGGCATTCCCCTTAGTCATTACCTCTTGGAAAATTCCACCCAAAACATCCTTATATCCAGCAAACGGATAGCTGTTTTCTTCATCAGAAATTCCCACCTCTGCGTCATATCCGTCTGCCCATAAATCAAATCCTCTGTTGTCTAACATTCTACATCCTCCCTTGGTCGCTGTAATGACTTCTATGTCTGGGAACTCTTGTTGAAGCTGCCCAAATATTCCTCCTACTGCCACCCTGCACTCTACCGGTCCCATGCCGGAGCTAATCTGCATGATCATCTGGCATTACCTCCTTTGTAGTTATAGACAGGCTTGATGATTTTCTCAATTATAACCGTATCTTTTACAGCTTCTTTTATATAGCCCTCTCTTCTGTAAGCAAAAGGAGCTTCATCCAGCGTCTCTTTTCCGATGCAGACAGAATATACCCCCTTCATCTCTGCCTTAAACTCAGAAACCGTATGATTCTGTAGGACATTCTCCCTTGAAGAGATTCTCCCGCTCCCATGAGGAGCAGAATAGTTCCACTCTTTATTTCCAAGCCCTTTACCAAGAATAACCCCGTCCTTCATATTTATAGGAATTATGACTTCTTCATCTGCCCTGGCTGAAATTGCTCCTTTTCTGAGAACCGGCTTATCTCCAGAAAAATCCACATAGTTATGGATGCAGGAAACCGATTCCTTTTCTTTCCATTTCATTCCTTTAAGAATGTCTCTTGCAATAACTTTGCGGTTAAGATCTGCATACTCCTGCACTATGGCTATGTCATGAAGATAGTCATCCATGAGCGTACCTGTGAGGTACGTCAGTTCATAGGGCACATCCGTGATACCTTTTGATTTTAGCTCTTTCTGACCGGCATCCATGTAATACTCAGCGACTTCTTTTCCCAGATGCCTGCTCCCAGTATGGATCACCATGTAAGATTCCCTGTCATCATTCTGATCAATCTCGATAAAGTGATTTCCGCCTCCAAGCGTCCCAATGCTAAGCATGGCCTTTTCATTGCGGATATGCTTGCAGCATCTGAGCCTTGAAAAATCAAAATCAGCATTACTGTGGGCACTCCCTCTGATGCTAAATCCGACCGGTATATTTTCCCTGATAACGCTGTCCAGCTTCTGGAAATCGTTTCTGACTTTACCAAGCTTAACTGCCAGCATCCCACAGCCAATGTCAATACCGACAAGTGCAGGAAGGATCCTGTCTTCCACAGTCATTGTAAGTCCTATCGGTCCGACTTTACCTGGGTGAACATCCGGCATAACCCTGATTACTGATCCCTCAGATGCCTCATTGTCACATATCATTTTTATCTGCGAAAGGGCATAATGATCCACATCTGAGCCAGTGAGTTCCTGCATGCACATGATCTGTGCTTCTGCATATTTTCCTTTTACTGATATCAAAATAAAACCTCCGTCTGGGATGTCTTCTGCTTCTAAGCACGCCAAAAACACCTCCGTCGAATCAGAGGCCAACAATAGTCCTGCCAGTTTAAATCATGAATAGTCTGATAGAATAATCAGAAATATAGATAGCGGACAATCATGCCTCTGTCATTTGCGTTATTAGTAGCTGTTATAGTCGTCATGTATCTCATGATCGTCCTCCTTTCTGCTCATTCGAGCGACATGAATTATTTGTTACAGATTGAAGTATATCACATTTCTTGTATCGCGCAATACTCCTATTTCACCAACGATAAAACAGGAGCAACGTCAGCTATGCCACGCTCAAGAAATTTGAACAGACCGGCCAGATATCGCTCATGTCTCTAGTCAAGATTGCAATGGAACTGGGACTTGCTGACGAGATCAAAACTCTTTTCTCACAGCCTGTCTATCTTAATATTGATGAGGTTTTAAACGATGAGTAACAGAAAGCTTGATGTCTTTTATCATGATAAACTTGTGGGAACGCTGGCTGAAATGCCAGATAAACGTATTGCTTTTCAGTACAGCGATGGCTGGATCCGAAGCGGTTTTTCCATAAGCCCTCGTTCTCTCCCGCTAGCCAATACCGTATATGTTCCACCGGAAAAGAACCGCGATATCTTCCACGGTCTTTTTGGCGTTTTTGCTGATAGTCTACCTGATTCATGGGGAGAGTTGCTATTTGACAGGTATCTCTCCTCTGTAGGAATACTCAGAGATCAGCTTACAATCCTGGACAGGCTCGCCTATGTAGGTACATCCGGAATGGGAGCCCTTGAATACTATCCTTCCAAAGAAACAGATTTCAATATAGATAGCGCTGCCCTTGATTATGACGAGCTATCTGCCGCCTGCGCTAATCTCATCTCATCAAAACCTTCAGATCAGTTAGATCTGCTGTTTAAGATGGCCGGTTCTAGTGGTGGTACACGCCCAAAGATTCTTCTCCATGAAGGCAATGAGGATTTCATAGTCAAATTCCCTGCAGCCAAGGATCCATCCATATGCGGAAAAAGAGAATACGACTACTCATTAATTGCCAAGAAGTGCGGAATAGAGATGACTGACACATACCTGATCCCATCCAAAATATGCGAGGGCTACTTTAAGACCAAACGCTTCGACAGAAAATCAGGAAAAAAGATCTTTACCATAACTTTCGCTGGTCTCCTGGAAGCAGACTTCAGAGCGCCCTCCTGTGACTACTCCACATATATGCGCTTGATACAGATCCTGACCAAGGACAACGCTCATGACAAAGAGCAGATGCTCCTTACTATGTGCTTTAACACTCTTTGCCATAACAGGGACGACCACACCAAGAATTTCTCTTTTACCTATACCGAGGATCATAGCTGGAGGCTGGCTCCGGCATACGACCTGACATACAGCACAACCTATTTCGGTGAACAGACCACATCTGTAAATGGGAAAAGAAAAGATATATCAGATAAAGATTTTGTTAAGATTGGCATAGATGCCGGACTATCCAAAGACTACTGCTTGGACAGCCTAGAGAAAATAAAAAGAATCACTCAGGATGAGCTTGGAGTTTATCTTGAAGAACAGCGTCTTCGTCTCCGATATGTACCTCATTGTAATAAGCACGACCCGTGATAACCCCAGCTATCTTACCGTCATCCACTGCTGCAAAACAGAACTCTTCAAAGTTAAGTGCAACATCACAATCGGTAGCATAATTTGTAAACTCTACATTTATGAACTCGCTCGTTCTTTCATTCTCTGTGACTCGCTTGATTTCCACCACTTTATTCTCCCTTAATCTGATAAACAATAGATTAAAATTGCCTGCTGCACTTTTAATAAACTCTGTTTAAACTCATATCCCACAAAGTAATCAGAATCAATTACATCTTCTGTTACTTCTTCGCCTCTATAAAATGGCGGACATGGATTTAGGATAGCGCCTTTATTTGCTACTCCCATCAAGTCTTTAGAAATCTGATAATCCTTAAATTCCCCTATCATGTTTGAAGGAATGGAATCCGTACAAATAACATCTTTACCTTCAAGCGCATTCTTCAGATTATCATTACAAGTAACTCCAGCGATTTGATACTTTGCAGGGCTACTCTGAGTTAATGAAAATCCGAATGCCTCTGATGCTTCTTTCCAGGCTCTCCCTATGTTTCCATCAGCCCCTACAAACAAATACTTATCCTTAAGATAATCAGCTCTGACTTTTGAAAGTGCATATAAATCAGACATCATTTCGCAAGGATGGTTATCATCTGTCAGTGCATTTATAACTGGTATAGTCATAGCTGCAACCATTTTATCAAGCATAGTAATATCCGGGTAACGGACTATAACAGCATCAGCCCAATTTTGCAGATATCCGCAAACATCCCTGATATCTTCCTTTTTATCTAACGTTGCCGGGTCAAATAATATGGATTGCCCACCGAGAAGAAAAATACCCTTTTCAAAAGACACTCTGGTTCTTATGCTGGATGCTGGAAAGAACATAACGATAGTCTTTCCTTTTAAGAAGCCCTCATACTGCTCTATAGAATCAGCAATCTTGAAAATCTCAAATAATTCACTTTTCTTGAAGTCTGTAAGTTTTATAAAAGATTTCATTTGTATAAGTCCTCTAAATCAAGCACCTTTATACCATTATCAACAAGCAGCTGTGCAAACACACCTCTTCCTTCAATCAGCTTTCCTGAGAAACTGCCATCATAAACCTGCTTCGCTCCGCAGGATGGACTTCTCGATTGAAGAATCACCATGTCCACTTTCTCTTCAAGTGCTTTCTTAAGGCAAAGCTCCGCTCCGGATCTAAATTCTTTATCCTTACTATCACCGTTCTTATTAGTAACAACTCCATTTACGATTTCGCATGGAATCCTTGGTGTAGGAAGTCCACCGGCAACCTCTGGGCATACCGGAATCACTTCATACCCTTTGATGTACTCAGCAATTTTCACACTATAGTTGTTACCACCATTGTACTTACAGTTCTGCCCTAAGAGACAGGCGCTTACCATGATCTTCATGCTATCTTAATTCCATCTCATCATTCATTTTTACAAAGCCATACTTCTCATAAAGAGGTCTTCCCGTGTCAGTAGCCTCCAGCGATATAGCTGTAATACCTCTGTTCTTAGCATCCTGTACAAGAAGATCTAACGTCTTATATGCTATCCCCTGTCTGCGATAGCCAGGAGCAAGTATACCTATTCATAACGTAAGCTTTTTCTCCACTTGGATTGTGATATGTAGGCATTATCCTGTATCTTCTATTGTTGCCTTTCTGTAATCCATTTATCAGCCTCTTCTCTTGTTTTAAAAGTTATCACGTTCTTTTCAGGATATTGCGCAAAAAGCTCCAATAGCTTTGGTCTGTTTTCTTTTTCATAGTTCCTGACCAGTTCCACAAGTTCTGGATCAATTTTTTCTTCTGTCCATGGAATATCCGGACGTGTTTGTCCCACTCGTTTGCTAATTCCATCCATGCAAGTATCTTCGGAATAATTCAGAAAAAAGATAGTATCACAGGCAGCAATACGTTTTTCATAAGTCCTGCTATAATCACCATCTATTATCCAACTATCAAGTTTAACAAGTTTATCAAGCTTTGCATCAAACTCATCTCTGGAAACATGTGTCTTGTCAGCCTTCCACCAGATGTTATCAAGATGATAAAGTGGCAATCCCAGCTTTTCGTGAAGCTTAATAGCAAAAGTACTTTTTCCGCTACCGGAACACCCAAGGACAATGACTTTTTTCATTGATAGCTGATTAAACATCTCACCTTTTATAAGCTTGAGCACTCTGAGCTCACGTTTTATCATAACCTCATTAAAACAGCTTTCGCTTGTATAAATGTCATTAGCAGCTATCGCAGTATCAAGATCAACAACTCTCAGGACAAAACCCGCATCTTCTTCATAATCATCAAGATCCTGGTCTACAAGTTCATCCTGCACGTCACAATAATAGTAATAGTTTTCCTGTTCAAAAATAGTATTCTCGCTCTTATCGCTTTTCTGTCTACGAAGAACACTTCCAAATTCCCGAATACTATCAGGAATAACAACCATTCCTGATTCTTCCCTGACTTCTCGTATCAGAGCTTCTTTTTTATCTTCATCATCATGTATTCCGCCGCCAGGAAACTTGAAATATTTCTCTTTCTTGCTATAAACAAGAGCTATCTTATCTCCTTGAAAGATAATGGCTCTTGCCGAAGGTCTGCGAAATACAGCATCAGTATCCTTATAATCGTTTAAGTCTATCTCAAAAAGTGTTTTCATATCCTCTTCATCCAGTATGCATCTATAATCCAATCATTTCTTTTCTTGATATGCATAGCCAAAGTTAATAGGAGGCGCTGTTACCGACACATATACAAATTCCTCATCACCATCATTTAACAGGCCATGCACATCTTTATCCTCAAACTCCTCCTGCTAAATCTTCCTCTTCTCTTATATCTTGCTCATAACCTCTTTCTGATTTCTTCCAATTCCTCAATGCTGAATTCAATAGGCGTTGCATTATCAACCTCAATCGTGTGAGACTGTTCAAAAGGAATATCTCTATGCATTGCCAAAAGAGTCATAATAACTGCCCCGTGTGAAACTATCAGTATATTCTTATCTGAGGAGGTATCACGCTGCCCCAAAATATGATCCAACGCTTTAAACAACCTTTCCATGACCATTTGATATGACTCACCGTTTGGGGTTTTATTATATCTTTTATTAGACATCCACAGTTTGTGTTCTTCTGCGTACATTGCCAGAATCTCATCCCACGTATGTCCTTCAAACAGGCCCAGATTCATTTCTTCCAAACCTTGTACGATTTCATACCCTGTGTGAAAGTGATCATCTACGATTTGAGCTGTTTTTACTGCTCTGGCTTGATAGCTTGTGTATATCTTTTCAAAAGAGAAGTTCCTCTCTTCCAGGTTGTTGCACAGCTCCTGAGCCTGTCTAATGCCATTTTCATTTAGTGGAATATCCGTCGTTCCCTGCACTTTTCTCTGAATATTCCAATCTGTTTGTCCGTGTCTTGCAAAATAAATCTTCATGTTACTTTAATTCCATCTCGTCATTCATTTTCGCGAATCCATCCAGTATGCATCTGTAATTCATTCATTGCTTTTCCCGATACTCCTTGCTTATAAACAATTTAGCACTTTCAGATGTCGTGAATCTTTTATACTTAGAACCATATGCAGAAAGGTATCCAATAATCTCTTCCCTATCTTTTTCATATTCAAACACCCACTTTATGCAGTAATACAGGAACTTAAACGTAGGTTGTGAATTGTATTTCTCTTTTCCTGCTCTCTGTCTGATCCAGCGCCTTATTGTTCTTACTAATCTTTTATAGATTGGTATATCCAACAGGATGATGTAATCACATTTCTCAAAACTCTCGCGTAACAGTTTCCTTGGAGAACCTTCAACAATCCAGTCATCACTGTTTATGATCTCCTGATAAAGCTGGTCTCGCTCTTTGTCATTACGTTTCTTATCACCATTGGGAGTTCGCTCCCAAACAATATTATCTTTTTGATAAAAAGGAACGTGATATGTCTCTGATAAATTTCTTGCAAGAGTGGTCTTCCCACTGGCAACAGATCCAATAATATCCAGTTTCATCACATTTCCCCATCGCACGAATAGCCAGGACGCTTATATAAATATTTTTCATCCGAAACAATGCTTTTATCCCAGACTTCTGTTTTCCAATCTTTCTCCGGTATATCTTTAATAGCAACAGAAACGCTTGAAGTCTTGCAGCCTAATGTCTCTGCTATTACCTGCGTAATCCTCTCAGCGCATTCTGTTTTTTGTTTGTCAGTTCGTCCTTCAAAACATTTGATTTCAACATGAGGCATAATTTCCACCTTCCTTACTCAATGAGTCCTCCGTGGAAATAGCATTCGTATATGATATTTCCTTTATAGCTGATTGTTTCCCTGCCCTGGAACCATTCAAAGTCCCCATCAATGCGACATTCATATTTGTAATCACCGTTAGCATGCTCATCTGGTCCTCTAAATGGCTTTTCCTCCGGAACCAGAAGCAATGATTCCTTCAAAAAATCTCCGCTGAAGTTTTCTCCGATTACCCTTCCCACATAATTCATGCTCCAGTATGGATTTTTCTTTATCCACAGCGCTTCTTCTCCAGCAAATTTGTTGCCTCCAAGATAGGTGTCATAATACATATAATCGCCATCTTCATATACAAGGTCGTGAGATTTTTCTCTTGAAGGTACTGTCTCAGCTCCCTTACCTGCATAAGTCGCCCTCTTTGCCCTAATTAGGAAATCTATCATCTGTTTATTCATTTTCTTATATTTCCTTCCTCATATATCCACATGTAAATGGGAAAAAATCAAATTTCTTTGTCCCGACATGAACAGCTCCATTTTGCTCATACCATCTGCGCAAAACTACATTCTCTTCAACAATTCCTATATTGATTGCCTTGCATCCTGCGTTCCTCGCTGATTCATATGCATGTTCTAAAAGCTTTTTTCCTATTCCAAGATGTCTGTACTCAGGAAGAACAGAAAGATTATTAAGCTCACATTCTTCATTCTCCTGCATCAGCAGTGAATAGTATCCGCATGAGACGCCTTCCTGCTCATATATATACATAAGACGATTCTCATTATCCATCTGCCAGATGAGTCTATCTTCTGTTGTTGCAAATGCTGTAAATCTCGGAGCATTTTCAGGCGTAAATCCAAACTCATCTGCCACAGTAATAAAGCTCTGCCTTATAATATTCACGCAATCTCCTATATCTTCACGTTTAACTTCTCGTATCATTTGTTCTCCAATGAAAATTTATAATCTTGCTATCACACATTCGCCATTTGCATATTTCAGCGATTTATTATCAATGCTAAAATTCATTCTTTTAAGCTCAGCCACAAGCGTATGCATGAAAAATCCATGTGTTACTACCACGCAGTCCTTATTCTTTTCCATAAGCATCTTCACAAACTGCATAGCCCTTTTCTCTGTCTGCAGCCTGCTTTCCTTCTGCCTACTGCTATTGAAATACCATTGAATCCTGCCTGAGATATTCCAAAACAGTAATGGTAATTTAACTCCGATATATAAACTTGCTGATAATGGGACTTCGTTAATCAGATCTGTAGAAATATAGTCCTGCTCACCAAAGATACTCTGAGCTGTTTCCCCAGTTCTCGACAAGGCACTTATGTAATAGCTGGAATACTTCGCATCCGGTATAGAATAGCTTAACTTCAAGATAGGAGCCTTGTCATACAGCACACATGCTTCGTCAAACTGGTCAGATGTGTACCAAGATTTCCATCTAAAATTCACTTTACCATGCCTAATAAGAACAACCTTCACCTACACCCTCCGGAATATAGATTGCCTCATACAGAAAATCCTGTAATAATTTTATTTCATTGTCTCTAAGTCTTCTTAATTCCATAAGCCATTATCCTAGAAGTTAAAAATCAACAACAATATCTGAGATAGCCACCAAAGTAGCCTCTCCACTTATTTTTATTCTTCCGTTCTCAAGCAGTTTGCAGTATAGATGACCACCTCTTTTTGATGCCTGATATGCATGAATCTCTGATTTTCCCAGTTCTTTTGACCAGTAATCTGCTATCTGACAATGTGCAGAACCGCACACGGGATCTTCAGGAACCAAAAGTTTAGGAAAGAAGCTACGTGATACACAGTCTGTATCTGTTCCCTTTGCAGTAACATCCTGCCCACGGCCGGGTAGCTCAGCAAGTTTACTCTGATTCGGCTGCATGTTTCGGATTTGCTCCTCAGATTCAAAAATGCATACAAGATCAGGTCCCAATATTGTCTTAACGGGTCTCACTCCAAAAGCACTTTCCATATCATCTGTCACTGGTATCTCCTGCTGCTCATATGTGGGAAAGTCCATCTCATAGAGTTTACCTTTTCTGGCAATTGTTAGTTTTCCGCTGAGAGTATTAAATTCTATTACATCCTTATTCTGCTCAAAGTAGTTAAATATCACAAAAGAGGAGGCCAGTGTCGCATGACCGCATAGTTCAACCTCAGATCCCGGAGTAAACCATCTGAGGTGATAGCCTTCTTCCTCCTTGACTATAAATGCTGTCTCGCTCAGATTATTCTCCATCGCGAGCTTCATCATGAAATCTTCTTCCGGCCATTTATCCATTACACAAACTGCCGCCGGGTTGCCTGAAAAAGGTTTGTTTGTAAAAGCATCAACAATATATTGTTTCATTGCACACCTCAATCGTTTTTTTAACTCATATACCATCTGAACCCATTCTGCTCCAGGACTATAATACCTTGCTCATAACTTCTTTCTAATCTCTTTCAACTCCTCAATCTCATACAAATACTTTTGATTATTATTCCAGAGAATATCCCTGTCTTTCTTTTCAACAGTCTGCAATCTGATCATAGTTTCTTCCCCATCTCAATTCTCATGTTATGCTCTTCGGGACCATCGTTTGAATATGCATATCTGTCAAAGCCAATAATCTCAAAGCCGTTTTTCTTGTAAAAAGAGATTGCCTTGGAATTGTAGCTCTGAGTCTCAAGCACCGCCATTCTTGCTCCTTATCATTTTTCGCTCCAACATCACCAGATTTTCTATCTTATTTCTCCTCATACTTCCTTGAAATGCTCAGATACACCACCATCATGACAATTACTAAGGCAACTGTTGCAAGCATCATAAATACAAATGCTGGGGAGTTTTGCTTCAAAAAAAGGAATGGCAATCCAATCAGCTCAAACACAATCCCTGTGATAAACCACAACAACGCAACGGCTTTATTATATTTCTTTACATCGGTGATTTTTGGTGGCTTGACCCCGGTAAAAAATCCCACCGGTTTAGCAGATTTTAAATCCACAACACCCACTATGAAGAATAAGACAGCACAAAAACTCCAGATAACAAATCCGATTATCATACCCAGTTCCTCCAAAATCATCATTTCTGACAACTCATGAATAATCATACATGTTTTCAGACAAAATAAAAAGCCATATTGAAGCATTTCTGCCTCAATATGGCCCTCTCTATTATCACGCCAACTCTATTCGGTCTCTTTTTGTGTCGGCTCCGGATCGTCATCCTCGGCCTTGGGTTGATGGCATGAAAAAAGCGTCAGGCTCACAACCTCTTTCGAAGTCATGATCTGACGCTCATCATTGCCGCTATTCTTTTGCAAAAGAAAATGAACTCGGCGGCTCGGGTGTTTTATCCTAATCTGTAACAGCCTCTGTCGTTTCATTCCATACTTCCTTAGCCAGACGAAATACCGCCCATCCCTTTGGCCATCCTACATACATGGTGGCATGAGTTATAATTGCAGCAATCTCTTCCTTTGTAACGCCATGAGCCTTCGCATTCCGAAGATGATATGAAAGCGATGAATCTGTAATACCGGAAGCCATAAGTGAAACTACCGTAATGATGCATTTTGTCTTAACATCTATTGCTTCTTCATTCCATACCTCACCAAAGAGTACGTCATCATTTAAGTGTGCGAACATCGGCGCAAACTCACCAAGCTGATCTCTTCCTGCTGTCTGTACGATTTTTTCTGCCATCTTATTTCTCTCCTCCTACTATTTTCTGTGCTCCTGTAGTCCAAACATGTTTTTTGGATGCATCAGTTCTTTTATTCTGCGCCATGACACCTGCAAGTGGATGGGGGACATATGGCTCTTCAAGGTAATCAAGCTCTTCATCCGTTAGTTCCAGATCTACCGCTTTTGCTGCACCTTCTATATGATGGAGCTTGGTCGCACCTACCACAGGCGACGCCACTTTTGTAAGGAGCCAAGCCAGTGATATTTCCGTCATAGTCACACCATGTTTCTCAGCCAGCTCTGCCACACGGTCTATGATCACAGCATCCAGCTCCGCCGTAGCATCATATTTAAACTTGGCATAGGTATCCTCGGCAGCTCTCTTGGTATCTCCCTCACCGGGCTTTCTGGATAGTCTTCCACTTGCCAGCGCACTGTACGGAGTGAGTGCGATATTCTCTTCTTCACAATAAGGCACCATCTCGCGCTCTTCTTCGCGGAAGATCAGATTATAATGTCCCTGGATAGAAACAAACTTTGCAAAGCCTTCTTTTTCTGCCAACGCATTCGCCTTTGCAATCTGCCATGCAAAACAGTTTGAAATACCGATATATCTTGCCTTCCCTGCTTTCACTATGCGATGTAAGCCATCCATGATGTCGTAGATATCTGTATTCCAGTCCCACATGTGATAGATATACAGATCCACATAGTCCATTCCAAGGTTTTGAAGGCTTGTGTTTATCATATTTTCTATATGCTGCTGACTGGAGACTCCTTTTTCAATCTCTTCGGGTGTTCTCGGAAGAAATTTAGTCGCAACAACCACATCCTCACGCTTTGCAAATTCTCTGAGCGCACGTCCTACGTACTGCTCACTAGTTCCGCTCTGATATGCTATCGCCGTATCATAGAAATTAACTCCAAGATCAAGCCCTCTTTTTATGATTTCCCTAGAATGCTCTTCGTCAATCGTCCAGCTATGCTGCCCTCTCGTTGCATCGCCAAACCCCATACAGCCCATGCATATACGGGATACATTTAAATCTGAATTTCCAAGCTTTGTATATTTCATTATCTGACTCCTCCGTTTACAGTACTTCATCAAGCCACTTTTTGATCATGGCTTCATCTATTCTTATACAAACAAGCCTCTGACCTTTTAAGGCCAGAGACCAGAAAAATCAGTTCATCTTCCCACAGTTTCCTTTGCTTTCTCCGGTAACGAAATACTCATAAGTCGGGAATTCAAACAATACCGGCTTAAAGGTATGGTAGTCGATCTTGCCCTGCTCATTTAAAACTGCTTCATCGGCATAGGTAGCAAGGATCTTGCAGATAAAGTGGTCAAAGTTTTCCAGTTCATAGTTCCCATCAACTTCACATTCAATGGAAACCTTGGCTTCATCAATAAGAGGTGCTCCATTTTCACCCATGGTCCATGCAAATGCCTCAGACTTATCCTCTTTGTTTCCGCTGATTGTTCCCATCTTATCTGCCTTGGCAAGCCATGACTCATCTACTACATTTACAGAGAGTTTTTTATTCTCACGAATGCCCTTGTTGATATAATGTGCCTGTACCAGGGATACCATCAGATGACTGTGTGCCACAGTTCCGGCATGTGCTACAAGAGTCCATGTAGGTTTATCATTTACCATTGCCCCAACAACGATCACAGGGCATGGATATAACGCAAGTGTTGCTCCGATATTTTTCTTTGCCATATTATTTCATCTCCTTTTCCCAAAAGCGGATCACATTAAGTTCCAGACTATCAGCTACATTTTCAAGTGAGGATACTTCCTCATCTGTAAGGGTGATATTTGCAGCCTTCACTGCATCAAGCACCTGGTTTTCTTTTGTCACACCGATAATAGGAAGGGTTCCCTTTGCTATTGCCCATGCAACCGGGATCTGAGCCATTCCTACACCATATTTGTCTGCAAGTTTCTTAAGCTCTTCATTAAGGATCTCCAGCTTATCAAGTACAGGATTATAGATCTCTGCCCTTGCAGAGCCTTCCGGCATAGGATGCTTTGTATCATACTTGCCTGACAATGCTCCCTGCTCAAGAACCATGTATGAAAAGAAGGTAATGTCATTTTCTTTACAATAATCCAGGATCCCTGAGTCTTCTGATGATCTGTTGATCAGGCTGTAATGGTTCTGTACCGCTGACAGCTTAAGACCGTGAGCCTTCAGGATCTCATTTGCCTGTTTGATCTCAGAAAGGTTATGGTTAGACACTCCAAGAAGAGGCACATTGTCCTTGCCTTCAAAGTACTTAGCCAGTTCTTCCGTCCACTTTGGTGCACCAGACACATTGTGGATCCAGTAAACATCAAACCTGTCCAGATCCATAAGGCCAAGCTGCATCTCTATCATATCCTTCATTGCAGAAGCTGAAGATGCATCTGCACACTGTGGAGTAAACTTATCGGAAATGAGGTAAGACTCCCTTGGCAGCCCTTCAAGAAATCCTGCAAGCACCTTCTCTGATGTTCCCATGCCATAAGCATAGGCTGTATCCCAAAGATTAAGTCCATTTTCAATTGCCGTGTCAAAAATAGGCTTAAGGCTCTCTGCTGTAAGATTGTTTCCAAATGTTCCGTCGTTGCCCCATGCCCATGCACCAAGAGCGATCTTAGGTAAATTTGCCATTTTAGTTTTCCTCCTTGAAATTAGTGTTTTTATTAGTCTGCCTCGCTTTATAAAAGCTTCAGCAGGCAGTTATTTGTTATCTCAAAAATCGACTGATATACATAGTCCACATTTGCCTGTTTCATGGCTTCCCTCTGTTTATCCGTTACTTCGGTATAAGGATAAATACCAAACATAAAAGGGAAGAATACATATATAAAATTCTGAATCTCCTGCACCGATTTCTCCGAACAGAACTTTGTGATTATCCTGCATACATTTTTCATAGACTCGCCATAAGCTACCTTAAAAGATGTAAGAAGTTCAGGTCTGCTGTTTTCCTCCATATCATAGTTATTCATGGAGAGAAGTTTTAGCAGTTGCTGCCTGTTTGCTATGGATGATGCAAGCTTGTTTGCAAGCTGCTCCTTGGAAAGCTGCTCATTTTCCTGAAGAATAGATTGTAATTCTTCATTCCAGCGAATGTACTCCCTCTCAAAAAGGGCCAAAAATATTTCCTCTTTTGTCTGGTAGTAGTTATATATTGTCGGTCTTGAGAAGGATGTTTCATTCCCGATCTCTTTAAGAGTGATATCTTTAAAGCTCATGGTCTGATACAGCTTCTCGCAGGCACTTATGATTTCTTCTTTTCTTGCTGCGGTTCTTTCCGGTGATCCTTTTGGCATATATCTGTCTCCTGATTTTTTATTCTGACTTCGTGTCAATATGAATTATAATTACTTTCTGACACCGTGTCAATATATTTTTAAAATAAAAAAGGACGCATAAACATTAGTGTTTATACGCCCTGTGTTATAACATTCATCTTAGAAATATCCGAGTCCGGATATCCATGCATTTACAGATTGTCTTACTGGCATAGTACTGACAATAGGCTGCAAAAGCAGATCGATCAATCTCTGTCAGCACACCCATGGAATCCCAGCCTTTATCATCCAGTAATACAGTCCTATGACCAAAACCATAACTCCGGCAATAATCATGCCATTTAATATATTCTTTATCGCACTCCCCAATATCGCTGTTACAATCCATTCTCTTTTAGTATCATTTTTCATATTCATTAGCCTCTGTTTCAAATCAAGTAGCAGTTTTTAATACAGGAAGAAATCATCATCATCGTCATTAAATCTGCGACACTCTTCCTGCCAGTCTGCCATCTCTTCTTTGAAAAGAGTACACAGTTCCTTATACTTATCTTTGCTTATCTCACCATGATCTGACATGCACTTGTAAAACTTCTTTATGCTGGCACCGGTAGTCTTAAGATTATTAGGTGTTGACCACATACACTTGTGGGTATAAAAGTATCCAAAAAAATCACGAAGGTTAAAGGACTCTGCTCCAGCTTTCATGTCCGTGCATTCCTCATCTGTAAATGGCAGATAATCCGTCAGATAAAAATCAACGTTATCCATATGATTCTGTATGGTCTTAGCAGAAATTCCTGAAGCCTTCAGGTCTTTTAAAAACATATCCAGATACTTTTTGTTCTCTTTTCTGGCTTCAATGGCTTCATCAGGTTCTTCATCATAGTCATCGTCATCTTCCCAGTCGTCATAATCCGGGTACTGCTCTACACTACCCTTTTCTTCTGTCACATGGGCGATAACACGGGTCGTTTCATCATGTATATCCTGCACCTGAATCTCAAATATCCAGTCATCTCCAAAATCGTAATGCAAGATAAATTTCTGTCCCTTTTGAAGTCCCAGCTTATCAAGCTTTGTATCAATCGATGACTGTCCTTTATATTCCGGATCACAGGAATAATTGTCATCTGAGTATAGTTTTCCAGTCATACTAAATTCATACATATGCTCATGGATAAAATCAAAAGCTGCAAGAATCACCTCACATAATCTGTCCAGGGTATCATTCCCCGATATCTCTATCACCCTGTATGTTTTTCTTGCCTGTCCCTGCGGATAGACTTTCAAAGTATATTGTTTCATTTTGTTATCAACTCCCCTTAAGCTCCTCACTCAAATATATTTGACATTATGATCTCATCCCTGTATGTTCCGTCCTTTAGCTTGAATGCCCTCGGATTCATTCCATATTCTTTAAATCCCATTTTCTTGTACATGTGCCTTGCTCTGTCGTTATCGCTGTATACTCCAAGTTCAACCTGCTCAAAGCCATTTGCTTTTGCCTGCCCCAGAGCTATCTGCATCATGAAGCTTCCAAGCCCCATTCCTGTGTATTCCTGTCTGATTGACATACCAAGATATGCCCGATGAAGGTACTTTATATGTGGTCTTATGAGTGTTACACCAAGATCTCCAATGAGTTCATCTCCAATATATGCGCTTACCATGAAGTCTCTGTCACTTTCAGCAATGCTTCCAAGAATCTCTGTAATTTTCTCCAGGCTAAGCTGACCATCTTCGGGTTCTCTTGCCATAAAATGTGTTTCTGCAGCAGTTGCTTCCCTGTGAAGCTTTACTTTAGGTGCATCCTCCGGACCCGCGCTCTTAATAGTAATTTCTCTACCATCAGCTAAAATATACTTCTTCTCCTTTATTCTCATAGCCACGTCACCTCCAAAAAAAATAAGCCCCATCAATCGCTTGATTGTTGTTTGTTACTTTACCTGCGTTCTAAATTCTGTTTTTGAATCACTTTATTTAAAGGTGTGGACTTATTTATTCTGGTGCATAATACGCCAGATTATTTAATGCCATGCCTTTTGTGTTATCATGGGAAAGTTACTGACAATAAAAGGCAGGATCCCTCCCCGACCAAAGTTTGGTATCCTGCCTTAGCAACTCCGTACACAGAAGTGTACGAAAACATGCAAGACAATGATAACCCTTTACGTCGAAGAAAACAATCCGATTACACCAGGTTTCTACAACTCTGTC
>NZ_AUJU01000030.1 GCF_000424385.1 Butyrivibrio sp. LC3010 | reverse complement strand
TGCTACACTGCTGCAAACGACGGAGAAAATCTGATTGTTCTTGAGTTCTTCGCCGTCGGTGATTAACCGTCAGCAGTTATTTTTTGTGCTGTCAAGGGTGGCGTCCGGCTACCTCAATCTAAATATCTGCATTTTTCAAGGTTCATCTGAGCCTATTTTTTTGACCCAGTTTTTTCATAGATTATTTGACACTATCTTCGTTATGCTGTTCGTGAAACTTACTTTAGCTAAACAAATTATCAGTTTTTTCTACAAAACGATTCTTCGATTTTGTATTTTAAATCACGTTGTCCAACAAATGTCTAACAAATATGAAAAGAAAATATTATCTTCATTATACCGGCTTATCTTCGTGTGCAAATTTTTTAATGTTTTTATATGCATTGACATTAAGTACACACATAATTACCACAAGAGCCAGCAGGCATGAGTACATGAGTAATTCATTACTGCTGTCACTGCAAATCATGGCAACAGAATCATAAATTCCATGAATCATAATGGCTGTAAGAATACCTTTGCGCCTCATTTTTGCTGAGCCTCTAGCATCACCCATAAGTTCAAGACTCTTAGCATGCCCGTAATAGTATCCCATGTATATTCCAAAAATGCAGTGTCCAGGAAAAGCCGACCGCAAATATGCCGTACTGGCATCTGAATCAAAAAGATAGAGCAGGTTTTCAACTACTTCGAATCCAATTGCAACTGTGGTAGAATAGACCACTCCGTCAAAACGGAAATTAAATGCCGGATGCTTCCAGGTAAACTTTTTCAGCACAGCATATTTACATATTTCTTCAGTAAAAGCTGCAACCAAAAACGCATCCAGAATATTGAACATTATAGTTCCCTGGTCAGCTATCACACTCACCCCAGCCTCGATGATATTCTCGATAATGGTTGCTACTATAGGCACTGCCAGGGCTCCCCACAAAAACAGCTTCAAAAGAAGAGAAACCGGCTCCGGTTCGATCCTGTCAAGTCTGTAAATAAAGAAAATCAGGATAATCGCCTGAATGAAGGAAATTCCCATGGCAACCGTCATGCTTCCGGACTCCATGGTAAAAGATGTAATGATAAGTCCCAAAGTCAAAAGCACTATCATTATCATCGGAAGTTTCCTGACATAAAAGGTATCCTTCTGTTCAATATGTTCCCCGGGAACCATCGTTCCGCATTTACCGCAAAATTTCTGTCCCTTTCTTATCACGCTACCACAGTTTGTACAATTCAAAACTCATCCCTCCTCACAATTAAGCATTCTTTCCTTTATCTATAATTAATCGGTGTGGATGTGTCAATATGTATCAATACAAAATTTGCAATTCTTCACTTAACTATATCCAAAGCTCTGAAACTGTCGCATTTATCAATCGTATCAATTGATCCGTCTTCATTGTAGGAAAACTCTGCCACGCATACGCTTCTGTGGAAGAGGCTTCCTCCCGGCAGATCACCGGTGTGATAAAAGAGGTAAGAGTGTCCCTTGAAATCAGCAATACCGGGGTGATTTGTAAAAACTCCACCTTCCTCTGTCATCAGAACACCGCCATATTTCCATGGTCCTGTAGCCGAATCTGATACAGAATATGCAAGATGCTCATTCTGCTTATCAACCCCAAATGCTGCATAAACCATATAATATAACCCATTTCTCTTATAAAACCATGGTCCTTCACCGTAAGAGGTTCCTGTATCATGGCTACCCTTTGCAAAGGACTCCTCTGTCATCGGAACTTTGACTATTCCCACTTCTTTATCATAAGAAATCATATCCTCATTCAAAAGTACATATCTAAGTTCCGGGTTCCCAAAGTACAGGTATGCCTGTCCATCATCATCTATAAATACAGTCGGATCAATATCATTCCAGTCTCCCTCATCCACAAGCGGATAACCAAGATCCTTAAACGGTCCTGCCGGATTGTCAGATATACCAACTGCTATAGCCATCCCTCCGTCTTTTTTGTGCACCGGGCAGTAGAGATAAAATTTCCCGTTTCGCTCCACTGCCTGTGGCGCCCACGCCCTGTCATCGGCCCAGCTTATATCATCAAGTGAAAAAATCACTCCATGATCTTCCCAATGTGCCATATCCTTTGTAGAAAAACATCTCCAGTCCTTCATTGTATAAAAATCATTTATCAGTTCATCCTCGTCATGAGTTGTATATAAATACAATGTATCTCCATATACCATTGGCGCCGGATCAGCTGTATAGATATCTTTTATTATTGGATTTTTTACAAATTTAATTGATTCTTCCATTAGTCTCATCTCCTTAAAATCTGATTATAAAATTATACAAATTAAAAGAGCAGTCTACTCTTCACAAATGAATGTAAACTGCTCAGTTAGTGCTAATCTTGCGAAGTGACACTGATTTTTGATGAAATCATCTACGTGTCAGTTCACTGATCCAAATAAGCCATATTCCCGATAGTGAATTGCGGTATATCGTCACTATCATTTTTATATTGGCTATCCAACTCAAAATCCTCTTGAACACTATCAAGTCCGTCGGCTGATACCTTAAGGATCACCTTTCCTTTGGAGTATCCGGAGCGCAGTATTGCCATTGCACGTCCGCGGAAGCTTTCTGATTCTCCGTCTGTGTAATTATCCTCGGTCTTAGGATTTCCTGAACCAAAACCGGCAAGTACTGCGCATCCTGAGACTTCAGCATTTATTTTAAGTTCTCCGCAAGGCACCACATTGCCTTCATTATCAGTTATTTCAATTCCAACGTAGATAAGGTCATGACCATCAGCTTTAGCTGTCTTCTTTTCAGGAATCAATCTGATCCTGGCAGGCTCTCCGGTTGTTACCAGAATGTCTCTGCTGACCTCTTTACCGCCTGCGTAGCTTACGGCTTCTACCTTTCCTGGTGCATATTCAGTGTCAAAATATGCAGAATTTGGCATCGGACGTTCCATATTAACAGGCTTTCTTCCGATTGACTTACCATTTACAAACACCTCGACTTCTTCTG
This sequence comes from Butyrivibrio sp. LC3010, assembly GCF_000424385.1. Classification (GTDB taxonomy): domain Bacteria; phylum Bacillota; class Clostridia; order Lachnospirales; family Lachnospiraceae; genus Butyrivibrio. The sequence goes on along the minus strand of NZ_AUJU01000030.1, from coordinate 38,211 downwards.
CTTTTGAGAATACAACCAGGCGAACAGGCTTATTCTCCCATCCTTTATAGTTCCAGGTCGGTGTAATAGCAGGGAATCCCCACATTGTCATGACTTCAATCTTTCCAAAATACTCGGGATGAAGTGTAAAGAGATATGTCTTTTCATTCCCCCAGACCACGCTTCTGTAAGCGCCCTGTGGCATCAGATGTCCCAATATGTCATAGTCCGCATCATTAGCGCATCTCCAGGGATACGGTGATCCTGCACTTGGCATGAGAGCCCATCCGTTGGATTTAACAACAGGATCATTTTCATCTTCTATGTAGGCTGCTTTTCCAATTCCTGCCTCTCCGAGGTAATCCCAGGCTGTCCAGGTGAAATCTCCTATTACATAGGGAAGTCTTTCCACGAGCGGCCATCTGAATCCTATCTCCTTGGGGAAATTCTCAGATCCCAGCATAACTCTCTCCGGGAATAACTCATGGTCTCTTTCATATAATTCTTCCATATAGTTATATCCGACAATATCAAGACCATTGGTAAATGGCTCAGTGATTGTCTCCCAACTGGTATTAATAAGTCCTTCAGATGAGTTCTGCATCTGACTCTGTCCTTTCATAAGCTCATCATCAAGGCCACTCCACAAGGAACATATTCCATTGCTTACCGGTCTTGTTCCATCCAGTTTTTTGATTGTATCTGCAAGTTTGGTGGCTATGGCATATCCATCGTTTAAGCCTCCCCTTTCGGGAATCTCATTACCTGTTGACCAGATGATTACTGACGGATGATTTCTGTCTCTTCTTATAAATGCAGTTAAATCCTTCTCCCAGTCGTTATCAAAAAACTGACTGTAATCTCCTCCGCGCTTAGCAATTCCCCAAGCATCAAAAGCTTCATCAAAAATATACATGCCCAGTCTGTCACAGGCTTCTACAAGCGCTGCTGAAGGCGGGTTGTGAGCTGTTCTTATAGCATTAAAGCCTGTTTCTTTAAGCTTTTTCACTTTTCTTGCTTCAGCTTCATACAATGAAACCGCTCCAAGAAGACCATTGTCATGATGAAGACATCCACCTTTAAGCTTTACTGTCTCACCATTTATTCTAAGACCGCGCAGAGCATCAGCTGTTATAGTACGCACTCCAAAAAGAGTCTCGGAAATATCAAAAGCCTCCGCTTTTTCTGAAATAATGTGCGTGCGATATGTTCCAATACTCTCGACCCTCGCTATAACCTTGTAAAGATTAGGATGTTCAACATCCCATAATTTAGGGTCTTTGAGGTTTATTGCAATATCAGCCTTCTGAACCTTTCCTGCATTTATCTGAATGACACGCCCTGATGAACTAAGAACATCATCCGAACCTTCCTCACAGATTGACACAGTAACCTTGGCAAGCCTGTTCTCCGTCGTAGAATTTCTAATCTCCACTTCCGCCTCCAAAAAGGCATAACCATCTGATACCTCTTTTGTGCGCACAAAAACTCCATCAGGAACTATATTCACTTTGGGACCATGGCAGAGCATCACACCTCTGTATAAGCCTGATCCTGTATACCATCTCGAATTCACATACATACTTGTATTACAGTTAATCGTAATTCTGTTTGTCTCTCCGAAAGTCACATAATCAGTTAAATCAACATAAAATGGTGCATAGCCATAGTGCTGGCTTCCTACCTTGCATCCATTGATATCAACGGTTACGTTCATCATAGCCCCGTCGAACTTAAGACCGACACTTTCATTTTCCCATTCCTTGGGTATATCCACATATTTTGTATAATTTGTAAGTCCTCCGACGAAATATCCACTGTCAGATTTTGCCGGAGCAGCTGCCTCAACCTCAGTACCTATCATCCCATCATGAGGGAGATTTACCTCTACCCCGGGATCTTCATTTAACATCCCAAGAGAATCCACAAATCCTCTTCTGAATATCCACTTGTCATCAATACATATGTTTTCCATAGTTTTTCACCCCTATATATGCTACTTTATATCTGACTCTGTCCAATCGGATACAGATACCGTAAGCGCCCAAAGGACATACGCTACTGGTAACCAACTCCAATATAGATTATATATACAAAAAGAGCAGTCTACTATCCATAAATGAATGTAAACTGCTCATTTCATGCTTTTTTATAAAGTTGCATTCATGCTTCCAAGTCTATAGCCTTTCAGATCCAATGTCACAAACAGAAAACCTATTTTCTTGAATTTCTCATAAATCTTTTCTCTCATCGTATCTTCTGCAAGCTTCATGATATCCCGTGCAGGCACTTCTATTCGCGCCATTTTTCCATGCATTCTCACACGCTCTTCCAAAAAACCGTTGTGTCTTATAATTTATTACTTCTGGACAAAACAGGGAATATCCCGCAATCCCTCTGATTTGCAGGATATTCCCCTTGCGACCATATTCCTGATACGATTATTTGGCAGATGACTGCCCGAATTTCAGATTACCGTCAAGCACAGCAACCTTGCTGGCATAAAATGAGAATTCTCCGCTATCCAACAGATTCCCTTCATCATCCGTTACTCTGATATCGAATACCAAAATATGCTTACCGGTCTTAAGTTTCATACATTCGCAGTAAATGTACTCCGTATTGACAGCAGGGAGCAGGAAATTAAGATTAGCAGACACTGTTGTTACATAGTATCCGCTCATACTTCCCGTTGCACCTGCCATAGCATCGACAAATGAAAGAAGTGCTCCTCCATGAATACTTCCATATGTATTGTGAAGCCTCTCATCACATTTTATCCTTGATTTGCTGTATGTCGGACTAAGCTCCAATACCTCAAAGCCAATAAACTTGTTGTATTCATTTGCATATAATTCAGAGAGCATCTTCTCTCTGATAGCATTTTCTTTCTCTGTTCTTGCCTTTCTCATTGAACAAAAAATCTCCTTTTTAAATACTATTATTTCGCTTTTTTATATACTCTAATGATTGCAAGAGTACATATTATCTGTCCTATATATTAAAATAAGATTCAATGTTCAAATTATACCACCTGCGCACATATTATATGAAAAGATATTGCAAGCCCTGTCATCAATATAGACATCACAGGTAATCTTCCTGGAATTAGATCCGTACTTTTCAACAATCTCCGGCAGATTATCATTAATTGCATCAAAGTTCAGTCCATTTTCTCTGCAGAATTCAATTGCTTTTGCAAGTGGTTCTCCTGCTCTGCAGGTCCAGAGTATCAACTTATCGCCTTCATTTTGTTTCCTTATAAGAAAATCGATAAGCACTTTATTTGCAGGTCCCACTTCCGGCCAGATGCCAAAACTCAACGTACCATCAAAATCTATTGCATATATCATAATCAGCCCTCACTTTCCGGCTTTTATAGCTTTCTAAATTTCTTCAGAAATTCTTAATCCTATGCCTTTGATTCAAGAAACCACTTTGCCCCTGAAGGACAATCCTCAAAATACAGATGAATCTCCTTGCCATCAACTATGCATGTATAAAGAAGACCTGCTCCTCCGGCTCTTCTGCTTGCCCCGGGAACACAGTTTTTAACCCTGGTGATCTCATATCTCGTCCCATCCTCCCATTCTATGGAAAGCGGTCTGACAATGCCTTCATCCGAAAACTCAACTATAGTATCAACATATACTTTATGTCCTATCCTCTTAGCCATAATTTCTTCTTTATCCTTCCTTTTCGCCAAGAACATTATTGCCGTTTTGAAAATATCCCACCGGATGTATCATGTGGTCATCAGCCTTGGCATCAAGCCCTGACAGGACCTTGTCATAGTACATGATTCCCCTCAGCACAGCATCATAACCAAATCTGCGCCTTAGATCTGTCACAGCAATGTCTGCTTTCAAATATTTTTCCCGAATCTCCTCACTTAAGAAAATATCTGTCTGGTGCGGAGATGTATCCGGTACAAGATTTGATACCCTCACGCCAACACTTCGTATCGGATGCTCCCAATTGTAGTTCTCCTTAAACAGTTGCCAGGCATAACCTGCTATTTCCTCTGAAATGTTAGTAGGTATTTTTACTCTGTGCTGCCTTGTGAAACTGTAAAGTCCATTATCCCTGATGCTTATTCCTATGACATCACCTATGAAATGGTTCTCCCTGAGCCTTGCTGCCACACTCTCTGAAAGAAGATATAAAACCATCCTCACATCGTCATCACTAACAAGGTCTCTTGGCGTTGTAGTACTGTTACCGATACTTTTTATCGGTGCATAATCTCCTATTGCTGAAACAGGCGTATGGTCTTCGCCTCTTGCAAATGCAGACAACACATATCCTATTTTTCCAAAAATATCATGAAGAAATTCCGGATCTGCCTGCGCAAGATCACCAATAGTAAGAATCCCGTATTTTCTCAGCTTAAGACTTGTCCGTCTTCCTACATACAGAAGATCGGATGCAGGACTTTTCCAAAGGATGTCTCTGTAGTTGTCCCTTGTTATCGGGGTGATTGCATCAGGCTTTTTATAGTCAGATCCGAACTTGGAAAAGATCTTGTTCCATGAAACTCCGATTGAAACTGTGATTCCAAGCTCTGCCTTTATCCTGTCTGAGATTTCTCTTGCGATGGACATTCCATCAGAAGTCTTTAGCATTTTTGCCGCATCAGTAATGTCAATCCATGATTCATCAAGACCATATGGCTCCACAAGATCTGTGTAATCACTGTATATTTTTCTGGCTTTTCTTGAAAACCTGATATACTCGTCGTAATGCGGAGAGACAAAGACAACATCCCTGCAGGCTTCCCTTGCCTGCCAAAGCGCCATTCCGGTTTTGACTCCGCGCCTTTTTGCTATATAGTTTGCCGTAAGGACAATCCCATGTCTTGCTTCCGGATCTCCTCCAACTGCCATAGGAACGTCCCTCAACCCGGGATTATGCAGCATTTCCACGGCAGCGTAGAAACAATTGCAGTCCGAATGAAGTATAATCCTCTCTTCCACATAATCACCACTTTCTATCTCATATCTAAAGGACTGGCAGTCAAAATCTGTTTGCAAACATATGTTCTTTGTGCTTTACATTATAAGAACGTTTGTTCTAAAATGCAACCACTAGATATTGTTATGTACATTTTATTGGACATTAAATCTCAAATCCCTTTTTGCAGTTGGGCTTATGGCATCTTCATTTATACATATCCCGAACATTCATTCGCTAGATGTTGTGTGATTAATTTTTCTCCTATATTATTGATATACTTTGCTTAATCACTATATTAAATTCATATATCAGCGTTTTCCAAAGAAGCTCTATTTAAACATGAAAAAAACTGACAACCCGTTACAAGTTGCCAGCTTCTTAGTATGCAAAGCTATCATCATTATATTGCGTATTGAATCAGGAGTCTGAGCACATTCTCAGCACCGTCTCTATGACTTCTTTCATATCCGTGAGAAGCATATACTCCTGCACCTATAAGACCATGCTTAAGATCACTTCCTGCGGAAAGTGTTGCCTCAACATCACTTCCGTAATGCGGATAAATATCTATAGCATAATCAGCCCCACTGTCTCTTGCTGCCTGAACAAGCCCCTGAACCACAGGATAGCTGTAAGGGCCGCCGCTGTCCTTTGCGCAGATGGAAACCTGCTTTTCAGTACAGGTAAGTCCGTCTCCAACACAGCCCATATCCACTGATATTGCTTCTGTACATCCCTCCGGAACATTGCCGCAACCGCCGTGTCCAACTTCCTCAAAAACGGTGATATGTGCATATAATGCTCTTTTAGGAGTTAATTTCTTATCCTTTATATACTTTGCAAGCCCAAGTAATATACCTACACTAAGCTTATCATCCAAAAATCTTGACTTGATATAACCGCTTTTGGTAACTCTTACATTCGGTTCAAAGCAGACTATATCTCCCACTGATATTCCAAGCTTTTCGGTATCTTCCTTTGATTTAACATCCTCATCAAGTACTACTTCGCAGTTTTCCCATGTTCTTTTTGTGTCGTTGTATTCACCATTTACATGGATTGAAGCATTGTTTAACTGGAACGTTCCTTCATATATTCCGTCAAATTTAGTAACGACTCTTACATTTTCTGTTTCTGCATTGTTGGGATTCATTCCGCCCAAATTGGTAAGCTGAAGTCTTCCGTTATCCTTAATTGTTGCAACCATTCCTCCAAGAGTATCGGTATGAGCCTCTAATAATAAGCCGTTATCTTTATCCTTTCCGGTAAGGTTTACAACTACGCCGCCCTTATTTGTAAGAACCGCTTCATATCCAAGCGCCTCAAATTCCTTCTTAACCCATGCAGCCGCTTCCTCAGTGTAGCCCGTGGGAGAATCGATATTCAGAAGCCTGGTTGTTTCATCAACAATAAAGTCCGTGTATTTTGTCAGATTTTCTTTTTTCATTTTGCTTTCCTTCTTTCATGGTCCTAATGGGTACCGCTTGCGGTGGATCCCTTAGGACAGTTCACAATTTTCATAACTTACTTTACACTACCCAAATAAAATATATAACAGGACACGCCCCTCGTTTAGTCCGATACGCTTTCCGTTTTCCTAAGAAAAATGGAAATTCACCAATTAACTAATATGCTTACTTCCTCTTTCAGTCATAAGTATCATCAATACCACAAAGGTACACAGATAGAATGGATACATGAACATACCAATGTAATCACTGATAAGCCCAAAGATCTTAGGCGCAAAGGTCGAGCCCATATAAGCTGCAGCCATTTGAATGCCAACCAGTGACTGAGAATTTTCTTTGCCGAATCTGTCAGGTGTCGAGTGAATTATACTCGGATAAACCGGTGCACAACCAAGTCCAACTAATACCAGAGAAAACTTGGACGCGGTGAGATTGTTTGAAAACATAAGGATTATTACACCTATGACAATGATAAATTCGCCAATCCTTATCATGTTCTGATCACCCATTCTGTTGGATATAAATCCGCTTATAGCCCTTCCGATGGTAATACCAAGATAAAAAAGCGCTCCAAGTCCGGCTGCTTCTGTGGCGCTTATGCCTTTCTCCGTAACGAGCCAGCTGGGAGCCCACAGACCGGTTGCCATTTCCAGAGAGCAATAACAGAAAAAGGCCACAAGTATTGTTTTTGCTCCCGGCAGCGCGATGGCTTTTCGCAAACTTAGAACATTTCGTTTTTCCTCATCACTTTCCGCATGGGATTCTGTTTTCCACATGGGAATCGATATAATAAGAATAACAGTCAGTATCACCTGCAAAAGGCTGATTGTTCTGTATCCGCTGGGCCATCTGAGTCCGTTTGTAAGACATAATGACATTATCCACGGTCCGACTGATGCACCAACTCCCCACATACAATGAAGCCAGGACATATGCCTTGAACTGTAATGAAGCGCCACATAATTATTAAGAGCCGAATCAACTGCGCCTGCTCCCAATCCGTAGGGGATACACCATGCTGCCATCATAAGATAACTTGTGCACGTTGAAAATCCAAACAGCGCAATAGCAGTCATGGCAACAGAAAAAGCTGTCACCTTTGCCGTTCCGAATTTGTGAATCACCTTATCTGCCATAAGACTTGATATGATAGTACATCCGCTTATTAGCATTGCCAGAGTTCCTGCACCTGTAATTGTAGATCCCAGGTCAGAATACATGCTTGGCCAGGTACTTCCAAGAAGTGAATCCGGTAATCCAAGCGATATAAATGAAAGATAAATAATAAAAATTAAAAGAAATGCCATAATACCCCCAGTCTCACACCCTCAATACTTTCTTTTTGAGCTTTAAGCCTGTGGGCGTAGTTGCAAGTCCGCCTCCTGCAGTCTCCTTGAGGGAACTTGGAAGCGCATCCCCGACTTCACGCATGGCATCTATGCACTCATCAACAGGAATTTTAGCTTTAATCCCTGAAAGAGCCATATCTGCACTGGAAAACGCAATCATAAGTCCTGACGCATTCCTCTTGATACAAGGAATTTCCACGAGTCCTGCAACAGGATCACACACAAGTCCCATCTGGCTTGTCAGCGCCATAGCGCAGGCATGTCCGCACATAGCGGGAGTTCCTCCCATTACCTCTACAAGTGACGCAGCTGCCATACCTGCCGCACTTCCGCATTCGGCCTGGCAACCGCCCTGCGCACCGGCTATACTCGCCCTTTGTGCTATAACAAGTCCGAAGGCTCCTGCCGTAAACATAGACATTATTATATCCTTCAAATCAAAGCCCCTGTCCTCATATAAAGACACAAGGCATCCCGGTAATATACCACAACTTCCTGCAGTTGGCGCAGCCACTATCTTACCCATTGAAGCGTTACACCCTGCAACAGCCAGTGCTCTGGAGATAGCTCTTGACATGAAGGGTCCGCAGAGACTCTCTCTTTTGTCCGCGTACTCTTTCATCTTATAGCCTTCACCACCGGTAAGCCCGGACATGGATCTCTGGTCCTTTTTCTGCCCTTCTTTTACAGCATCGCTCATTATGAAAAAATCCATTTCCATTTTTTCATATAACTCTGTTTCACTTTTTTCCATGCTGATGGCATGGTCCTTAAGAACTATCTCACTGATCTTTTTATTCTCTGCCTCCGCTGCCTGTATAAGCTCAGCGATTGAATCGTATTTAAGCATTTTTTCTCCAAAATATATTAAAGTCTTCTGATAAGAAGAGCGTTTGAAACATTCTCCAGCTCTCTGATATCTTCTATAAGGGTCTCCGGAGGAAGCGAATCTATTTCTATTGTCATGATCGCATTTCCGCCCTTTTCTTCCCTTGACAGATGAAAATTTGAAATATTCAGCTCTGCATACTTCCAGTGCATCACATTCGTAACACTTGCTATTACACCGGGTTTGTCCTCATGCATCACGAGAATAGTATTATTATCCCCGTTAAAATCGACGTTCATTCCGTTTATCTGATTAACAAGTATATTCCCGCCACCTACACTGGCTCCCTGCATGAAACCTATAGTTCCATCATTAAGCTCATAATGAATAACAGCTGTATTTGGATGTGCGCCTTTTATGTTCTCTTTTTTAAAGCTGTAATTAATGCCTCTATCGCTTGCTATCTTCAAAGCATCTCTTATCTCCGGAGAATAGCTGTGATAACCCATAATTCCTGCAAGAAGTGCCCTGTCAGTCCCATGTCCCATGTAAGTCTGGGCAAAAGACCCGGAAAGTGTAATCTCCACTTCCTTTGGAATATTGCCATCCATTAATTTATTAACAACCCTGCCAAGTCTCACAGCTCCCGCTGTATGAGAACTTGAAGGACCTATCATAACAGGTCCGATAATGTCAAAGACATTCATATTAAATGTCAGTCCTCCGAATAACTAAAAATCATTCCTTGAAAAAAATCTGTAAAGCATGATACAGATGCAACTGCCACGCTTTTATGTCGTGGACACCTCCGGGAATTATATAAAAATCATAGTTCTTTCCCGGAACAAGAAGATCTGTCTTGCTAACAGCTTTTTCCATTATATCCTTGTGTTCTTCGAATGCAATGTCCTTATCCCCATTGCAGCAGAACATAAATCCAAGTTCATATCCCTTGGATTTTCCATCCTTTAATGTATTGCAGATTCTTTCAACTTCTATATCATGATCTCCGAAGGGTCCGCAACAACCTGAAAACGGTCCATACCATGCAAAAAGATTAAAGTTGTTATAAAATGCCGCGCGATATGTTGTCATAGAGCCAAGAGAAAGTCCTGCGAAAGCGCGATGGTTTCTGGTTTTTATAAGATTGTCTTCAGATACGTCACCGTCTGTATAGCATGCATATTTGCTCTCTATAGCCGGAATAAGGTCATTTTTCAGTTCATGCATAAAGTTCTCACATCTTGACTCATCATGAACATGCTGATCCTCTTCGTCATGATAAAAAGTCGGAGTAACTATAATGCATGGATCACAAATCTTTTTCTCAATCATATTATCCAGGATAGTTACTGTATCAGGAAAATCCTTGAACCAATAATTGTGATTGCATCCACCCCCATGAAGAAGATATAAAACATTATATTTCGCAGATTTATCATATCCGTAAGGAAGATATACCAGCGCCGTTTTACGAAGTGGTCTCTCATCCTTATCATAAGTCTGTGAATCATATTCTATCGGTTCGACATGTCCCCTTTTGTTAGTCTCTGCCAACATTTCTGCCGGCATTTCATAAATGTAATTCATGCCATTCCTCCTCTTTGTGTATTGGCACGATTACTTCGTAATCCTGCCCTATCGGTCGGAACCATTCCGAATCATGACTTCGTCATGATGGTTCCTCCTCGTTGTGTATTGGCACGATTACTTCGTAATCCTGCCCTATCGGTCGGAACCATTCCGAATCATGACTTCGTCATGATGGTTCCTCCTATAAATGTTACATTCAGAAATTTTTTCAAAACCTTTTTCATTCAATTATTATACAGAAAAGAGCCGCATTTTGCCTACAATTACGTATAGAAAATTGAATTTCTTCAGAAATTCGATTCTCATATTGAACCAGGTCCTCGCAAAGCGAGGGACGTATCCTGCCGAAGGCATGATTCTTGAACGCTTTCTCCTTATTGCGTTCAAGAAATCATGAAATTATTGTAACAATAAATAACTTTAATAATTGACATTTACAAACTACTCGCTATATAATGGTCGCAATTTTGAAAGGGAAAGCACTGCATGCAAACAATTAGTGGAAAACATAATTTCATTGTTAATTTCCTCGTTGCCATACTGGGTATGACAATGGTTTTTGTTGTGCTTTTTTCTGCTATCTTTGTGGCGACTGAGTCGCTTCATGATTGTACAGGCGATGAGTGTCCTGTCTGTGCAATACTTCATCAGTGTGAAAACAATCTCAATCAGTTAGGCGATGGCATAATCGCTCTGGCTGTAGCTTTGATTGTCATAACACTTCCTGTTGCCGTGATTTCTGAGATCGGCAACCATCGTATTTATTCCACTCCTGTCTCCGAAATGGTGCGATTAAATAATTAAAACTGCAGGGAATTTCTGCCCTTTGGCGGAATCTTTATGCACTTTTTTAATCACTAACCATATCGGGAGGATTTATTAAATGAAAAGAATAATATCTGTTATTGCAATATCATCGATATTGCTTACTTTTACTGCCTGCGGTTCTAAGAATATTGACGCTGCAGCTTCTGAAACCAAAAACACCGTGACATCTGAAAATATAGAATCTTCAGATAAAAAAGCAAAAATTGTGACCACTATTTTCCCTGAGTATGACTGGGTCAACGCCATTCTTGGTGACAAAAAAGATGACGCTGAGGTATATATGCTTCTTGATAACGGAGTTGACCTTCACAGCTATCAGCCCACAGCCATGGATATAGCCAATATAGCCGATTGCGACTTATTTATATATGTTGGCGGCGAGTCCGATGAGTGGGTTGAGGATGCACTTAAGGAAAGTCTCAATGAAGATATGATCGTAATAAATCTGCTTGATACTCTTGGCAGCTCCATTAAAGAAGAGGAATTGGTGGAAGGTATGGAAGCCGAGGAAGAAGAAAGCGAAGAAGCTGAAGGTGAAGAAGAAGGTCCTGAATATGACGAACATGTATGGCTTTCTCTGAAAAATGCCAAGGCCATTTGCGAAAGTATCGAAGGTGCTTTGGAAACCATAGATCCGGAAAACGCATCATATTATCGTGCCAATACCGATGATTATTCAAAAAAACTTGACAATCTCGACTCAAAATATGCGGATGCTGTTTCCTCTGCTGCTACGAAAACCGTTCTTTTTGGAGACCGCTTCCCCTTCAGATACATGACTGATGACTATGGCCTTGATTACTATGCTGCTTTTGTCGGATGCTCTGCAGAAACTGAGGCAAGCTTTGAAACAATCGCTTTTCTTGCCGGAAAGGTAGACGAACTGGGACTCTCCTCTGTGCTGACTATTGAGGGTGCAGGCCATAAAATTGCTGAAACCATTGTCCAAAATACTGCCACAAAAGATCAACAGATTCTGACATTGGATTCAATGCAAAGCACGACAGCAAAAGATGTTGAAAACGGAGCCTCTTACCTGTCTATCATGGAAAATAATCTGGAGGTTCTAAAAGAAGCTCTGTCCTCAAATCGTTAACAACACAAAAGTAACTCCCCGTGCATAGCCAGGTGAAAATACAATCATGTCCACCCGACTCGTGCATTTGCGTTAATAAAAGTAGTTTTTAAAAGGATTTTGTAATGGCTCTACTTACTGTGAAAGACCTGGTTCTCGGATATGATTCCCAGGCAATTATAAGCGGGATTAATTTTACCGTGAATGAAGGAAACTATCTTTGTATCATTGGTGAAAACGGATCCGGCAAAACAACTCTTATGAAAACCATACTTGGATTATCCAATCCACTTGATGGAGAAGTATTATTCGGCGATGGCCTTAAGAAAAATGAAATAGGATATCTTCCCCAGCAGACAGTGGTACAAAAAGATTTTCCTGCATCAGTGGAAGAGATAGTTCTCTCAGGATGCCAGTCAAAGACTGGTTTTAACCCTTTTTACAGCGCAAAGCAAAAACAGCTTGCAAAGGAAAACATGGAGAAAATGGGCATAACAGACCTTGCCAAAAGATGCTATAGAGATCTTTCAGGCGGACAGCAGCAACGAGTACTTCTTTCCAGAGCATTATGCGCAGCCAAAAAGGTATTGCTTCTCGATGAACCTGTTGCCGGACTTGATCCTATAGTAACAAAAGAGATGTATTCTCTTATAAATAATCTGAATCATAGCGGCATGAGCATCATTATGATATCTCATGATATTCATGCCGCCCTGGAATACGCCAGTCATATTCTTTTTGTAGGAGATGATCTCTTTTTCGGCACAAAAGAGGAATACTTACAGCTTTCAAAGGAGACCCTTTAAATGAAAATATTATTTGAATACATGCAATATCCTTTCGTAAGATATGCCCTTATTGTCGGAACTCTTGTGGCATTATGCTCTTCTTTGTTAGGAGTAACATTAGTTCTCAAAAGATTTTCCTTCATAGGGGATGGCCTTTCACATGTAGCTTTCGGAGCAATTGCAATAGCAAGTGTTTTTAATCTTACAAACAAGATGGTGCTGGTATTGCCTATTACAATTATCAGCGCCATCCTCCTTCTTAGAACAGGACAAAATACCAAAATCAAAGGTGATGCAGCAATAGCTATGATTTCTGTTGGTGCCCTTGCCTTTGGTTATCTTTTGATGAACATATTCGGCACCTCCAGTAATCTCTCAGGAGATGTGTGCTCAACACTTTTTGGCTCAACCTCAATCCTGACACTTACCAGGTTTGAGATGTGGCTCAGCATAGTACTATCTGCGCTGGTAGTGATACTTTTTATTCTATTCTATAACAAGCTTTTTGCCATAACCTTTGATGAAAACTTCTCAAGAGCTATCGGAACAAATGTAAATGCATACAACCTGCTTATTGCAACTGTTATTGCCATAATAATTGTCCTTGCCATGAATCTGGTAGGTTCTCTTCTTATATCAGCGCTTATCATTTTTCCGGCTCTTACAGCCATGAGATTATTTGGAAGCTTTAAAAAGGTTACGATTTTTTCAGCATTCATCTCTGTCATATGTGCTGTGGCAGGAATCCTTGTCTCTATCCTTGCAGGAACTCCTGTGGGATCAACAATTGTGGCAACACAGGTCGTTGCATTCGCTGTTTGTTATCTGATCAGCGGATTTTTAGGAGGCGTAAGAACATGAAAAAAATATTACTATTACCATGTCTGATTCTTCTTATGTTAATACCGATATCTGCCTGCAAAAGCAACGCTGATAAATCACTAATCTCAAAATCAGTCGCTGTTCAATCAGCCCCTTCTGTGAAGCAGGTTTTAGAGGAGAAGACAAGTCAGAGCACTGCCGCTTCAACCAATGAAGAATCTGAAAATGAAAATAATACAAATGCGACTAACGAAGATAACACAGAATCAGTTGAACTCAAGCCGGATCCTTCAGTGGATGTTGATATTACAGTATTATCTGCAACTATGGTCTACTCTGAAGTTTATCAAATGATGTATTATCCTGAGAACTATATTGGAAAAACCATTAAAATGGACGGTCTTTATGATCATTATCATGATGATAACAGCGGAAATGATTATTACGCATGCATAATCCAGGATGCAACAGCCTGCTGCGCCCAAGGCATCGAATTCCAGTTGTCCGATGGTAATTATCCGGCGGATACCGAGGATTTTGTAACAGTCATTGGAACCTTTAAGACCTACGAAGAGAATGGAACAACCTACTGCACACTTGCAGATGCAAAATTAGTCAAATAATTGACTAAATACATAGTAGTTTCAGTAATTAATATTCAAAAAATCCTCTATAAAAATAGATTGAGCACGTTTAAATATTACCGACTTGATTCTTAATTCTATTCTTGTATAATGTGTGGGATATTTTTCTAAATAGAGGTAAAAATCAATGAAGTACTTAAAGCAGTTTTTATTAATCCTTTTAGTTTCCCTAGTGGGAGAAATTCTTAAAGCAATCCTTCCACTTCCGATACCTTCAAGCATCTATGGAATGGTTCTTATGTTTGTTTTACTCCTCACTGGAATAATCAAACTGGATCAGGTTAAGGAGACCGGAAAATTCCTCATCGAAATAATGCCGGTCATGTTCATCCCCGCCGGTGTAGGGCTGATGTCATCATGGAACGTACTCCAGCCTGTTCTTGTTCCTGTATCAATTATTACTGTTATCACAATCTTTACAGTAATGGCTGCAACCGGATCTGTTTCACAGATTATTATCCATAAGGATCAGAATGATCATAAAGATCTGAAGGAGGCAGCGTAATGACAGAATTTATGCAAAACAGCGCCTATGCTGGTGTTACGATCAGCCTTGCTTCCTACGGATTAGGTGTATGGTTAAAAAAGAAATTTGGGTTCGGATTTTTCAATCCTTTACTTATATCAATAATAGTAACTATTCTGTTTTTATTTACATGTGGAATTGACTACGACACATATAACGAGGGAGCAAAGTATCTAAGCTGGCTTCTTACCCCTGCCACGGTATGCCTCGCCATCCCCTTGTATGAGGAATGGGAACTTCTTAAAAATAACGCTAAGGCTGTCATTTTGGGCATCACATCCGGCGTCCTTACAAGCCTTGTCACTGTATTTGTTTTAGCAAAGCTCATGGGACTTTCCCATAAAAGCTACGTTACACTTCTTCCCAAGTCCATCACAACAGCCATAGGAATGGGTGTATCAGAAGAGCTGGGCGGATATGTGACTATCACTGTTGCGGTCATCGTTATCACCGGAGTTCTTGGAAATATTTTGGGAGAGTTTATTTGCAAAATATTCAGAATCCATGAGCCAATTTCAAAAGGTCTCGCACTTGGAACTGCAGCACATGCGATTGGAACTGCAAAGGCAATGGAAATCGGAGAAATTGAAGGTGCCATGAGCTCACTGTCAATCGCCGTTGCCGGTATTCTTACTGTAATATTCGCAACAGTATTTGCAGGGCTTATATAATCTCATATACAAACCTGATTCTTCTATTAAAACAGATCCAGCATACTGTCCAGATATATTTCTTCCCTGACAGACAGGACGTATTCCGGTTTTGTCATATAGTAGAGCAAAAACTCTAAAACCATGGCACTTCCGAGGCTTCGTCCTTCTATTTTAAAGTTATCAAATCCCATAGGAGCATAGATGTTTTTTATATCATCTACTCCTATGAAACCCGGATTTTTCATGGCCTCTGAAAATCTATAACCATTTTGGGCACCGGGTGCCTTACAGATATGATCTTCGCAATCTTCCCCAAGACTTTTTCTGCTGACATTTTCATAGCATTTTTTTCTTTCAGTGCATCCATATGGACAACATTCATTGCATAGAAATTCCACCTTATGCTTTTGTATTTCATTTAAACCCTGCAATCTGTCATACTTTTTATTGAGTCTGAAATCCGGCACAACAAACCTGAAATCCTCACGATTTAATTCTTTTTCAAATTCATCAAAATCCGTGAGAACCTTCGTTGTTGATGAAACAAAGTACAATTCTGGATATTTTTCTTTAATATATTCCATCAGTATATCTGAACAAATAATTATTCCATTCTCAGTTTCACCGGAATTTTCAAATAATTCGCATAACAGGTTACACTTTTTATCAGATAAATGATCTTCCCGAAGAAGAGAATTGCTGAAGGTAAGCCTTGCAGATATATTGTATTCCTTCATCAGTGCTGCAACATTCTCAGGCTTTTCATCACCATATCCTACTCTGCCGCCTCCCCAGAGGCAGTCATCCGGTGCTCCATATATTGATCCTATATCGCACCAATCGTAGAAATATTCCCTATGTTCACGAAAGAGCTTAAGAAAAATCCTATAAAGCTCATAAAATTCAAATAGTCCCGGCAGATGATAATATATTCGCATTTTTACACCTTTATTTCGTATTTATAATTATTCTGAATTGGTCCAGAATACCATTATAGCAATCCCGGCCACCCCGGAAAATACCCGGGACTTGTATGGTAAGCTCATGAAACCTTTGTTCAAAAAAAGATGCCAGGATATTATAATCCTGACACCTTTAATAATTTCAAAATAATTTTCGATTATGCCATAAGCATTCTGAACATTTCGATAACCTGTTCTTTTGTAGCTTCACGGGGATTTCCGGGATAGCATGCGTCATTAAGAGCATCCGTAGCAAGCTGATCCAAATCCTCTTCCTTGATCTTATCAAGAGTCTTCGGAATACCTACATCCTCAGAAAGCTTCTTAACTGCTGCTATAGCAGCATCACGGTATTCTTCCTGTGACATATTATCCACACCTTCTACGCCCATAGCTCTTGCAACTTCACGTAATCTCTCACCTGTGTATTCACGGTTGAATTCCATGGAAATAGGAAGGAACATAGCACATGCAACTCCGTGAGGAGTATCATAATGAGCTGAAAGTGTATGAGCCATAGCATGGTCAATTCCAAGACCTACATTTGAGAATCCCATCCCGGCAATGTACTGACCAAGAGCCATGCCCTCACGTCCTTCCTTCTTATTCTCTACTGCATCACGCAGATTCTTTGAAATAAGACGGATAGCTTCGAGATGGAACATATCTGTCATCTCCCATGCAGCCTTAGTTGTATAACCTTCAATTGCATGAGTAAGCGCATCCATACCAGTTGCTGCAGTAAGGCCCTTGGGCATTGAAGCCATCATCTCAGGATCAACAACTGCAACTATAGGCATATCGTGTGTATCAACGCATACGAACTTTCTCTCCTTTTCAACATCAGTGATTACGTAATTGATAGTAACCTCAGCTGCTGTACCTGCTGTAGTAGGAACCGCAATAATAGGCACGCAGGGATTCTTTGTATCTGCAACACCTTCAAGGGAACGAACATCAGCAAACTCAGGATTGGTTATGATGATACCTATTGCCTTGGATGTATCCATAGAAGATCCACCACCGATTGCTACGATGCAATCAGCATCTGACTTCTTGAAAGCCTCAACACCATTCTTTACATTTTCAATAGTAGGATTGGGTTTAATATCTGAATAAATCTCGTAAGGAATATTAGCCTTATCAAGTAATTCTGTAACCTTGCCTGTAACCCCAAACTTGATGAGATCCGGGTCAGAAGCTACAAATGCCTTCTTGAAACCATGTGCATTGATCTCATTAACTACTTCCTGGATTGCACCAGCACCATGATAGGATGTTGGATTAAGAGAAATTCTGTTAGCCATTATTATTCACTCCTTTTTGCTAAATCATTTATGTGTTAATTCGTTAACACACCCCATATTTAATATTCTATCATCAGGCCAACTACAAATATAAGTTACAAATAGATACATGTGTAACATTAATCAAAATTTCCCAAAGCCACAGTTTTAGCGGACTATTCAACTAATCCTATACTCTTAAACAACGTGTGTAACGCCCCCGGCATGGCATCTATCATTAAATCCGCCAGTTCCTCTTCTTTTTCCTTCATACCTTTCATGAGCCATTGAACTGTCATATAAATTGATGACTGGCAATACATTTCTAGAAGCTTTCTTGTATGCTTATCAAGATTTTCGCCAGTCTTTTTACGGATCAGATCACAATAAAATTCATATATCATTATGAAGTCATGCTCTTTTAGATTATTCTGATCATCACCTTTAAAACCCGCTGTGAAAAACAGTCTCTCCTGCTTGATATATTCAAACTTTTTAATCAGCCCTTCACGAATGGTCTCTCCACTTCCCATCTCCTTGAAGGATTGCTCCAGCAGGCGATCAAAATACCAGTTAATCAAATCGTATTTATCTATGAAATTACGGTAAAAGCTCTGTCTTGAAACTCCACATTCCTCCACAATCTGTTTAACTGTGATATTTTCCACAGTAGTGGTTTTCATGCATATTTTCATAGCTTCTGCCAGCTTATATTTAATATCTGACTTTTTCATTTATACTATCGTGTCCTTTTTTATAATTGCCACCCACCAGTAATATCGCCCAAGGCTCTATAGTTAGCGGCAGATATATCTATTATATCGATATTAACAGTCTGATGTCACCTTTATATCATGAGTAATTTCCCATGATTCCTGTTGTGATTTAGCAACATTATATATGTGAATCACAAATAATGATTAGATTGGTCTTTATATAACGTCTATACTATCAACAGAATGGAGAAAATCATAAAGGGGAGGTATATTTTCATGATCATGAGAAAGAAAACCTTGATAGCACTGGCTTTAACTATGGGGCTTTTAGCCGGTTGCGGAAACAGCAATACAAATGCTGCAAGCGCTGAAAGTAGCTCATCCGCATCGGCTCAATCAGCATCTACTATAGAGAATACCGGAGTTCCGGGTAGTTCTGAAGCAGAAAGCGATGCGGCAAACAACGATGTAGCAGATGACATCGAAGAGGCTATTGATGCATCAGATGACAACGATGCTTCAGATAATAATGGTTCGTCTGAAAATGATGAGTCCTCGGATGAACAAACGAAAGAAACAATTGAAGATTCATTAAATGCGGCTTCACTGAAGGATTTATATGCAGATAATTTCATGCTTGGTGTCGGCATTAATGGAAGTACTCTGGAAAATCAGACTCTTAATCTTCCGGAATACATGGAACTGTCTAAAAAACATTTTAATAGCTGCACTATGACGAACCTTATGAAAAGCGGCTACATACTTGATCAGCAAGGATCCATTGAGAGCCTGAAAACAGGTGATGGAACTCCTGCTCTTTTCTTTGGTTCAATTGATCCTACTCTTGAATGGTGCAAAGAAAATGGTATGAAGATGCGCGGCCACACGCTTGTATGGCACACTCAGACACCTGGATGGTTCTTCAGAGAAGGTTACACAGACGATGGCGAATATGTAGATAAGGATACCATGCTCATGCGCATGGAGAGCTATATCAAGCAGCTCATAACCCATGTTCAGGAGGAATATCCGGGCGTAATCTATTGCTGGGATGTTGTAAACGAGGCTGTTGAACCTGACAGCTATGACCCTGATAGTGATTTCATGTGCAGAACCAAATGCGGTGAGGATCCAAATCCCTGGTATGATACCATAGGTCCTGATTATGTGGAGGCAGCTTTTACCTATGCCAGAAAATATGCCGACAGTGACGTTAAGCTCTTTTACAATGACTACAATACCTATCAGCCGGTTAAAACAAATGCCATTTATACACTTTGTGAATCACTTAAGGAAAAAGGTCTTATTGATGGCATTGGAATGCAGGGCTATTGGGGAATTGATTACCCTTCTGATCAGATGATTGAAACTGCTATACGAAAGTTTGCCGAACTTGGACTTGAAATTCACATCACTGAACTTTCTATCGGGGTCGATGAAGAAACAGATGAACAGTTTGAGAAACAGGGTAAAAGATACGGTGATGTGTTCTCACTTCTTTTATCACTTGATGATGAAAATGGCGGACCTGCCAATATCACAAGTGTTACACTATTTGGTCTTATTGACCATTACAGAGAGGGAGACACTACAAATACCCGAATCTTCTATAGTGACTACTCTCCCAAACCTGCTTTCCACAAAATTGAAGATCTTATGAAAAATAATTGAATACTGTTACAGAAAGAGAGGCTGCAGATTTACAGCCTCTCTTTTACTTAATTTCAAACCTTTTAGAATCTATTAGGAAAATCTTATTTCCCCGTTAAATACAAAAATCCAAACAGTTAATCAGTAAGATAATCCCTGGCATTAAACTTTTCTCCGGTCATCTGCTCCTCATCAATTATTCCCGGTACTAACTCTGTGACATATGTATCCCCGGTAGTTGGATTGACATAATAACGGGTCTGAGCTGCTGTATACGAGCGATACAGTACAACTATCTCTCCTTCTTCGTTTGTTGAAACATCCCAGTACTCCGTGTATCCTTCCTTGTTAGGTTCAGTTGTAAAATTCGGATTATTTGATTTACAGTAGTTTATTACAGCATTATATGCCTGATCCTCTGAAATTTTATTCTCTGTATTTTCAGCTTCATTATCAGATACCTTAACGGCTTTATCTTCTGTATCTACATCCTTATAGCTTTCTTCAACTTCTGAAGGAATTACAAAATCCTCACCTCTTACATTAGCAAGAACAGACGCCAGATAATAAACTCGCTTTCTAGTATATGACCAGGCCATTCCGTTTTCGAGTTGAGGCTGAAGGCTTCCTCCTTCTGCTTCTTTTCCGGCCGCTTTAACCGCCGCCTCTTTTCTATTTATCCAGGCTCTTTGATCTGAAAGAAGCTCTTCCTTCTTCTCAGGAGCTACTTCCTCCATAAGGTTGTTCCATATAGAATTAAGCTCCTTATCCCATAGATCATACATCTCACCTGTAGTGATATTAAGCTCAACCTGAGGCATTGCGCCCCAATCAAGATTCTCATATTCCTGATGCTTTGCTTCAGTCATTGCAATTTCACTTTGCACTGTTCCATCATCAACAATTTGAGCTGGCTCATTTTTTTTCTGTGCTTCATTCTCAGTATCCTTTGATTTAGTATCGGCATCAGTCGAATCTATATTTTCAAAAGAGGGACCCATCGCATTTTTTATATCATCAGTAATCCCTATTGATTTGAGCTTGTCTTCTTTTGCTTGCTCATATTCATCCATGGAAACAATATTATAATCCTTGAAGCAATCCATGATTTTCTTATATTCACTGTCCGTATAGAGATCCTGAACATCCATCTTTTCATAAGAATCTTTATCAAATACTTCGTAAGTATAATAATCAAAGTCAGTGTTTACATCCTGAGATTGCTCAAGTCTTAAGGAATACGTGCCTATCGTTCCGTTAAGAGATGATATATCATAGTCATCATGGTTCTTAAAATCAGCAAAACTGTCAAAATCAAGCTCCTGCTCCTCGTAATATCCAAATTTGCATACTCCGTCAGAATCAATGTATGACATATGTGAACAGTGGTTAGAAGCTCCATTGCTGCCATCACCGGATATAACTCCATTGTTGTTTATTTCGGTAAAACTTCGCGACCATATAACAAACCCGTATATGAGCTGAGCTTTTCCATCCATTTCCTTGAATATCAAAGTAACCTCACTCTCAGGTTCGACAAATGGTCCGACAAATCTAAGGGCAAGTTCAGGTACATTATCTGCACCGCAATCAAGGTACGCAAACTCAGTAGCTGTCACATCTCCTTCAGAAAAATAATTATTCTCATCATGTACAATCTCATTTAACTTCTCCACCAATTCAGATATTGTGTATTCCTCATCGGCAGGAATAAGTCCTAATAACTCATCTATATAGGCATCATCTGATTTACCCATAACGTTATCGGTATAGTATTTAAGGCTTATTTTTCCATTCCCTGAAACCACATCGTTAAGAGCACCCTTTTCGTTGCTTACTCCCTCTTCCGTACTATCACTGGCAGTTTCTTTTGAAGTGGTTTCATCTGTTGAATTTGCAGTGGTTTCATCTGTTGAATTTGCAGCGTTTTCCTCAGACTTCGCCTCAAACAGGTTCTCTGAACTACTTTGTGCAGGTGGCGTACACCCGGCTATGAGAATACAAATCCCCAAATTCATAAGAAATAATTTTGACTTTTTCAACTATCTACCCTCCTAATAAACATAACTTATAAAAATTATAAAATACGTTGTCTAACAAATGTCCATCAAATCTTTATACTTCCTTAAATTAACTGATTGCAGTGCTTCTTGTGAAGTATTATACAGATATTTGATAACTTCTACAGGATTTACCCCTATTGCAGTCTCTCCCGTTACCATCACAGATGCAGCTCCGTCAAGAACAGCATTATAAATATCACTTACTTCAGCCCTGGTCGGAACTGCACTCTTTTCCATTGATGCAAGCATTTGTGTTACTACCATGAAAGGCTTTTTATTATCGTTACATACCTTAGAAATCTCTTTTTGTACGCGAGGAAGCTCCCATAGAGGCATACTGTTACCCAGATCACCTCTGGCAATTATTATCTCATCACATAAATCCATAAAATCTGTAATATTCCGGATTCCCAGTCTATTCTCTATCTTTCCATAAATCCTAAGGTCACTGCATCCACAAGTTTCAAGCGCATCCTTCACCTGCAAAAGGTCGGTCCTGCTTCTTACAAAAGGCTGCATTATTCCGGTTACCCCAAGCCCTTTGGCAATCTTTAAATTCTCCATGTCATCATCGGTAATGGCCGGAAGAATAATGTCCTTTCCTTTTATCAGTATGCTCTTTCTTTGAGTAAGTCTGCCGCCGCGCTGCACCTTCATTTCGGCGCAGCCCTCTGATATTGAAGTTACTATCCCCATTATCTTTCCATCATCTAACAGAATCTCATCATTTTCCTGCATACCGGCAATTACTTTATCACTTAGCGGTATTCCCTCTTTACCAAGTTGTATCAGATCATCCTCTTCTAAGCTGATCTCGCCTTCAAATCTCCCTATTCTTAGCTCTGGCCCCTGCATATCAATGAGAATAAGCGGAACAATCCCGATATCTTTTGCAGCATCATGAATCCTATCTATGCTCTCAATGCAATCTGACAACATGACATGTGACAGATTGATTCTGATTCCGGTCATACCGTATGCAAACATATCCTTTAAAATTATTCTGCTATTACAGGCTGGTCCCAATGTACCAAATACATTAATCATTTCATTCGCCTTCTTAAATATAATATATTTTATATTTATTTAATTTATCTTATTTTCAAAAAATCATGTCATAAACAGCCCCATTATCCTAAGCCCACGGGAATATATAAACAAAACTTATTGGTGTAATGCTCCTTGTAGCAGCTGTCCCTCTTATTATAGCAATTATCTTGCAGGATCCGCTAACGGACTTAAAGAAATTGCTAATAATCTGAACGAAGAAATGAAATTCTTTAAGTCATAACCTGAACCTATTACGTTTTCATCATTTGTCGATGAACTATATATCCAAAAAGTCGTTCCGGTTAACACACATTCCGGAACGACTTTTTCTTGCCATTTGCCTATTAGACATTACAGCTTATTACTGATTTAATCTGCCAACATATATATCAGTTTAAACTCTCTGCCATACTATTTATGAAAAACCGATTATTTTACCATTTCCATCAGTTTTTCTGCTTCATCACCTTTCTCAAGCTTATCTTTTGCAGCCTGAGCCATCTTATCCTTCATTACAGCCTGCATGATGAGCCCCTGATCTTTAGATGAAAACATACCAATGCTCATCAGAAGTTCATCAACATTTTCCCTGTTCACAAGAAGACTTCCACCCTTTGATAGCTTCACACGAATGCAGTTACTTTCATTAGAGCAATCCCCCAGTTCTAATGTATTATTTTCTTTATTGCAGACAAATGTTGCCCTATTGCATTGAATTATTCCATCTTTGCCAGCCAGGTCAAAATACTCGCAGGGTCTGTTGTCCTTCACATATTCCTGTGCAGCATTGTTAAACATTTCAAGAAATGTAGATTTGGATCGCATATTTTCACTTGGCTTCAGACTATGGGTATAAATATGTCCCTGACCTGTTAGTTCCTTTATTTTGTTCATATACATCGAAACACCTCCATACTTAAACAAGTGGACTTGCTCAAACAAAAAGCCAGACCCTGGCGGAATCATTCCACCAACGTCCGGCAATCCATTGCTATATGTATATCGGAAAATTCCAAATAAAATTAATAGTCTCAATCAAGCAAATAATCATTTTTGCATTTTGGGCTTTAAATCTTATTGGACTCATGTATAAAAACGTTATAAACAAACTATTTTGATTCTTCATTACCTGTTTTCTCCAGGCTTACCCCTTTAAAAAATCGATAACCTCCTGAAGCCGCTTTTTACCTTCTATGCGGCCTACCTGATATACCCACTCAAGCTCTGATGGATCATTTTCTGTACGGCTGATTCCAAGCGGTTCCGGTGGACGGATCACAAGACATTGTCCACTATTTTCCCTATCCATGATTTCTTCCATCTGATGATTGTAAATCTTAGGGCGCCTAATCATAGCTTCAGCAACTTTAGGGTATTTTCTCAGAAGCATCTTTATCAAAGCAGAATTGTGATGATTTTTCTTCTGATATCCTTTGGGCTGTGTCAATATAATTACATTTCGGTTATATCCAAGCTTCTCCATGTGTCTGAAAGGAACAGGATCTGTTATGCCACCATCAAGATATAATCTCCCATCAATCTTCACCGGTCTTGATACAAATGGCATGGATGCCGAAGCCCGCATCCACTCTATGTCTTTTGCTCTTCCATCAAGACAATTGTGAAAAGCGATTCTTCCGGTTGCTACATCCGTCGCTCCCACATGGAATTCCATTGGGCTGTTTTCATAAGTTTCACGATCAAAAATATCCAGTTTTTCCGGTACAGTATGATAACAGAACTCAACACCATACAAATCCCCGGTTTTAATTAGCGATCTTATGCTGCAATATCTGGGATCCCTGCCATACTTTTTGTTGTATCTGATTGTTCGGCCTATCTGATGAGATTTATAGTTACATCCAAAAATCGCACCTGCTGATATTCCAGCTGCCCCATCAAACTCGATGCCGTTTTCCATGAAAACATCAGTGACTCCGGCGGTAAACATTCCACGCATAGCACCGCCTTCCATTATAAGGCCTTTCTTAATAGTTTCTTTTTCCATACTTTCCCTCTTATTTTTGCAAGCAATAACAATTTAATCGTTTTAATATTATCTCCCATTTTATTGAAACTCCGCCAAAATTACAAATGTGAAAGTGCACAAAATCCATATACTCATCGAAACGTAAATGCTCTGCTCAAAAAAATAACGAGTCTTATCTTCATAAGACCCGCCGTAAACTAACTGCATCATTAAACAATATGGTTAATTTCCTTAATCCATACGATCATTTCACGATTATGCTGCCGATTCCCCCAGTAAGCATAAGGAATTGCAGTCAGTTTTACTTTATCGAAATGAGGACTCCTTTTCCCATATAGAGTTCTGCTATCCCATCCTTCTTCACTCAATTTGAAGCCATCGAAGGATAGTTTAGCACTTCCTCCAAATGTACTTGTATCGAATTCTTCGCCAATTTCCGCATCAGATTTGATAAATACAGAAGCAAGATTCTCAAAATTATCCTGTTCCTCCAGACAGTATACAAGAGGTCCTTTCATGATTGCGACTTTACCGCTATCAGCACGTACCAGCGGATTTGCATGAACAAATGATGCCTTCATATCAAATTTCATAGTAACAGTATAGCTTTTTCCCTTTAAAGTTAGCGGAATATATCCATGACTTATCTCATATTCAGCTCCATCTATATCCATATTATCAGCCTTCATGCCTACAACACAGTTTTCAGCATAATATGGCACGCGAATATATATTTCCCCTGCTAATTCGTCATTCTCATCAATTGATTCTATCTGAATCTTCACATCTCCTTCCCATGGAATCCTGCTGTCTATGCGTATGATCACAGGCTTATCGCATATTGTTGCCTTTGTTTCAGAGGAGATAAAAAGATTGATATCTATTCCATCCTCTCTGCTGCAAAATATATACTGCCCCAGGGAAGCAAGGGTTCTTGCTATATTGGGCGGACAGCATGCTACTCCAAACCACTTTTGCCTCTCGCTTTTTACATGGGCTCTGGATGTATGTTCCATACATGCATCCGGCCATACTTCCAATGGATTAACATAGAAAAATCCCTTACCATCCATTGCAATACCAGATAAAACAGTATTATAAAGCGCTCTCTCTACATCATCAAAATATGTTGCATCATGTGTGAGCTCTGCCATCCTTTTTCCGAACATTGCAAGACCTATAGATGCACAGGATTCCGAATAATTACAGTCATTGGGTAAATCATAATCCGTGGTGAATCGCTCCAGAAAGCCTGAGGAACCAATGCTTCCTGTTATATACATTCTTTTGTGAACTATGTTATCCCACAGATTTATGCAGCATTCAGTAAGCTCATCATCCCCATATTCAGCCGCCAGATCAGCCATTGCACTGTAGAGATAAACAGCCCTTACAGCATGTCCTTCCGCTGTTTTCTGCTCCCTCACAGGTTTATGCGATTGAGAATATGCCGGATCATAGTCATTGAAATCCGGGAATATTCGCTCAAAATCCGCTTTCTTTTCCTCTTCAAGAAAATAGTTTTCGCCTACGCCTCTTGCATTTACAAAAAATCTGGCAAGCTCTAAATAT
Source organism: Butyrivibrio sp. LC3010 (assembly GCF_000424385.1). Taxonomy (GTDB): domain Bacteria; phylum Bacillota; class Clostridia; order Lachnospirales; family Lachnospiraceae; genus Butyrivibrio. Next base: position 11,411 of record NZ_AUJU01000030.1, on the reverse strand, counting down.
TTCTTTTCTCCGGTAATTCTATACAATTTTATAAGACCTACTTCGACCTCAGGATGACCCGGATATCCCTTACATTTTCCATCTTCATCTCCGAAGGTCTTAACCAGAAGATCTGCCAGTTTTCTCACTACATTCAGGAATTTTTCTTTTCCGGTCGCCTCATAATATGCTACAGCAGCTTCCATCATATGCCCTGCGGTATATAATTCATGCCCCTCCTGAAGATTTTTCCACTTCTTATCAGGAGCGCATATTATAAAATATGTATCAAGATATCCGTCAGGCTGCTGTGCTTTTTCTATAAGATCAATAGCATCATCTGCCAGCTTCTCCAGTTTTTCGTCTCTTCCATAGGATGACAGGTAAAATCCCACAGCCTCAAGCCATTTTGCCAGATCTGTGTCCTGAAAAACTGCACCCTGAAAAGAACCGTTTGATAGCCCGGCAGCAATTTTGAAATTCTCGATGCAGTGGCTTGTTTCAACATCCTCAAGTCTGTCATTAAGAACATCCCATTGATAAGGTATGATCACTTTCCCCACAAGATCTCTGTATTTGTTAAAATAACCATCATTTATCTTTATGTCTGAAAGCGGTATCGTTGAATTTGCTTTGTATTTCATTTTGCCTCCTATGCCTTAACCGCACCATTAGTCAGTCCGCTTACAATATATTTCTGCATGAATATGAAAATTATAACGATAGGGAAAATAGCAACTATTCCAAATGCCATGGTTGCATTCCATAAAGTCTGATATTGCTGTACATAGTTATAAATATTTGAAGTTATCGGACGTTTATTGGGATCTGTCATAAAGGTAATTCCATAAATAAGATCGCCCCAGGCATATACAAATGAAAATACAGCTGCCACTATAACTCCCGGCTTTGCTATTGGAAGCATAATTTTTATAAAGGATGCAACAGGACTGCACCCATCTATAGCAGCCGCTTCATCAAGCTCTTTGGGAATAGACAAAAAGTATGTGCGCAGAATTATTATTGAAAAAGGAATTCCCAAGGTAGCATCTGCTATTATCGGAGCAAGGTAATTATTCAAAAGCCCCATTTTTGAAAACATTATATAAAGTGGTGTCAGAATAAGTGTTGATGGTAACATCTGCATCATCAGGAAAAATAAGATAAGGAGCTTCTTTGATCTGAATCTGAATCTTGCAAGGCCATATGCAGCAGGGATGGATAATACAGTGGATATAAGCATTGCTGAAAATGCAATTAAAAAACTGTTCCTAAATCCCTTTATAGTATCACTTGACCTTGAAAACTGGCTTATAAATGCTTCAAATGTAAGATTCCTTGGCCAGATCGGTGTCGGTACTTCGAATATCTCAACCTGAGTCTTTAGTGCAGTTACAACCATCCAATAGAGAGGAAACATCAGGATAATAAATATCAGGAGTCCTGCTCCGAAGCTTAAGGTAGTTTCTTTTTTACTATCCCTCATATCACATTACCTCCTCTTCAGAATTAATAAGCTTTATATAAAACATTCCGACAATAAAGAGTATCAGGAAAAGAATATTGGCAGAGGCCGCACCTTTACTGAATTCAAACTGGTCAAAGGATAATTTATACGCATAGGTACTTACAAGCTCAGTTGCATTTATAGGTCCGCCCTTGGTCATAACCCAGACAAGGTCAAATACTTTAAATGTGTATACAAAGCCAAGAGTAAGAACAGACATTATAGCAGGCTTTATCACCGGAATAGTTATCATAAACAAAGTCTGAAGTTTTCCTGCTCCATCTATTTTGGCACTCTCATAAATATCCGCCGGAACTGTTGTTAAACCGGTGAGCAGAAGCATCATATTGAACGGAATACCGATCCAGATGTTGGCAACCACAATAGCAATCATTGCGGTATTACCATTTAAGAGCCAGTCGACAGGGGCATTTATGATATGAAGCTGCATCAGTAACTGATTGGCAATTCCTCCTGATGTAGCAAAGATGAATTTGAATAATAGTCCGGCTACAGTTACCGGGAGAAGCCATGATATCATAGTTGCACCGCGGAAAAATGACGATCCCACAAACTTCTTACTGAATAAAAGAGCAAGTACAAATCCAATAATAAATTGGAAAAAAATCGATGATACCGTGAATACCAGAGTGTTACCTATAGCAGTCCCCATAACTGAATTCGCATCAGTAAAAAGTTCTATATAGTTAGAGATTCCTATAAATTCCTGAGCTTCAGGCCTGGAAAAATTGTAAACATTCACATTTTTAAGACTAAGTATGAAATTGGAGACAGTAGGATATCCCACAAAAACAATCATATAAACAAAAGCCGGAAGTGAAAACAAAAATCCCATTTTCCCCTGACTTGACAGTTTTCTTCTTATAATATGGCGATTATCTGTGTTCTCTCTTTCAGGAAAAACCACAAGTTCACCACTGTTTATTTCTTTTACAATGCTTCCGGATTCTTTAAACAGGCTAATTTTCTTATTTTCAGCAAGCATTTTTCCCTTCCTTTCTAAAAAGATTGCGGGAGAACAGTTGCCCTCCCGCATTTTTTGTTTATAGCAAGCAGCCAATGCTTTTGGCGCTTACTTTAGCATTACTTAACTGCATCAACCGCTGCCTGTGTATCCTTGGCTGCTTTATCGGGATCCTTTGAAAGAGTGAGAACTTCCTGGAAACCGGTCTGGATAGCATTTGAATATGAAGGCCATATTGCTGAAGGTCCTCTTGGTATTGAAGTTGATAGCTGTGTAATGAACTCTGACATAATAGGATCATTTGTCCAGTATGTATCTTTAGCTGCTTCTGTCTTGGGAGGGAATGAACCATACTGCTTCATAGCCTGAACCATAACCTCTGTCTTGTTATAGTATTCAAGGAATGCCTTAGCGCCATCCATATTATCCTTTTTAACAGCGCCCATGTTTTCTCCACCAAGTATGGATGTTGCCTGTCCTGCTGATGCATCTTTTTTAGGAAGTACTGTCACGCCATAGTTAATATCAGGTGCATCCTTGGCAATTCCGGGTACTTGCCATGGTCCGTTCTGCATCATTGCAATGTTTCCTGCTTCCCAGTTATAGCATACATCTGACTGTGCCCAGTTTACGCATTCCTTAGACCATGAACCATCTTTTATCATATCCTGCATAAGTACATATGCATCTTTACCATTTTCAATGTCTGTGTATGAACCACCTGCGGTATATAGCCACTGCAGACACTGGAATGTTCCCTCATCAGTTCCGATAGCAGCATTACCAAATCCGGTTACACCATAATCTGTAAGCTTCTTTGCCATTTCATGGAATTCTTCCCAGGTAGTATTCTCATCCGGATAAGCAACTCCTGCTGCATCAAGTATATCTTTGTTGTAAAACAGTGCCGTACAGTTTGTTGCAAAAGGAAGGCCATAATGTTTTCCATCCATCATCGTGGAATTCATAGGTCCTTCGATATATTCAGACCAGTCAATATCCGCATCTGAAATATCACCAAAAAGATCCATAGAGATAAATGACGCCATATCGCAACCATCAAGAATTACCACATCCGGAAGCTCGCCTGATGCTATACCGAGGGTAAGCTGTTTTTCATAATCAGCAAACGGTACATATGTGTGAGTAGCTTCATACTTATCCTGTGATGAATTAAAGCCTGTGAGCAGTGTATCCATCATTTCTTTTTGTGCATCGGTCTCAAAATAGTCCCAGATAACTACCTCTTCTTTTCCTGATGCCGACTTGGCTGTTTCAGAATCACTGATCTGAGTAGTTTCGGTTTTTTCTGCAGCAGGATCATTCGTTGCAGCGCCTTCAGGAGCGGAACTTGAACCACCACAAGCGGTAAGGACAGATGCTGTCATTGCCATTGTTGCCATGACTGATACTAGTTTTTTGTAACCCATAAAAATACCTCCCTTTAGTTTGCCTGTTACACATCATTTTGATGTACCGGAGATGCTCTCATCTCCTTCTAACAAGTATTCTAAGAGAGGTTTTAATATTAAAAAATTCCAATTATTTAAAAAAGGTGGAAATAATTCATATAAGTTATTCCCTATTTCATATAGGCTTGCCTAATTATTCTGTAGGATGCGCTCCTCATTTCGCGAGGGCCTGGTCCGATACGATTCCCGTTTTTCTGAAGAAAAACAGGAATCTATAGCGTTTCTAGTTTTTAATAGATTAGTCTTGCAGCTTCTTCACATGTCATCTCACCTGTAATAACCTTTAAAAAACCTTCTGTCAGACTATTAGAAATATTACTCCATCCATCTATATCAGTCCTCGCAACAGCACTATCCATCTGAGCCATAACGATTTCAAGTTCAGGCTTCTTTGAAATCAGATTTTTAGCTGATTCAATCCTGCTGGGTAATAAATCCGCTATCTCACAAAAATCCTCTATGCCACCTTTTTCAGCACAATATTTTATAAACTCTATTGCTCCTTCTGTATTTTTTCCCTTAATTATCCCGAGATTCTCTCCCCCAAGAACCACGCTGTTTCTTTTATTTGCAGGCATAGGAACCATCTCATATTCGACTCCGGCGGCATCCAGCATAGAATATATCCATGGTCCGTTCTCCATCATGGCAATATCTCCATCGATGAATCTTCTTGCAACATCTGTCTGAGAATAATTTATACAATCTGCCGGCATACATCCGTCAAATACAAGTCCCGATAGAAGTTCATATGTTCTTTCAACCGCTTCCTCTGTAATAAGGCCTTTCTTATCTGTTGCTGACAATATCCAGTTCCCAAGCTGAAAAGCTCCCTGCTCAGCATCAATTGCGCTCATGAGGAATCCGTAGTTTCCATCTTTTGACAATACATGAGCAGCTCTATCAAATTCCTCCCATGTTGATGGAGGCCTAATCTTTGCCTTTTTCAAAAGATCAGGCCTGTATATCAAACACACATTGTTACTGTTAAATGGTACTCCGTAATATTTATCCTCATATTTTATAGTTCCCACAGCTGTTGGAAAATAATTCTTCTCCAAATCCAGTTTGTCTGCATACTCTGTGATATCCTCAAACATCCCAAGCTGAATAAAACGCTGCATGTCAGGATTATCTATTATCACAAGATCAGGTAATTCCTGCTCTGTATAAGCTCTCGATATCATCCTGACAAATTCTGTGGTGGGAACATGTTCCCACTTTATCTCATATCTATCCTGATTTTCATTGAAGGATTTCGTAACCTTATCCAGCCCCTCTTTTTGTGCATCAGTCTCGTAATATGACCATAATAGCAATTCCTCTTTCTGGGTTATTTCCTCCATATTCTCTTTATTCAACTGATCAAAATGACATCCTGCTAATAAAACCACACAGAAAAAGGACATAAATAGCCCAATAAATTTCCAACGTTTACGTTTTTGCCGTACTCCCCACATATTTCCCCCATTTTTACGTCATCCTGAATTCCTTTGGTGATACTCCTTCAATATCCTTGAATACCCTGTTGAAATATTTAGTATCAGAGAATCCTACTTCTTCAGCTACTTCATATATCTTTTTATCAGTACTTCTAAGCAACCGTTTCGCATGACTTACCCTGAATTTATTTACAAAGGATGGGAAATTAACATTCATCTCCCTGTGGAATAATGTACTTAAATACTCCGGAGTGATTGAAAGATAACTTGCTACTTCCTCCTGTGATATCCTTTCACTGTAATGCTCACGAATGTATGAAATAGCCTTTAGAAGTGTATAATTGCGTATATTTTCTCTTTCCTCACCCCTTGCAAGAAGCAGATTTCCCTGCTCATTTATCGCTTTTATTATTTCCTTTACACTGCAAGCCTTACTTATTTTTGAAAGGGTATCACACTCTGTCAGCTGTCTCATTTTACTCGGCCACATTTTTGAAGCGAGCTGAACAATATTATTGGATATACTTTGAACGGCCACTTTTACGGAAAATGGATCATATTTACCCTGGCTTATAGTTCTCTCCATATCCAGACATAAACTATTCCAATCTTCTTGTAACCCTTCAACCAGTATCCTTTCTATTTTTTTATCTGTTTCTTGCGAATACTGGTAAACAGGAAAATCTTTTCCTTCATAATCATCCCTTGTGATAATTCTGCTCCCATTTATCGCCATATTATAGATAATATTCTTACGTAGTTTGTCTCCAACTTTGCCCAATTCCCTTACACTAAATTCTTTCTCAAAAATCCATGAGCATTCAATATTAACAATAGATGTCCTACGCTGTATGAGTGCCTTCATTTCGTCATCATTTTCAATCGTATTATAGAGAAGAAACACTCTTTTATTATCATCTAAATACACAAAGGAAATTGAATCATTAAACCTTTCCTCAATCAGTTCACAGTCAATAGCATCCTCAAATCCGGCATATACAAGATATAACGGTTTTCCCTCTTCAACCTGAAGTACATTTCTGGCTTTATCAATGTTTTCATCTGTCAGCTCAAATGCTCCGGAAAGTATCGCCTTAAGATACACAGACGGGTCAGCACTCATTTGAGTAGCTTCTACCTTTATCTTTTCATTTACCACAGAGATCACTCTGTTAACATCATCTACTGTAATAGGTTTTAAAAGATAATCATCTGCTCCATAGCTTATTGCTCTTTTAGCGTAATCAAACTCAGCATAACCAGTCAAAATAATGCTGTGACACTTTATCCCTTCATTTTTAATGGCCTCAAGCATATCAAGGCCATCCATCTCAGGCATTTGAATATCTGTAATTACCAAGTCAGGTTTTTGTGCTTCGACCATAGAAAGTCCTTCATTCCCATTCCGGGCCTTTCCTATAACCTCAATCCCCTTTTGTTCAGACAAAAGTTTAGCCAAACCATTTCTTATCTTGATCTCATCTTCGACAATGATTACTCTCATCTTCTCCCTCAATCAGTAAATATGTGAACTATAAATCTCCCTTAATCAGTTCCATGCGCAAATTATAAGTCTCAACTGATTAGTCAGATACGCAAATCATAAGTCTCTATTAATCTGTCAAATACACAAATCATATGGAATATAAAGCACTATCTCTGTACCTATATCTTCAACACTATTTATAGTCCAGTGTGCATCATTCCCATAGTATATAACCAATCTGGAAAAAGCATTCTTTAGGCCTATTCCCTTTTTACCGTCAAATTCTCCGTTCAATATCCACTCTCGATCCAACAATTTTCCAAGTAGTTCTTCTGAGAATCCTTTTCCGTTGTCCTCTATACTAATCTGCAAATAGTCAAAGCTCTCTGACACATCGAAGTGCACCGTTAGCTCACCGCCATACTCCATTCCCTCAAATCCATGAATAATTGCATTCTCCACAAAAGGCTGTATAAGGAGTTTATGAAGCTTCAAGCGCTCTGTTTCGTGACCTACTATCACACTATAACTAAATGCATCCTCATATCTGATACTTTGAAGTTCAAGATAACGTCTTAAAAAATCAGCCTCAATGGCTATAGTCGTCTCTGCATCAGTTTTACTGACTGAATGCCTTAGAATCAATCCAAGATTACTAACTGCTTTGCTGATCTCATTCTCCCCATGGTCAATTGCCATCCAGTTAATTGAATCAAGTGTATTATAGAGAAAATGTGGATTGATCTGCGCTTCAAGCGCTCTTATCTCAGCATGTCTCTGCTTATCCTTAGCATCAGAAACCTCGTTTAAAAGTTGTTCGATCCTCTCTGTCATCAGATTAAAGTTATTGCCGATAATTCCAAATTCATCTTTACTTTCAAGTGATATTCTTTCCTTAAGATCTCCATTCTGTACTTTTTTCATTCCGGAAACAATTGTCTGAACAGATCCGTTGAGATTCCTTATCGTATAAATTATGATCACGCCAACCATTGCAAGAATCATCAAACTTATCAAAATCATATATACCTGACTTTTTCTAAGATCTTTAAGCATATAATCTTCATCATAAGCATTAATAAACTTCCATCCGGTTGCTTCGTCCTCATATTCATTAATTGCTATTCGTTTACTGTTTTTCAGATATCCGCTTTCTGCGATAAGAGACTTAAAATCGTCAACAGATGTGGCAATATATTCTTTACTGGGATAAGAGATTACTTTTCCGTCTTCTGAGGTTATGAATGATACTCTGTGATGAAGATCGTCCTCTTTACTGCTGCATATAATATCCAGCGCCTTTTCATCTATTGTCATTACTACCGTTGCAATGCTTCCCTTATCCAGCTTATCAAAATCAAACATTCTTTTCGAAACATGATAATAATAACTGTTTCTGTCATCCTCATGAAATTTCATGGTAGGAGTGATAACCATTCCCGGACTGTTTTCAACGTCCTTGTACGGCGGTGCTATACGCATATCAGAAAACTTATCCCAAAGATTATGAAGAGAGGAGTCTGTGCTTATATCATAAATAACTGTCTCACCATTTGCACAAATAATACTGATACATCTCACATATTCCATCGTGCTTATATACTGCTTAAGTCTTTCCCTTATGACATTTTTAGCAAAAGCCTTTCTGGTCTCTGTCCCATTAAAAAGAACATTGGTCTGCTTAATGATCTCTTCATCAATATATATCTGATATAAAAGGTTTGTATAATTTTCCAGGCTAAGATTTGTCTGTTGTGAAATACCAACAAGATCATTGAGAATAATTTTATTGATCTGCTCTGTCATGTTCTTTCTTGTCTGAGCAAAATGAGCAATCTGTAAAAGAATAATAGGGATAATAGATATAATTAAAAATATAAGAATCAGTTTATGACCAATTTTCAGATCATTGTATTTTTTAGCAATTCGCCGCACCAACATATTTTCCCCAATCCCCATAAACGAAATAATCTAAAATAATTTTAAATCCCTGTTACGTCATCGTAAAGTAGTCTTTATTCAACTTTCGGTAAATACATTGTTACTGTTCACACCTTACGGTGCTCACAGCAACTGGATTTGCCCATTCCAGTTGCCTTCGGCAAAGGGGCAAATCCTATATTCAAGACGTAGAACATTCTCACGCTCAGCGCAGCAAGTGCGCAGAGCTGTCTGAACAGTAACAATACATTACTTCTAACAGGAAAAAGTTTTTGCTACAAAATCCTCTTATCAAAACAAAAAGCAGCGTACCGTAATGGTATGCTGCTTAATATTATTCAACAGAATCCTTGTATTCTCCGTATCCTTCTTTATCCATATCATCATATGGAATAAACTTAAGAGAAGCTGAATTTATACAATATCTTAATCCACCTTCTGCAACAGGTCCGTCATTAAACACATGCCCAAGATGTGAACCGGCTTCACTGCTCCTTACTTCAGTCCTCATCATTCCAAGTGATAAATCAACACTTTCAGATACTACATCATCATCAATAGGTTTCGTAAATGCAGGCCATCCGCATCCTGAATCATACTTATCACTTGAAGAAAATAAAGGTTGTCCGCTAACTATATCTACATAAATCCCTTTTTCAAAGAAATTATCATATTCTCCTGTAAATGCTCTCTCAGTAGCAGCATTTTGAGTAACCTCATATGACAGCTCTCCGATTCTGTTCCTTAATTCCTTCTTAGTCTCCTTTTTTCGCTCTTTTTCAAGCTTGAACATTTTCTGCGGAATATGACAATATCCACCAGGATTTTTCTCAAGATAATCCTGATGATATTCCTCTGCAATATAAAAATTCTTAAGTGGCTCAACTTCTACAGCAAGTTTTTGTCCTATTTTCTGCTCCTGTTCATCGTAGACTGCAGTGATTTCACCTACTTGATTATCATCTGTATAGTAAATCCCTGTCCTATACTGAATCCCCTTATCATTCCCCTGCTTATTTACTGATAAAGGATCTATGACCATAAAATAATAGTTTAAAAGCTCTGAAAGAGACATTCTGCTTTCATCATAGGTTACCTTTACTGTTTCGGCGTGTCCACTACCATTACATACATCCTGATAACTTACATTTGTATCCGGACCATTCGCATAACCAACTTCAGTATCTATGACTCCATCAAACTGATCAAAATATTTTTCGACGCCCCAAAAGCATCCTCCGGCTAAATAAATTACACGCATATCTTCCTCCGAATAAGTTATTGTTTCCCTATTTTCCTGCACTTCTGCCGTACATCCACTTAACAATGAAAATACTGATGTCATCAAAAGAGCAGCTAATCCTTTTTTACCTAATTTACTCTTCATACATATTATCCTGATTATATAATAGTTGATCACAGTTAATAATATCCAAACCGTTACACATTTTGTGCTATTACATTTAATGCAATCTATAATACTTCAAGTTTATCCCTTTGTCCATATTTAATATCAATTACTAAACAACTGATCTTTTAGTTCTAGTGCTACTGTCATCAAATAAATCGACTTTATTACTTGTCTAAATTGTCTTCTGATGCGTTGTCGTCAATCGCCGTACCGCCCGGTACGACTCATTCCTCCGCCTTGCAGAAGAACAATTTATACTTCGTAAAAAGTCGAGGTATTTAATGACAGCAGCACTAGCACATCATGTTGACATCATTTCTTAGATGATGTAGTATTTATATCACAGCACATAGTTTTTATTACTACATCTAAAGGAGTCAATATGCAGATATCATTAAGAGAACCCGGCAGTTCACTTACACATTTAGCCGCAATGTTTCTGACGGCTGGAGCAGGTTTACCGTTATTATTGAAGGCCGCTGATTTTGGTAAGATATATGTACTTGCAATGCTTATTTTTGTAGTAAGCATGATTCTTCTTTATGGAGCCAGTGCCTTTTATCACGCTATAACCTTATCTCCACAAATAATACGCATATTTAGAAAAATCGATCATTCAATGATCTTCATTTTGATTGCTGGTTCCTATACCCCTGTATGCATTATTATTCTTAATCCAACCATTGGAATGTCACTTTTAATTGCAGTTTGGACTCTGGCATTTTTAGGTATTCTACTTAAGCTTGCATGGATCAATTGCCCCCGTTGGCTATCATCTACTATATATATCGCCCTTGGATGGAGTGCTATTCTTGTTATGAAACCAATCTATACAACTATTAGCCATCAAGCCTTTATATGGTTACTTACAGGAGGTATTATCTATACTCTTGGTGGTATTATCTATGCTCTGAAACTAGAAAACTTTAATAAGAAGCATCCTTATTTCAGCTCACATGTCATCTTCCATCTATTTGTTATGGCGGGAAGTTTCTGCCACTTTATTTTCATGTATCAATATCTACTTTAATGCCTGTGAAAATGGATGTCTGAAATCCAACTAAATCTCATACATGACAAAAAAGAAGCTAACGAAATATATCTCATTAGCTTCTTTGAATCTCATATAATAAATGAACTTTTATCTGTACCTTCAAAACCGAACACTGAATACTTCATCTTTGATCC
>NZ_AUJU01000029.1 GCF_000424385.1 Butyrivibrio sp. LC3010 | reverse complement strand
GGCATAACTCACGATCTGGAGCGGTGTGACGCCTTTCGACTTCTTTGCATTGGATGCTTTGAGAACAGCTGATAAATGAAAACGTTCAAAAAAGTATCTGATAGAATCAGTAATCTGCTTAGAATCGTAGTCGTTCTGTGATATAATTTTAGACAAGGCGTGAGTCTCCTTTGGGATGGTTTTTGGTGGTACTTAAATTATACCAAATGCAGAGGTTTCACGCCTTTAAAAATGCCAGTTCTTATTGAATTATCAAGGTTCTAAAGCACTTTTTTATGTGCGAAGTTTAAGTTAATAGAAATAAAGCCGCACAGTCATTTCTCAGCAAGACCTGATCCAGCACTAAAGAACAAAGAAAAAGCACTGACGATATCTACAACCATCAGTGCCTAATCTGTTTCTTCTATAATATATTGTAATGCATGATCAAATGAAATTTGGACCAGATCGTTTACCCCATCTCAGCCAGCTTCATCTTCTGCTTTGCCACATACATTCTTGCATCTGCCCGCTTGAATACGGATTCTACGTTTGCATCGGTTTCAGGATCGTATTTCACCATTCCCTTAGCGATGTTTATCTTTTCCCATTCATTTACAGTTTCAAGATTATGTCTCTCAGCCTCAACATCAAAATCTCTGAGAAGCTTATAACAGTTATCGTAATCATCACCCTGTAATATAACAACGAACTCATCTCCACCAATTCTAAATACAGGACTCCCTTTGAAAATACGGCAGGTCAGTCTGCAGGCATTCTGCAGATAGATGTTTCCACGCTCGTGTCCATAGGTGTCATTTATCTTTTTAAGATTATTGGCATCAAATACCACAATACCATATTCCTTTTCGCCTTGCTGCATATCAAGCTTTGATGCAGCATCATCATATGCTGTCTTATTTTTAACACCCGTCAACGCATCATGATATGCCAGTGAGTTCAAATCATCAATATGATGTTTAAGATGATGAACCATCTTTTCCATTGCATGAGTAAGTTCGCCAACTTCGTCCTTTGTCTCTTTAGGGAAAGTCACTTCAAGCTTTCCGTCATTTATCTCACGCGCAACATGTGCAAGGCTCTTCAGCGGACCGGTAATCCTGCGGCTCACCATTATTGTAAGAAGAAGGAAAGTAACAAGTACTATTATAGTAGAAATAACAACTCTTCTCATAAGTTCATTGCTCATAGCCATGATCTCATCAACCGGAGCAGTTATGATAAGTCTCATCCCATTAAGAAGAGTTCTGAACGCAAGCTGCTTTTCAACACCCTTCATAGTATATGTGGTAAGTCCAATACCATTACTTTCATTTTCAAAAAAGAAATCACCCTTTACATCCATCTCATCAAGTGAAGTACCTGCATCAAAATTCGGGTTGTAATATACTGTTCCATCTTTGTCAGCAAGACAAGCGTAGCCGGTATCATAGCACTTTATCTGCTTTACGGTATCGATCATGCCATAGAAATCTATATCCATTCCGGCAATGCCTATCAAAACACCATTGTCATAAAGAGGAACTACATAAGATATCAGATATTTATCCATGTTAGCATTATGATATGGCTCAAGCCAGGTTGGAGCACCATTTTGAACAGGAATGTACCACCAGTTTACATGCTCATAAGCCTCCTTATCAAATGCATAAATATCTGTAGGCTGCATATAGTAAAACTCATCATCCGGTGTGTCCCTTATGTATAGTAGCCCACTGTCAGATGGCATTATATCAGGATTGTAATGAACATAATATGAAACTGTTCCGGGAACATTTTCAGCTATATTTGAAAAAAGATTGGAAAGCTGCACAGTATAACTATCTCTGTAAGTTTCATCACCGGCAAGCTTTTCCACAGAAAAAAGACGTTCGACCGCATAATCAGCAAGGATATTTACAGCCTCCTCGGTATTAAAAAGAACCCTGTCTATCGCATCCGCCTCAGTCTCACAGGTCAGATTTAAGATACGGGCTGAATCATAGTTGCCCGACTGTCTCAATGTATAAACTGCAGTGCCACCGACAATAAGTACTACCATCAGTATGGCTATTGTAGTTAAAAGCGTTATTTTTTCCTGAATTGACTTCATTTTTCCCTCATTTTTTTGCTATCCATCATAAATATGACAAAAACGGCAAGCATTATCATCACCAAGAAACTATATAAGATCAATTCCAACGAAACATCACTCTTATCTTTTATTTTATCTGATTTAGCAGTCTCCTCATCTTCAATAAGAACAGACTCACCATTGTCAGAATCATCAGTTAATACTTCACTCTTTTTAGCACTATCCTCTTCAACCTTCCTTGTAGCACCAAGGACTGCCTCTTTTTCGCTGATTCTAAGCGTACCCGGCCTGAGCTCTACGTTAACAAACTTATCTGTAACGTTAAGCCCGCTGGGATCAAAAATTATATAATCCGTTACAATATTATTATTATCTGCATTATCTTCAGGAAATGTAATACTACCCTCTGCAACAGCCTTGTATGTATACCCCTCAGGAAGTCCCTGAGCTGTCACATCAATCTGTTCTGTGAGCGGTGTCCCATCATATATCTTCTCCGCACTGGGTGCAGTGAAAATAACTTTATTATGATATATTCCCAAATCTGCAGCTTTAGCAGTATTACTGCAGCAAGGAAACAGGATAAATGCGCAAATGGCAATTAAAGTACTCATGTGCGCAAGTGCCCTGTTTCCAAAGCTAATATTATTCATCTATCTCCCCATCACCTTTCGTTCAAAGGAATGACGCTCCTTCGAAACAAAAATCTTCATAATTAAGTATAACAATCTGATACGGAAACAGTTTACCCAAATATGCATGGGCTGCTACATAATTCGTACTTGACTTTTATTATATTTATGTTAATGACTGTTCTCAATATGTCTAATTATGATATTATATAATTATTACAATTAGTTTATAATGCTTTAATCTTTTTATGAGGAAGAGATATATGAGTAGTTCAGATATACTAAAAGTTGCTGTTTGTGACGACGAAATGGCACAGAGACGTCAGCTTCAATTCATTATTGAAAAACAGCGTCCCGGAACGGAAATAAACCTTTTTGAGTCCGGAGAGGACTTTTTATCAAATTTCAGGCCAGGCATCTATGATCTCATTTTCATGGATATACTCATGCCGGGAATGGGAGGTGTTGATGCAACCAGCAAAATTCGAAGTATCGACGCTTCAGTTCCAATCGTATTTGCGACATCAAGTCAGGACCACGCCATGGAAGGCTATAAAAACCGCGTGATCCGCTATCTTATGAAACCCTTCAATCCAACAGAGGTCGGTGAAGTACTTGACCTTGCAGCACAGATGAAAGGTGCCCAGGGCGGTGTATCCGTCCGCATTGGCGGAAAGGATATGACCTTCTCCTTCGAAAAAATCTGTTATGTTGAGCAGAGCGCCCATACTCTCTACATGCATATGGCTAACGGTGCAACTCTTCAGCTCACCGGAAAACTGGACGATATCGAAGCCCAGACTCCCGATGATTCTTTCATGCGCTGCCACAAAAGTTACCTGGTAAACCTCGCCCATGCCAAGAATATAGACAAGGATCTTCAGATGTTCGTCATGAAGGATGGCGATACAGTGCATATCAGGCGTGAAAGCCTCCGTGAAGCAAACCGTATGCTGGCAGAGTTCGCCATAAGAGATCTGTTGTAATTCAGAATACCTATAGATTCCTGTTTTTCCTCAGAAAAAATAATAACCGTACTGGACCTGGTCCATTACGATTATTGAATACTTTTTATAACATGCCTGTATCCTCATCGATCATGGCTATAAGTACATCTACGAGAACTGGATCGAACTGCTTCCCGCGGTTTTTATCCAGTTCCTTTTTTATTTTTGCAGGAGGCATCACGGAAGCGTACGGTCTCTCGGATGTCATGGCATCATAAGCGTCAGCTATTCCAATGATTCTGGCTTCAACAGGTATTTCTTCTCCTGCAAGTCCATCGGGATATCCTGTCCCATCATATCTCTCATGGTGCCATCTTGCTCCTGTTGCAAGCCCCGGCATCTCAGATATATTTCTCAGAATCTCATAACCTATTATCGGATGCTGACGAACTATCTCAGCCTCATCCTCAGTAAGAATATCAGGCTTTCGCAGTATCTTCTCAGGTATTACCAGCTTTCCTATATCATGCACAAGTCCCATGTAATAAATGCTTTGCTGCTCTGTTTCGCTCTTTCCAAGTCTTCGTGCGATCTCAATCGAGTATTTCGCAACCCTCATGGATCTTCCCGGATTATTCACATCCCTTGAATCCACCGTGTTTGCAAGAGCAAGCAGTATTTGCGCTGAAAGTCCGGAACCTGCCATCTCCTTAATCTCGGGTGAAAGGTCAGTCGTACCCTGATAGTTCTTCTCTATCAAAGCATCTTTTGAATTATACTCTTTTATACCCTCCTTAAGCCTTAAGCTTAAGTTTTCAAAGTGTTCCTTAAGTGCCGGATGCTCATCTACAACAAGCTTTGTATTTCCATCCTTTATGGCATTTTCAAGCTTTAATGCTTCCTCAGCAAGGCTATCAGCACCTATTGTTTTTGCCGTACTTTTTAAGGAGTGAACCATAATCAGATAGTCATCAAAATTGTTTGTTTCCAGACATTTTGTGAGTTCATTGCCTTTATCGCTGTCAGCAAACATCTCTATCTGAGACAGATAAAAATCCTCATCCCCCATACAGAAGCCAAGGCCGGCTTCCACATTGATGTCAGAAAAAATCTCAGCCAACGTTCTTTTCTTAGGAACGTCTTCTACAGGTACTGCACCATTCTCAGAATTTTTCTGCTTATTTTCCATATAATATACGTGTTCAAGAGAAGCCCTGCTATCGATAAGTGCTGAGGGCATAATATCAATCAAAAGAGCATATATTTTTTCAGCTTCAACAGGTTTTGTCAGATATGCATCAAAACCAAGCTCCTTAAATCTCTCCTCATCCCCTCTAAGACCTCCTGCCGTCAGCATTATTACAGGTGCATTTCTGCTTAGTCTCTCTTCTCTCATGATGCTCAGAGTTTCAATACCGTCCATTATGGGCATCATATGGTCCATAACTACCAGGTCGTAGGTCTTTTTTCTCAGCTTCATAAGAGCCTTTTGTCCATCTACGGCTGTATCTATCTGAGCTTCTGTTTTATTTAGTATCTTGAGCAGAAGGTCAACGTTCATGGCATTATCATCAACCACCAGTATCTGCGCTCTTGGCATGATTGGCACGATAATCTCATCAAGATCATTTTCAAGTAGTGCCGAATAATCAAAAAGACTGCCGATATCTACATCCTCTCCGGGATTTTGTGCTATCAGATTTAACAGATTATTAAAGAAAGCAAGCAGTGTTTCCCCTGCTCCCTTTATTTTCGAAGCATATTCAGAAATCTTGTTGTCATTGGTATTTTCCAGAATCAAATTATCAAAGCCCAGAATCGAATTGATAGGCGTTCTTATTTCATGAGACATCTGCGACAAAAAATCGCTCTTTGCATCATTTGCTTCTTCCGCCTTTTTCCTGGCATCAAGAGCTTCCTTCTCAGCAGCTTCAAGCTTGCCAATCGTACTCTCAAGCTTATGATAATCCGGTGTTTCAAGGGTAAACAACAGAACAAGAAGTGCAACTGATGCCGCAAAAAATGTCAGAACCACACTTTGAAGCCACATCATCTGTACCATATAGATTGCAATGACAAGTATCGTTGCAGTTATAATGCTAACCAGCTGCAAAAGTGTATAGCTTTTTCTGTTTACACTTACAAAACCGGTTGCCAGAAGAATGTAATAAGCAGGGAAAAGCAATGAGCATGCCAAAAAAAGAACCCCATGCTTATAGCCGCCTGAAACAGTATATTCAAAGACAGCTCCCGTGTAGACATTCTGCACTAAAAGAAAACACTGCGCAATTATTACTGTCAGGTTGATCTTACTTAACAGAGTCTCTTTTATATCCACATTTGCACATGCCACTATGTATTCGGCATAGGAATTAGCTGCAACCGTAGAAGTAAGGATATTAAGTGAATGGATTATGTAATGACCTGCTATCGGCACATACAGCGCATATATTTCAATGCCAACAGTAGCTACATCGATAGCTGCGGCAATTGTAAGTACATAGGCGAAGCGCCTGAAAGCTTTAGTGGTACTGTAAGAATCCGTATAAGTCAACTTCAGAAAAAAACAAATTATCAAGTCATAAAGAATAGCTGAAATACCAAACGATAGATTGTGAAGCAGCATTTTATCCCCCTCATACTACTGGGCAGTAGTCCTGTATCCTGTCAACTTCCTGACACAGTTGTAAAAACATAAATATAAATAAGCCATTTCAAATATTGACCTTGGAATACATGTTTATAGCAGCCCTTAACATATTGAATTCAACAGGCTTTTCAATATAATTGATAAAACCGCTCTCCTTAAGAGACTCTTCGCCAAAATCTGCGTCATGTCCCATGGCAACTGCGTTAGTCTCTCCATTTCCCGAAGGATTTCCGCTGGAGATACGTTTTAGCAGCTCTTCCCCGGTACCCTCGGATAAATAGTAATCAATGATCAGAAGATCATATTTTTCCTGCTCAAGTTTTTGCATAGCTTCTTCAAAGCCTGCTGCCTCATCATAACTGATATCTTCAATATGCCCCAAAAGCTCAAGCAAATACATTCTTTCAATATCAGAATCATCAACAACAAGTATTTTCTTACTCATTATTTTCTACCTGCAATTCCTCGTAAAGTGCATGTGCAATATCATTTCTCTCCTCTGCAAAAGCTCCTATTCTCTCCCGCAAAAGATCAAATTCCTTCTTCCTGCAAATCGCCTCAAGTCTCTCAGTCATTTTCACAAGCTTATCCGCACCAATAAGCTCCGCCATATCTCTTTCAGATCTTATGAGAGCCATGCAGCTTGTGTAATCCGCATTTCTAATTGCCTGCGAAATCCTGCTGACTGACTCTTCCTTTGAATACTCAAGAAGAATTTTCTTATAAAGCCTGATGTCATGAAGAGTATACTCTCTTGCATCTGCAACCCTAACCATAGGAATGCGCTCCTGCAGATTCTCCCAGGCTATGACATCCATGCTTCCGCTGACATTGGAATCCTTAAGAGGAAGGAATCTCTTAAGGATATCCGTTACCATATCCTCAGTAAAAGGCTTAGTAAGATAAGCTGCAAAGCCCTCATTTAAATACTTCTCCTCTTCACCCTCAATGGCATTGGCAGTCAGTATTATAATCGGAGTATTGTCGCAAAGTTTTTCATCACGGAGCTGCCTTAGAGCTTTTACGCCATCCATTATTGGCATCAGATGATCCATAAAAATCAGATCATATCTAAATTTCCTAACCTGAATCACAGCTTCCTGCCCATTGGATGCAGTATCCACAGTAAATCCCATAGGAGTAAGCATCCTTACAAGGATATCCAGATTAGCAGGCGTGTCATCCACCGCAAGTATTCTCATATCTGAAGCTCCGGTGAGCCCCTTCCTTACAGAGTTTCCCTCATCATCCATAAACTCGCTCTCATCTGTGTTCTCTATAAGTTCAGCCATGGAAGGAAGTCTCCGGGAAGCCTTCTCATCAGATTCCTCCGATACATAATTAAGTACGCTCTCAAAAAAAGTAAGAAGTCTTTTAGCAGAAATCTTAACGCGCCTCGTATATTCCTTGGTTTCCTCCTCTTCTGTGTCTGCCAGAATCAGATTGGAATACCCCATTATGGCATTGACAGGAGTTCTGATATCATTTGACATCTGCGCAAGGAATCTTGTCTTGGCATGGCTCGCCTCTGTGGCTCTTATGCTGGATGCTTCAAGTTCTCTTTTGGAAATTGAAAGCTCCTCCAGAGTCTTCTTAAGCTTAATATAATCAGGAGTCTCAAGTGTAAGGAAAATAACAAGGATTGCTATTGATGCTGCAAAAAATGTCACAAGAAGGCTTCTGTATAAAAACATCTGAAGTGTATACAGTGACACCATAAAGACAAATGTGGCTGCCAGTGCATATTTCATTTTTCTGGCATAGTTCTCACTATGACTAAGTATGAACACTCCCCCACTTAATATGTAATAAAGCGGAAATGCATATACAACCATTGTAAATAGCGGTCCTACCAGCATCTCACCACTGTCGGAATATGAAAACACCGTTCCTGTAAAAAAATTCTGAACAATCAGGATTCCATAAATAAGCAGAAGCACCCTGTTAATAAATGAGCCATCTGTACGGCTGTACTCATCTCCAACATAGGAAATAACATATCTTACAAACTGGAAAGAGCCACCGGTTGCAAGACAATAATTAATGGTATGGATAATATACAACGGCACAGGTGAGAACAGCATGTCATATGAAAGCATTACTGCATCTACAACATCTGCGATCGTGCCCCAAAAAACAAGATAAGCAAGGAGCTTAAACTCCTTGTTTACCTTCGTATCATCCCCATATCTTAATTGGAAGAACACACACAATATGAAATCCAGTGGAATCACTGCCAGCTCAAGAAAAATATTATATTTGAGTATCAATTCACCTGCTCCCTTTGTGCAAGAATCTTGTATGCCTCCTGAAGCTTCTCCTTTGATGCAAGAAGCGGTGCTTTGGCATTTATGTTTTTATCAAACTCCGGTCCTTTGTTTCCGGATTTTACTACCTTTTCAGAAGGAAGATACTTTAAAAGCATCGCTTCCAATTCTTTATAAACTACAGGTCTTATCAGATAATCCGAAACTTCCTGCGTTCTATACCCATTCTGGATTTCCTGACCAGTTCCGGAAGCCACGGCGATAACAGGTGTAGCTGAGTTTTTCCCCTTATTAGTCTCATCTGTTTTTTGCGAATCATTCGCATCACCCAAGGCACCAGATCCCTTGGACCTTCTGTAATACTTAAGATTATTCCTGTAGTGGTTATGACTGTTTGCATCCTTTTCTAAAGTTTCTCCATGGAGTTTTCTTATGGCATCCCCTCCACTAAATCGTATAAGCTTATAGTCCATAAACACTATGTCATAGACATTTTCTCTGGCAAGCTCAAGGCCTGTCTCAACAGATAACGCTGAATCCACCTGTATTCCGGTACCATTAAGAAGCCCTTCCATAATGGCAAGATTGAGTTCTATTCCATCCACCACAAGTACCCTGGCATCCGGTGCCGTAAAGCTGATTTCAAAGTGCTCTTTATCAATCACGCTCTGTGCATATTCCTGCTCAAAATCTCCAACAGGCTTACTGTCAGCGATTTTCTGTCTGACCTCGAAATGGAAATTGCTTCCTTCGCCGTAAATACTCTCCACCTTCAGCTCGCTGTCCATGAGCGCCAGGATTTCTCTTACTATAGAAATACCAAGGCCGCTTCCCTCAATACTTCTTATGTTAGCTTCCTCAATTCTCTCGAAGGGTTCATAAAGTCTTTCCAGGTCTTCCTGCCTGATTCCTATACCCGTATCTCTGACAGCGATTTTCAAAAGTATCGTCTCATTACTCACAGGTTCATAGTCCACAGAAAAATCGATTTCGCCCTCCTGCGTATATTTCACTGCATTCGTCAGAATATTGGCTATACATTGCTTTAATCTTCCTGCATCTCCGTAAAGCTTACGGGGAACGCTCTTATTCACATAGCCCTTAAGATCAAGTCCCTTGGAAAGCGCTCTTGGTCTTATGAGACTTATCATATCCTCAACCACAGTCGCAAGATCATACTCAGCTATGAAAAGCTCGATTTTTCCTGCTTCAATCCTTGAGTAATCCAGGGAATCATTTATAAGCGCCAGAAGAGTATTGCCCGCAGACCTGATGTTATACGCATATTGCCTTAAGGCAGGATCGTTGTACTCTCTTAAAATGAGTTCATCATATCCAAGTATCGCATTTATAGGTGTTCTGATCTCATGAGCCATGCTCGCAAAATAATCCATTCTGCGCTTTGTGTTCTCTTCATCCTTTTCCTTCTGCCTTCTTAATGTGTCATAGGCACTGTCCCTCTGACCTGACATATAGGTATATCCTGCCAGCACCAGAAACAGGGCAAACAAAAGAGTAAATAATACTACCCACAGTATTTTCCATCTGTATGATATCGAAGCTCCTCCGGCAAAAAGACTTATGACCATAAGGACCACGTACAATATGAACTTAAAACGAGTGCCACCTGTCTTCATCTTTATCAGATCTCATAGAGAGCAGAATATTTTTCCTCAAGGTAATCAAGGAAATCATCCGCAGTAAAATCTCTTCCGGTGATATCCTTTATCCACTCTGAAGGTGATAATCTGTCTGCTTTCTTGAAAATATTCTCCTTCATCCAGCTATTGATGGCATCAAAATCGCCCTTTTCAACAAGTCCGTCTATATCGATCTCGTTTTTCATGCGGTTATAGTACATTGCGTTGTACATGTTGCCCATTGAATATGTAGGGAAATATCCAAAGCCTGATGTCCAGTGCACATCCTGAAGTACACCCTCTCTGTCTGTCTTTGGAGATACTCCAAGATATTCCTCGTACTTCTCCCTCCATCTGCGGGGTATGTCAGCAATGTCTATGTCACCACTTATGATTTCTTTTTCAATCTCATATCTGATGATTATATGGAAAGTGTAGGTAAATTCATCAGATTCAGTTCTGATAAGTGAAGGCTTCACCACATTTATTGCTTCGTAGAATTCCTCCTCTGATACGCCTTCCATAACCTCAGGGAAAATCTCGCAGGTCTTGGGATAAATCAATTTGATAAAGCTCTTGGAACGACCGATTCTGTTCTCGTACATTCTTGAAACAGACTCGTGCATGCCGAGAGTTTTTCCGCCTTCTATGAAATGATCATAATTCTCTCCGGGTTGCAGCATTTCAAACAGAGCATGTCCGCTCTCATGGATAATGGAATACATGCTGGCAGCAAAATCAGTAGGATAGTAATGAGTTGTTATACGGATATCATTTTTACCCATCCAGTCTGTAAAAGGATGCTCTGATGTGGAATAAGCACCTCTTGAAAGATCATACTTAAGAACGCCAAGAAGGTAGTCGCTCATTTTTCTCTGCTGTTCTTCGGATACTTCCTTGTGCATAAAGTCTGTGCGGATTTTCTTTTTGCTGTTCATAAGCTTCTTAAGAAGGGGAACAAGTCTCTCCTTGCAGTGCTCGAAGCATTCATCCAGCTCCTCAATAGTTATTCCTCGCTCATAATCACCGATGAGCTGGCCTATAACATAGTTTTTATCGGAAGGCTCAAGGCTCTTTGCAGCTTTACCTGTATCCTCAGCGTCCTTTGGATCACGAAGCTTAACCATCTCGATATTTGCATCCCTGACCTTCTTAAGAGAATCAGCAAACATTGAAAAATCTGAGTTTTTCCTTGCTGCGGACCAGTCCACGAAAGCCTTGTTCATTATTCTTGAAAACTCAAGCTGCTTCTTTGCAGTGATGTTCTTTGTCTTGGCATAATCTCTGTGAAGCTGCTCGGCACATACTCTGTCGAACTCCTCCAGTTCATCTCTGTGCTCATATAAATATTCTGCAGCGTCAATGAATTTCTGCTGCTTAGTGAGCTTAAATACCTGATTCTGTAAAAAGGCAATTATCTCACCCTGCTCTTCCATACCTTTTTCAGGGCATATGGTCTCCTGATCATAAGTAAGGATTCTTCCTGCATGATTGTAAACCTCTGCCTCCTTAAGCACTCCCTGCACGTATTCAAGTTTCTGTTTTGTTTCTGCGTTCATAATTATAGTAATTTACCTTTCTTATATATTTCTTTAAAGTACAAACCAAACAACATAATTCCATGCTGATCCGCACACTTTAGCATTTGATATAGTTATTTCATTAGCATTTTATCAGGCAACACTATGATGCTTACCTAAACTATCCTGTATCCTTTTTCATCCAGCACTTCCTGTGACTTATCAAAATCATCCTTCTTCACCAGAATGTAATCGGTGTTATAGGTTGAAATTGCAAAAATGCCTATATTATTTTTGGCAAGAGCCGTAGAAATCTTTGACAGTATGCCTATCAGGGAAAAATCCAGCTTTCCCTCTATTCTGAAGGCTTTAAAGCCATCACTTCTTTCCGTGGTGTTTTCGGGAACATCCTTCGTTTCACAGACCAGTGATATTTCTTCATCTGTTTTACTAATAAAAACAAATTTCCTGTCCATATTTATCTTTTCAAGATTTTCAACCTTACATACCGTAAAATCCTTATCGATTTTCTTAAGTTCCATGATAATTCTCCTCTGTATATGTCGGTTTATACTGCTTAATTGTCTGCCGGAATCCGGGCAGAATAGACAATAGGGTACAGACATTATGATCTTTAGCCCTATCACAATATATTTTACCACAATAATAGTGCTAAAATGGTATTATTATATGATAACAGAGGCAGAAAATGGGCAAATCCAGTTGCTGTGAGCACCGTAAGGTGTGAACAGTAACGGCAAATCCAAAATACAAACCAGCCCGTGAAACCTCAAAATATTAGAAAGCAGCAAATTTAACAATGGCAAATAATTCATCAAAATTAAAAATCTGTATGATAGTTCAGGATAAAAATGTGAAGGGCGGAATTGCCGCAGTAACCAGCAATTACTACGGAAGCCGTCTTGAAAAGGACTTTGATATCACCTATGTAGAGTCCTACTGTGACGGAGGGAAATTCACAAAGCTCATAAAAGCCCTCAGAGCTTACAGAGAGTTCAGAAAAGTCCTTCGTACCAACAGACCTGACATCGTTCATGTACATTCATCCTTTGGTCCAAGCTTTTTCAGAAAATATCCAATAATACAAATGGCCTATAACGCCGGGATTCCGATAGTTAATCACATCCACGGATCAGCCCTTGATGAGCTTTATACAAACGCTCCCGCCTGGAAGAAACGGATGGTTGAAAAAAGCTACGGAGAGTGCTCAAAGCTGATCGTCCTGTCATCGGAGTGGAAAAAGAAGCTCTCTGTCATTGTGCCGGCTGACAAAATCGAAGTCGTTCCTAATTACAGCATCATTGTTCCGGAGATGATCTCAGAAGAGTCACTGGATAAGCGTTTTGCAAAAAAACAGATTCTTTACCTGGGGCGTTTTGACGAATTAAAGGGAGTTGTGGATATTCCAGCCATAGCAAGCCTTATTAAAAAGAAGTTCCCTGACGTTACATTTGTCCTTGGAGGCACCGGCGAAACCGCTCCCACTGAGGCAGAAATAAAAAGGTTACACCTTGAGGATACTGTACTTCTGCCGGGATGGATAAGGGGTGATGAAAAGGTAAAGCTTCTTAAGGAAAGTGCTATTTTCCTCCTACCGTCACATATGGAAGCAATGCCCGTGTCAATCCTTGAAGCGATGGGTTATGGACTTCCAATAGTTTCCTGCGAAGTCGGAGGCATTCCGCAGGTAGTATCCAAGGACGTAAACGGCAAGCTATATAAGCCAAAGGATGTTGAGGGAATGGCAGATGGAATTATTTCCTATCTCTCCGATAAAGCTTTGTATGACGAAGCCAGCAGACAAAGCCTGAAAATCGCAGATGAAGGCTACAGCTTTGAATCTCATATAAACAAAATAGAGAAAATCTACAAATCGCTTTCATAACAGATTTTCAGGGGTCTCTCATAGACAAAATCTGATAGCCACACAGTGAAGACAAATATTCATGCCTAAAAATTGTATTTTATGCAGTTTTTAGGCATTTTATCCGGGCGTATCACTCAGCGTGTTTTCTCACGGACTTGGTACAATCCATACAAGCCGACTTACCCAGGTACTTTCAAGTCTGGTCAGGCTTGTTTTCAAAATATTTTTATCTGTATTTTATAAACCCTTCATTATTAACAAGTATAATTAAATATAATAATAGGCTCAAAAGTTCATAATGCGATTTTACGTGCGTACGTAGAATCATGATTTCAACTATAGTAAACAGGTCATACGTTTTTCCGTGAAAGGTTGGGTACCTATGGCAGATAAGCTTGCACTTATAGCACTTGAATCCTTTTCCTCCCAGGCAAAAAGGGTAAATGAAATACTATGCACATGGCGAGGAGGAGACAATTATCTTATAGAAGCTTCATGCCCGAGATTTAGCAGTGGAGAAGCCAAATGTGTGATTGAACAATCCGTAAGGGATAAAGATGTATATATCTTTGTTGATGTCTGCAACAATTCCCTTAAATATCAGATGGATGGCGAGTACAACCGCATGTCTCCTGATGATCACTATCAGGACCTGAAAAGAGTCATCGCCGCATGTGATGGCAAAGCAGCCAGAATAACGGTTATCATGCCTTTTTTGTACGAGGGAAGACAACACCGAAAAATTGTGCGTGAGTCTCTTGACTGCGCTGTTATGTTGAAGGAGCTGGAATTCCTTGGCGTAAACAATCTGGTAACCTTCGACGCCCATGATCCGAGAATGAAAAATGTCCTGCCTCTAAACGGCTTTGAAAATATATCTCCTGCACTTCAGTTTACCCAGGCACTTTTTGCCGAATACGAAGATTTGAAAATAGATTCAGAGCATCTTATGTTCATCGCCCCCGATGAAGGTGCAACTGAAAGAGTTGTATTCATGGCATCTCTTTTTGGCGTCAACATCGGAATGTTCTATAAAAGAAGAGACTATTCACACGTCGTAAACGGGCAAAATCCAATCGTCGCACATGACTTCTGCGGTGGAAACATCGAAGGCCTGGATGTAATAGTTATCGATGACATGATTGCCTCCGGCGGCAGCATGATAGATGTATGCAAGCAGTTAAAGGAAAGAGGTGCACGCAGGATATTCCTTCTATCAACCTTTGGATTATTCTTAAACGGTTTTGAAAAATTTGATAAAGCCTATGAAGATGGACTATTTACCAGAGTACTTACAACCAATCTTGTCTATCAAAAACCTGCTCTTTTAGAGAGAGAATATTATTTAAACGTCAACATGAACAGATATATTGCTGCCATAATTGATACTTTAAATAAAAACACTACAATGAGCGTTCTATCAAAACCGGAAGAAAGAATACGTAAGGAAATTTCAAAATACACAGATTCTTGAACGCTTTTTCCTTAATGCGTTCAAAAAAGTCCTGATTTCCCGGATTTCTTCGTAATTCCGGGAATCCGATAAATCTGTTAATAAGGGGATTTAGTCATGCATCAATCCAATAAGGTCATGCTTGAGAAATTATTCTTTAAGATGCTGCCTGTGCAGATCCTTATATTTGCAATGGGAGCGGTCAATACCATAGTTGATGGTGCCATCGCCGGACGATTTGTAGATCCGGTGGCGGTAGGTGTTGTCGGTCTTTTCTTTCCTGTAGTCAACCTGCTGAATGCCATTTCAGCAGTAATGCTTGGAGGAACTGCTGTACTCTGTGGCAGATTTATGGGAAGCGGTGACATGGAGAAAACCAATGGTATTTTTTCTCTCACTATCACCTTCACCACTATATTGGGCGCAGTGCTGACTGTGCTCAGCTTTCTTTTTCCCACCATCATCACTGGGATACTCGGCGCAAGCCCTGATCTATCCCCACTTCTGGCATCCTACATAAGAGGGTACGCTATAGGTATTGTCCCTATGCTCCTCGCTCAGCAGGTGTCCTCCTTCTTACAGCTTGAGAGGCAGACAACCCGAGGCTACATAGGTGTTGCCACTATGATAGTCTCAAATATTGCCCTGGATATCGCCCTGGTAGCTGTTTTTAAAATGGGTATATGGGGTCTTGCTCTTGCAACATCAATCTGTAACTGGATATATTTATTCATACTCATCTCTTACTATTTTACCGGAAGATCACAGCTCTCATACAAATTACAAAATGCATTATGGGATAAGCTCATCGAGCAGTTAAAAATAGGTTCTCCCGGAGCCATGCTGGTGCTGTGCCTTGCATTTAGAGGAATTGTTCTAAACCGCATAGTACTCTCTTACGGCGGAGAGGACGGACTATCTGCCATGTCTGCCTTCAACATGTCCAGTGGAATTTTCATCGCATACTGCCTTGGAAACGGCGCGGTTATACGAATGCTTTGCAGCGTCTTTATCGGTGAAGAGGACAAGGATTCCATAAAACACCTTATGAAAATTGTACTCACGAAGGGCCTGGCACTATCCGTTGCGATCGGAGTTATCATTTTCCTGCTTTCACCGGTTTTAGCAGGTATTTTCTTCCCGGATACGACCTCCAATGTTTATAGCCTTACAAAATCTTTATTCATGATTTTTTCAATCTGTATACCGCTGATTCTGGTCTGCCAGATAAACACCAACTATCTGCAAGCTGCAGGACATAATCTTTTCATTAACATCCTCTCCGTATTTGACGGATTTATATCTATGGTTGCCGCATCGCTTATACTTGCTCCAATCATGGGCATCATGGGTATATGGATTGCAAACCCTGTTGGCATTATACTAACAATCCTGACAGTTCCTGTATATTTGCTTCTTTATTGGAAGCGCTTCCCAAGGAACATAGATGAATGTCTTTTTATGAAACCGGATTTTGGTGTATCTGACAATGACAGGCTTGATATTGAGATCAAAGCCATGGATGAAGTTACAAATACAGCTGCTTCCGTTCAGGAATTTTGTGAGAATCATGGCGTTCCTCATAAGCCTGCATTTTACTCAGCGCTTTGTATCGAAGAAATGGCAGGAAATGTGGTTTTACATGGCTTTACAAAGGATAAGGCATCTCATACCGTAAACATCAGAGTTGTATACAGAAGTGATTCTGTACTTCTGCGAATAAAAGATGACTGCATTCCTTTCAATCCAAAAGAAAGAGCAGATCTTATATCAGGCGATGACCCATTTAAAAATATAGGAATCAGAATGATAACCAAGCTTGCAGACGATGTCACTTATCAAAACATGTTGGGACTGAACGTACTGACAATAGTTATCAATCACAGTACTAAGAAAGTAGGTTGACGAATGACTGATTTTTTGGGAAATGATTATCTTATGGAAAGAAGACTAAAAGACCTTGACCCGGATCTTCATAAAAGATTTTCTGACATGGTCTTTGCCTGCCAGAATCTTCTTTCCAATTATAAGCTCATATTTCCGGATTACACAGACCACTCTGAGTTCCATGCCATGAATGTCATCAATTTCTGCAATAAGCTCATTGGTACAAAGGACATTGAAAAGCTCTGTCCCGATGAAATGTACATTCTTCTGAATTCATGCTACTTACATGACGTGGGAATGGGGACAACTCCAAAGCTTTATGAAGAATTTAAGGAAAAAGTCGATGTACGCAGCTACACGGATTCTAAACCAGATGCCGGGATAGCAGACATAATAAGGAATTTTCACCATGAATTCAGCGGACTATTTATAGAAAAATATGCTGATCTTTTTGAATTTCCTTCAAAAGAGTATACCTATGCCATAAAACAGATTGCCCGTGGCCATAGGAAAACAAATCTGTATGATGAACAGAAATATCCTTCGGCATACAAACTTCCAAATGGAAACACCGTATGCCTTCCTTATCTTGCTGCTCTCATCAGACTGGCTGACGAGATTGATGTAGTAGCAGAGAGAAACCCTAAGCTTCTATATGATCTTGAACTACCGACTGATGCATTACAAATTCAGGAAAACAAAAAGCTGGCCGCCGTTAAAGAGCTGGATTTTGAGCAGGATTCGTTTGTTTTAGTGGCTGAAGAGTCAGACCTGGAAACGAAAGAAGGCCTAATAAAAATGGTCGATAAAATGCAGCTCACACTTGATCTTTGTAGAGATGTAATTGAAAAAAGAACACCTTTTTCCTTAGGACAGAAAAAGGTGCTCATTCATTTTTTGTAGTTTATTTGCTTTTAAGCTTAATATATTATTTCCGAACTTTTCCTGAGTATGGTTCCATCCATGGCGCTTATAAAAGTAGTGTCACCGTTTCTCTTATAAATCTTCCATGAAAGCTCCGGACGACCTGCTAATTCTGTGATCACCAGCTCCGCCCTTGCTGCGCCTTTTATTTCATTGCCATTCATGGCACCCTCAAGACTGACCCTGGGTGTGACATCATCAAGATTAGCGTTAACATACAGACCGCTGACAGATGTCACTGTGCCATCCACATTTGTGTATATTCTGAAAAAACCTTCCTCAACAGGAATGCCTTCATATAGCTGCTTCAGATAATAGATCCTGACTTCATCATTCCCATTATCCTCAGTTTCCGCATGAAAGCTGTAGTTCGATACACCAAACTTATAACCTATAGCATTTATCAGTGCTACGGCATCTTCAGGACTTGTTACCTTTTTATCGATAACAGGATTGTTCATCTCCCTCAGCCTGTCGCCTGCACCATAAATCAGATTAGTATCTGAAGTGATAAAGTCTTCTTCACTCATTCCTTCTAAAAAGACCAATCCTTCAGTACCCTTAGTTTCCCTTGGCGGCTCTGTAACCTTTACTTTGCCGCAACCGGTAAGGAAACTAAGGCTCTGCAACATTATCAAAAACATGTAGCAGACTTTTTTTATTGATTTCATTTATTCCTTCTCCGATCCTTCGATTTCTTCAAGGACACTTCTGAATAAACCATCAACATCTTCAGGGACATCAGTTACATCCACTGCCTCGCCATCATCCATAGGTGAATAGAGAGGAAGTGTGTTAGGATATGAAACTCCACCGCCGGAATAAATATTCTTATTCTGGATATTTACCGTACCATCCTGACCAATTTGAATTCTGCATACCATCCAGATTGTACCCTTGGATGACGGATCTATGTAATATGTTCTAAGATGTTCACCTGCTTTAGAAATCTGAACTTTTGCATCTGATGCAGCCATTCTTGTACTGTTTGCATTTGAACCTGTGGTGTAATCATGAACGAAGAAATAATATACACCCGGTGTCATATCATAAATAGTTGTGTTCTCAGGACCAAATGAAGTTGTGTCATCATAGTCAAGATCTGCAACAGGCTTTCCGTTTTCATCCACCTTCTTATGAGAATAGTAGATATGCCACTTATTGGTTCCGTTACCATTTATTTTTACAAGATGAGAATCAAGGTCTCTGGGTGTCTCTCCCCATGTAAGTCTGATGTGTACAACATCACGCTCAACGATACCAACAGTATCAAACGCTTCCTTTATTGCCTGGAGCGCCCCACCACTAATTCCCATTCTCTTTGCGGAACTAATAACTGCTCTTCTGCCATCAAGGAAACTTGAATCACAGCTGAGGTAATAAAGTGAATTATAGAATACTTTAGCCCATGTATCAGCTGAAACTGTTGAAGTATTTGCATTTGTCATCATCAGGTAAGCTGCTCTGTTGAAAATACCGCTGTTCCAATGAACACCGCCATGATCGTCGTCACCAAGATATCTGTCAGTATAATGATCTTTATTATTGGATCCAACTGATTTAGGAGCCTTCATACTTCTGATGGCACCATCCTGACGACCTTGTGAATTATCTGAGTCTTCAGCTATAAGCCATCTTCCATCGCCTGACTTATTCTCGATAAGCGAACCCATTATGTCTGCGTAAGCTTCGTTAAGCGCGCCGGACTCACCCTGATATGTCAATGATGTTTTGTGTCCATCACCTACTATATACGCTACGACCGCATGTGTAAACTCATGACCGATAACATCAAGAGCTGCTGCGTAATGTTTTACATTACCAAACACAAACTGCTGCTTGTCTGATGTCCAGTATGCATTGGCCATATCATTATCACTAAAGCCACTATTTATGCCATCATAGGACACTTTTATTTCTGCGCCATGACCGTCAAAAGAATTTCTTCCGAGCTTGTTCTTATAATAGTCATAAACCAGCTCCATGTTAGCATGTGCTGAAACAGCTGTTGAGTTAACAAGCACTGCCTCCTCAAGTTTTCCAGGAAGTGATGACCATCTGTATCCAAGGAAAGACTTATTTGAAGCCTTATAAGTTGTAATCTTACGGACTGTATCCTTAAGACGGTTCTTTGTACCATCCTTCTCTACATTAAAGGTTCTGGCTGCGCCTCTGTAATCGTCTGATGTAAGAGTTCCTGCACTCCATGCACCTTCTTCACTGATCATAAACCAGATATCACCTGATCTGGCGTTATCTGAATCTGAAGTATTATAGCTGTTTGCAAGTATATAGTATCTTGAATAAATGACAGGTAATACAATACTTGAGCCATCTGCCAATAATACATTGTCCATCGGATCATCATCTGCATTAAGGGGAACGAGTCTGTCATCCGGCTCAGCTTCAGGATCCTGTGCATTCTCTGATCCATCTACTGTAACCTCTGCATCAGATGTTGCATTGCCGTCAGTTACTGCTTCTACAGGAGCTTCCTCTGTAGCATTTTCAACTACAGGTGCTTCTTCCAATGTGGTATCAGCTGAAGGCGTTTCCTCTATTGTGCGCTCATCTACAGGCACTTCGTCTAATATACTTTCAACTACAGGAGTATCCTCTAATGTACTTTCAACTACTGGTGCTTCCTCTATTGTGCTTTCAGCTGCAGGTGTTTCCTCTGATATAATTTCTTCTGTAGGAGCTTCTGCCAACACATTAGTATTGATAAATGCATCTTCTTCTACAAATGTATTACCTTCAGAAATGACATTTTCCTGTGTTATTGCGCTATCTTCAGCAAGAATGTTTTCCTGTGCTGATGCGATGCCTTCTGCAACATTTTCTGCAGTCGCATTGCCGTCAGTTACTTCTTCAATCACTTCTTCTGTCTGTGGTTCCTGAGCTTCGGGATTCTCTGACTGAGCATCCTCTACAGGTTCTTCTTCAAAAGCATTTCCCTCAGAAACTGCTTCCAGTGACTCATCCTTAAGCATCAGTTCCTCTAAGCCCAATTCCTCGTCGATATCATCAAGCGCACTTGCTAAGATTTCATCCTTAGTCTTAACTGTTACTTCCCAGGTAAGTCTTGGCTTAGTATTTTCATCCTTCTGGATTATTACTTTTCTGGCCTCTGCTTCCAGAGAGTCCTTAAGATCTGCTTTTAACTTATCAACAGTAACATCTGTTGTAGCCTGAGATGTAAGATACTCAGTAAGAGCCTGATCATTTAAAACAGCATTTATAGCAGTTTCTATAGCAGTATCCTGAGATGTATTTGTATATGTACCTGCATCGTTGATTCTGCTGTCAAAGCTGTTGTGCAAACCGGTAACCTCACCGGATCCGGACTTTGCCAGAATTACAACTTCACTACCTACTACATCAATACCATTCTTCTTTTGAGAAAGCTTGAAGAATTTCTCATTTCCGGATGCTGATGCCACTTCCTTCACACTAATATTTGCAGCATCAATAGTTATTGATTTATTATTACCTGCAATTATGGATTTTGCAGATTTCATAACAGCAGCTGCTGAATTGGCATCAGTTACTTTCTGATTTGTAAACTTACCATCGATGGATCCTACAACACCATTTTCATCATACTGAACATCGATAGCACCTTCTGTTTCCAGATCTATGATGTCTCCAAGGTCAATGATATTGTCATCCAGATTATCTGTACTGCTGGAATCTCTCCACTTTGCAACAATGTTAAGATCGCTTGTTACAGGTGAATTGAAATTATATGCTGAGTTACCGTTGTACCAGTTAACAAACTGCTTACCGCGGATGTGAGGAGTAGTTGCAGGAACAGATACTTTTTTACCTTCCTGAACACGCTGAGCCTCCGGTACAGGTGTTCCTCCATTTGCATTAAATGTAACATTATAATATTTGTCAGGATTGTATTTTACAGTAACTGAGCAGCTAAGCGTAGAACTTCCTGCCTGAGCTGTTACGGTTGCCTGACCAACATTTGCTGCGTACACGTTACCATTGCCATCAACAGTAACAATCTTTTTATCTGAGCTTGACCACTGTACTGTCTTAGTAGTTCCTGTCACAGTCAGAGTACTTGAATCTCTTAAGAAAAGATCAAGACTGTTCGCACTAAGAACCGGATTCTCAACCGGCGGCTCCTGTACAGTTACATTACATTTGTAGCTCTTTCTATTCTTACCCTTTACGGTAATCACTGCATTACCTGCACCAACTGCAGAAATAAGACCTTTGTTAGTAACTGTGGCAACTGCCAGGTTACTTGATTTAAAGGACTTTGCTTTAGCGCCCTTTAATTTAATAGTCTTCTGCTCACCTTTTGTAAGGGTAAGCGCGCTGTCTGTAAGGCCGATTTTGACCGTTACCTTGCAGTTGTACTTTTTGTTTCCTACTTTGGCGGTAATTGTAGCTTTACCTGCCTTCTTGGCCTTAACATTCCCCTTTGAAACGGTTGCCACTTTCTTATTGGAAGAACTCCACTTTACCTTGGATGCTCCTTCCATCGTAAGCTTAAGGCTCTGACCTACGATCAGTGTGGCCTTTTTCTGGCTGAGCTTTGCTTTCGTACCAGCCTTAGACTTTTTGCTGCTCTTCGCTTTTTTGCCTGAAGCCGCATGAACTACCGATGCGTCATTAAACTGCGATGTTACACTTGCAGGCCCAAAGGCCAGGCAGAAAACGAGAAGAAAAACAAAAAGCTTCTTCATCTGTTTCCTCATAAAACTTTTCCCTCCCACTTATTTATTTTTTGAGAAACGTGACAAAAAGAATTATACATGAAAATTGTTTTTCTTAATACTTTTTTTATATTTCCTTAAGACTTTATTAAGAAAATATGCTATACTTCCGCCTGTAAGAAACCAGGGAAACTATTCTGTTTTCTCTGGTTTTAAATCGTGCCTTAATCTCCATTTCACGGAATCTTTGCTACGTCAAGTACTGATTATGAAGTTACGGTTTCATATTCCGTTTCCCTATAGGCAAATTTTTCTTTTATATTAAGAAGGCACTAAAACAACCAGACTCATATATAAATGCATCGCGAACACGATTTTCAGGTGAAGCACATAAAATAATATGAAAAAAATCTGGTTAGTTATTAGTAAACCTCATAAAACATTCATCTCCAGGGGGATTTAAATGATGACATCTATACATATGAAAAAAGCTCTTTCAATCACGCTGGCTCTTTTTATGTCAGCATCTATGCTTACACCAATGGTAAGTAATTCGCGCATAACTGCTAAGGCTGCAAACGAAAAAAGCATAGCAAGCCTTGGAACAGCTGCAATTAAAAATCCTGAAGAGGGTAACGGCAATTGGGATTATGTATATTACGGAAACTATAGTGGTAACAGAGTAAAATACCGTGTTTTGTCTTCCAATACCACAGATTTCAGCAATGGCAAAACCAAAGACGAAACTCTTCTTCTTGATTGTGACAATGTTCTTTATGAACTTCCCACACAAAGCTCCAAAGTGAGCATGAATAACCAAAACGACGATCTTATGCACAACTTGAACGGCAATTCATTCTTAAATTCAGAATCCTTCTCTGCTGCTGAGAGAGATGCTATTTATGCCAGCACAAAACACAGGGCTTCTGATTTTGATGGAAGAAAAGATGATGGGAATTTCTCTGCATTAAAAGGTGACAAGATTTTCGCCCTCGACCCTAAAGAAGCAACAAACAAAAAATACGGATACAGTGATACTCCTACTGATAATAAGCGAAAGAAGATAAGCATTATTTCAAATTCTTCTGAAGAATGGTGGCTGCGACTTCAACTAAAATCTGACAAGAAAATTCTGGGAAATTTTGCTTCTGACAAAGGATTTGTAGTAAATAAACTATCAGGGCGAATTGACCAGGACAAATTAACCAAGACATCTGGAGTAAGTCCTGCCTTTAATGTCAGCTTATCAAAAATACTGTTTTCATCACTTGTTCCAGGCACCACCAAAGAATATAAGCTTACACTCATCGATGATTCAATGTTAATGCCTAGATACATCGAAGGCACTAAGAGCGGAAACAACATCGATCTTAGCTTTGAATACCCGGCCGTTAATATAGACAGTTCAATAAGTTTTTCTGTTTTACTCCTGAAGGATAAGTACAAAAAAGGGCTGTCTAAGACCTCAGATTATGCCTATATTCCTTTGAAAAATGTAACTATCCTCACAGAGCAGGGTGAGCCAACACCTTCATACACAAAGGTTACAGGCAAATTCGCAATTCCTGCAGGGTGTGAAGGTTACAATGCTTATCTTATAAGTGAAGTTATTGGCGGTGCCAAAGAAACTGATTATGCCTGCTCTCCTGTCCGCTTTGACCTGGATAAGAAGGATCATAAACATGCATGGAAAATCACTGATTCCAAGGGAGACCGCATTACAACTGCCGCCGACAAGGTAGCCATGATATCCTGCTCAGAGTGTCACAATGTGAAATATACTGTTTCTCTAGACGCTACCACAAAGGTTTATGACGGAAAGCCTCCCAAAGTAGAAGTCAAAAAGTCCGAAGGCTTCCCCTCTGACATTAAAGTAAGTCCGGTAATTTACAAACTTCACAATGACAGCAAATCAATCACTGAAGCACAGGCTTCAAATGTCGGGGAATATGACGCAGTAATAGGCATAACCGCAGGAGAAGAAACTTCTGAACTGAAGGATGACTACAAGATTGAGCCAAGGACAATAACTCCTGATATGATCACATTGAGCGAGAAAGAATATGTCTACGACGGCACAGCAAAAACTCCTGCCGTAACTGTTAAACTCGGAGATATAGTTCTTGTTGAAAACACAGATTACACAATCGAGTACAAAGATAACATCAATCCCGGAATCGCAAATGTCATAGTTACTGCCAAGAGTTCCAATTACTCCGGAAAAGGCATCAAAGATTTCAAAATTGATAATCCTGATACAAACTTAAAGCGGGATGCCGACGATCTTGTGAACAAGGTAAAAGACAAACATAATAAGAATGACAAGGAAACTACAAACGCAGCAAAAGTCGACTCTCCTCAGGTTGAAATACCAGCACCAAAACATCAGGTTGGAGATAAGATTATTGACGCAGGAAATACCTATATCATTACTTCAACAGACGAGCTGGATCTGACCGTCACATTTGCAGAGCCCGCTACTGATACTGCCAAAAACGTAGATATTCCTTTATCCATATTTGATAACAACATCGAATACCGCGTAACAGAAATCTCTGATAACGCCTTTAAAGGTAATAAGAATCTTAAAAAAGTCACTATCGGCGAAAACGTAAACAAAATCGGCGCCAATGCTTTCTACAAATGCAAAAACCTGAAGAGCATCAAGATACTGACAAAAGACTTAAGCAAGAAAAATGTTGGCAAGAATGCCTTCAAAAAAATCAACAAAACCGCCAAGATCAAGGTTCCGAAGAGCAAATTTAAAGCTTATAAAAAACTCCTGAAATCAAAAGGCGTAAACGGTAAAGAGCAAAAGATAACTAAATAATGTCTTAAAACTAATTGAGCTGTGCAGTAGACATTTCATCTATTGCACAGCTCTTTTTGCTTTGGTAGATATGCCTCAGGCATTTCCTCTTTTCATTTATATTCAGGAAGGTATTATTTGACCTCCGCAATCGTGACCTTTCCATCTCCATTGATCATTTCAATTCTTTTGCACATAACAGGTCTTAGCTGAGGAATTTCAATCATATTCAGTATTGTATCATCACAGATAGTAGCCTCAATTATTCCCTGGTCATAGACAAGTTCGATGCTGTCAGTGTGGGCAAATCCAAGGTTCATGATTTCTGATACCACACCGGAGGTAAATATCAGATTTCCGGTTGAGGAATTATATCTGATTTCAAGAAATACATCTAAGCAGGATAGCGCCTACGCTGATTCCATTAAGCATCATTACTCATTGAGGCTTTGTTTAATGCACTGAAATATTCCATTAGTATCTCGGCTGATTCACAGTCGTTATAAATCTCAACCATTTTAATTGATTCCCATCCAAAGTAAGTACGAATAGCATCATCCGGCACTCCTCTCCTTTTTAGCCTTGTACATAACTGGTGCCTTAGACAGTGAAAATAGAATGATTTACCAATATACCTGGAAATCGTTCTTGCAAATGATTGTAAAAGTGAATTCTTTGCCTGTTTCCCGTTTTTATCCACGAAAAGATATTCACTGGTTATCCCTTGCCTGTCTCGTTCATCCATCCAAAGATCATAATATTTCTTAAAATCTGAGAGAGTATATTTGATCATGGGCTTTCCTAATGTTCCCCTGCCTTTTGTTCGGATTTTTTCAGGTGTAGCATAAAGAACCGTCCCGGTAATAATATTATTTTCACTGAACCACCCGGTTTTAAACTGAATTAATTCGGACCTTCTGCTCCCTGAGAAAGCTGCCAAAGCAAAAATGCATGCAACCTGATATTTTCTATCTGTAACAAGTCTGTTAAGTGTATCGTCTACCTCATCTTCAGATATTTTTGTCTGCTCAAAAATATTCTGAATAGGTGGTGACGGAATTTTATTTATAACTGAATGGAAATTAGGATATTCATCATCAAGGATACCTTCTATATAATTGCTCAGTGAACTTAACGCACTCTTCACTCTTGCAACCCTGTTCGGACTCCATCCCCACTCAGTAAGCGCATAATTCTGAAATGAAGCCAGCTCTTTCTTCTTCAGTCTGGTGAAGCATTTATTATTATTGGACTCATAATTCCAGGTAAAGAAAATTTCAATATCATTTTTATATGCTTTTATCGTAAGATCACTCCTGTCAATTGAACGCAGGTACTCCAGAAATCCGGTAAGCAACACCTTATTCTTCCTGTTGAATCTTTGACTGATAGCCCTATCAACAATTTTGTGCGATTTAATTTTTCTATTCATTTATGCCCTCCATCAAGGAAATTAATTTAAATTTTAATAATAACACGGGCAAGAAAAGAAATAGCGTAAAATTAAAAGTCATTCTTCTAAAAATATGATTTGTGACTGGCCTACACTCAAAAAGCAGGTTGAAATTGTACTATTATAATCTCTATATTTTCAATCAATATCAATTATCACATACTCAGATTTTACACCGGATTTAAAATCAATCTCCCAGTCTGAAATGCCTGAAGTTACGATAAAATCTGTACCATTGATAACTTTATGTCCATAGGTACTGTCGTTTATTCCAAGCCCTTCACCAAGGAAAGTGATTGGAATCATCTGGCCTCCATGGGTATGACCTGAAAGAACAAGGTCCACTGCAGACTCGGCTTCATTGTCGTAGTCATTTGGTATATGATCAAGAACTATTATGTACTTATCAGTATCAATTCCTGAAAGAAGCTCCTCCATGCTCTTTGCTGGAGAATGACTTCTGTCCTTTCTTCCTACTACATAGAATCTGTCATCCACAAGGCTCACTTCATCCTCAAGGATATTGATTCCATTCTTAGTGAGAATCTCTCTAAGATCCTGCCCGTTAAAATCACGGCTCTGACCGTATCCCTCGTCATGATTACCAAACACATACCACACGCCGTACTTAATATCTACTTCGCTCAGCGCTTCACAATCCCTCTCAAAATCTGCTCTCTTTGAGCTGTCATCCACCATATCACCTACGATGAATAAAATATCAGGCTTTTGTTCCACTATTTTGCCAAGTTCTACCGCAAAACCATCTCCATCGAAGGTTGTTCCAATGTGAGAATCTGCAAACATGGCAACTTTCAGGTTCCCGATCTCTTTGTCTGTGTGTAATGCGTAATCTTTTTCCCACACATTGTTACACAGATAAAATGAAACACAAAGATAGATTATCGATGTAATGAGAGCCAACGCTCCTAAAATATTACCCTTTGCTTTTTTGCCGCTGACCTTATCAATAATTTTACCTGCCAGACCAAACAACAAAAAGAACATCACGATGTTCAGAAAAACCACCATGGCATTGATAATCGACATCGCAAGACTAATTACCACAAAAACTATTGCAATAATTAAAAAGGATATAAACAACCCTATCCGCTTATTTTGCTTGACTATCTTATTTACAGGTCCAAACCTTGATACCTGCAAAGTCATGTAAACCACACTGGCAATAAAAAGTAACAAACCTAAACCAAAGAAAATCAACCACATACTATTTCTAATTTCTTTCAAATCTTATATCAACGGTTTCAATGACTATTTATACCAATTTTTAATGCAATCATCAACAATATCTTTGGCTTTTTTATGCACTTTTTATAAGTATTTGTCTAATATTTATTTAGCTTTTCAGACCACCTTTTTGAAGCTTTCGTCAGCTGTTTCACCATCAGAATATTCATATTACTCCGGCGGTTTTTAATATAAAAAGCCAGAACGTGAGAGAAAAGGAGCAACCAAACGTAGTCATCATTATTATGCTGCTGCTTAGTGTTCCTTCATGCCCCATATTTTTAGCCATGATAAAGCAGCTGACAGTTGTGGCGGATCCGAGCATGACAAGAATAGCCACAATTTGTTCCCCTGCAAAACCAAGCTTTATTGCAATCGGCATGAAAATCATTACCAGCAGAAACAGTTTTATAAAGCTCGCAACAAGTGCGGGTTTCACATTTTGCATTGCCTTTCTTCCATCAAAAGAAGCTCCCATTGACATAAGACCAAGAGGCGTTGCCAGTCCTCCTATATCAACAACAACCGTATCAACCACCTTTGGTATTGGAATTTTGAAAACTGACCATAATAGCCCCGATACTATTCCGATGATTATAGGATTTTTAAGTATCCCAACAATAGTCTTTTTTATCAGAATACCTTTATTATTCGAACTGTCTCCACTATTTTCATACTCAGGCGCAGTCAGCGTAAGAATAATGACTGCAAAAATATTATAAAGAGGAACACTTCCTAAAATCATAAGCGGTGCCATTCCACTACTTGATTCTCCATAAATACTATGGATAAATGCTATTCCCAGCAAAGCTGCGCTACTTCTGTAAGAGCCTTGCAGAAACTCACCTCTTCTCGATGGAGTCTTTACAAAAATCCTTGAAAGTACCCATATTAAAGTAATACTGCAAATAGTTGCAACAAAACAGAATAATACAAATTTAGGATTCCAGGTCCCTACAAAATCCTGCTTTGCAAGATCTGAGAACAGTAGTGCAGGAAGTGCCACCTTAAACACAAACTTGTTCATAAAAGATGACGCATCCTCATTTATCATATTTATTCTTTTGAACACATTTCCTAAAACCATCAGAAGAAAAATAGGCATTGTCGCATTTAAACTAAAAATAAGATTTTCCAAAATAACTCCCACCTTAATAACATAATTATGTGTCTGATCAGGCAATGTAGCCATATTCATCCTATTCCTGAATCGATAGTCACATGGCTTCCATCCTTGCCCTTGGTAACCTTAATCTGCTGTGAGATGTTCTCCATCAATTCTTCTCGGTGGCTTATGATACCTACAAGCTTATTTGTGCCCGACAGATTTACCAGAATATCCATGGCGCTGTCCATAGACTTTCGATCAAGAGTTCCGAATCCTTCATCTATAAAAAGTGCATCCATCTGTATTCCGCCAAGATTAGAGGATACGGTATCTGAGAGTCCAAGTGCAAGGCTAAGAGATGCCTTGAAGCTCTCTCCTCCTGAGAGGTTTCCCACAGGACGTCTGTGGCCTGTATAATTATCCAGCACTTCAAGATCAAGGAAGTTATTGCTCTTTTTACCTAATGAATCCTCCTGTCTGTACAGCTCATACTGTCCGTCACTCATAGGCAACAGTCTTCTGTTGGCAGCGGCAATTATACCGTCAAAGCCTGCTGCCTGAATGTACTGCTCAAGTGTAATCTTCCCGTTTCCGGTGGTTCCCTTTACAAGATTATAAAGCCTTGAACAGATAGAGTATTCCTTCTGCGACTTTTCAAGTTCTTCCTGCCTTGAGGTGATGTTATTAAGCTTCTCGCGATTAATACTTATTCTGTTATCAAGTGTATTCCTTTGCTTTCTTATATCTTCAACCTCACCGCTCTGCGTTTCACACAGCTCTCTGAGGCTGCCGATATCGATCCATATTTTCCCCTTAGCATCCGCCTTTGCCTGAAGTAGCTGCGCCTCATTTGTTAAGACAGCCTGATTATAATCAGAGAGCTTTTTCTCACTTTCAGTTATTTCTTTTTCAGTGGCAACAAGCAGCAGCATTTCGTCAAAAGTATCAAAATCATGCTCTTTCATGACCTTATTTAAGGCAGTCTCCAAAGAATCACTATCCGCCTTTTGAGTTACGAGGCTCGCATTTAATGTGGCTATAGCAGACTGATGCATAGCAACCTTTTTATCAGCTGCTGTGCTTGCTTCTGCAGCGCCGGAGATTGCACTTAATATTTTATCCTTTGAATCCGTAAGCTCTTTTAATTCTTTTTCTGCCAAAAACCAGTTATCAAAACCAAGCTCCGAAAGGGACTTCAGGGTAGCCTCTGTTTCTGTCACAAGCTTTGCGTTCTCCTGCTTTTTCTCAGACAGCTCATCCTTATCCTTTGTAAGCTTCTCAGATTCCGTTCCCTGCGCCTTATCAAGGGACTTCTCCGCGTTCTCAAGGCTCTCACATTCATCCTTTAATCTCTTTTCCAGTCCGGAATTAGCCTTGATCTTTTCATCAAGAATTGCCCCTGCCTTTTTAAGCTCTTCAATCAGCTCATCCAGCGATCCGCCATCTTTTCCCATTTCAAGAAGATCATTTTCAAGGCAGTCGAGTATACCTATTCTCAGCTGATCCTCATATTGTAAAAAAGCTGTCTTTTCCTTCTCAGCCTCAGTATTCTTTTTTTCTTTCTTTTCCCTCAGGCTGTTCTCTTCGTTTTGTAAAAGTTTAAACTCCTCTTCAGTCACTGACTCATCGGGAAGCGCTGCAGGCTCCGGGTGGTGAACAGATCCGCAGACTGGACATTTTTCTCCATCCTTAAGCCCTGCAGCAAGAATGCCCGCTCTGCAACTGTCAAGAATTCTCTCAGCCTCCATGCGGCGCTTGCTTGCGTATTCATATTTCCTGAACGCCTCGGTAAAGCTTGCCTGCTTTAAAGCCAGACTCTTACTTTTCTTCTCTCTCTGAGGGAGCTGATCTTCAAGGAAATCATTTACAGATTCCTGCAGAATCCTAAGCTTATCGCCATCGCCCTTAACCTTTACAAGCTCAGCAGGCTTATCCTTAAGCCCTGATACGACTTCCTTTAGTTCAAGAATTCTCTCCTTAAGTTCGTTATCCTTAATTTCAAGCTGCTTTTCCTCTTTAGCAATCTCTGCTTCAGCTTCTTTACCGGCTTTAAGCTTCTCCCTTAGCTGGTCTCTTTGCTGATACTTTTCTTCCTCCCCTTCAATCTTGTCTATTCTCTTTTGAAGGCTTTCCGCCTCAGGTCTTTTCTTCTCAGCCTCTTCATGCTCTGCTTTTCTTTTTGCCGCATTCTCCCTTGCTTCTATAAGAGCAGAATTTTCTTTTGCTATCTGCTCCTTAGTTTTTTCCAGCTCATCCGTCTTACTTTTCCATGCCATATAAACTGGATTCACTTCTCTTGTGGCAATACGCTGCCTTTGTAAATGCTCTTTAAACCCCTGCATTTCCTCCTTTTTTTCATCAAGAGTCTTTTTTTCTTCCTCAAGACCTTTTAGTCTGTCCAGAAACTGATTATTTGTCTGGGCAATTGCAAGTTCCTTTTTATTCTTCTCAAGCTCTTTATCTGCAGTTTTGAAGCTCTCCTTTACCTCCTTTAGCTTCTCCTTATCCTCAGTGATAACTCTCTCAATAAGGTCCACTATTTCCTGCAGATTCCATGCGCTTGAAGCCCCCTCGGCCCTCTTTTGAAGTGAATCAAGCTCCTCAAAAATCTCACTCTCTTCACTGCAGGTCACATCACCAAAGTACTGGGTTATACTTTTTTCAGTGTCTTTTTTTATTCCCAAGGCACGGTCCATGCGATCCTTCAATTTGTACTCGATATTCTTGTAACCGCCTGTCATAAAAATCGTGCGCAGTATCTCTGTTCTCTGCTCGGTCCTTGCATTTAACAGATCCCAGAACTCTCCCTGGGCTATCATTGCAATCTGCTTGAACTGCTTTTCATCTATATGTAAAAGCTCCTTAACTGCATTATTAACAGGAGTGACACCCTCTATCGGTGCCTCTCCCTCTGCATAAAAAGAAGCTTTTTCCTTCTCTGTTATGACTCCGCTTCCGCGCTGCTTTTTCCTTTCGTAGGAAGGTTGTCTTCGCACATGATATTCCTTCCCCTGATGAGAAAAATAAAAATCAACAAAGCTTTCTTCATTATCCTTTGCATACTCGCTTCGGAGATTTTTGGTATCCCTATAGGTTCCACTTGTGGTCCCGTATAACGCAAAGCATATGGCATCAAAAATTGTTGTTTTCCCGGCTCCCGTATCTCCGGATATCAGAAAAAGTCCCTTTTCTTCAAATACTCTGAAATCAATCTCAGGCACCTTCCCCGCATATGGGCCAAAGGCACTTATTACAAGTTTAATCGGTTTCATTCACAACACCTGCCTCTCCTGCAGCCATTTTCATGACCTCCATCTCCTCATCGGTAATCTCGCAGCCATACATCAGACTGTAAAAATCGCTGATAAGTTCTGAAAAAGACTTATTTTGGGCAATTGCTGAGATATCCACCTGCTCTATCTGCTTTGTGTGGGAATTGTCATAATCTATCTTTACGGTATTAGGGTACACCTGCTGAATAATTCCCATTGCATCACTTATTATGTCCTCGTCTGTAAGCGTTGCATATATGAAATCATTCGTATCACTTACATTATCTTTATCAAG
Source organism: Butyrivibrio sp. LC3010 (assembly GCF_000424385.1). Classification (GTDB taxonomy): domain Bacteria; phylum Bacillota; class Clostridia; order Lachnospirales; family Lachnospiraceae; genus Butyrivibrio. The sequence goes on along the minus strand of NZ_AUJU01000029.1, from coordinate 12,796 downwards.
AAGTACCGCCATCTCGCCCCTTATATGCCTCATATCCCGCATGGGCTTTAACGACACAAGCTCGATATTTACATTTTTACTTCCATCAACAGTTACAAGAGGCATGGATTTATTATTGTTCGCTTCACTTAAGGAATATTTAAGAGGTGATCCCGAGTATCTGACTTCATCTCTTACCAGTCTCTGGGGTGAATGGATATGGCCAAGTGCCACGTAATCAAATTTATCAAAAACGTCCACTCCTATTTTCTCCACAAGCCCTACGCTCTGGGTTCCTGCAGATTCTGAGCCTGAAAGAGCAGGGTCCTCTCCTTTACCAGCAACAAACTGATGGGCTATGAGTATATTGCACTCTGCATCATTAATGTCCGCATTCTCTATAATGGTTTTTACCGCATCATTATAGTTTTCAATTTCCGTATCGGGATAAAAATGCCTGACCTGTGAAGCTTTCACAAAAGGCAAAAGATAAATGTTTATGTTTTTCCCATCTTCAACGATGGTTTCTTTATGAAGTGATCCATCAAACTTTGCCGAGATATAGATTTTGTTTGATGAAAACAGACTGCTTCCATAATTCAGTCTATCATCGGAATCGTGATTCCCGCTTATCATATATGTAGAAACCTTCATCCTTGACAGACTGCTTAAAAAATAATCCAGAAGATTTGTTGCTGCCTCGCTGGGAACAGCCCTGTCATAGACATCCCCTGCGATTAATACAGCATTCGCCTCTTCTTTTTTAATAGTATCAAGTACCTGATCCAGAATATACTTCTGGTCATCTATTAAGTCGAAATCTCCAAGTGTTTTCCCCAGATGAAGATCCCCCAAGTGTACAAATTTCACCCTTTTCACCTCTCTCGTAACATAAGTACCGGCAGGATTACTCCGTAATCCTGCCATATCGGTCGGAACTATTCCGAATCATGACTTCGTCATGGCCCTTTAGCCAAGTCCGACATCAAGAGCCATCATAAGAATAAATCCCAGTGCAAAGGCAACAGTTCCAATATTTGAATGCTGCCCCTCAGACATCTCAGGGATAAGTTCCTCCACAACAACGTATATCATAGCTCCTGCTGCAAAGCTCAGAAGATAAGGCATCGTGGGAATCAAAAGACCTGATGCCGCAATCACAAGAATTGATCCGATAGGTTCAACTATTCCGGAGAGCATTCCATATAAAAATGTTTTTCCTTTCGGTACGCCCTCTCCGAGAAGCGGCACGGAAACAATGGCTCCCTCAGGGAAGTTCTGGATAGCGATACCAAGTGCCAGCGCCAGGGCTCCTGTATAAGTGATGGTACTGTTTCCATAAATCCATCCCGCACAGACAATTCCAACAGCCATTCCTTCGGGAAGGTTGTGAAGTGTAACCGCAAGCACCAGTTTTGTCGTTCTCTTAAGACCGCTTCTTGGTCCCTCTTCCTGTTTATCAAGGTGCATGTGCGGAGTAACCATATCAAGTACGAGAAGGAAAAGCATTCCTATGCCAAATCCTATGGCAACCGGGATAAATCCAAGTTTTCCCATGCTCTCTGTTTGGTCAAGTGCAGGCAGAATCAAGCTAAAAAAAGATGCAGCGACCATCACACCGGACGCAAATCCGGTGAGTGCTCTCTGCATTTTTTCTCCAATCGAATTCTTAAAAAGGAATACGCTTGCAGCCCCAAGCGTAGTTCCTAAAAATGGAATTAATACAATCTGCCACATATAAATTCCTCCTATGTGTATTGGCACGATTACTTCGTAATCCTGCCCTATCGGTCGGAACCATTCCGAATCATGACTTCGTCATGATGGTTCCTCCTCGTTGTGTATTGGCACGATTACTTCGTAATCCTGCCCTATCAGTCGGAACCATTCCGAATCATGACTTCGTCATGATGGTTCCTCCTTAAGAAATGATACCTGCATATTCATATCCTGCATCTTCAACTGCTGCCTTGATAAGTGCTTCATCAATATCCTTTGAGTTGGTGATGACAACTTCCTTCTTCTCATGGGAAGCAACTGCTGACTCGATTCCATCTATTGCCTCAAGCGCCTTCTTTACATGAGCCTCACAGTGCTCACACATCATTCCGTTAACTGTAATCTTCATCTCGTTATTCTCCTTTTCCGGTGTAATATTCATTTCTTCGACAGCTATTAAACTGCCGGTTATCACGTTTTTAAGTTTCTTATCCTTTTTATTGTCATATACCTTTATGAGATTTAATCTCAAAGCATTAGACACCACGCAGAAGCTTGAAAGTCCCATTGCAGCCGCACCAAACATAGGATTGAGCGTCCATCCGAAGGCCGCCACATAACATCCTGCTGCCAGCGGGATTCCTATTACATTATAGAAAAATGCCCAGAACAGATTCTCATGAATGTTGCGAATAGTAGCTCTGGAAATCCTTATGGCTGCAGCTACATCAAGGATACTGCCCTTCATCAAAACAATATCTGCGGCATCTATCGCAATGTCAGTTCCTGCTCCTATGGCAATACCTATATCTGCCCTTGTAAGTGCGGGTGCATCATTTATTCCATCGCCCACCATGGCTACCTTGCCACGCTCCATAAGCTTCCTGATAACAGCCTCTTTTCCGTCAGGCATGACTCCGGATACGACTTCATCAACGCCTGCCTGAGCAGCAATGGCACCTGCCGTTATAGCATTATCACCTGTAAGCATTACCACATGGATACCCATGTCCTTTAGCTCAGATATCGCCCTGGCTGAATCCTCTTTTATGGTATCAGATACTGCTATCATACCAATAATACCATTTTCATCAGCAAAAATAACAGGAGTCTTTCCTTCCTTTGAAAGCTTATCCATCAAAGCCTTCTCTGAAGACGTTACAGCACGAACAGCTTTGGAAATAAATCTTACGTTTCCACCAAAAAACGCCTTGCCATCAATTTTTGCTTTTAGTCCGTTTCCTGATAATACTTCAAAATCAGTGGTGTCCTTAAGTCCAACGCCATTCTCTCTTGCATACTCCACAACAGCCTTAGATATAGGATGTTCGCTCTTAGATTCGAGTGAATATGCTGTGGAAATAAGGTCCTCTCTGTTAATTCCATCCGCAGGAATCACATCAGTCACACGCATAATACCTGTGGTAATGGTTCCTGTCTTATCAAGAGCCACAATCTGGGTTTTACCTGCCATTTCCTGAACAGCTGCGGTCTTATATAGTATTCCGTTTTTAGCTCCTATGCCGTTACCGACCATGATAGCCACAGGAGTTGCAAGTCCAAGAGCACAGGGACAGCTGATAACAAGAACCGATACAGCCCTCGCTATGGCATATCCAAGAGTCTGACCTACAAGTAGCCATACGGCAAAGGTGACAAGAGCAATTCCTATAACTATCGGAACAAATACTCCTGATACCGTATCAGCTATCTTTGCGATAGGTGCCTTAGTCGCTGCAGCATCACTTACCATGCGGATAATTCCCGCAAGTGTGGTGTCTTCTCCGACTTTTGTTGCTTCGCATACCATGAAGCCCGAACTGTTTATGGTCGCTGCTGAAACTCTGTCACCTGCCTGCTTCTCCACAGGAACACTCTCTCCTGTAAGAGCCGCCTCGTTAACAGCACTCTCACCTTCTTTTACAATTCCATCTACCGGAATGCTGTCGCCAGGTCTTACTACAAATCTGTCTCCGACCTTTACTTCTTCTATTCCGACGGTTCTTTCCGTATCGCCATCAAGTATAACCGCTGTTTTAGGCGCCATTTTCATAAGTGACTTTAAGGCATCGGTGGTTTTTCCCTTGGACTTCGCTTCCAGCGTCTTGCCGACGGTTATAAGTGTGAGAATCGTTGCGGCAGACTCAAAGTAGAACTGATCCATGTAATACATTACCTGGTCTGTATTTCCTGCCACTACCGCTCCCGTCATGGCAAACAGCGCATATACGCTATATAAAAATGATGCAGATGCACCAAGCGCAACCAATGTGTCCATATTTGGCGATCTGTGAATAAGTCCTTTAAAACCACTGATAAAAAATTTCTGGTTAATAACCATAATAATTGCAGAAATCAGAAGTTCATATAATCCCATTGCCACATGGTTGCCATCAAGAAATGGCGGAAGTGGCCAGTCCCAAAGCATATGTCCCATAGAGACATACATAAGAGGGATCAGGAAAATCACGGAAGCTATAAGCCTTTTTTTCAAAACAGGAGTCTCTGTGTCCCTAAGAGAATCCTCATATGTGTTTGCCTGCGCCTTTGCTCCTTTTGCAGCCTTAAGGCTCGCTCCGTAACCAGCTGCCTCAACAGCCTCAATTATCTTTTGGGATGATGCGTTTCCTTCTACTCCCATGGAATTTGTAAGAAGGCTCACCGCACAACTCTCTACTCCTTCAACTGCGCTTACTGCCTTCTCGACACGCGCCTGGCAGGCAGCGCAGCTCATTCCTGTTACATTATATTGTTCCATCAATTCTCCTCTAATAATTTATTCCTAAAAATCAATTTCATCACCGGTATGTACATATATAAGCATGTCACCCATGACTTCCTTCATTACATCAAAGGCAGTCTCTCCGGTACAGTGGCAGGTATAAAAAACTGTTTTGTAATTCTTCAGTTCCTTTGCCGTGTCCACAATTTCCTTCATTTCTTCGTCTGTGTAGTCCTTTTTCTTTACAAGATGAAAACCGCTAATAGCCGCATCAGGCCAGGTCCCATATTTTCTCTTAAACTCCTGAAGGATATTCACGATTCCATTGTGGGCGCAGCCTGACAGCAAAACCGTTTTTCCATCAGCCTTTATCACCAGCGCCTGCTCATGACAAAAATCATCCTGAACATATTCGCTGCCGCGCTTTACCTTAAGCCTCTTGTTTGTAAAAGGTACAGCCATAACTCTTTTTTCTATAACAAAGAGCGAAAGCTCATCATCAATAGTATAATCACCTTCTACATATTTTACCTGAGAAAGATTCTCTATATCCTTATCAATACCGATATATCTGTACTCCTCACCATGTAATGAGTAGTAATCATCTGTTGTTCTGCGCTGCATATAAATCGCTGCAGTGTTATTTATTTTTGAAAAAGGAATTATTCCTCCTGAATGATCATAGTGGCCATGGCTTAAAACAGCGACATCAACCTTTGAAAGATCAATCCCCAGCTTTTCTGCATTAGCCATTGTGTCCTCTGAAGGTCCAAAATCCATAATGATCTTATGTTTTTCAGTCTCTATATAAAAAGAGAGACCATGAGCATATATACATCCTTCTTTTCCCTCAGTGTTTTCAATAAGATTCACTATTCTCATTCGCTTCATCCCTCCAACTTTAGTTAACCGATCTTACCTTCTCTCTGATCATTTCCCAGTCCATACAGCGGTGATAATTGCTTCCGGGGAAGCTTGCCTGTTTATTCCAGGGTCTGTCAAAAACCATAACCTTCAGCTCCGGCATGTGATTAAAAAATTTGAATGCCATGGGTGAATCTTCTATGGCAAAATCAAACTTCATCTTATAGTAGTCCTCAAGCTCCAGATTGAATTCTCCATTTTTTATGAAAGAATCTCTACCGTACTTGTTAAGGCAGAAAAGCTCTGCTCTGTCTAATCCGTGCTGATCAAGCCATATGCGTGATGCCTCATAGGCAACTGACGGACGGCCTGTAATAATCTTTACATCATGCCCTGCGTCGATAAAATCATTGAGCGTTTTTGAAGCCCCGGGAGTCTCCTCAAATGATATAAGCATTTCCGGTTTGTGTCCTTCAATCATCATCTCTTCATATTCATCATCCTTTAAGTGAAATGACTCCTGAAGATTAAAAGAAGACATGCTCTCATAGGGAACAGTTTTTCCAAAAAGATTATCTGCAATCACAGTAAATGCCTTAGCTGTCTCGCACAGACAGTCATCAAAATCTACATAAAACTTCATTCTAAATTCCTCGTAAAATTCCTTCCATAATTAAATCTAATCACTTTAAAGTGGTTTTTTTATTATTATAACGTAAAGAAACACCGGAGTCTTCTGTTTCATATTACAGAGAATTCCGGCGTTTCTAATTATCATTGACTTCTGAATTCACTCATAAATTCAGGACTCTTTATATCATTTAATCTACTTATCAGGCAGTTGCGTCCTGTTCAATCCGGGCCATGGGTATTGGTTCTGCAAGTGAAACCAGCTCCATTCCTTCATGAAAACGTCTGATTGCAAAAGAAGATGAATAACCCTTCTCTTTAGCAATTTCCCTGATCTTTTTTGCAGTCTTTCTCACCTCACTTGCTTCACATACTACTGACGGATATTGTCCATCCTTCTCACATGTAAAGCCTTCTTCAAGAAGAATCTTATAAAATTCGTCCTTTGTCACAATTCCCTCCTAAAACTCACATTTTCGCCTTCATTTTGGCGAGCATTCGCTATTTTACATCTTTTTAGGAGTCTTTTGCAATATGATTTTTAAGACACTTCTTCATATATAAAGTCACATCTGTCAGGCTCATTCTTATTTTCAGCGAATTTCTAAAACGCCTTCGCTCTGTTTTAATTAAGTATCAATTATAACACATCCAAATGTAATTGCAATTAAATTGTTATCAATTATTAATCCGGATACCTATTTTAATTTTCCAAATCCTTCTATAATAAGCGTCAGATAAATCTGCCGCTTACTATAAAGCCTCACAGACATCAGACAATAATACAGAAAAAATGTGCTTTTTAAAGCCTATTAAGTAAGGATCAAAAAAGAGAAAGCAACTATACCTGCTAATATCATAAGACCTGATATTATGCCGGCTGCTTTCTCTTTAAATGTGTCACTGTCAATATAACGGTTGTTAAAACGAACTGCATCTATAATCTTAGGAGTATCTTTCCCAATATAATCTTTAGTAATATATGTGTTATCACTCATAGTAAAATCCTCCTCCATAAGTGCCCATTTATCTGATTTCCAACTATCAGATACGGATACTGTAAGCGCACAAATGACGTGCAACAACAATAACCAGCCCCCATAGCCACAAGATTTTGTACCTATTGAAAACGAGTATACTACATATATCTAAAAATTATATAAACAATATGGAAAAAATTTATAATTTCTCTCTACAGTATGTTAAGGATATCTTTAACAGAGTCGATATTAATTTCTGCCCTGTTACTCCTTGTAGCAGCTCCGATTGCTGCGCTGTGCATGCCTGCAGCTATTGCTGCATCTATTCCCGCATCGGCATCTTCAACAACAAGACAATATGCAGGATCCTCAGAAACAAACTCTGCTGCCTTTAAGAACACCTCCGGGTCAGGCTTTGAGCGTGTGATATGTGTTCCATCAGCCACCGCATCAAAACAGCTTGTAAGATCCGTTCTCTCCAATATGTATGCAGTGTTCTTACTTGATGATCCAACCGCTACTTTTATACCTCTGTCACGGAGCGCCTTCAGGGTATCTCTGACATCACTTGTCACATCAGCAGGACTCATCTGCTTTAACTGCTCCACATAGATGTCATTCTTTTTCTTAAGGAGTGCTTCCTTATCATCTTTGGAAAGCTCCTCGCCCTGATATTTTTCCAGTATGATCTCAAGGCTGTCTGCTCTGCTTACGCCCCTTAATCTGTCATTGTCTTTTTCCGTAAAATCAATTCCCAGCTCATTTGCAATCTGCTTCCAGGCAAGAAAGTGATATTTATCAGTAAAAACAAGAACCCCATCCAAATCAAAAATTACTGCTTTAATTTCCATGTGCTTACAGCTCCTACTGAATTCAAACTATATTTATCGCCATTATGACAAAAATCAATTTTTTCGCCATCCAGGAGCTTTAGACTTGCTTCACCACTCTTAACCTCAACTCTCAGACTCCTTCCTCTATAGCAGAAGTTAAAGCTGTAACCCTTAAAGCTCTTTGGCAGGAACGGATCCACGCTAAGACCATCCTCATTGATCCTTATTCCGGCAAAGCCATAAACGATGGCCATATACGCGCCGCCCATGTTTGCTGTATGAACTCCGTCTCCGGAATTTCCATGTCTGTTGTAAAGATCGAGCTTTGCCGAATCGCCGAAATACTTTTCAGCCTCATCATAAAGTCCCAATCTTGAAGCCTGCATCGAGAAAACGCATGTGGACAATGAAGAATCATGTGTCGTTATCTTCTCGTAATACCTGAAGCTCTTCTCCATGGTCTCTTTATCTGCGCTGTCAGGGTATAAAAAGTGCGCAAGTACCGTATCTGCCTGCTTACAAACCTGGTACCTGTAAAGATGAAGCGGATGATAATGCAAAAGAAGCGGAAACTCTTCTTTTGGTGTATTTTCCAGATCCCATACAGGCTTTTGCAAAAAAGAGTCATCCTGTGGAGATATTCCGAATTTCTCATCATAAGGAAGATACATTTTTTCTGCAGCTTCACTAATCTTTTCTATCTCATCGTCATCTATACCCAGCTTTTCAGAAAGTGCTTTCATCTCGTCTCTGTTTCCAAGCTCCCTGAAAATCTTTACAGCCCATTTCATCCCATGCGCAGCACAGCAATTGGTATAGAAATTGTTATCTGTCATACAGGTGTACTCGTCGGGACCTGTCACTTCATTTATTACAAATTTTCCATCTCTGTCGTAGTTACCGGTATCAAGCCATAACCTTGCAATCTCAAGAAGAATCTCCTCACCTTCTGACAAGAGATAGTCAGTATCTCCTGTTGCCAGGTAGTAGGATATAACTGCATTGGAAATCGCTCCGTTTATATGATATGCAGCTGTTCCACTGGGAAAATATCCGGAGCACTCCTCACCTGTTATGGTTCTCCAAGGATAAAGGGCACCCTTTTTATGTCCCAGAAGTCCCGCATTTTCTCTTGCTTTATCCAGGGTCTCATATCTAAAGGCAAGAATTCTCCTTGCAAGCTCTGTATCTGTCAGAATGAAAAACGGAAGGGCATACATCTCCGTATCCCAGAAGTAGTGACCCTCATAGCCTTCGCCGGAAAGCCCCTTGGCAGCCATGCTGACCTTATCCATTCTGGGTGATGACTGGAAAAGCTGATACATGTTAAAGCACATGGCAAGATCAAGCTCATCATCCCCCTGGATCTCCATATCAGCTCTTTGCCAGAAACCTGTGAGCACATCCTTCTGCGCCTTATAAAGTTCTGAAAGCTCTTTTCCCATAACTTCGCACAGAATTTCACGGCTTTTATTCTTGGGGTCACTTTCCCTGATAGAGTCAGCAAATACAGTGTATTTTACATAAACTGCCTCCTGGCCCTTTTCAATATGAACTCTGAAGTTTCCACGGATCTCGCCGTTTTTGATACGGTCTATCTGATCGCCATTTATTTCAATTTTCTTCAGATTGCCTTTTTCATCTGCTGTTAAAAGCTTGTGTCCAACTGCAGAAGCTATTGAGATACCACTGACCTTGGTTTTTGCAAGCATAATAGAACTGTTTTCCGTCATCTCGCTCATCACAGCCTCAAGATAAGCTTCGCTCTCATCTGCCAGCCTTGGATCATCAGGATCTGAATAGTTTTTGACATCTGCAATATGCCTTGAATCAAACAATATCTCTGCATCACGGTCCAAAGATCTGACTCTGTACTCTATAGTGAAAAGATTAGGATGCTCAAAATGAGCAACTCTTTTTATGGACGCCTCATATCTATTGGAATCTTTATCCTTCCATGCCAGTGTCCTTAATGTGTAGCCCTCATCCATATTCAGGATTCTGTCGCAATCCGCCTGAGTACTCTGAATATCAAACTTCTCACCGTTTACGCAAAGATATATTGTCTGGGTATCTGCCACGTTCAGCATAGTCTGCTTCTTTTCAATGAGATTGCACAGACTCTCTGCCTGCTTCATGGGAATGATCTCATATACTCCGCCAAGGTACATTCCACGCATTGTTGAGATAAAATCGGGCACACCCTCCTCAAGTGTGCCCCTAACCCCAATATATCCGTTGGCATTGCAAAAAAGTGTTTCATTAAGCCTTAACTCTGCTTTGTCAAAACTCTGTTTTTTTGTAATGATACGATTACTGCGCATAATATCCCTCTATTGCCTTCTGCAATGTTGAAACAAATTCTTCGGGTGTCTTGATAGATCCCTTTGCAAAATCCTGGAAGATTACACAGGTAACATTCTGAGCAAGTCCTGCCTTCCAGCCCTGCCAGTGCCATGCACTTGTCTTTCCGTCAGCCGAGTAATTCTTGATTGTATCTGCAAACGGGTCGTCAGCCATATGTGTTGATGATTTATAAGGTGAAATACATCCGCAATCCTTGGCAAGAATCTCCTGGCCACCATCATTTTCAGAACACCACTGGATGAATGCCTTAGCTGCATCTACATTTCCGCCGTTGTAAAGTCCCCACCAGTTAGGTGAATTTGTCTGGATAGTATCCTGTCCCTCGATGAATGCGTAGGGAATCATGCCTACTTCAAAGTTTCCTGCTTCTTTATAAAAATCTGCATACTGTCCTGTAAGAGATGCACCAATCCATGAACCCTGTGTTACAAATGCATATTTGCCCTGTGCAAAGCCTGCAACCTGCTCATCATATGTTCCTGATACACCTGAAGGATCTGTGTACTCATTGAAAAGTGCAACCATATTTGCAAATGCTGCAATACGATCAGGATCAAGTTTTCCTCCATCATTTATCATATCGAGATAAGTTGTATCATCTCTTGAAAGACCTGAATCAAGGTATGTTCCAAGGAGGTGCTGACCTGCTGTCCACCAAAGGTTAGATGCCTCTGTGTAATATCCGACAACAGATGTAAGACCAAGCTCATCCTTCTTAGCATCAATAGCTTCAAAAGCAGCTCTCATGCTGTCAGGTCCTGTGATTGATTTGGGATCAACGCCTGCAGCCTCAAGAATTGATGCGTTGTAGGTAAGTCCAATAGCCTCTGTGGTTGTAGGGAATCCGTAAACCTTGCCATCATGTACATACTCAGCTTCTGTATCCTCTGTCCACTTCTCTCCTGTGAGATCTACAAGAACATCCTGCCATGTGTCATAATGTGTATCACCTTCGAATACGAAGATGTCAGGCATGTTATCTGCCTGGTAATAATTCTTCAAAACGGCCTGTGTATCCTGACCGCCACCGATTGTATCTATCTCAACCGTAACACCTGTCTCTTCCTGATATTTTGCAACCAGCTTCTGAAGACCTTCCTGTATCTCGGCCTTGTTATTAACAAGTCTTATGGTGTCACCGCTTCCTGATGACTTACTCTCTGTAGCCTCAGCACTTTCTGTTGCCTCAGAAGAAGCTGTACTTTCAGAGCTTCCTGCCGAATTATTGGCAGCTCCGCCACCACATCCTGCAAGTATCATTGAAAGTGAAGTTACCGTAACAAGTAAACTTTTGATTACTCTCTTTTTCATTGAATTTATCCTCCGTTTTTTGCTCTAATAAAGTGCGTTTCCGCATAACCTTCTTTATACGCACATGGTAGATGCTTTACCAAAAATAGTGCAATAATGCAATTAAATTTTGTCAACAATCCACAAAACATACATCCTCTTATGTGGATTTTGATGAGGCATTATCACTAATTTACTAAAATGATAAAAATTTTATTAAAATGGATCCATTTTTTACATAAATTATTTAAAATATCAGTATAAAGTCAGTTTTTATAAGGTAAAAGTCGGAGTATTTAAAGACAGCAGGACTAATTGCATGAGGTGAATTATGGTAGGAATAGCAGATATAGCAAAAAAAGCCGGAGTTTCAATGTCGACCGTATCAAATGTCTTAAACAACAGAAAAAACGTGGGACAAAGGACAAGAGAAAAAGTACTGAAGATCGCAGAAGAGCTTTCTTATGAGCATAAAACCCAGAATGCAGAACAAAGGCGTAAGACCATAATTGTAAACTTCAGTGATTTTGACACACTCTTCTACCTTGATATTCTCCACGGCATCAACGACTATGCCAGTAAGAGAGATTACCATTTACTTGTGTGTACTGCCAATGACTTGATACATTATGCAAATAATGACAGTATCTGTGGTGTGATCGTAATTGATTCACACACAGATGACTCCACTATCATAAGCATTGCAAACAAGCATATACCTGTGATCACCCTTGACAGAGAGCTCAGTCATCAGATGATAAAAAGCATTCTCGTCAGCAACTACGAAGGTGAGCGTCAGCTCATGGAGAGACTTGTTGAAAAGGGTTACGAGAAGTTCGCATTTTTGAAGGGACATGATACCACAGACTCCAAGGAACGCTACAGAGCTTTCAGAGATATACTAAAGGAAAATGACATTCCCTTTAGCAGAAATGATTTATATGAAGGAGACTGGCATGAACAGGGCGGTGCCCAGGCTGCAAGACTTATAATGCTTCAGGAGCGTATGCCCCAGGTTCTTGTCTGCGCCAATGATATGATGGCAATCGGCGCCATAAGAAAATTTCAGGATAATGGCATAAGAATTCCCGATGATATCGCGGTCTGCGGTTTTGATGACATCATAATCTCCAGATATCTTGGTCTTACAACTGTGAATGTCCCTGACTATGAGCGCGGTTTCCTTGCCGGCCAGGCTCTTATTAACATAATAGATAGTGTCAAATAATCTATGAAAAAACTGGGTCAAAAAAATAGGCTCAGATGAACCTTGAAAAATGCAGATATTTAGATTGAGGTAGCCGGACGCCACCCTTGACAGCACAAAAAATAACTGCTGACGGTTAATCACCGACGGCGAAGAACTCAAGAACAATCAGATTTTCTCCGTCGTTTGCAGCAGTGTAGCAGTT
>NZ_AUJU01000028.1 GCF_000424385.1 Butyrivibrio sp. LC3010 | reverse complement strand
GAATATATATCAAATGGGGTAGTTAAACAAAATTTATCCTGCTTTTCAATATCATAGACTTTGAGACATTCACAAAAGCCTTTATATCTGTCCATGTTTGTTCTTGCGTAATGAATATCACCGATAAATCCAATTTCTCTAATGCCTTTTTTACTACCGACTCAGTAATATTATAAGTGGAATGGTATCCTTCAATTAGCAAAAGATCACCGTTTATATCGGCAAACGTAAGAGCAGGAACATTATCAAGGAAAAGGTATGAAGATTTATCAGGTTTATAGAAAACTGGTCAAATGACCACATAGGACAAAAACAGAGATATTAGTGTCCTCGCTGGGGTCTCTTTTTTGATTTTGTTGAATCCCTGAAAATAACCTCGGGACAGATGTAAATCAGTTCACGATTTGCCTTGGGGTGCTGGATTCTGTAGAGAGCCTGTTTTGCAAGCCTTAAACCAAAATTTTCACTACTTACATTTGCTGTGGTAAGAGGAACGGGATAGTTTATGTCTGATTGATTATCAAAGCCTGAAACCATGATGTCATCCGGTATGGAATAACCCTTTTCAGACAGGATGTTGCAAACGATGTTAGCGACAAAATCACTTGCGCAGACAAAAGCTTCGGGCATGTTGCTTATTCCGTTAAGGAAAGAAGATATTTCTTCTTTATAGGTGTCTGCTCCAATGGGGCTTGTCAGGCAAATATTTCCATCTATTTCCAAATTACTGCTTTTCATTGCTTCTTTGTAGCCGTAGTAACGCTCAAAGTTGGTTTGGGCATAATTGATATCACCAATGAAACCGATTCTGCTTTTACCCTGTGAGATAATGTGGTTGGTTATCTGGGAGACTGATGATCTACCCTCGATAAGAACCAGATCACCATTTAAACTTTCAAATGGATAATATGCAATGGTATCCATGAAAACTTTTGGAATAGGAAGTTCACTTAACTTTTTGATAAGATTCTTGTCATATACATTAAGGACTACCACGGCCTGTGTGCTGCCATCTGAGAGAGATGAAGGAAGTTCATAGTCTGATGACGCATCTTTTGGGAGATAGGTGTACATAACATTTGCGTTTGAATTGGAAGCTTCTCTTGCTATTTCGTGTATCATGTTAACCCAGAATACAGATGTTTCCGGCCTTGATACCGCAACGGAAATAGTCGCCTGCGGGGCTTCCGGTAATGAACCGTCGCTGTCAAAAAAACCGGTAGGCATGTTGTAGCCCATTTCAATCGCCTTAGATATTATTTTACTCCTAAGGTCATCTGAGACGCCTTCTCTGCCTGTAAAAACTTTCCAGACAGAAACTCTTGATATTCCAAGTGCGTCTGCAATGTCTTGAATTGTTACTTTTTTCATTTCTATACCCTCGACTTATTTACAGGTAAAGCTATCGTTTTGCCATCGGCATAAATTCTGACAGCTTTTTCATAATCGCTTGTAAAGGCTGATGCTTCAAAGAAAGTAGGAGTAACTGTAAGTTCGTAATCATCAAGCTTTATTTCAGATTCTTTTTCGCAGCGGGAACAGTCTTTGACGATAGTGCTTATTAATTCCTTATCATCAGTATAATATCCTTTTTTATCAAAAAAAGCATTTTCAGCATAATATATTTTTCTAAGTTCCCATTTGATAAGTTCTGTCTCGGGAATTACCGGGGTATCGGACTTATCATCACAGAAAAATACAAACCCCCATAGCTCCGGATAATGAATGTTTATTACACCTGTGGGAGACCATACCCAATTGTCCTCGGAAAGCGGCTTTCCGGTATTTATGTCCTTGATTTTCTTTGAAAAGATCGGTATACGGAGCGTCTTTCCAGAATTCTTTATCAAGATCGCCATCAAGCACGGGGGCAGAATCTGCTTTTGTGCAGGCATAGACTGGTGGATTAAAAGGAACTCTTGGGAAGGGAATCCTTAATGTGTTTTTGTTGATCATTACATACTCCTTATAATTATTTCTATAAACTTGTTAAGGGTTTCATATTATTACGACCATTATTATTGAGAAGTTTATTATGGGAAATTATATCATCAAAAAACAAACAAAAGCAATTTAGATTTAATATAAATTAACATTTTGTTTACATACATAAAAACGAGGGACTAAAAACGTCAAAGTGCATATATAACGTATAAAATTGACTTTTGCACTAGGAAAAATTTTTAAAAAAAGTTAGAATGTAAATGGATTGGCTTTAACAGGTGTTAATCATGGTATAAACGTTATTAAACATTCAGGATGATATGGAGGATAAACGCAGAATGGGAAACGAAGCGGTATATCTTGATCCCCAAAAAGCACCTTTGGACCGTGCGATGGATCTTTTATCAAAAATGACACTAAATGAAAAAGCAGGGCAGTTAAATCAAAGGCTTTATGGTTTTTCAATATATGAATATGAAGGAGAGAATTTTGTTCTCAGTCAGGAATTTAAAGATGAAGTGGAGAAATGGGGAGGCATTGGCACTTTATATGGCCTTTACAGAGCAGATCCCTGGTCCGGAAGAACTGAGGAAAACGGAATAACTCCGGATAAAAGTATGGATGCATATAACACCGTTCAGAGATATGTTATAGAGCATTCAAGGCTTAGGATTCCTGCACTTATGTCGACGGAATGCCCTCATGGACATCAGGCTCTTGGGGGAGGAATACTTCCTGTAAACACAGCAGCAGGATGCACGTTTGATGAAAAACTGCTTGAAGATGCATATGAAGCATGCGGACGACAGTTATCTGACGGACATGTGGACCTGGCTCTTATGTCCATGCTGGATGTTTTAAGGGATCCCAGATGGGGTAGGTGTGAAGAATGCTATTCTGAGGATCCTGTGCTGTCTTCAAAAATGGCTTTTGCTGCAGTAAAGGGTATGAAGAAAAGTGGAACAGGTGTTGTTGCCAAGCATTTTTGTGCACAGGGTGAAGGTACGGGCGGAGTTAATGCCAGTGCGGCAAGAATCGGTGAAAGGGAACTACGTGAGATACACCTGCCATCTACCGGGGCTGCTGTAAAAGCAGGATGTGACGGAATAATGGCAGCTTATAACGAGATAGATGGAATATACTGCCATGCCAATTCTCATCTTCTTAAAGATGTCCTTAGGAAAGAGATGGGCTTTAAGGGAGTGGTCATGGCGGATGGTTTTGCCATAGATAGTCTTGATAAGGTTACTGATGATAATGTTGAGAGTGGAGCACTGGCTTTGAAGAGTGGTGTGAACATAAGCCTATGGGATAAAGGGTTTACAGAGCTGGTTCAGGCAGTGGAGAGAGGAATCATATCTGAAAAGGATATAGATGAAGCGGTACTCCCTGTTTTACTTTTGAAGTTTGAAAGAGGGCTGTTTGAGAATCCGTATATGTCTAAAAATATGGAGTCTGAGAAATCCTACGGAATAGACAAACTATCGACCAAAATGGCTGAGGAATCTGTAGTAATGCTAAAAAACACGTCTGCTATTTTGCCTGCAAAAAAAGCAAAAAAGATAGCGGTGCTGGGAGAAAATGCAGACTCAGGATATGCGCTAATGGGTGATTACACACCTCCAAGATGTCCGGAGGAGATGGTAACAATATTACAGGGGTTAAAGAGGACGTATGGAAATGATGCTGTAGATGAGTTTGATTTTAATTCGCCTGAAGATAAGAAAAAACTGACAGAAGAAATAAATGAGTACGATATTTTGGTCTTTGTTACAGGAGGAAGCTCCTCCAGATATTCCGGAGCAGAATTTGATAAAAACGGTGCTGCAATCTCAAAAGGCGGGAGTATGGAATGCGGTGAAGGAATGGACAGGGCAGATATTGATGTTGGTTCAAAAGAGGCTAAATTCATCAGACAGGAATTAGGTGGAAAAATACCGGTAATAACGGTTTGCGTTGCAGGAAGACCGTATGCTGTTTCTGAAGTATCTCAAATAAGCGATGCCTTTCTTTACTCGTTTTACCCAGGACCATATGGCGGAGATGCGATTGCAAGAATTATAAAAGGAGAGATAAGTCCTGTGGGTAGATTGTCTGCATCGCTTCCTGTAAGTTCAGGTCAGCTTCCTGTCTATTACAATTTCAAGTCATCCTATGACGGAATGAAATACTGTGATCTGGAGAAAAAGGCGGCCTACAGCTTTGGAGAGGGACTTATGTATGCTGATATTTCCTATAAGGCTGTCCTGTTTAAACAAGTAAAAGAGCTTTCTTCAAAGATTTATGATCCTGGGAATGAAACGGTTAAAAGAAAAGAAGCCAATGAGGAGCTTGGTGAAGTGGTTCTCAGGGCAAAACTAAAGGTCAAAAATGAAGGAAATATAGAGGTCTGCGCAGTTCCGCAGTTGTATATAAGACGGCATGGAGGACTTGTTACTGCAAGAGAACTTGAGCTTAAAAAATTCAAGAGATACCGAATAATGCCTGGAGAAGAGGCAGAAATTGAGATGGAACTTACAGTCGGAGATTTTACATTTTATGACTATGAAATGAAGCTTTCCACTAAAGCAAAGAAATATGAGGTTATTCTTATGGATCAGGGAAAGGAAATAGCAAGAACGTTAATAAATGAAGGCGTTTTAAAGGAGGGTTAAAGATGAGTTATAAGAAAAACACATTTGAGTATTTGATACCAAGACCGGTTGAAATAAAGGAGGTAGAAGGGCAATTCAGAATTTCTTATGATACAAAAATTGTTCTTCTTGAAAGCACAGATTCTTCGGATTATAACAGCGCTTTAATACTTAAGGGTTATATAGAGGACAAGCTTGGAATCAGGCTTGAGATTACCAGAAGTGCAAGTGAAGAAGATGTTTCAAAGGTAATAATACTCGATAGGTCTGATGATATAAAAGAAGAGGAAGGATATAGTCTTAACATTAGTGATGACAAAGTAATTGTAAAGGCGAGAACAAAGAGAGGACTCTTATATGGTGTCGCTACATTCAGGCAATTGATAGCGTTAGGTGGCGCTTTGATTCCTGCCTGTGAAATCTCAGATAAGCCAGTACTTTCTAACAGAGGGTTTTATCATGATGCATCAAGGGGAAGAATACAGAAGCTTTCTTCATATAAAAAGCTGGCAGATCTTTGCAGCTATTTTAAACTGAATCAGCTTCAGCTATATGTAGAGCATTCATTTTTGTTTAAAGGATTTTCTGAAGTTTGTAGGGATGATACCCCGCTGACTGCTGAAGATATTCTGGAGCTTGATGAATACTGCGCAAAACTTGGAATAGAACTCATTCCTTCGATTTCAACCTTTGGACATCTCTATAAGGTGCTTAGAACAAAAACTTTTGAGGAGCTGTGTGAGCTTGATGATCCAAGAGACAGCGAGTTCTCTTTTGATCAGAGAATGCAGCATCATACCCTGGATGTGACAAATGAAAAATCCTTTGAATTTGTTAAAAAGGTGCTTGATGAATTCCTTCCGTTATTTAGAAGCGATTATGTAAATATATGTGCAGATGAGACCTTTGATCTTGGAAAAGGTAAGAGTAAAGAGCTTGCAGACAGGGAAGGTGTAGGAAAGGTTTATGTGGATTATGTAAACAGAATCATGGAGTATTGCATAAATAAGGGCAAAAAGCCAATGTTCTGGGGAGATATAATCGTGGGATTTCCTGAGTATGCAAAGCTGCTTCCCAAGGATGTAATCTGCCTTAACTGGGGCTACAGTGACTGCGAGAAAGAGGATAATACCAGAAAACTTGCCGATGTTCCTGTAAGACAGTATCTCTGTCCCGGGGTCCATGGCTGGAGGCATTTTATTAATCATTTTGAGATGGCATACAGAAACATATCTATCATGTGTGAATATGCAGGGAAGTATCATGCGGAAGGTCTCCTGAATACAGATTGGGGCGATTATGGACATTTACAGGATCCGCTTTTCTCAATACCGGGACTTATTTACGGCGCAGCTTTTTCCTGGTCAGGCGTTAGCGAAGAAACTGAGATAAACAGACAAATATCAAGGCTGTATTATGGGGATCGTGAAGAGGAACTAATGAGCGTTGCCAGAGACATAGGAATGCTTGAGGGCAACAGCTGGGATCAACTGGTTCAATTTATAGAACTTATTCGTAACAGACCTGCAGCACAGGAAGCAAAAGAGTTCTATGGCCGGCTTAAAGTAAATGAACCTGCAGAAAATAATAAGCGTATCGATGAAAAGCTGGATGATCTAAGACTCCTTATTACTGGCGTTAACGATGAGGGAAAAGCGTTAATTAATAGATTACTGCTATTTGCAGAAGGTCAAAAGCTTATGTGCAGAGCACTTTATCAGCTTGGATGCAAACTGTTTGACAAGGCTCAGAACCATGATGAATGCGTAAGGATAGCCGCAGAAATTGAAACATGGATGTATCACTATAAGAAAATATGGAGAATTACATCGAGAGAAAGTGAATTATATCGCGTGGAAGAGATCTTTTATCAGTGTGCGGATATTCTTAGAGAGCAAAATGTTAATTTGATCATCAAATAGTACTTAAATTTTATAAACACGGAGGGAGTTTATTATGAGTAAAATAATCGGAAAAGAGCTTAAGAATATTCCATGGCAGGAATGTCCTGAAAATGAGAAGGGACCTGTATGGAGATATTCAGAAAACCCGATAATAGGCAGGAATGAAATTCCTACTTCAAACAGTATATTTAACAGCGCTGCAGTGCCTTTTGAGGATGGTTTTGCGGGAGTGTTCAGATGCGATTCACTGGCTATAAGCATGGATATTTTCGCCGGATTCAGTAAGGACGGCATCCACTGGGAGATAAATCACGAGCCGATCCAGTTTGTCTGCGAGGACGGTGAAATAGCTAAGAGACAGTACAGATATGACCCAAGAGTTGTATTCATTGAGGACAGATATTATGTAACATGGTGCAACGGCTATCACGGACCTACTATCGGAATCGCCTATACATACGATTTCAAGACATTTGTTCAGCTTGAAAATGCATTCCTTCCTTATAACAGAAACGGAGTTCTTTTCCCAAGAAAAATAAATGGCAAATATGCAATGCTTAGCAGACCTTCTGATACCGGACACACACCTTTTGGAGATATTTTCTATAGCCAGAGTCCCGATCTTGAATACTGGGGACATCACAGATATGTAATGGGAACCTTTGGCGGCGACGCATCTGCATGGCAGTCAACAAAAATCGGTCCCGGACCTGTTCCGATTGAGACTGATGAAGGATGGCTTCTGATTTATCATGGTGTGCTTAATACATGTAACGGTTTTGTATATCGCATGGGTTGTGCAATTCTTGATAAGGATGAGCCATGGAAGGTTAAGTACAGATCAAAGTACTATATTCTTGCACCAAGAGAAATTTATGAACTTACGGGTGATGTACCAAACGTAGTATTCCCCTGTGCAGCACTTAGCGATGCAGCTACAGGAAGAATAGCTATTTACTATGGTTGTGCAGATACCGTGACAGGACTTGCATTTACAACTGTTGACAGACTTGTTAACTGGGCAAAAGAGAATAACCTGGAAGTTTGATTTATAGAATGATGTACTGATTGAATTGTTATAAAGATAAAGGATGCAAGAGATTACATTACACTTAAGTTTGTAGGAATATACGAGGTGATGGAATGAGCTATATAAGAGATGATAAAAAAGAAAAAGAAATAATAGCAGCAGTAAGAAAACTTTCAGATGAGCTTGGCGAAAAAATAAGGGAAAAAGGCGCAGATGACAGACTCTGTGAAATGTTTAAAAAATGTTTTGTAAATACTGCTGAAACAACGATGCAGTGTCTGGATGACAAAAAGGTGTTCCTTATCACCGGAGACATTGAGGCTATGTGGCTTAGGGACAGTAGTGCTCAGGTATGTCACTATGCACCGTTTATGATGGAGGACGGTTGTGAACCTATAAAGGATCTTGTAAAGGGAGTCATCAAGAAACAGTTTGAACAGATATGCATAGACCCTTATGCGAATGCATTTAATACAGAGGCGAATGGAAGATGCTGGGCTAAGGACAGAACTGATGACAATCCATGGGATTGGGAGAGAAAGTATGAGCTTGATTCTCTGTGCTATCCTGTTCGCCTTTTGAATCAATATCTTGAAATCACAGAGGATGAAAGTATTCTTGACGAAGAGGTAAAAAGAGGACTTGCGAAGATTCTGGAAGTTATGGAAACTGAACAGAATCATACAGAGAAGTCGGCGTACTTTTTTGAAAGAGATAACTGTCCGCCCTCAGATACACTTACAAATGGCGGAAAAGGAGAACCTGTTGCAACATGCGGACTTATATGGTCAGGGTTCAGACCAAGTGATGACGCATGCAAGTATGGATATCTTATTCCTTCAAATCTTTTTGCCAGGGAAGTACTTACTTACATGGAAAGGATTGCAGATAGAATAAGTGATGAAAACATGAAAAAGGCAGCGGTAATAATCAGAGAAAAGCTTGAAGCTGCAATTAAGGAACATGCATTTATTAAAAATGAAAATGGTGAAACTATATATGTATATGAAACTGATGGGCATGGAAATGTAAACAGGATGGATGATGCAAATGTTCCAAGCCTTTTATCGATTCCATGGATAACAGATATAGATAGAAAAGATCCTGTATATTTGCGCACCAGAGCAGATGTGCTTAGCAGCAATAATCCATATTTCTATGAAGGAAAGGCTGCAAAAGGTATAGGATCACCACATACACCGAAGGATTTTATATGGCATATAGCTCTTTCAATGCAGGGGCTTACCAGTGCAGATGAGAATGAGAGGAAAGAACTTCTTTCCATGTTGACTTCTACAGATGCAGGAACACTTTATATGCACGAAGGCTTCCATAAAGATGATCCATCCAAGTATACAAGGGACTGGTTTGCCTGGTCCAATTCATTGTTTGCACTTTTTGTGCTGGATTATTATGGACTGTGCAATTAAGTTATTTTAGATAATGAGAAATGAGGAATATCATGAGCGATAACGAAAATAAAGAAGTAGTAGAAAACGGCGTCCATAACTACAGCACTGAGGAAAGCTATGTCTGGCCTGAAGACGAGAAAGTAAAGGAAAAACTTGAGTGGTTCAGAGATCAGAAATTTGCACTGATGATGCATTGGGGACCCTATTCACAGATAGGTGTTGTGGAATCATGGGCTTTATCTGACGAGGATGGAGACTGGTCAAGGACAGAAATTGACTGGGCAGACGGAGAAGAATTTAAAAAGCAGTACTTTGATCTTAATAAGACTTTTAATCCAATAAGATTTGTTCCAAAGGATTGGGCAAAGGCAGCAAAAGAAGCAGGGTTTAAGTATTTCATTTTCACGACGAAGCACCATGATGGTTTCTGCATGTGGGACACAGCTTACACAGATTATAAAATTACGGGAAAAGACTGTCCCTTTAACACAAATAAAAGAGCAGATATTTTAAAGCATCTTTTCAATGAAATGAGAAATGAGGGAATAGGAATTACAGCATATTTTTCAAAAGCCGACTGGCACTGTCCGGATTATTGGTGCACCGGCTACGAAAAGGGAGATAAGACCTGGAGAGGCCCATCTTATGACATTGAAAAGCATCCTGAAAAGTGGGAAAGCTTTGAAAAGTATACCCATAATCAGGTTAAAGAGCTTGCCGATAATTACGGACCAATAGATGCATTTTGGTTCGATGCAGGCTGGGTATGCGAAAAAGAAGGAGAAGATATTCATCTTGGAAATCTTATGGATGAAATAAGGAAGAGCCATCCCGGAGTGCTTAGCGTAGACAGAACTGTTGGCGGAAAATATGAAAACTATGTTACTCCGGAGCAGTGTGTTCCTGATGAACCACTAAATATTCCATGGGAGAGTTGCATAACCATGGGCACATCCTTTTCATTCAAATATGAAGATAAATATAAGAGTGACAGGGAAATCATAACTCTTCTTACAAATATCGTTGCAAAGGGTGGAAATCTTGCACTTAATGTAGGACCGCAGCCTGACGGACGTATTCCTGAGGGCGCTCTTAAAGCCATGAAAAACATAGGAAAATGGCTTTCAAAATATGGAGAAGCTATATATGGCACAAGAGTTTGTGCGCCTTACAAGAAAGAAGACGTATGCTTTACCCAAAAAGCAAAAGAGAAAAAGGTATATGCAATAAAGCAGTATCCGGATGAAAACATGGAAGTTAAGAGAGATATTTTCATTCCATATGAAGGAAAGGTCGCTAAGGTTAAGGATCTATACTCAGGAAATGAAGTGAGATTTGAGAATGTTCCCGGTGGCTTAAACGTACATGTTAATGAGGTGGAAGAAGCTGCCATTGCACAGGTTTTTGAATTATCACTTTAAAGAGTAGGACTTTCTGAAGAGATTTGGGAAGTAATAACGACAATCAGGCGGAGAGAACCAGATGATTAACAATAATCTTGCAATTAAGATTAAAGATGAATTTGAAAAAAGAAAAGAATCACTTGGTCAAAAGAAGGACGAAATATCAGAAAAAATTGCCGGGGAAGATGAGTTTACAAAAACACTCATTATGTATATGTATGCAGCTCTTCCGCTGAGTGACCTTGGGGGATACGATTATGAGCTGTTTAAAAAATATGCAGAGCGATTGGGGAGGTACGACTAATGAAAATAATCAGGGCAAAAGATTACAATGATATGTCCAGAAAGGCTGCCAACATAATATCCGCACAGGTTATTATGAAACCGGGAGCAGTACTTGGACTTGCAACAGGGGCTACACCTATTGGAACATACAAACAGCTTATTGATTGGTACAATAAAGGGGACATTGATTTTTCGGAAGTAACTACAATAAACCTTGATGAATACAGGGGACTTCCAAAGACTCATAATCAGAGTTATTGGTATTTCATGCATGAGAATTTTTTCAATCATGTAAATATTCCGGAGGTTAACATTCATGTACCGGATGGAAGCAACCTTAACAGTGAAGAGGTTTGCAAAGAATATGAGGAGATTATAAAAAGAGCAGGTGGAATAGATTTACAGCTCCTTGGAATCGGAACAGACGGGCATATAGGTTTCAACGAACCTGGTGAGGCGTTTGAACTTCTGACACACTGCGTTGATCTGAACCAGAGTACTATCGATTCAAACCAGAAATTTTTCGGAGAGGAAGAAATGCCCAGACAGGCATATACTATGGGTGTTAAATCGATAATGCAGGCCAGGAAGGTGCTGATGGTTGTAAACGGTGAAGGTAAGGCTGATATAGTGAAAAAAGCATTATTTGGAAGAGTGACTCCTGAAATTCCTGCGTCAATTCTGCAGATGCACCCTGATTTTACAATAATCGGTGATGAAGCGGCGTTTTCCAAGATTTGACAATTTGAGGATCAAAGCGTAATTACACTGAATAATGCATTGAGGAGGCAGGATGAAAATATCAGGTGCTTTAGTATATACCAAAGATCATATATTTGAAGAGAAGGATATTTTTACGAAGGATCAGAGGATTTCAGAGACATCAGGCGATGAGACAGAGCTTGATGCAAAGGGGCTTTTGGCAATTCCGGGACTTGTGGATATCCATTTTCACGGAGCAGTGGGACATGACTTCTGCGACGGAGATAAGAAGGGGCTTGAGGAGATTGCAGAGTACGAAGCCCAAAATGGAGTACTTGCGATATGCCCTGCAACCATGACCTTTCCTGAGGAAGTTTTAAGTAATGTGGCTTTAAATGCCAAAAGTTATAAAGAAAGGATTGAAAGCGACAGAACTACACCGGATAACATTAAGAGGGCTGATCTTGTAGGCATAAACATGGAAGGGCCGTTTATCAGTCCTGATAAGATAGGAGCCCAGAATCCTGATTATCTGCAGCTCCCTGATATAGATATGTTTAGAAGACTGCAGGAAAAAAGCGGAGATTTATTTAAGCTGGTAGACATAGCTCCTGAGCTTCAGGGAAGTATGGAGTTTATCAAAGAACATTCAAGTGATGTTAAGATTTCACTGGCACATACCTGTAGCGATTATGACACGGCAATTAAAGCCTTCCAAAATGGAGCCGGTCATATGACACATCTTTTTAATGCAATGCCTGGTTTAAATCATAGGAATCCCGGTCCAATAGCTGCTGCTATCGAATGCAAAGCAGAGGCTGAACTTATCGCTGACGGTATTCATGTACATCCTGCAATGGTAAGGTTTGCCTTCAATGCATTTCCTGAGGATAAGATGATTCTAATCTCAGATTCCATGGAGGCAACAGGCCTTCCAGACGGAGAGTATCAGCTTGGCGGGCAAAAGGTTACTGTGATTGGAAATAAGGCAGTTTTAACAGATAAGCCCGATGTTATTGCAGGGTCAGTTACAAATCTTTTTGATTGTATGAAGAATGCTGTGAAAAACATGGGAATTTCTCTTGAAACGGCTGTCAGGGCAGCTTCTGAAAACCCTGCAAAATCTATCGGGATAGACGCTGACTACGGAAGTATAGAAGTAGGAAAATATGCAAATCTCATTCTTATGGATAAGGATTATAATATTAAACATATAGTAAACAGAGGACAACTGTTATAAGCCTGAAACTATAAAAGGAATAATACAGAATCCAAATGATATTCTGTAAAAGTATAGTGAAAATGCTCCCTAATCCAAACGGGTTAAGGAGCATTTTTTTAAATCGATACTACTTCCTGCTTAACTATGGAAAGAAGAGCGGTATCCAGTTCTTCATCGGTGTCACAGCACTTTGGAAGATAAGTACAGTTCTCAATTTGAGCATTTAATAATTTTTTCGCCCAGGTGCATGCAAGGGCATAGCGTCCATACAGGTAATGCATATGGAATCCGTCGCGGCATATGGATTTTCCACCCCTGGCTACATCGAATTCAGGATGCTTTCTGATATTCTGAATGACATCTCCGCAGGGGATAAGCGGAATATTATATTTATCTGCTATCGTATGATAATTTGCTCTGGAACGTCTGTACATCTCAAGCTGATCGCGATTGTAACGGATAAAACAACCGTGATCGCTGTCAATTTCATAAGCCCAGGTCTGCTGCATACATATCTGAGCGCCAGGGACCTCTTTCTTTATATAGTCAAACATAAGTCCTGCGAAAGGCTCGTATGTATCGAGCCAGCCACTGTCGTGGCTGGATTGCTGAGTTATAATATAATCCCATGGTTTACTATGAAGAATATCCTGTATGCTTACATATCTGTCTGTAACTACGCCGTTTTCCTGATACTGATATGCATGTTCATTTTTCTCTATATTCTCCCAATGACGTTCAAGGGGACATCCTCCTATATATAGATTTACTACATGAACGGGGATGTCCATGCTCTTGCAAACATCATAAAGATACGCTGTTGCATCACGGGAAAAACTGTTGCCAATTGCCAGAATGTAAGTAGTTTTCATATTGTCTCTCCATCAAATTAAAGTATTGTTGTCATTATTCAGATAAGCTTAATGGCAGAACCTTCTGTAATACCATTTTCATTAAAAGAATCGACTCTTACATAATAAGATTTATTCTTAATAAGCGCACCTATTTTCTGTTCATTGCCATAGGTGATACAGCTATGATACAGCTTATCCGGTGATGTTCCCCAGAGTATTGTATGCCCTGTTGCATCATCTTCATTAATTGTAACAATCATGTCAAGGTCACTTATTCTCTTTACGTTAAAGGATGAGGCCGCAGGAGCTTGTCCATTACCTATTCCAAAGACTCTTAAGCCTGAAATACATGGATTCTGGTCGTAGGGAACTTCAACTATGGTGAGCTTTATAAATCTAATATTCAGCCCTTCATTAAAAACTATAAAATCATGGGGGAGATCAGTTTCTGCGTCTGACTTGTCTTTCAAAATTACCCATGAAGTACCGTCAGTTGATCCTTCCAGAATCCATCTGGTTCTCAAGCTGCGTTCTTCTATATATCTTCCACTTTTATCAAAATCTCCCGGAACAGGGGCTGATAGTTTGTCATCTGAGAAATTAATCTGAACCGCATGTACAGTATGGGAACCCTGAAGGTCTATACAGATCCATTCGCCCTGTTTAGAGGATGATGCCTGCCACCATGTGCGAGAGTTTTCATCAACTGCATTTGAAGGGGGATTATTTCCTTTAGTGGAAGATGCAGTTACATTTTTGTTATAGCTTAGCAGATACCAGCATGGGGGAGCCCAGGGATCAGGATTTTCTGAAGATACCTCTCTTGGCCAGTCTGCATACCTTTGATTACAGAATAATTCTCCGTCCTTATCAAATCCGGCAGGCCATAGTCCAACCCTTCGTTCAAATGTGTGGTTTATGCTTATTCTCATGGTGGATGTATGCCAGAAATTACCATACGAATCTTCCAGAGTAGAACCGTGGCCTGCTCCTGTCATAAATCCACCCGGATTATAGGAAAAAGGATTATTGTCTGACGGCTCAAATGGACCAAGGGGACTGTCTGACACATAAACTCCGTCTGCATAAACATTGAATTCAGCGCCGGGACATGCATACTGTAGATAGTATTTTCCATTATGCTTTGTCATCCAGGCACCCTCTATATATGGACGATTACTAAACATATTTGTGACAGAGAGAAGCCTTTTTCTGGTTACGTCAGTGTCAGGTATATCATTTTCTTTAATGTATTTAAGGTATAGCTTTTCGATTTCTTCATCAGTTCTTGGCATAATACTGTGATCATCACCGATGCGTTCATATCCTTTAACTAAGGCATCTCCAAATATCAAAGCCTTTTTTTCATGAAGAGGTAGAAGAGTATCCGGATCAAGCTCTGCACCCCATATGGGATCTGTATTGGTGCATCCCCAGTAAAAATAAATTCGCCCGTCATCATCGACGAAAAGGTTTGGATCCCAGAAAGCAAAAGTTCCATCTATTTTCTCATAGGGGCCTTCTTCTATATTCTTTGTGCGGTAATAATCACAGTTATCGCCAAAACGTGATGCACAATAATAAACGTATTCGCCAATAACGCGCACATCCGGGGCATAGTCATAAAGGGGAAGATTGTCGGGAAGACGATGACTTTCCCAGGTAACAAGGTCATCTGAAGACCATACACTTAATTGCATGGATGCAAACAGATAATATCTGCCATTAAACATAATAAGTGAAGGATCAGCGGCTTCTCTGTTTAAGGTAACTCCCAAACCATCAGAAGTCTTATTGAACTGATAGCGGTAATCCACGTTAATGGGATTGCAATAGTATTTTGGAGATAATGAAGTTGAATTTTCTTTCTTGGTATTCATAAAGTATTCCTTTCCTGAATGTACTGATTATTTGAGTAAGAGTATAGACTCAATACAGGTAAAAGAGGAAACGTTTCCTCTTTTTGGACAATGATAATGCAGTATAAGATTGTTGTCAATTAGGTTTGGTTTGTGAAAAATCAACAGAAATCATAATGAAAAATTAGCAATATATCTGATGTTGACAAAGACAGATGCAGTGTTATAATTTGACACATCCAATAATTCATTCGGAGCAAGCCGGAGGAGTTAGCGGAATTTTTTATGACAATAAAGGGAAACGTTTCCATTTATTAAAGGAGGATAATCAATGAATAGTAAATTCAAAAAAGCTGCAAAGGAGATCAGGAAAAACTGGGTTCTTTTTTTGATGATCGCACCTGCACTTCTGTATTTTTTCATCTTCTGTTATCTGACGATGCCGGGGGCCTATGTAGCTTTTGTAAACTACAATCCAAATAAAGGAATATTCGGGAGTCCTTTTGTTGGATTGAAGAATTTTTCATTTCTTGTGAGAAATGGAGATTTGTTCAGGCTTACAAAAAATACGCTTCTGTATAATTTGGTCTTTTTAGTTTTGGGGCATGCAATACAGGTAGTTTTGGCAATTATGATCTCAGAGATTGGGAATAAGCTTTATAAAAAATTCTCTCAATCGGTAATACTTCTTCCTAATTTCATTTCATACATCATAGTCGGTGTTTTTGCTTACAGCTTTTTTAATACTGATTACGGATTCATAAACAACATGCTTTCTAAAGCCGGAATGGAAGAAATAGCGTTCTATTCAACGCCATGGATTTGGAAATATATCATTACTTTTTTCTATATATGGAAAACAACCGGATATGGAATGATCGTATATCTTGCGACAATAACCGGGATAAGTACAGAGATATATGAGGCTGCTTATGTAGATGGAGCCAATAAGATACAGAGGATAATACATATCACACTGCCTCTGCTGAAACAGACATTTATACTGCTTGTTTTATTTGGACTTGGAGGACTTTTAAGAGGTTCATTTGATCTGTTTTACAACCTTATCGGGAATAATTCTCTTTTATTTCCGCAGACAGATATTATTGATACTTATGTGTACAGAGGACTTTTGGGATCGTTTAATTTCTCTTCAAGTGCTGCCGTCGGGCTTTATCAGTCAGTATTTGGACTTGTGCTGGTACTTATAGTTAATGCGATTGTAAAAAAGGTTCAGCCTGAGAGCGCTTTGTTTTGAGAAAATAATTGGCAATTAATTCATGGGAAGGTTTTAGTATGAACGGAAAAAGAAATTCTTCAATAAAGATGGGCAGGAGTAATACCGCTCTATCGGTTGTGTGCTATGTGATTACAGGTATGTTTACGGTGATGTGTATATTTCCTTTTATTTTAGTTGTTACTTCGTCACTTATGACTGAGAAAGAGATACTTTCTGAAGGGTACAAACTGGTTCCTGACAGATGGACTTTTGCAGCCTATGAGTATCTATTTACCAAATCCTCTGATCTTATAAACGCATATGGTACGACCATTTTTATTACGCTTGTAGGTACACTTTCAGGGCTTTTGATTATGTCAATGGCAGGATATGTACTCAATAGAAAAGATTTTGCAATAAGGGAGAAGCTTTCATTTTTTATATATTTTACTACGTTGTTTAGCGGAGGACTGATACCGACATATATTTTATATGTACGATATCTAGGACTTAAAGATAATCTGCTCGCAATAATTCTTCCATGTATGGTAAGTGCATGGTCAATTTTCCTAATGAGAAATTTCATGAAATCCATACCGGATGAACTGTATGAATCAGCAATGATAGATGGTGCGGGTAATTTCACTATATACAGGAAAATATTTATGCCACTGGCGGGCCCAAGTCTGGCAACTATAGGCCTGTTTCTGGCTCTTGGATATTGGAATGAATGGTATAATGCAAGTCTTTATATCGAGACCTCTTCTAAATATCCTCTGCAGTATTTTCTTCAGAGAATGCTGAATCAGGCAGCTTCAGTAGATAAGCTTTCAAATTCAGGACATGCAATTGACGTTGTTGCACCGACACAATCGGTAAAAATGGCAGCTGCCGTACTTACTACAGGACCAATAATCCTTCTATATCCCTTTTTACAGAGATACTTTGTAAGTGGAATCACAATAGGCTCAGTAAAGGGATAAGGGTTTTGGAATATAAAAATATAACATGTATTTTAAGGAGGTTATTTATGAAAGGGAGAAGATTTATTAGCAGTTTATTGGCAGGGTCAGTAATGGCAACCACCTTTTTATCAGGGTGTGGGCAGAATTCTGATGCGTTGGATCAGGCTGCAAAAGCGTCTGCAGCAGTTACTAAGGACAATTCAGATGAAGAATATGGTGATGTGGATCTTTCTGAGCATGTAACACTTACAATGTATCTGTACGGGTCTGAGTCTGTGGCAGGTCCGCAGGTCATGGAAAAACTAAATGAGAAACTGACTGAGGATATGAATACTTCTCTGGAGATCAAGTATATTGACTGGGGAGATATAGCCACAAAATATCCCTTGCTATGGGCATCAGGCGAATATTTTGATATGGCATATGCGTCACAGGAGGCACCGGTTACTTTTAATACTCTGGCTACGCAAGGTTCACTATATGATTTGACAGATTTATTGGACAAATATGCACCTGTATTAAAGGAAAAAGAGGAAAGCGCAGGAAATATGGATGGAATCACAATAAATGGTTCCGTATATGGCATTTCAAGCCTTTCTCAAGGGTTCAATACGTATGGTTTTGTTTACAATAAAGCTTATTGTGATGAATGGGGAATAGATTACGTTACAAATCTTGCAAGCATGGAAGCATATTGTGATGCTTCAGTTGCTCATGGCATGTATCCGCTTAATTCAAATGCAGAACTTAGCGTATTACTTTATCGTATGCTTGTTGCTGAGACAGGAAAATGGGTTGATGCTCCCGGAATACCGATCAATCAGATGTATCTTGTAGCTGATTATGATGATTATGAGAATATTATTCATCCTGCATTTACAGAAGAATTCGAAAAATATGTGAAGCTGATGGATGAATGGGAAAAGAGAGGATACTGGCCTTCAGATATTCTTTCATCCACTACAGGCGGAAAAGATCAGTATAAGAATGGACAGACAACGGCGTACATAGCTCACATGCCTGACTGGACCGGCAGCTATGGCAGTGTGCACGGTGACCTTGAGAACCAGGATATTGACGCCTGGCATCCGGCAGAAGATAATAATAAGGTAATGGTAACCAATCCGTCACAGGATCTTACCGTAATCAATGCGAACTCTAAGTATCCGGAGAGATGCATGATGCTCATTGAAAAGCTAATGACAGATGAGTCTTATTATGATCTTTTCCAGTATGGTATAGAGGGTGTGCAGTTTGAAAACAAAGAGGGTTACCTGGAGAGACCTGAAGTTTATAACGATGAAACAGATGGATTTGGCCTGGCAGCATGGGCTTTTGGTAATTCCGATTTCACTCTTAAGCAGCATTCAGAGCATCCGGCAAGATATGAACTCAAAGGAAAATGGATGCAGAATCATATTAAAAATCCTTATGATGGTTTTGGGTATGATTCAGGGAATGTAAGTGCTGAGCTATCTGCAGTTGCGAATGTCAATGCTGAATTAGGGAATCAGCTGATGCTTGGAAAGACTGATGATGTTGATTCTGCACTTGAACAATATAGAAGTCAGCTTAAATCTGCAGGAATAGATGATATAATTGAAGATGTAAAGACACAACTTTCAACATATATTGCTTCAAAATAAGAAATGAATCCTATGTAACTTAGCTTTAAACAGCTGGTAAATAGAAAGAAAACAAAGGAAATAATTATTGTGACTGTTGGCATTAAAGAAATTGCAAAGTTATCAGGTGTGGGTATAGGCACAGTATCCCGTGTTATTAATAACACGGGGTACGTAAGTGATAAGACTCGGAAGAAGGTCCTTGATGTAATTGAGGAATATGGCTATGTTCCAAACGAAAGTGCAAGAAATCTTAAACTTACTAAATCTGATAACATTGGGGTATTTGTAAAAAGTATTGCCAATCCCTTTTTTTCAAAAATGATCGATGAACTGTATAGTGCAATGGAATCCAGAGGATATAAGCTTTTTGTCCGTTATGTTCCGGTTGGTGAAAATGAACTTGAGGTAATGATAAGCGAGTCCGTAAGAAACAATCTTTGCGGTGCTATACTTTTCGGGGTAGAGGAGAAGACCAGATATAAAGACAATAAGTTTGCTCAATTAGGTGCGCCTTGTGTTGTATTAACAGCGGATTTGCCGGAAGTAAACGATACAATTTATTCCAGCGTGAAAATAAATGATGAGAAGGAAGCCTATAAAGGGACGAAATACCTTATCGAAATGGGACATACAAGGATTGGTGTTTTCTATAATCCAGTTAAAGACACTCCGGATTATTTTAGATTTCAAGGCTATAGGAAGGCATTGGAAGAAAGCGGGATTCCTTATGATGAGAATCTTGTCGGAAGGATAAGCGTAAATTCGGGTGTAGGATACCGAGGTGCATTTCTTGCAATGAAACAGCTTATGCAGGCAAATCCTGACATGACTGCACTATTTGCATTTTCTGATATTTATGCAGTAGGAGCAGCCAAAGCAGTTGAAATGCTTGGAAAGAAAATACCTGATAATATATCCATAATAGGTTTTGATGGGATAGAAGCTACGGAATATTATTCTCCGGCAATTGATACGATATATCAGCCGGTAAAAGAAATGGCAGAGACAACCATTTCGCTTTTACATAGTATGATCAATGGTGAACAAGGGCAGCATATTGAATATGAAGCTGCAATTATCAAACGCGACTCAGTTAGAAGAATTACAAAATAATATGACTTTTTGTGGGCAAAAGCGGAAATCGCCCGCAAAAATCCTGCCTTCGGCAGGACACGCCCCTCGCTTCGCGAGGACCTGGTCCAATACGATTCCCGTTTTTCTGAGGAAAAACAGGAATCTATGACTTTAGCAGAGGAGGTTTCTATGCTTATAAAAGTCTCGGAAGGCACGGTAATTATCAGAGAAGGTGAAAACAATATGGATATGTATAAAATAGTATCCGGTCATGTCGAACTGTATTCAAAATATGGGACGAAGGATGAATCACTTCTGGGTATAAAGTCAAAAGATGATTATTTTGGAGAAATGGGTCTTTTTACAGGGGGAAAACCTGCGGTCTATACTGTTGTTGCTTACTCGGATTTGCTGCTTATGAGAATTACAAGTGCAGATGTCGATGAATTTATCGTCAATAATCATGTGGATGTATTCAAAATATTACAAAATATGGCTTCTACAATGTATAGCCTTCAGTATGGGATGAACATGATCATGAAGGATATGGAAGCTAAAAATTACGCTAATAATGCTCATTTAAAGGAATTTAGCGGATTTTACAGCAAAGTATTCGCAAAATATAATGTCGGTCCCGATAAAATGAAGGATCCGGGTTCAAAGCGCAAATAGATTATTTCCTGATTAAGAAAAGCTCCACCTGGCATAAAAATTGCCGGATGGAGCTTGTTTTATTCTGCTATAGGGATAAGAGAATTGGTAAAGTCATCTGTTCCTTCGGTAGAGCGAATATGCTTCGTGTCAAATGAAGCATTGTAAGGTTCATAGCCCTCAATTTCGAAAAGTGTATCATCTGTCGCAGGAATAAATTCCATTTCTTTTGTTGTCTTATTGTAATATTGATGGCATAGGTTGAAGTATTTTTCAGTGTCTTTCTTCAGCATGGCAGCGAATTCTTCGTCCTCCTCAAATTCATTGTCATCCCAGGTAACATCGGTTTCGTACCACCTATTATTTATTTTTACAGCATTCCATGCATGATCAGGCTGATCTTTCTCAGAGGAAGGAATTGTGTTGGCGCTTCCTGTAATGTAAGCACAGGGAATACCGGACTTTTGTAGCAGATATTCAAAGGCAAAGGCATAACCACTGCAAACTGCGTGGTTTGTTCTTCCGGCAGAGTCAGCCACAAGTGCGCCATATGCGGTATTTCCCAGATCCCACTGATAGTCATCCTTATCCATTGATTCAAGTATTTCGGAGTCATATGTGACAGTATCCAGGAGCTTATCGTGAATCGCCAGTTCAATTTCTTCATCAGATGCGGTGATATCTATATCTTTAAGAAAATCGTCAGTTGCCTGTTCAAGTTTTTTTACCATAGGATCTTCGTCTGTAGCGGTATCTTTCATATTGAATATATAGGTTATGTAATCATTTTTCTCTACGGTATAGCATTCAACCATAGAAGGATCAATGAGAAGGTAGAAGTATTCCGGGTGGTCATAGCACATGGCATAAAAGACATTCCATAAATAATCGTCGCCAAGCTCTGTGTTTTTTGTTTCAGATATAGAGACTGCGCTTTCATATTTTTCAATATTTTTATTCTCTACGAGATCAAGGAACATATTATATACGCATTTATCGGCATCGTTCAGAGATGAATATAACACGTAAATATCTTCTCTTTTGGAGGGAACATCAGGGGTATCATAGACAAAGTATTTTCCGGTGATCTCTGAACGAATTGATGCAGGGACAATACTGTTATCATCTTCAATAAACAGGACATATATAGCGATTATTAACACAATAAAAATAAGTGTTTTAAAGGGAAATCCTTTTTTGTGTTTTTTAGATGATTTTCTATCCTCAGATAAGTATGAGGTATTTTCGTTATGATTTATAGTTTGCATTCTTGTAAATCTCCGTCTTTTAGCTATTCCAAATATTATACGACGATTTTATGAATCAGGATAATAAAAAACAAATATTAGATTTTTTTTTATTTAATAATTTGTTATCGTTATTCGAACACAAAAAAAGCAGGATAATGATAATGTATATAGTAGGATTTGGGTTTTATTCAATATTGGAGGGACAAAAGGAAGAATGAAGTCAAGAAAGGAATTTATAATGTGGTAATGGATAATTGTACCGTGGATGACAAGGAAAGTGTAAGTGGAGCTATCATTACGATGGCTGACATAAATAATTCTGTTGATATAAAGAATCTTTATGATAAAGCAATGATAAAACAGACAGAGCTTGAGAAGAAGATAAACGGTGATTCAAGCCTTGATCAGCAGACTCTTAATTCTCTTTCATATGAAAAGTTCTATCTATGGGATGCACTTATAAATAAGATCTGGTCATATCTGGGTAATACCCTTGATGAGGAGGATATGACCAAGCTCACGGAAGAGCAGCGTAAATGGATCAATGATAAACAGGCTGCAGCTCAGGATGATGTCATAGAGAATAAAGGTTGACAACTTGGTCTATTTAGAGTAAACTCAGAATATGAAGTCTACACAGAATAGACCAAGGAGGTAAATATGGCAGTTGAATTAGGGGAAGTTCAGATGCAGTTTGCCAGGCTTATATGGGAGAAGGAGCCTGTTGGTTCGGGAGAGCTTGTAAAGCTTTGCACCGATGAATTCGGGTGGAAGAAATCTACCACCTACACAGTTCTTAAGAAACTCTGCGAGAAGGGGTTATTTCAAAATGAGGATGGAGTTGTCTCATCCAAAATCTCACAGGAAGAATTTTATACGAGAAAGAGCGAGGAGTTTGTAGAGGAAACATTTGGGGGATCCTTACCTGCTTTTCTTGCAGCTTTCACTTCTCGTCAGAAGCTCTCAAAAAAGGAGCTTGATGAGATTAGGGAAATCATTGATAAGGCGAAGGATTAAATGCTTGCTTTTGTTGGGATATGGTGCAGGAAAATAAATGAATTACAGAAATAGGTGCTTTCACAGTACCTGGATTACTTGAAAATTGGAGGGAAATGTATGGGGACAGTTTTTATTAAAATTCTTGAGATGAGCATAACAGCCTCATTTCTCATGATAGCAGTTATTCTTTTGAGGTTTCCTTTAAAGAAGGCACCTAAGTGGTTTATGGGTGTGCTTTGGGCTATTGTAGCATTAAAGCTCATCATGCCTTTTCAGGTTGAATCACAGTTTGGGATTTTCCCGGATGTGAATGGGGCAGTAGAATCTCTTTTGCTTGGAGATAACAAAGATGAAGAAGTGCCTGAGGTTACTTATCATGACTACACTCCGGCTTCTGAAGTGGGAGCTGCGTCTATAGGTGGCGATAATATGATAGTGCCTTCTGATGCAGAGTATGACTATCTGCCAAATGAACAGATCATAGCCACCAGCGCAAATAGTGGAGCGCTGGAGGTTTTGTCTGTAAGAAGTGAAATTCTTGCATGGCTTTGGATGGTATGGATTATCGGCGTTTTTGCAGTGGCTTTATATGCAGTTGTGAGCTTTATTTCAATTAAAAAAGATATAAATGTTTCTATTAAACTTGGTAAGAACAATGAGTGTGGGGATGGTGCAAAAGCAGCAGGGAAAGCACATGATGATGTTTTCGTGTGTGATGCTATAGATACTCCCTTTATTCTTGGATTTATAAAGCCTGCAATTTATCTGCCTTCAGGTCTTGATGAGGAGACTGTCGGTAATGTGCTTTTACATGAGAGAGCGCATATTGCAAGGTATGACCACATTAGAAAGCTTATAGGCTTTATTCTTCTTGGAATTCACTGGTTTAATCCTCTTGTGTGGATTTCCTTTACACTGTTTTGTAAGGACATTGAACTTGCCTGCGACGAGCGCGTGATAAAGAATATGTCACTTGAAGAGAAGAAGTCCTATGCTACATCACTCTTAAATTGCAGTACACATAGAAGATATGCCCTCACATATTCACTTGCTTTTGGAGAGGTGGGAGTAAAAACAAGAATTAAACAGATATTCAATTATAGAAAGCCTTCCTTCTGGCTTATCACAATGTTGATCGCGGTAAGCGTTGCTCTCTATGGATGCTTCTTTACAAGTGCTTCTGGTGGAAATGAAAAGAGTGATGATTACTCTGAAAGAGCGGCGTATGATGAACTGCTTTCTAACTGGATTAATGACTTCGAAGACAGGAATGCGGATGCAATTGTTTCTTATTCAAATGAGAAGGCAATGCAGAATCTGATGGACGAGGAGCTTTTGTTTTTTGATGCGGATGGATCCATATCCTTTGGATATTCAAGCCCATGGCCCAGTATGTTTGGAAGTGAGGGAATTCCCAATAAAACAATAATCGATACAGATGATTATAATAAGGCAGAGGTGCACTACTATGCTGCAGATTCAGAGCCTCACGTATATGTATGGCAGGAGACTTTGGAATTTGCCAAGGACAGAGAAGGTGTAGTAATGGTGGACTCCGAGGAGATGAACTTCTGCGAAAATATCGAATCAGTAAAGGATTTTAACAAAGCTTATTGCGAGCATCCTGAGGATTTCAATGCTGTTAATTACACTAAGAACGGCCTTGGTGAAATCCTTAACGGAATCGCAAAGCAGGATACAAACGGATACTACAGTAAGTTGTTTGATCCCAGTGCTTCTGCAAGATATCTTCTCAACCTTTCAGATGATGAAACAAAAGTTAAGATTGAGATTCAAGAGGAGACAGAACAAGGAGTTGTCATTAATCTGCTTTTCCCTGATGGTGCTTTCTATGAAAGCTACGTCATGGTTCAACCTTGGGGCAGTGATGGCATCTATGTTCCTGTAATTACCGGTGGTTATGATTTAGGAGAGGAAGATGAACTTGAAAACCACCCTGTAGAAGATGATACTGATGGATTTATCAACCTGCCTTATGTGGAAGGCTCAGATGATACTGATAATAATGATGTAACAGAGCATATTATAGAACCTGAAGAACATGATGCTATGGATCCTTGAGCATGAAAATGGCTCAGGGTCCGATATATTCTCCAATCAAGTAGATGGTGATAGAATATACATTGGCTATCATTACATAACCATAAAAATTGTCGGAGGGAGAGGAACTACATCATGTTTTGGGACAAAATATCACCACTCTATGATCTATTTGAGAATGTATATAATTACAAGGTTTACTCTGGTACAGGAAAAAGAGTAGCAGAGTTTATTGATGAAAATGATGAAGTGCTTGAATGTGCCTGCGGTACTGGGGCAATAAGCCAGTATATAGCAGAAAAATGTAAGAGCCTTGTGGCAACAGATTTTTCAGAGGGAATGCTCAAGCAGGCAGCCAGAAAGTGCAGCCTTTATCGGAACATCAGCTTCAAGAAGGCTGACATTACAAACATTAAGTGCAAAGATGGAAGGTTCGACAAGGTTGTAGCTGGGAATGTAATTCATCTTTTGCCGGATCCGGGTAAAGCTCTTGCTGAGCTTGAACGTGTAGTAAAGCCTGGTGGAAAAATAATCATTCCAACCTATATAAATAAGTCGAAGAATTCTGCAGGAATTGCAGTGAAGTTTGTAGAAATTCTGGGAGCTGAATTCAAACAGCAATTTGACTTCAATTCCTACAAGGCATTCTTTGAGGATATGGGATATTCAGACGTAGAATATCATATCGTCGATGGAAGAATGCCCTGCGCAATAGCTGTAATCACAAAGAAATAATGAAATCACAGATTGTCCTCACCCCACTTCTTTAATTGCAAAAGAATTGGGATGAGGCTTTTTGCTTTATCAGTGAGATTGTACTCAACACGTACAGGCATCTCGTCATACTGTGTTCTTTCAACGAGGCCATCTGCCTCAAGCTCTTTAAGTGAAGTTGCAAGCATGGTGTTGGTAATTCCGCTGACAGCGCGGCTAAGCTCGCCGTATCTAACAACCTCTTTATTGTCGATGACACAGAGAATCATAATCTTCCATTTGCCTCCGACAATATCAAGGACCTTCTTAAGGCCGCATCCTTTTCCTGCAATTTCTTCACATAATGGTTCTTTTTTTTGCTATTTTACTCATGGTATGGTTTTCCTTACTATGTTTGGAACTATGGTATTTCAGACCTATATGGTATTCTCAGGTGCTGAACATTAAGAAAAGCCGTCATGCATTGTTTTTTTGTGGCAGTGCATCATCTTTTTTTCTATAATTAAGGGGGAGGATTCTTAAATATCACAATCGAAAATATGCTTGCGCGCCAGAGTGATATGGAAGGAGCAACATCATTTACGTCACTGAGGCTGACGTTCCAAGAATGGAGAAGAATGGAATTAATAGAATATCCGGTCACCTATGGGATAATCGGAATAAATGTCATAGTTTTCATACTTTTAAATATTAAAGTACTTAGTATTCAAAGCGTTGGATCTTCTTATATAAATACACTACAAGAGAGACAATATTACAGAATCATATCCAGTGCGTTTTCGCAGAAGGATTTTCTGCATCTTGTTTGCAATATGTACTCCCTATACAACATAGGGCAGGCTTTGGAGTATGCGCTAAAGTCCGGGCTATATGCAATCTGTTATTTTCTCATCATGATTTTGGGTGGAACAGTTTCGGCAAGAATTCACAAAAAGAATTCGCCATTTACCTTTAGTATTGGCGCTTCAGGTGTAATATGCGGACTTCTTGGCATATATATGGTGATCGTTGTTTCCATGAGGGGGATTGCGTCATTAAAAGCCATGATTCCAACAATAGTTTTGCTAGTGATTATGACAACCTCAAAAAAGATAGATTCTATTGGGCATTTTTCCGGACTAATAACAGGATTGATCGCAGGCCTTGTAATAGTTAATATCTACAGATTTGGGTAAGGATTAAAAAGGGGATATGGTATGAGTATGATAAAAAGCGAAGACAGAGCAGTTTTTTATGTAAACCTTGTACTGGTGGTACTTGAAATTTTAGCATTTATCCACGATATTTATGCCTTCCGGTTTGGACTTTTTACATGGTATACAGTTGACAGCAATGTAATGCAGATGGTTGTTTCAGGGCTTGTTATTTACTATGTTGTGAAGGGAAGAACATTTCCAAAGCTTCTTACCGTAGCTCATTTCATAAGTGCAGTGGCGCTCACGGTCACATTTTTGATAGCGGCTTTTGTTTTAGCTCCCGAGGGAGGAGTCGCATATTACTTTTTTAATGACGTTGCACCAATCAACCATTTTATCGGACCTCTATTGTCAGTAATCTCTCTTCTTTTTTTAGAAAAGTCAGAGAAGCTACCATTTTTCACAATAATCTGGCCGGCGGCAGCAAGTCTTCTTTATGGAGTGATTGCTCTTGTGCTGAATGCTGCACGGATAATGGACGGACCATATTTCTTTTTGAAGGTACATGAGCAGCCTGCAGTTACTATTATCACATGGTTTGCGATAATCGCTGTGCTATGTTTTGCGCTTGCTTTTTTGTATTATAAGGTTAAGTGGAGGAACAAAGAATATGTATGACTTTGACTGTCTAACAGACAGAAATACCCCTGATGACATTAAATATACGAAAATAGACGGAATAGATGATCTGATTCCCATGTGGGTTGCGGATATGGATTTTAAATGTCCACCTGAGGTATCAGACGAATTGGTTCGTGTCGCCTCCACCGGATTATATGGCTATTCGGAGGCAGATGACGCATACGATGAAGCCGTAGTAAATTGGTTTGGTAAGCGCTTTGATTGGAGTATAACAAGTGATCAGATACTCAAACTCCCGGGAGTTGTGCTTGCAATTTCTTACGCTGTCCGAGTGCTTACTGATCCTGATGACCATGTTATGATTTTCGAGCCGGTGTACGGACCTTTTAGGCGTTGCGTTGAGGGTAACGGCAGAAAGCTCACAATAGAGTCCCTTAAAAATAACGACGGTCATTACGAAGTGGATTTTGAGGATATGGAAAAAAGGATCATTGAGGATAAGGTCAGAATCCTCGTATGGTGTTCACCTCACAATCCGGGAGGACGTGTCTGGACTAAAGAAGAGCTTCAAAAGGTATCAGAAATCTGCAAAAGTCATAATGTTTTCATTGTAAGTGACGAAATCCACTCTGACCTC
Source organism: Butyrivibrio sp. LC3010 (assembly GCF_000424385.1). Lineage (GTDB taxonomy): Bacteria > Bacillota > Clostridia > Lachnospirales > Lachnospiraceae > Butyrivibrio. Next base: position 25,888 of record NZ_AUJU01000028.1, on the reverse strand, counting down.
ATTTTATATGAAAACAGTCATATTCCTATGGCAAAAATTGCCGGCGATAACTGCGTGGTACTTACTGCTCCCACAAAAACCTTCAATATAGCAGGGATTCAGGCTGCTAATATAATATCTTCAAACAAAGAAATACTCAGAAAAATTAAAAGAGAGGCCTATGTAACTGGCGCCTTCGGGCTTAACAAGATGGGAATTGCTGCCACAAAAGCAGCCTATAACTATGGTGAGAAATGGCTTACAGAGCTTCTTTCATATATAGAAGGCAATATGGAGCTTCTTCGAAAAGAACTGGAAGGCACAAAGCTTGTCATGATGAAGCCTGAGGGAACTTATCTTGCATGGATAGATTGTTCCGCTTATGAGGACTTTGCTAATAAGCTACTCAAAGAGGCACATATACGTGTCTCAGAAGGAACTGACTTTGGTAAGGGAGGAGAGGGCTTTATAAGACTTAATGTCGCCTGTCCCAGAAGCGTCCTTGCAGAAGCGCTTGAACGCATAAAAACAATAATGTGACTAATAGATACTAGTTTCTAATTTCTAAAAATATTATCAAAATTGTTGTTAGCGCGAGGGGGAGAAACAGAAGCTTGTTGTTAAGGATGGAGGCAAAAAGTAAACGTTAATAAGCTTAAATTTAAAGTGGATAATTCTTATTATGCTAAAGTAAATAAAAAGGGTGTAATTACAGCTAAAAAATCAGGCAAGGTAAAAATCTACGTTACATTAAAGAATAGTAATAAAAAATGTAATGTAACTTTGAAAATAAAGGCTCCTGTATCCTTTTCACATCTACATAATCACGATTTCGCCACCTTCATGAATGCCGTACTTATCACGCTATAAATCAGATATGTGATGAGTGTTCCAAAACATACATCAGTCAAAAAATGATTAGTCATATGAATACGGTTATAGCCATAGACAATTACAAATATGCAGGCGATCACAAAAGCTACTATGTTCTTTCTTTCGCTTCTGTTTTTAAATACATCAGTCAGCATCGGAAGGGCAAACATCATACTGGCTATGGTCATGTTTCCACTGGGCCAGCTCTTGTAGCTGTCATCACTTCCCGCCAGGTTAGGTACCATCTGCCACCAGTTCCTGAATTCACTCATAGGATCATCAAGAGTTATCAGATATTTGTATCTGGGTCTTGAACCAACCTGCTTAAGCCACAGATTTACATTATCAGCTGCAATACCGGCTACAATGATGGCAGCTCCTACAGCAATAAGCTTATCCGGATCCGCATCGTCAAGTAGCCTTACTACCACAAAAGGCACCCATCCATAAAGCACTGCCCAGAACAGCCAGCTGAGAATAGACAGAAACGGTGAACTTTCACCTGCTGTATAGTTAAAAAGAGCTCTTACAGTTTTTCCGTTGTAACTGTTTGAATAATATACAGCCATAAACCAGCACAAAATAACAAGCACCCATGCCAGCATGTTATATTTCTCACCTTTTTTCTTTAGTCCCACAAAAAAACATGCTCCGGCAGCCGGATACAGACAGTAAGAAAAGTAGGAACCGTATGTTGCAAAAAAAGCTCCAATATCAGTTTTATTGGCAAGTGCCACATTGATGTTAAAATCCCATACCGAACCAATAATTATACCAAGAATACAGACAATAACTACGCTCCAAAAGAATTTCATTGGCATTGTCATAATCTTTTTCTCTTCCATAGCCCTGATCCTTTCTGCTCATACGCTAATCTTTCAGATTTCACATTTTTCTATTCTATCGATGACTCTTCATTAAAATCCTGCTTATGCCGATTAAGCTCAGCTCTTGTTTCTTCAGCAAAAGAATATTGAATCATGTATTTACCATTAAAAGCATGGGTTACTCCCGGATCACCCTCCAGAAACCTGTAATAATCACAGTCCACCTTAGAAATATCAATTCCTACACCCACACGGTCTTTATGTCGTATAATGTCCTCTATACCAACTGAGGCAAACGTATCCCTCAGATCCTTAACATATTTTCTTATTCTTGCCTTGGTCTGTTGATTAGCCGGTTCATCCGGCCAGAGGCAACCAATCATTGTATCATTAGAACACATAGCTCCATGTCGATCCACCAGACAGGCAAGAAGTTCCTTACTCTTGGAATAAGAAAAGTCTACCGGAACTCCGTTATGGAAAACCTCAAAAGTACCAAAACATCTGATTCTAACCTTTCCCCCTGGCTTTCCCTCTTCCTTATTCTCCTGTTCAAATCTCAGCACTGACAGTTGATGCTCCACTGCGCCTTCGGTTATAGGTTTAAGCAAGTACCCGCTTGCGTCCAGTTCAAAAGCTTCTATGGCATATTCCTTATGTCCTGTGATAATGACAATGTTAAGCTTTGGGTAAATCTGCCTAAGCCTTCGTCCCAGGTCAAGGCCATTAACCTCCCCCGGCATTTCAACATCAAGAAATGCTACATCAACTTGTCGGTCTTTTATCTGTCTAAGTGCCTCTTCAGGACTTGTGGCACCTATATGTGTTCCTTTCGGATCAAGTTTTCGCAATATCGAAAGCAATAGTTTGACCGTCAGTTCGCGGTCATCTACAGTGAGCGTGTACATTTACTTCCTCCCCTTTTGTGGAATCATTATTACCACCTTTGTTCCCTGACTATCTGAACTGATTGACAAGCTCCCATCACATAGTGCCTGAAGGCGTTTCTTTGTATTACTGATACCAATTCCTTTTTTCTGCTTCTGAGCATCAGTCAGGTCCACATGTTCAGGTCCATTATCAGTAATAACAATCTGAATATAATCACCCAACATATCCGTAGACATAAACACTTTTCCAGTACCATCGCGATGCACAAGTGCTCCATGCTTTACCGCATTTTCTACCAAGGTTTGAACACATAATGGTGGTACGGAAAAATCCCTGACATTAAGCTCATAATCAAAAGAAAAACTCTGTGACGGATCGGCATGCTCCAATGCTACGTACTGATGAATATGTCGCATCTCTTCGTCAAAGGGTATCAAGCCCTCACAGGAAAGCGCATCAATATTGCCCCTAAGATACCCTGCCAGATTATCAATGCTTTCTTCTGCAGCCTCCGGATCTGTACGACATAATGTTTTAATGGAAGACAACGTATTAAAAACAAAATGAGGCTGCATCTGAATTGCCATCTGAGCCGCCCTGGATAACTCAAGCTTTCTCTCTTTCTCTTCAAGCCGCTCCTGCGTATCTATAAGGTTCATATAGTAGATCAGATTAAGTGAAACAGACCATGCAACAGAGTATAAATGCAGTTTAGGGAGAAAAAGAGATATGCAGAAAGCAAATATCATTGGAATTACCATGCATGCTATCTGCCTTACCGGAATATCACATCCATGAGGAATTGTTAGATTACTATTCTCATCGCAAAATATACTTACTGCTATTATCGCAACAGAAAAATATATAAAAATTCGCGACATTGCGTCACATACAATCTCAACCTGCTTCGCATCGGCAAAAAATATACATAGGTTCCCTATCAGATTGATAAATAAGACATAGTAATGGACCGCCATGGCATATATAAGAAATCGCCCTCTAAGATTATTCTTTTCGCCGATATTTTTCTTAACATATGCCGGTATCAGAAGAAGCAGCAGGATCAATATACCGCAGCTGTCCAGTATCAAATTGCAAGCTATTATTGCATTCATGATATGACCTCTTCAGAGATAACAGAAACTATCCTTGCTACTTCCCTGGCACATAAACATCCCCGTAAATATGCTATAAACGTATATATCCAGACAAAAACCATAAAAACAAAAACGACTACTGTGACCCCCAACGGCATTTCCGGAGCAAAATGGTCAGCTAGAATTACGATTCCGAGTATAGGAAAAGAAATAGCAACTCTCATAGAGAGGGTCTGATTTCGATACACTGCCACTTCCTCTCCTATGCTGCGAAGCACATCCATGTTTCCACGAAGCAACATAAATAAAGAGGCTCCAAGGACTATCTTTATCAGAAAATCTATAACTGCATACAGCGATTCAGACCATGCATAGAAGTCCCCTTCACCGGTTATCAAAGATACTATTTTAATTGTAAGTGCAATTGCATTTACCAGGATCAGCGTAAGAAAGCCTCTTCTGGAATTATTATACGAGGCAGAAAGTTTTAATACCTCATCGAGTCCGCTTATAACAAGTAAATAGCAAAGCGCTGACCCACAGTACCTGAAGATTTCAATTACATAGAGAAACTTTGTAGTCACGCTGGAATACTGCGTCACGCTGCTCATAGTAATCTCACTTGCAGCATACCCGTCATCAATCATCTGATAATTGAGGAGCTGCCCAAACAACAATATTAATAAAGGACTTACCATCATAATAATAATATCAAATAGCAGCCCTTTATGTATTCGCCTAAAATTCGATGCCACTAAACCTTTCAAAAGAATCACCTCTATGATCTAATTATCATAGTACAATTGTACAACATTGACACTTTAAATCGTCAATCATTTAGTATTTAGTTATTGTGGATGCGCCACCGTAGTCTGATACCATCATCAGTGTCCTGTTTAGGTACCTTCTGCCTTTCAACTATGGTTCTTGGCATATCATTCCAGCCTCGAAGGACTGCTTTTTCTGTCAATCTGATATACATTTCCCCGTTCCTAGGTTTAAATATCGAATCTTTAGTAAAACACAGGGCGTTTCCCCTATGTATTAATTCCACATCTGGTAAACGCCCATTTTTGTCATCATTAATTGTTACACAATATTACCCATTTAATTTCTTTATCGTATTGGCAGCTATAAAGATCAGTATAGAAAGTGCAACACCAACTATTGCACCGGCAACACCTTTTGTATCATCTCCAATGCTTGATATGAGAGTTACAATACTGCCTATAACTCCCAAAATTGCAAATATCCATGCCGGCATGATTTTGGCGTTGTCCTTTGAAGCCCTAACTGAGAACCATCCCTCAAGAATCTCAACTATACTGGATATCAATAAAATTATACCAACAATAAGAGATGTCGCCCCCATACCAACTGCAGCTGCTGCTTCCTCTTCGCCAGGTGCTACATCAGCAACAGCGCCAAGAGCACGTGCTCCTATGATAAGTACGATTCCCGCAATCACACCGAGAATTCCAAAGATCAAAGTGATAATACCCGTTACTTTTAATATCTTATTACTGGTTTCAATACTCATGATGCTTTCCTCCTTAAATGGTGCTTTCTGCAAGCTTCTTTAATATAGAGTGTATAGAACCAAGCGTTCCGTATGTGTGAATAAATGTAAAGATTTTGACTACTTATTGTAAAATTTTTATAAAATCAAAAAATCCTCAAATACTATTGTTAAGCTCCAACTCCAAGTTTATTAAGCAGCTCGTCAACTCTTTTCTTCCATCCACCTCTAAAAAACTCACATGCGACCATATCTTTACCTAAATAGTCATCAGGAGTTGTATTCAAGGCCACGGCCCGGCAGCCTCCGCAACACATTTCTGGTCTGATGATATCCTTTCGGAACTTTTCTTCATCAAAGTCACATCCTGTCTGTAGTACTACATAGAACACTCTGATAGCCTTACATGCAACTGCTATCTTTGCCTGCATTCCTCCAAGAGGATTTCTTGTTCTGTTCCTGTAGTAAAGGAACACGTCTTGGAACGCAGGATTCCAGTTCATCAGTGCACGCGCAGATTCATACATTGTTCTTCGTAACTTTCTTCTGCCCCTCTTACTGATTCTTGGCTGTCCTTTTTTCTTACCAGAGCTCTTTTTGACTATCTCTAGTCCTACGAGCTTCTGTATCTGCTTTGGATCGGTGAAACGTCCGATATCACCAACCTCTGCTATAAAGCCAATCACAGTACTCATCCCTCTCTGTAAAGGCATCATCACTTACGTTTTCAGAAAAGGATATAAGTCTTAATCAGGGACAATCACACAGACTCATTGCAACTGTTCTGCCTGATAATACAAGCGATAAAAGTATTGAGTGGGAATCTAGCAATCCATTAGTTGCTTTTGTATCAAATGATGGAACTGTGACAGGAATAAGCAGCGGTAGTACTACAATATGGGCATATAATAGAGTAAATGGAGCATATGTAAGTGATTGCTGCGATGTAAAAGTAAATGCGGCTGTAAATGAGAGTGGATCAGCAGGAGCAAACATAACATACACAGTTACTGGTTATGAGAATGACCTCATACTTTCATTCTATGGCTATGGAAATATGAGAAATTATGATGGTAATTCCCCAGTACCGTGGGATAAACATAAGGATCAGATTACGAGAATTAATGTAGGAGCAGGTATTACATCCATTGGAGACTATGCATTTGGATTTATGGATAAACTTGTAGATGTTTCTTTGCCTAATACTATTACTAGGATTGGTGACTGTGCTTTTACAATGAATGATAGTTTGGCAACAGTAGGAATTCCATCTTCTGTAACATCTATAGGGAATAAAGCATTTTGGGATAGCGATGGATTGACATCGATTACTCTTACGGCAAATCTTACTCATATTGAAGGAGATACTTTTTTGATGTGCGCAAACCTGACAACAGCTACCATATTTTGCGATATAAGTAGTTTGCCAAGTGGGATGTTTGGTTACTGTAAAAATCTTATTAGAGTGAGAATTCCTGCAGTATCCAGAATTGAGTATGGAGTTTTTACTAATTGTCCTAATCTAACGACTATTTATTATGGTGGTACACAGAAACAGTGGAATAATATGGTTGTAGAAAGCTACAATGGTCATTGTCAGGGCAAACTATCATATTTAATTCATAACATATATTTAGAATGAGCGGCATTGTGGTATTCACCATGATGTCGTTTTTACATTAGCATACCATTCGACCAGGCATTTTTATCGCCCTTGATAATTGATAAAATTAGACTGTAGGCTTATTGGAGAAAAAAGGAATATGCATTCTATGGATGTAACTCTCTTACTGAGATCATTGGTGGAAGCGGTCTTAATGAAGTATGCGCTTCAGCATTTACTGCTACTGCTCCATATAGTGCGACAAATATGCTTGATACTTCCTTAAGAACAAGTTCATCAGAGCTCGAAGATTATTACTGGGCTGGTTCAAACAGAAGACTGGGAATTACAGGAACATATACAGTTTCCTTGCCGGCTCTTGTTGAACTTTCCTACAACGAAAATGGATATTGTGCAGAAATGCCAGTTGCAGTTGATGTGTCATACCTTGAATCAGGAGATAAAGTATCTGTTACAGCAGATAATGGGATTTCCCTTACAGGTTCAAACGGAAATACAATTACTGTTGCAACATCCCAGGATAAAACAGTGTGGGATAGCGATAATGCAAGTGATGGCATGGTGTCAATCATCGGAACTGCTTCTGATGAAGTGGATGGAGAGACATTCTCAGGCACACTTACACTTACGATATCATCTGAAAAATCTTTCTCATAATAATCTACAGAGATGCCGTCAGCTCAAAATGCTGGCGGTATTTCTTTGTGTAGTATCGGAGTCATATGTAAGAAAACAATTTTCAAAGTCCCAGTGATTCGATAACAAGTATAGAAATAATTGAGAGGAATAATCGCTGATTTTGTTTGTTATTAGTTAGTATATACATGCTATAATTTAAGAAACTAACAATGTCTTTTGGGGGAATAATATGAATATAAGAAAAGTCTTGGGGATTATTCTGTCTACAGCTATGCTTACTTCAAACATGGTTTCTTATGCTGCGGTTGATGAACCGTTGGCTTCTGAAGAAAATTCAATAATGTCAGAAAAAACTGAAGATGAAACGCAATCAGGACCTACTGATGATAGTACTGAAAAATCCGACGAAAAACAAAATGAAACAGCTGATGTTCCCGCTTCTGATGAAACTGAAGATGATTCAGACAACGCACCTGCACCGGAATACAGTGAAGAAGCTACTGAACCAATTGTTTCTGAAACTCAGGATAGTTCAGACAGCACAACCGCGCCTGAAAGTGACGAGGATGCCAATGATGTTTCAGCAGATAATTCTGAAGAGGAAATAAATATAGATAATAATGATCCAGAAGACCCTCAAAATACAGATAACGAGGAACAGGTTGTCAATGAAGAAAATAAGGAAGAAGTATCTGAGCAGGAACAATCAGAAGAAACCGTAACAGAAATATCTACAACCACGGAAAACCTTGAAATAGTAGTAAAGGGAGATAATCTGTCTGGAATAACTGTTCAGGCTAAAGAAATAGAGCTTTCTGATGAGATATTTGCTGATTATGGGGAGCAAAGTAAGAGTGTAACGATATTACAGGCGGTTGATATTATACTTCTTGACGAAGAGGGCAATGAATGGCAACCAATAGAATATGGTAAGACGGTTAATGTAGAGATAAAGGGAATTAGTCTGCCTGATAGTAATGAAGATATAAGCGTTGTCAGGATAGATGATGATGTCATAGAAGGAAGAGAAAAAGCAAACGAAGACAATATAGAAGTAGTAATTTCAGAAGTATTAGAGGAAACCGAAAGTGTTGAATTTGAGGCTGAGCACTTTACTGTTTATGCAGTATTAAACAATGGGCCATCCATAACTTTTTCGGGAGGAGAAGGAACAAAAGATAATCCTTATATAATTGTAACTCCCGATGATTTTTATAATATTAGAAACAATCTCGGTTCATATTTTGTTCTTGCTAATGATATTAGCTTAAGTGGTTATACAAGCTGGTCTCCAATTGGAAATGCTGATACTCCGTTTACGGGCAATATTAATGGTAATGGGCATGTTATATCAGGATTGACTTTTTCAACGGGATCTTTACAGTCATCTACTTCAAACGCAAACAGTTATGATGTGGGATTGTTTGGCTGTATTGGTAATAAAGTTCACATAGAGAATCTTAAATTGTCAGATGTAAACAGTGTTTTTACTACTGATAAAAAGGTCTCATTTGGTGCTTTAATTGGAAGATTATCTGTCGCCAATGTATCAGATGTTGTAATACAGAATTGCAGTGTTTCTGGTAATATTCAGATTACAATTACTGATCAGAAGAATTCAAGTTCAGATATTGGAGGACTTATCGGGTATATATATACTGGATGTTCGATAATTAACTGTGTCAATAGGTGTCCAATAAATGTCAGTTCAACAAATAGTACTTCTTATGGGATATATGTAGGAGGTATATCTGGAACATCCAATACAGAATTTAATAAGTGCATAAACTATGGAAATATTGAGTGTCATACTTCAAGAGGAGTAGATGCTGGTGGAATTACAGGTGGTGCCTTATATTCAAATATTTATGAATGCACTAATTATGGAGATATATATGCTCAAAACTCATATACGGGGTCATTATGGAATTATTGGGGATTTTGTGATGTTGGAGGAATAGCTGGGCATACAGGGAGTGAAATAAATGAGTGTCGAAATTACGGAAACATATCTTCTGTTGGCAATGAAAAAAATAATAAGCCCTTTGCAGGAGGAATTTGTGGTTACAGGAGGGAGTATGCTCAAAATACGATCGAAAATAATATAAATTACTGTTCAGATATAGTTGCCAGTGAAGAATATTCTGGAAGAATTTGTGGATATATGGTTGGTGGAGGTGGCTTACAAAATAATTACTCTATAGCAACCACCAAGATTAATGGAGTAGCACCTTCAAATGAAATAGGTGTTAACGACAGAAATGGCGCTGATCTTAATTCAATAACCAAAGTAGGAGTAATAAAACTGGTAGATTCGTGGTCACTTGTTTTTACAAATGGAGAAACGTACAGTTTTCAGGAAGACAATAATAGTTCAAACCAGAAATTAATTGATAAGGCAAATAAACTGATAGGGAGAAAAGTCAGATTAACCTTACAAAATGAATTGATAATATCGATTGAAGACTTTTCTTCAACAAATTCCTATGGATCTACCAATAGTAATCAATTGTCAAAAGAAAAAATAGTGCAGAAGGAATTAGAAAACTATGATAAATCAATCTCTGATTATCTAAAAACTTTATCAGACTCTGCAAAAGATGATTATAAAAAGACTAATAGTAAAACAACCAGTGTTGGAAAATCACTAAGAGCTATTGATGAGTCAGATAATACAACAAGAATGATAATGATGACAGCTAATACCCCTTCTGATGCTGTCGACGCAGTCTACGAAATTTTAGCGCAATACTTTGGTGAATGTGTTACTACTGCATCAAATCTGGGTAAAATCAGTCTGTCTGATAATGCTGTGCAAATAGATGCCAAAATAGTAAAAAAAGTAGTTAATAATATGAACATAAAGGAATACACGGGGCGGTATGGCAAATATAGAGTTAAATTTAATACAATAGGATATGGTTCATCATATGCAGGAAGCGTTACGGTTTACGGACCTTCTTATAAACAATATATGGGGACAATTACATCTGGATACAAAGAGAGCGCAGCTGTAATGACTAGATATGTCAATGAGGTATCCGATTTGGCTAAAAATACTTATAGAGAAGCACTTTTAGCTGTTGTTGAGGAATTTGCTTCAAACACTTATATTGGAGAGTTTACACAGGATGAAATTAATAGTTTTATAAGTAGCAGACAGTCTATACTAGAAGCAAAAGGATACGGAAATCTTTCAAATACATTGGGAGTAATGAAAAAGAGCTTTGACAAACTCTATAAGTTATTTAAAGCTGAGGATGAGGATGTCTTTACTACAGAATTAAAAGATGGACAGAAGTATTATGATGCTCTTAAATCATATGATCTGGTGGATGAAAACGTATCAATAAAGAAATTAAAAGATAAAATAGACAAGGTAAAGTATGCCAAATCAAATCTTGAAAACGCATTATTTGATTATCTTTATGATAACAATCTATATCACGAATCATTATGGAATAAAATAAAAAAAGTGTTTATCAATTGCCCAGTTGATGTAACGGTAACTGACGCAGAAGGGAATATACTTGCATATACTTCCGATGATATTGCTTATGTGAATGATAGAGTAAATATAGAAGTAAATGGAGACCAAAAAATCATATATATTCCAAATGATGGAGAGGAATACACTATCAAAATTGATGCTACTGACGATGGTATCATGAACTATACTGTTGAGGAAATTAATAATTTTGAAGTGGTTGGACGCTTGAATTATTACGGGATAGAATTAATATCAGGTAAAAGCTTTTCGCAGACGCTTGATGATAATTGGAATGAATCTGTAAATGATTTTCCAATAGTCGGTGATAACACTATCCTAGCAAGTGAATACATCAAGGCATCAGATGAAAATGCATGCTTTAATATAACATATAACAAAACAGGGGAAGGAACTGTCTTGGGAAGTGGGAAGTATCCCAAAGGCGATCCTGTGACATTAATAGCCTGCCCAGACGAAGGATATACATTCGACGGATGGTATGATGGAGATTATTTATTAGAAACTGATTCAGTGTATAGATTTGCGGCATGCAACGATATTTGTGTCTCCGCTAAATTTAGGAATATACCCTTAAAAGATACCACAAAAACTATAGTTCTAAATGGGATATATGATGAATTTGCAGATGTAAGTGTATATAAGTCTTCAGGGGAACTGTCGAACTTGTGTATTTCTGCTTTTGGAGCAGATAATCTAGCTGTTTTAAACAGCATCACGATAAAACATTTTGATAAAGATAAAAAAATAATATCTGATGAAACTAACAATAGTCAGATTGAAGAAAATGCGTTGTTTTGGTTGTATGATAAAAATTTGAGCAATTCAATATCGGAATTGTACGATTCTAGTGAAACATTAATAGCAACTATTTACAACGGAGATATCCCCACAAATGAACCAGGAACAGATCCTTCAAATGGGGAAGGAGAGCAAGGTGATCCAGGTGGAAATGAATCAGGGAATGATTCACACCAAGAAAGCCCTTCAAATAATAATGAAGAACAAAGTAAACCAGGAGGGGGAGAGTCGGAATCTGAAACAAAACAGGAAGACTCCTCAAATAATTCTAAGCTGGTTAACACCATTTCACTCAATTATTCAAAATTGACATTGGGCAAAGGTGGAAAGTTTACTCTTCAAGCAACTCTATCACCAGATGGCAGTACTACATTAACATGGAAGAGTAGTAACACAAAAGTTGCAACTGTAAATAAAAATGGAACAATTACAGCAAAGAAAAAGGGAAATTGTAATATCACGGTGTCAACTACGGATGGTAAAGTGTCAGCAACATGCAAACTTACTGTGAAAAAGGATCCCATCAAGGTTAAGAAGGCATCTGTGAATAAAAAGAAAGTCACGCTGAAAAAGGGAAAGAGTTATTCCCTGGTGGCAGGCTTTAAACCCTTCAATGCAACTATTAAGAGTATTTCGTATAAAACAAGTAATAAGAAAATAGCTACCGTTTCAAAAAAAGGAGTTATTAAAGGGAAAAAGAAGGGAACTTGTACCATAACAGTAACGGTTAAGGATAAAGCCGGTAAGAGTAAGACGGCTAAATGTAAAGTAACAGTGAAATAGTGAGAAAAACACTGCTGATGGGAGGTAATCTCGTCAGCAGTGTTTCTTAAGAGCAGGTGGCTTAAGGTTGCCAAGAGTTACCAGATCGTAACACCTGATACATATCCAGAATGAGTATCGTTATTATAAAAGATATAACCCTGAGCAACACATTTTCCGGCATTTGTATGTGCATATGGTATTAGGCTGTATTTCATCATCTACTAATAACCGAATGTATTTGTCTAATTCAGTGCGGAATCTTTCAGATTTTATCCTGTTGGCAACAGCATTCCCAGGTTTTCTGGAAGTATCTACGTCACCATTTTCAATGAAAGACTTGATCAGGTTTACAACGCGGATTCTTTGCCGCTGTTTTAAAACTGAAAATTCACCAGTATATACATTATTACAGTCTTTCAGATATTCACTGAATAGCTTATCAGTGGGCTCTTGGATATCTAAGCTTTGCGCCAACTTATTAAGTACATTAAATTTTCGCCTATATCGGCGAATAGTTTCTTCGCTATACTCTTTTTCTCTCAATGACTTCAAAGTTTTTCGGAGTATTTCCTGGATTTTAGTTTCATTATGCATAGAAATATACCTCCTTAAGGCAAGTATATATCATGCAAAAATTTATGCCGATATTTTTCTGAATGAGTAGTAATCATCAGTAGTTTCAGTAAATATCGGCATAATTATTTTATCGGTATAAGTCGTGTAAAAGGCAGTTCTTACATCCATCGAGAACTTGAAAATCGGGGTGATTACATCCCAGTTGTCGTGCCAGCGATTCATTGCATGAGGATAAAGAGGTTGCCAGTTCTTGGCTACTTCATCTAAGCGCTTGAGAGCAGATTTTTCATCAGCAGCGGTATAAATTGTCTTAAGATCTTTAGCAAAGGCTTTCATGTCCTTATTGGCAACATACTTGAGAGTATTTCTTACCATGTGGACAATACAGCGCTGATGCTCTGTGCTAGGAAAAGCAGCCTGAATAGCTTCTTTAAGCCCTGTGAGACCATCTGAACAAAGGATAAGGATATCCTGCACTCCACGGTTTTTTAGGCTGTTTAAAACACTAAGCCAGTACTTGCTGCTTTCATTTTCTCCAATCTCAATGGAAAGAACCTCTTTCATTCCATCTTCGTTAATTCCTAAAACTATGTATGCAGCAAGTTTGCTGACAATTCCGTCATTGCGGACAGAAAAGTGAATAGCATCAATGAAAACAATGGGATAAACAGCAGATAATGGGCGATTTTGCCAATCTTCAATCTGAGGCATCATCTTATCAGTGATGTCCGAAACCATGCCTTCACTTATCTCAAAGCCATAGATTGACTCAATCATTTCAGATATCTGAGTAGTGGTCATTCCCACTTGGCATACATTGCAATAGCCTGATCTTCAATTCCGGAAATATCTTTCTGCCTTTTTTTTACCACAGTAGGCTCGAATGTACTATTGTTAGCGTCGGGGGACTTTGACCATTCAGCATCGGACTATTTTGACCAATAATCATCGATTCCAAATAGCCAATGGTGGTTAATCCCCTTTTTATGTTGTTACTACATGCCAAATAACCGGATTAACAAATCCGCAGGATTTGTATAATGTATAAGGATTACTTTTATTAGCCACACGTCCTGACACAGTGACAAAATCTGCCTTATTTTCCAGTCTTATCAGCAATTTGCATACTATGTATTTACTTAATCCCAGTTTTCGATAATCGGATGAAACTTGTATCCATTCCAAGACACCTTCTCCAATACGGGTATCCAACTCGGCAATACCGGTCGCGACTATCTTTTTACTGTCTGATTCAATTACAGAAACCCATAAATCATGATCATAAACCGGATGTGATTTGTATGCTAACATTTCTTTAATCGACATGTGTTCATGCTCGTAGCAGGAATTTATGTGTTCTGCGTAAGATTTCTCTTCACATTGAACAAGTTCAAATCTGTCAGGAAGAACTGCTTCTTTAAGATTTTTTAAATCATGTATAAGTCTAAAATACTGATCATCAAAGCCATCATATTTACAGTTGGAAAACTCATCATCCCGCAATACTTTCATATGTTCCGGAATGTTTATCGTTTCTGCTTTCCAAAATGGCAATGATGAGGCTTTGCATGGATCTGCAAGATATTCTTTGGCGTTCATCGAAATGCTCCTAAAGTCTGGTTATATATAAATAAACTCTGCTCCGAATTGTACCATAAATAAAGCAGATACTGTTTTTAAAGCCAGCACATCATGCAAAAATGTTACTTTGTCTTTACCGCTTGCTGCTTACTTCTGCTGGTCTCTATGGCTATGGTTTCCAGCTTTCTGCCCCTATAGCTTTCCCCTTTTATCATGAATACTGTGGCATCATCAAAAATACGATCAAGTGCACATAGAAGAGAAGAATCTTCACTGAAGAACTCGCCCCACTTATCAGGGCTCTTGTTACTCGCAAAGATCATAGTGTTTGGACCTTCTTTATTGTATCTTCGGTCAACCATGTCAAAAAACATACGGGTACTTTCTTTATTGAACACACATTTTCCTATCTCATCAATGATGAGGCATGATGGTTTGACAAGTCCGTTAATTGTAGATTCTTCGTGCCCGAATTTAACAGCATCCACAAATTTCTGGTTCAGCTCCGTGGCTTTAATGAAGTAGGATTTTAGACGGTTATTACAGCATTCCCTTCCATATGCCATTGCAAGGTGTGTTTTGCCCACTCCCTGAGGTCCTATAAAAGCAAGGTTTTTTCTTGCATATACAGCACTCAGAGATTTCAGGTTTTTCAGTGCATCCATCTGTTTGCCATGGATTATCGTGTAATCAAAGCTTTCAAAAGTTTTCGGCTCCTTTAATGGAAGGCGGCTCATTTTCAGCAATGTCGCTATGATGGTCTCATTCTTCTGCTTGCAGAGGTGGCTAAGTACTTTGTCTACTGCCTCAAGCTCTTCAGGGCTCATGTTCTCGGAATCTATGAAGCCCGGAAGATTTGATGCATAAGTACCTATCTTTAGTTCATCCGCATGTGAAAAGATGCTTTCAATCAGAGATTCACTCATTCCACAGTCCATCCCCAAAGTTGTATTTTGAGAATCCCGGATCCGGCTCTGACTCCCTGGTTTCAAGCTCAAACATCTTGGCGGTTACCGGCATTGATGGATGTTCTTCAGGCTGTGAAATGGCATCATGTATGTCAGCAAGCAGATGTGGGGGCAGTAGCTATCTCTGTTGGTATGTCTTTTGGGGCATTCCTCATAACTTTTGCTGCAGTTGCTGTTGGAATGGCACTTGAGGGGATTGGTGACAAAATAGGAGAAATAATTGCTTCATGACTGGAGAAGTGGTGAAAATATAAAATATCAAGAGTTGGAATTTGTTTATAAAGGTTTAATAATTTTCAAACGTAATGCAACGATATCCGAAATTAAATGATGATATAATGATATGCGAAAGGGGACTAGAGCTTCCTTTCTTTTTTAGATGGAAAAGATTATGAAGTAAGTGCAAATAAAGAAATGAACTGGTTTTGGATATAAGATTTTTTTTGGAGGCAACATTGGAAAATATTTCTACATTAAGTGCGGATAATATCGTTGTAAAGGCAGAGCAGACACCTGGTCAAGTTAGTTTTTATAATTTTGATGAAATAAAGCAATATATGGACAAAGGACTATCTGTATATAAGACTACTGAATATACAGTGAATAACCTGAAACAGGCCGAGCATGATCTTAAAGAACTCAAGGCAATTAAGAAAAAACTTACAGATAAGAAAAAAGAACTTGAAACAGCTTATACCATGCCAATTGAAGTAGTAAAGAAACAACTGGAAGAGCTGATTGATATGGTAAAGGTTCCACTCAATGCCATAGATAGCTTGATTAAGGAGAACGCCAAAGCTGCCAAAGAACAAGAGATAATGCAATATGCAACATCACATGCATCAGTGCTTGGAGAAAATGCGGATAAGATAATTGGAAGCACTGCTTTTTTTAATCAGAGGTGGCTAAATGCAACATATAAAACAAAAGATTGGCAAGCAGATATAGATACAATCATAAAGGATGCTTCTGATGCTTTAGAAACTATAGAGAGTGTTGGTGGAGAACAAAAATCAGCATTAAGGGCTTTTTATTTTGATAAATTATCTTTAGATGGTGCGGACAAGTTTTTAAAGGAAGCAGCTTCAGATACCAGTGAAGCGGATATCGCTACTGTGGAAGATGAGGATGCTGTTATTGGATATAAGACGTTAAAAATATATGGCACAGAAAGACAAATAAGGCAGGTAATGACGCAATTGGTTCTTTCTGATATTGATTTTGAAGAGATTGAGGATGGAATGCCCAAAGATATGGACGAGATTACCAATCCTGACTTTTCTACCTTTGTGTGTTTTGATATAGAACATACAGGAACTTATGGCATTAACAAAGGAGATGCCGAATCGGAAATAATTGAGATAGGGGCAGTTAAGTTTGTTGATGGGCAGCTTGTTGAAAAGTTTGATATGTTGGCAAATCCTGGCAGGAAAATTGTTCCACGTATTGCTAAACTGACACATATTACTGATGAAATGGTGGCAAATGAACCACCGGTAGATGATGTTATTCGTAAGTTCAAGGAGTTTGTCGGCGATAGTATCTTGATTGGCCATAATATAAAGAGCTGTGATATTCCTCATATTTCAAGAGCTGCCAAGCGCGCAGGAGTTTCTTTTGAAAACAAATATCTTGATACTAAGGTTCTGGCAAAGAAAATCAAGGATAAGAAGGGATGGGACAGCTTAAAACTCCCCTATTTGTCTGAGTACTACGGTATAAGCCAGCAGGAGGCACATAGGGCATGGTGTGATGCTGAAGCGAATGCCTATGTTTATCTTAAACTTATGAACGAACTAGGCGGCAAATTATGAGCCAGTATAATTCTAGATTGCTTGTTATGGTAAATGGAGCATCTGTTTGGAAGAAATTAGAAATATATTGAATTGTAAAATAACTTTACTAGGGGGCTGACATTATGAGTGTATCTGATTACGATAGTGAAAAGCTCAAAAGCGCAATTGAAAGTGAATTATTAGGGGCATATTTCGGAGGAGGATATGGAGCTGCCCTTGTTGAGACTCCTGATTTGGATAGAATGACAGAAAAGGAACTGATAGAAACAGCAAAAATGCTTGGTATCGATGTTTCCAAATATAAACAAAATTAAGCGGGATGGTACAGATGATGGCTGTTGATAATAACCAAAAGTACAGAAATTATAAGGAACAAATTGGAAGGCTTAATAAAGCTATTAAGTATGGTTTCCTCATAGAAGCGGTTGCTATAGAATACGCTATAATGGAAGACAGACTTGAATCGGTGTTAATACATGAGGGTGTATTTAATCACGATAAACACGGGACTTTAGTCAGGAAGCTAAATCGCATACGAGAATTACAGCGGAGAAAGGGGAGTTTGGAAAACAAATATTTATCCGTGGAACTTTTGGATTCTATCGCCTCTTGGAAAGATGAACGTAATGCACTTATACATGCTTTATTAAAACAAAATATTTCTACGCAGGAACTGTCTGATACAGCGGCAAGAGGGAATGATATTGTTAAGCAGCTTACTAGCAAGGTTACCTCAATAAGGAGAAAATTGGAGAAAGACAACTCAAAGAGGACTGAAAGGTAGAGAGGTATATCGTTAATAATATGCAAGTATGATTAAGGAGGCTTTAATGATGAAGAAACAACAGTTTTATATTTCTGAGGACAAAAAATTTTTTTATTCAGCGGAGAGCCGAGATATGTATAATACTGCGCTGAGCTCTAGCGATGAACCATTAAAAAGTATCAAAGCAGAGAAGGACATTCTATTTAATAACGCTTCTCTTTATGTCTATAGAAAAAATGATGAAGTAATTGATTACAAAGACGGAGAATTAAGCATATACGAATCAGGTCCCCTTTGGAACGGGACGGTTCATGTAAGATATTTTTGTAATATTGATTTAGCTAAAGACTATCAATCGAAATCACAAAATATCTGTGACAAGTTTGTGAATTATAATAAAAACTTACTTCCTCAGCTTACTCTTAGCAGTACTACTATTACTAAAAAGTATAAAGAAGCCATGCAGGAAATGGGATGGATTATGTGGAAGGATGAGAAACCACAGATAGGGGATGTTATTATATTTAACAAGCAGCTGGTTGATATTAGTAGAATGGACGATTGTATTTCTTTGCAGCATTTTAATGGGAAGAAATTTGATAATGGGTATATATATATCTCTGATGTATTAGCATGGAAAAATGCTCCGTCCGATTATCCTGGAAGCCCCGTTGGTTATTGGGATGAATTTTGCCAAGAAAACAATCTAATCCAAGAGAAACTTGAGGGATATAGGAAATATCATTTTGCTACAGGTGAAAAAGGATCAACTGGAATAGAATATGACGAAGGTGTCGAGGAGACTGAAGTATAAATAGTGCATACATAATAAACCACAGTGGCGCCTATAATCTGCCGAAACTGTGGATTGTTATGTTGTATGAGGATTGGAATGGTGGCGGAAAAGATGGTTAATGAAAGTAACCAAATTGATATAGATAAGCTTAGAAAAGATATGAGAGAAGAGAGCCTTGGTGCATATTTGGGAGGTGGTTTTGGGGCAGCACTAATAGAATCTTTTGATGTTGATAACGCATCGGATGATGAACTGATAAAAATGGCTCAGATTAAAGGGATTAGACAATATTATTACAAGAAATAGCATTGTGTATTATATAGATATGACTTAAGGAGTCGGTTTTATGGAAATGTATCTTGGAGAGATTAGTGGAGAAAACGGAGCATTGACGATTAATGGTGTCGTCATTCATCGTAATCTTACGAAGGGTAAGTTAAAAAAGGCTGAGTGGAATTAAGTGATGAGGTGCAGGATTCTAATAATCCAAACACTTCTACTTTTTTCTTGAAGAGAACTGTAAAGCTGTTTGATGAAGATATGGTAGTTCAGTTATCGTATGAAGGTATGGTATTAAAGATGATAACCGCTGAGCCCGCTGAATTATTTAATAAAAGAAATATGATTAAAATGACAGGCGGTAACATGGATGAGCAGATGATTTCGAGCGCATTCAATAGGTTGAAAACTTCGCTTAAAAATGTCATGAACAAAGAAGGAGAGTCTATAGAGGAAGATAACGTTCACTATTATCTTTATGAAAGAGAAGAATTTGGAATTATGGTAGTGAATGATACTAATATTGATAGGGTATCCTTGGTGATTGCATATTAATTTACTTGAACGGGAGACATATTTTTATTAATTGGAGGTAGATCCGTGGCAAAAAAGAACAAAATTATGTTTGCATTGATGAATGTGTTAATACAAGGCAAGGCTGTATCCATTCAGAATGCTCTGTCAAAACTTGATTCTGATTCATATGAACTAAAGGAGTTTTCCTATCACCCTGATAAAGTAGACGAAAAGGATAATACAATAGTAAAAACAGGGGTTGTATTTAATACTTTATTTGAAGATTTTATTTCACCAGAGGATATACCATTTGCAAATATGCCAGAAATAAAGTTCATTGGACTTGGAAATGGAGGCGATGGTTCACGTTCAGACGGAACATATGTCTTTTTTAAAGATTATGGGGATATAGGCATTTCGGATTATTTCAAGTTTTCTAATGTTAATCCCCAAATGGAGGAGTTTGAAGGCCAATGGGATGTTCTTGAAAAGGTGCACAATTCTTTCATGGATCGAGAATGGCAATATAAATATGAGGATTATTCATGTGGAGAATATTGTCCATGGGAGTTCAAAGGTGAAAAAGCCAGGGAACTTATAAATAAATGGGAAAGTCTGGAAAAAGATAACTTCAGTGCCGTTCCTTTGAGTAGAGAAGCGACTTCGAAATCAGCTTCTAAGCCAAAAAAAACTAATGAAATTAAAATTGATTCTTTAAAGAGTCTTAGTATCGGAGATTCTTTTTATTTTGGTAGATATCCACAAAAAAGTAAAAATAAATTAGAGCCGATAGAATGGATTATATTAGAAAAAAATTCTTCAGCAATTCTGCTTATTAGTAAGTATGTGCTTGATAACCAACCTTTCCATGAATGTAAGAAGTCAACTCCATGGGGTGAGAGCCTTATTAGAGAATGGCTTGAAAATACTTTTATACCCAAGGCATTTGATGAGGAAGAACAAAAATTTATTGTGCCAACCAAGATAGTAGAACCAGATAATGTAGGTACCAAATATACTTCACAGGATAGAGTTTTTTTACTTTCAGAAAAAGAAGTTAAAAAGTACTTGGCTGATTCTGAGTATAAGACAACTATAGGAACTCGTTATGCGGATAATTGTCATTGGGGGTTGCGCTCTTATAAGAAAGGGGCTGAAAGTTTTCAATATTGTACATCAATGAGTGGAAGAATTATGAGTAATAAATTTGGAGATGAGTCGGAATCATTCCATCATAATTATAATTGTACACTTGGAGTGCGCCCAGCAATGTGGATAAAGATAAATATATAAATATCAGCTGCAGACATGTATAACTGTTGAAAAGTACAAAATCGAATATTCCGTGGGTGAATAATGAGGATTGGAAATTTTTAAGAGACTTGTACAACAAAGAAAAAGCGGTGTCAAAAACGTGGATTATAAGTCAATTAGCGATAGCGATGATTTGTGCAATATATGATATAATCAGAACAAATGGGGACCATGCGTTCCCATTTTTATTTAAAAATACAACTTAAGGAAGTATTAAAATGCAAGAAAATTTTGAACTGGTACAACGAGGATTTAGAATCCTGGTGTCATCGATGTCAGGTTATATAGGTCAGGAGTTAAATAAAACATATAAGAATAATTGGTGGAATGAAGTTCTTACAACTCTTTATGACCAGCGTGATTTACCTAGTGGCGGAAACTATGGTGATTTGGTGGATTCACTTGACATAGCTAATTGTATTAGGCTACTTGATCGCAGATGGCATGATGTGTTTAGGAATGTCCTGCCTCAGAACTGCCGAACCTGGGCAAGAGAATTGATGGGAGTTCGTAATATTGTAGCGCATATTGGCCAGCAAGACCTGGAACAACCCATGGCTGAGCGTGCATTAGATACGATGGCGCTTCTTTGCAAGGAAATGGATTCCGAAGGGGCAGAAGAAATCCGTGAAATATATAGAAGCGTAAGAGCAAGAGCGGGTGAGCAACCGATACAGGTTGAGTTTTCGGGTCTGGCACAGCCTGCATCCGATTCCAAACGTGGGGCGTTAACGGAGGGAAGTCTATTACAGCTTGTTGATACTGAAATAGTTCAGAAAACAACGTTAACTAGAAAGGTAACATATGGGGGAAAGACAGTAGTTTACCCAGTTTACCGTGTAAGGTTGGATTATCTTTACTATAATGACCAAAATGATCGTATCTCAACATGGATCACCCGTTATGAATCTGAAAATGGAACAGAGTCTCTCAGCGATCTTAATGTAGATATTTACAACAGGATAATTGAAAATTTTATCTGTGAAAGTAATCCGGAGGCTATTAAGAAAACTCAAAAGAATATTGCTTTGGTAGGGCAGCGCGAACCAGGGGTTACATTGGCAGATGGGCGTATTGTGGATGGTAATCGCAGATATACGTGCCTGCGCAAAATACAGAGAGAGACGTCTGAGCCGATTTATTTTGAAACTGTCATCATGGATATGGATATCCGAGAGGACAAGAAGCAGATAAAACTACTTGAGCTTGCTATTCAGCACGGAGAAGAAAAGAAAGTTGATTACGATCTAATAGATTATGCTGTTGGAACATATAGGGATGTTGTGCAGACAAAGCTACTCACAGTTGAAGAATATGCTACGAGTACGAATGAAGCTGTCGCTGATGTAAAAAAAAGAATAGAGATTGCTGGTGTAATATGTGAATTTCTTGATTATCTTAAATTGCCCGAGCAATATCATGTTGCAAGGGAATATCAGGTATATAGCTTATTCCAGGAAATGATGGCACCTTTGAGGCAGTTGGATGATGATGGTAAGCAGCAGCTAAAAAGAATTGCATTTAATAATGCTATGATGAAAGCTATTCCCGATCAGAGAAAATTTATACGAGATATAAAAGGGCTAATAAAGAATGGTACCTATAATACATACTTTGAAGAACAGCAAGAGTTAGGAAAAATAATCAAAGAAAAATTCGATCAGATTGTGGTGCATGCAAAAGAAGATGTAGACAAATTTGCTGAAGAAAATATCTCTATTGGGGATGAACTTCAGTTATCCATGGAAAGGGCTTTGTTGAAATCCCGTTCGCAGCTACTACGAAATAAGCCTTCGGAAAATGTTTCAAAAAGCATTGCGCTTTTGACAGATGTAGATTCCCGCCTTTTTAGCAAGATGGATGTTGAAGATAAGGAAGAGCTAAAGGCTGGGCTCGATGAATTAGCTAATATTGTTGATAGTTTTAGAAAGATGCTTTAAAGGTAAGAAATATGGATGTAAATATGATATCTATTGATACGATAGGATTGTCTGTTCGTTCAATAAATGCACTTCATCGCGCTGATATACATACAGTGGGAGACATGCTTGAATGTAACGAAGATTCGTTGAACGAAATCAGAAATCTCGGGAAGAAATCAATAGATGAAATTTTGCAGAAAATAGAAGAATATCAGGAAAAAGCTAATGCGAGCGACATAAATGCAGATAATATGGATGATAATGAAGAGGTTATAATTCCTGAAGATTTCAACGCATGGCTACTTAAAGATGATAATAGACAGCTTATAATAGACTGGCTTAAGGAAAAAGATATTAAGACGGAAATGCTGGAACTATTATCTGCAAGAGCCTTTAATCTGTTGATGTTTAACGGGTATAACTACGTTTATCAGATTGCATTTATGCCTGGCGACAAATTAATAGAAATACCAAGGATGGATATGGCATCAGCTACAGAAATTGAAAGGGTTACTACCAGCTTTATTCGTGCTCTAGAGAGCAAATTCTTTCAGGAGTTGTCAGAAAAGAAAAAAGCAGCTGCTGTGAAGAAGAAATCAATTTTTGAAATACTCTATATCCCGGAATACCATGATGCTATTCTTGCATATGTAAAGGCTAATAATATTTCTATTGAAAAAATGGTCTTATCAAATCGTCCGAAAAACCGGCTTATAAGTAATGGATATAACGAATTAAGCGACGTGTTGTTTTTGACAAGGTCAGAAATGATGAGAATTCCTGCCATGGGTGCGGGATCAGTTGATGAGATAGTTAGTGTAATAAACAATTATCTTACAGAAAATGAAAAAAGAATGATGGCAGTAATCAGTGGAGATGAGTCAGCTATTTGGGATGATACTGCCATTCGAAATATGGTTTTAAATCAGTACAAGGATATACCGTTTAAGGGGTTAAGCCTAAATGAAATGCTGGAGAGGCTCTGCTTACCAGAACATATAACGGTTGAACGACTAAAAAAAATAATTGGACAGCTTATTGCTGAAAAGAAATTAGAATATGTGGATTATAGGTGCTACAGGGTTTATTCGAAATTTGAAGATTATTTAGAAACATGCTCAGATATTGGAGATAGGGAAAGAGATTTTATAAATAAGCGTTTAAATGGTTTAACGTTGGAGGCTATTGCGCAGGAATATGGACTAACACGAGAACGTGTAAGGCAGTTAGTAAAACGAAGTATTGAGAATGTTCGTAATATATATTCTTCTGAAATAGGTATATCTCTGTTTGATGAAGACTATTATCGATATTTATATGAAACATATTCATTTGAGAAAAAGGACGGAACTGAATGGTTAGGTATCCCAACATATGTATGGAATTATCTAGCACTAAATGATATAAAACCTGGTAAAAAGGATCTTCTCTATGCTCTCGAAGATGTAAAAGGTTTAGATGCAGGATTGCGTCTGAAGATAAAGAACTATCTCAACCGTAACAAGCTCTTTATTGATGGTAAGTGGATTGAAAAAAAGAGAGCAGACCTTGAACAGGTTGTAGTAAGAAAATTCTGCAAAGAAGATGTTACTTTCAACGAGTTTTATCATATTTATAATGAATTCCTTGAGCAGGAAGACATACCATATGATGAGGGTATTTACTATACCGAGGCTGTTTTAAGATCAAGAAAAAATCATCTTGCTGATAGTAGGTTTTTACTATGGAAACAAAATGAACAGATCAGGTATTACGACATAGATGGCCGTGATTATTCAGAACTATTTGATGTATTAAATCTTGATTCATATGAGAATATTGAGCTTTCTACTTTGAAGTTTGTAAGAGATTATCCGGATATCATGAAAAAATACGATATACGGGACCAATATGAATTGCATAACTTACTTAGAAAGATTGTTCCAGATGGGAGTTTTCATGATTTTCATTGCTGTCGAATGCCAGATATTAGGTTTGGGACATTTGATCGTGATTCTGCTATCCTTGAAATACTCATTGACAGTGCACCAATAAATATGAAGGATTTAGCTGAACTTGTTAGCGAGGAATATGGATATGATCCAACTGTAGTAATGGCCAATTACCTTCAGAGTCTTACACCATATTATCATCAGGGTATTTATTCAATTGATCAAAAGATGATGAGTCAGGAAAATAGAGACTCTTTGAAGATAATTTTGACGGATGATTTCTATTATATAGATGAAATTAAGAAAATATATGGGAAAATGGCTCCGGATGCAGATGCCGATGAAATTAATCCATATAATCTGAAACTAATGGGGTTTGCTGTTTTTTCCAGATATGCTATTCAGAACCATTCTTCTGCTGAGGCTTTTTTCTATAACCTGCTTACAAAAGAAGATATGATGGATATATCAGAGTACAGAAAGCGCTTTGCTTATTTACAAGTGTTTTATCAAACGCTCCTGGGATTAAAGAGAGACCTGGAAGTAGTAGAGTTTGAGCCAAATCAGATAATTAACTTAAACTTCGCACATAAAAAAGTGCTTTAGAACCTTGATAATTCAATAAGAACTGGCATTTTTAAAGGCGTGAAACCTCTGCATTTGGTATAATTTAAGTACCACCAAAAACCATCCCAAAGGAGACTCACGCCTTGTCTAAAATTATATCACAGAACGACTACGATTCTAAGCAGATTACTGATTCTATCAGATACTTTTTTGAACGTTTTCATTTATCAGCTGTTCTCAAAGCATCCAATGCAAAGAAGTCGAAAGGCGTCACACCGCTCCAGATCGTGAGTTATGCCTTTGCTTTGGTTTTTAGAAACAAATCTATGTACATGGACATGGTTCTCGGAAAT
>NZ_AUJU01000027.1 GCF_000424385.1 Butyrivibrio sp. LC3010 | reverse complement strand
GTGGGCGCGGGCGAAGGCCGCTGCGCTCCGAGACAAAAGCATTATAAAACGTGAATGGTAACTTTAATTCTTGTGCAGTGTAATACATGGGTATGAAATCATGCTATAATAATATCGGATTTTTGTTGTGCTGCTTCGGCAGGGATGAATTTCGACAGGTATAGCAGAAACTGATTATTTGTGAGGGTGATGCAATTGAAACAATTACTTGTTGAGTTAAGGGAAAATAATGATCTTGAGCACCAGCTTGAGGACATATTAAAAGAAAGAGATACCGGGAAGTACAGCCACATCCTGATCCACATTTACAGTGGGCTGGAGGAGGCGCAGTGGACTGAAGAAATTGCCAAAGCGCTTCGTGATCTCATTCCGGAGGCGGGCATCGTGGGAACCATGTCTGCAGGTGAGATCATGAAAGGGCATGTGGTCAAAAAAGGGGTCCTTATCGGGGCTCTGTTTTTTGAGAGCACAAAAGCAGAGGCTGTTCGTTTTGATAACGTGAAGGGGAATGAGGGCGAAACGGGAAGGAAGATACGGGAGTATCTCGATAGTATTCCCGATATCAAGGCGGCTGAATTTATCCTTCCGGGAACGGAGCTTGAGACCAAGGCTCTTTTTGATGAGATAAGTGAGTGCAACAAGGATATACTGATTTTTGGAGGCTATTCCGGCGGACATGCCATGAATGCTGCCGTCCACTATGTCTTTGATGCGGAAGGCATCAAAGACGATTCTGTCTTTGTCACTGTATTTGCAGGCAGAGGCCTTCATGTCGACATGGATAAGGTGATAGGGTGGGAGGCTCTTGGTGTGCCGTTTACTGTAACCAAAGCAGATGGGCACAGGCTCATAGAACTCAGTGGAAGGCCGGCTTCAGAGATCTACGAGAGATTCCTTCATATAGACAGAAGGCTTCAGAACAATGCCCAAGAAGGGTATACTTTCCCGCTTCTTGCAGAGTACAAGGGCGATGAGTGGCTTCGAAGCGCCATACATATCGAGGAGGACGGATCATTAAATCTCCACGGCCACGTGACGGAAGGGATGGAGATCCAGCTCTCCTACGGCAACCCTTTGACCATAGTAAACAAGGTCAACGAAAGGCTTGAGGCGATAAGGCAGTTTAAGCCGCAGGCAGTCCTCATCTATTCCTGCATAGTCAGAAAGACATTCTGGGACAACTACAGGGATCTTGAACTTGTGCCCTTTGAAAAGCTATGCACAACCGCAGGTTTTTATACCTGGGGAGAGATCATGCGCAATATGAAGAACGGAGAGATTGTAGAGCACAATGTCACACAGCTCTCCATAGCCATGCGTGAGGGTGAGGCTCCGGCAGAAGAGTTCCCGCAGGCCATAGCAGATGACTCCGTGCTCAAAGGCCCCGCAGCGCAGCTTAAGAGGCTGACGAGCCTGGTCTACACTGCAATGGAAGAGCTTGCTGATGCGCAGAAGAATCTTCGCCTCCTCAATGAGAAACTAAGAGTCATGGCAGAGACAGATGCACTTACAGGTCTCTGTAGCCGGGGGAAGACTGAGGAGTTTATCAAGAGCGTTCTGTCTGATTCATCCTCGGAGGGCTTCCCTGTGAGTCTTCTTATGATAGACATCGATTATTTCAAGGCCGTCAATGACAACTACAGCCACCAGGCAGGTGATGCCGTTCTTAAGGAAATGGCTGCTCTTTTAAAAGAGCTTTCTGGCGAGCATCAGGGGGCAACAGCAGGGCGATGGGGCGGCGAGGAATTCTTCGTCGTATTTCCACACATGGACAGTGACAAGGCAATGGAGGCAGCTGAGCTTATCCGAAAGCGGACTGAGGATCATGTATTCCCTGAGGTTGGTCATATCACAATAAGCATCGGCGTTATTACTTCGCCCGGAAGCACCTATGTCAGGGACATTTTCACGAACGTGGACAAGGCCCTCTACAGCGCCAAGGAAGGTGGAAGAAACCGAGTGGTCAAGGCATAGATGAAGCCACTATTCATACTGGGCAGCGCTTGCCCGGGAAAGGCGAGAAGTGAGGTGTGTGAATTGCACAGCATAACTTGTCGCCATCATTATAATATTTCAACTTTGTCTACAATCTGAACAGCATTCCTCTTTGGCATGCTGTCATATGGTCAAGCTCTTTTCTCATTAAATCTGTCTAAATGTTATATGTTGTAAATCTGTTGTAAACTCATCACCTTTAGTTCAAAAAACCGCATGAAAAACGGCGTTTCAGCCATCAAGTTAGTACCCTGCCGTGGCAGATGAAAAGTACCTTTATCATTTTTCGTATCCTTTACACTTCAGAAGTTTTTTCAATCGTAGTTTTGCGCATATATTTCATATCTCATCAATATTCGTAGGATTGATTTGCTTTCCTAAGTGCAGCCACATAATCGCAACCTTTTTCTTTCACGTCTTCCGGATTTATCGGATAATGGACATTGTAAAGAACCCCTTTATCTCCAAACATATCCTCCATATAATCCTTCTCTATATGCCCGCCTACGACTTCAAGGCAGATCATAACATGATCATCACCCGGTACAATTTCTTTCTCCCACAAATACCTACACTCAAGGTTCATGAAACATTCAGCGACCATCGGCGCTTCTACCCATGAAGCTTTCTCCGCAGTAAGCCCTGACGAAGTTATCTCATCCGCCTCGAACTGATTGTTCTGTATTGTCTTCATGCAGGCTTCGTATAAATCAGATGACATGAAATTTAGCACTGCTACCTTCTTTTCATTTAAGCTTTGGTAAAGATGTCCTCTCTTATTCACGCTGCATAGAATCACGTAATACCCGTCTCCATGATTCGCACTCGTAAACCCTGCCCATGACTGCATCGTAGCATTTGGTTGTCCATTAGATTTATAGGTTGTGACAAGAAACATCGGTGTCGGTATTCCCATTATAAATTCTTTCCAATCAAATCCGAAGTTTTTTGCAAATTCTCCGTATGTCCCACTCATAGATTCAGGCATTTCTTTGTATTGGTATTTCATCTTTTTCCTTCCCTCCTTACAAAAGCCAACATAAGAATTAACTTCAGTCTTATCGACAACCTTCGACTATTCGAGATGATCAAACTACATACTGAAGATCTTTTTTAGCGTTCACCACCACGTATATTTCT
Organism: Butyrivibrio sp. LC3010; assembly: GCF_000424385.1. Classification (GTDB taxonomy): domain Bacteria; phylum Bacillota; class Clostridia; order Lachnospirales; family Lachnospiraceae; genus Butyrivibrio. The sequence continues at coordinate 53,740 of NZ_AUJU01000027.1, read as the reverse complement.
CCCGTTCTGGGGTCTGTTTTCTCCTCAGACCTGTAGTCAAACTTAAACCCGCATGCATCCTGCAATCCTCTTGAAGCCAGATTTTTTTCACGGCAACTACAGTGAAACTCCTTCGCACCTTGATTTCTTGCCTCATCGCACAATGCATTTAGAATCTGTTTTCCATATCCTTTTCCGACAAAGTCCGGTCCAATGGCGATTCCCATATCCTCATATACACCAGTATTGACCTCACGCATGGATGCCCATCCAATGGCCTCTAATCCGCTTTCCGTTTTCAGATATACGGTAAGCGCATACTTTTCTTTACTTTGAAAATCAAGAGTCCGAAGCATCCTGTCCTTTGATTCTTCCTCAGAATCATCGATCTTCCATAGCATATATATGGCAGACTCCGGTCGGCTTGTTATATTTCGGTACAGCTGCTCCCAGTCACCAAATACAGCCTTTTTCATGATCAAATTGCTTGTCTCTATCACGACCTCTGAATAATCCGGCATAAGATCATACTTCCTTCTCCATACTTATTGAATGTACGTAAAATTTTCCTTCAGAAAATGACGATATTCTGGATGGTCTACAGCTTCTTCATATTCTTGTAGGATTGTTCTTCTGTTCCATTCTCTCATTTTCTCAGACATTTCATCGTATCTCATAATTGCTATAAGCCCTTTTTCTTCTGCCTCGAGAATTGCTTCATATGCATCCAGAATAAACTCCGAACCTGTTACTTTTACAGGTTCGTTGCTCGATGCAGCATCCGGTATCCTGATCTCAAATCCGGAATCTGTAATACTTTCTACGCTGTAGATATATCCCGAAACACCCTTATATGTCTTTTCAAGCGCGTCAGGATAATACTCCTGTAGTAGCTGTATCCCATCTTTTGTAAAACCGTACGGTCCCCATTTTTTCCATATTCCATCATAGACAAAGCCTGTTTCCCTGCAGTACTTCTCTATAGCATTGCTGAGATAAACAAGCGTATTTTCTCTTTTAGTTGAGAAATAAACCAGCGGAATATGATGATCCGATACCCTCGGCTCTAATTGCTTAATTCCTTCAACCCGGGAAGCATGATAATACATATCTAATCCTCACGTTTATTCTTTTAATTCACGTTCTATTTCTTCAATAGACGGTAAAGTCCCCTTGAAATTCTCCGGCATAAGATCCGATAATTCATACTCTGATATACCTACTGGGGCATTGGAACTGTTCACCGCATACTGTGCCAGCACATTATCCTTGTTTTTACATACAAGTAACCCCACCGTAGGAGCATCCCCATCCTTCCTGAGAATACCATCGACAGCAGCAACATACGTTCCTATCTGTCCCATATCTCCGGGCTCAAAGGCTCTGATTTTAACCTCTATCACAACATAACAGTGCAGGGTAATATTGTAGAAAAGCATATCAATATTATTCTGAATTCGGAATAATATTGACTTTATATTTAACACGTATAAAAATAACTAGCATACACCTAATCTGAAAACATCTGCATTGTCCAGAACTAAATCTTAATCAATATCTTCTACTAATTTTTTGTAAATTTCACTATTTTTAAAAAGCATCCACATAGCTGCGCTAGGTCCGTGGAGGTTTTCCCAAATATCATCACGTTTCTCAAAATTTTTTAATGTGACACCTGAAATAAAATTCCTATTCTTGCATTCTTCATTTCCCATAAACTGGTTTTGATTATTATACTCATCATCATATATTACTAACACGAATGATAATTCATGTCTGAGGCCTGCCAAATCAATAACACTACCAAGAAAACTAAAATCTGCTTTTCCTTCCTTAATAAGTTGGTTGATTTTTTGTATTCGAAAATCCTTCATTAACGCCTCATTTACTGACCCAACTCCTCTTCCTTCAAATTCCTCTATTCCAAATATTTCCTCCAAATATTCACGAAACACCGCGCAGCCCGCTGAATAATTATCTTCAACCTCGTATTTTGAATAACCTGAGACGGAATCATTTAGTATTTCAAAACCGCCAGACGGAACTAACTGAAATCGTTCCGGTGCCACCGCTACTTCTTTAGATCTCTGTATTATTTTAATATCATAATTATCATCATTTTTAATTAGTACTAGCATTTGAACACTCAACAGAGAATCCCGACCTTCCCCTCTACATAATGACTTTCTCATAGAATCAAAATATTCTTGAACCTCATCTTTACCACAAACAGATTTATGCATTGCATTACGAATTCTTGATTTTTTTATCAAGTATCTGTAGCCTTTCTTTCTTTTTCTGTAGAGTTTAAACAATTCATACTCTAACACATGATTTGAATACACATTTTCAGCATATGTACCTACGTATCCTTTAAACTGTTCCATTTTCCCATCTTTATCACATATCAATTCATCTAGCATATATCCCGGACGATCGGGAGCTTTTATCTTAGAACCGACAAGAAAATGGTATTCCCTATAATACTTATTCCTTTTATACTTCTGATGGTTTTCAGGAGAAAAATCAAAATCTACGTTTTCTTTATTTCCTAAAATATCATAATCTCTAATTGACGAATCCGCCTTCGTAATATTTTTGTATGATACAGAAAAAACAGGTATTTTCCCTCCAGTTACTGTGTCAGAAAAAAAATAATCCCCATAATATTCTCTTAAATATTCATACTCAAATTTTTTATAATCCTCAGAATTTTTTACTTTGTAAAAATTATTAATATAATTATTCTTTACAAATCCAAAAATACTTGGAATTTTTTTCTCCGCTTTTTGAAATATTTTATTTAAAATATATGAAGCAAACTCCTGAAAAACAAAAAGTCCAACCGCTCCCAATAATATTTTTTCAAATATATCTATCATTTTATCCCCCAACATTATTATTTATTCTTTAATTTGAGACCGCCACGTCACCTCATCTTGGACATCAACACGACAATCTTACAATGGAGCCCAGGCCATAACTGGTCTTCGGATATGAATATACTCTTTAACGGTATATTCGTTAGAAAGTGTGATAATCGTTATAAGGTATGCAGAAGGCTACAAATTAAGCATACACTATTCTTTCTTTTCTGTTTTTAGTACTCTGAAACGTATACGAACCATATATAGAAATATGCTTGCCTGCCGCGTTTCAGACCACTATATCCGCGTTATTCGCAGCCAGCCAGAGTCCTGCCGTGGCAGACGAATAGAATTCTTATCATTTATCTTTGCTCCTTGAAATTCTGGGTTATTTCCTGTAATGCGCACCGTTGCGGGATTAGAAAAGTGTTCACATATCACGGTGACAGAACTATAATATCACAGTTTGTGTAATAACTACGAATATCTAGGAAAATCATGGACATGAAAAGTAGTCAAAAAGTCAGGCACATTTTTGATTCTGAGATATTCTGAGAAATGATAAAGTATCTACTACCACTTATTTGTCTTACCAAAAATTGGACTTATGAAGATAAAAGTACGATGACGTTGTACTTTTGAGTAAAAGAAAAAGACGCATAAACCATATAGTTTATACGCCCTGTGCCTTAACGCTCTTTCATCAGTTTCAAAACCTATTCCATTCTAATGTTCTTAGCTTCTTTAGAATCCGTAATCATCCCCTTATACTCAAAACCATATAGTCCAGCAAAACGTGACATTGTAAAATCACAGGCTTCCAACTGCCATTTCTCCGGAGCAGCCCCCTGCATTATAAAATACAGCTTCTTTCCTTTAAACTCACCTTGTCCGATTGGTCCATAGCAGCGGTCAAGAAAATTTCTCATCAAGCCACATATATTATGCCAATAGAATGGTGAACCCATAACTACAGTGTCCACCTTTTTGATAGCTTCGACAATATCATCGAACTGATCATCAGAATATTCCTGTCCATATGCATAAATTTTATAATCGATCAGGTTCAATGTCTCATATTCCTTGCCGTCAAGAAGTTCCCTCGCCAATTCTGCTGTATTTCCGTTTTTATTTGGGCTTCCATTGATAAATAAAATGCTCATTTTATATCCTCCATCATTTTGCTGTTATATTAGAATTCCAGACCTTTTACCCAGTTTGTCACATCTTCTTCGGATACTCCTGAGCGGAATCTCATGCCTTCCGGCCATCTCTTCTAATAATTCACCGCTTTGTCCAAGTCCTGAACTTGATGAAGTACAGAAAGGAATTACTGTTTTATCCGAAAAATCATTAGATGTAATGAACTCATTTACAGGCCAGGCTGCAATGCCCCACCAGATAGGATCTGTCATCACACCCACATTTGTTCCGATATGAATGGACATAAATACAAATCCCCAATAGGCGCTCAACATGTGGATATTTCGGAATATCTCATATCCGCTGCCTGGTTTTACAAAGGCAAATACATACTCCGAAAGCATGATTCCACTTATCATGGAGCCCAGCATAGTTATAAGTATTATTAATACAACTATGGTCTGAAATAATCTGAACAATGCGTATTTTCCTTTAAATATGCTTTTAGACCACTTCCTGTTGAGCACATGATGCAGGATGAAAAGAGCCATCATTCCCATGCCAAGCCACTCATGAGCCTGTCTTCCCACAAGCTCATAAGCCATAAGCAGCATCAATATTATGGTCATCCCGATATCAACTAAAACTTTCACAATCGTATTTGTTTTCATTTACAATAAATCATTCCCTAATTCAATTAACAAGTGCCGTAATACTCTTAGTGCAGGTTGAGTACAAACTTTACAAAACCAGGATCATCATGATTTACAATCTCGCTGTGTCCAAGGTCTTTGTAAGCTACTGTTTTCATCTCTTCATCTGTAAGATCAAAATCCCATATATCAATATTTTGTTCCATACGCTCTACATGTGTGGACTTTGGAATAATAGATACGCCTCTCTGAGCATTCCACTTAAGGACTACTTGTGCAGCACTCTTTCCGTACTTATTTCCAATTGCTGTAAGGTCAGGATCTGTGAAAATACCATGTTTTCCCTCCGCAAGAGGTCCCCATGCCTGAGGCACTACTCCATAGGCTTTCATGTTCTCAAGGGCGCCCTCCTGTGCAAAGAAAGGATGAAGCTCAACCTGATTAACTGCAGGGATCACTTCCACGGTTTCACAGAAGTTAGCCAGAATAGCAGGGTAGAAGTTGGCAACACCGATAGCCTTTGTAAGGCCTTCTTTATATGCTCTTGTGATTCCTCTGTATGCTGCAAAGTAATCTCCCATAGGCTGGTGAAGAAGAATAAGGTCTGCATAACCCATATCAAGCTTCTTAAGGGAAGTCTTTACTGCTTCATATGCAGTCTCTTCAGTCTTCATATCGCTGACCCATACTTTGGTTGTGATAAAAAGTTGATCTCTTGTCACAAGGCCATCTTCAATAGCTTTTTTAACTCCTCGTCCGACAGCCTCTTCGTTCATATATGATGCTGCAGTATCAAGAAGTCTGTAGCCTGTCTTTATGGCATCGTAAACTACTCTCTCACATTCTGCTGCATCAGGAATCTGAAAAACTCCAAAGCCTTCAAGTGGCATTCTTGCTCCTGTATTAAGTGTTACGTATTCCATTTTGTATACCTCCTGTTAATATAAAGATCAACGAGTCAAATATTTTTTGTTCCTACAATCCCATCTTATCAGCAGCTTTTTTATATGTACAATGCCAATTGGGTATTGTGCTATACTTAAAACGTATAGTAATGTTATTCCAAGGAGTTTTCATATGATAGAGATATATTTACTTGAACAATTAGATGCTTTCGCTAGATACGGTACTTTGTCAAAGGCTTCTGAAGAACTCCATCTGACTCAGCCATCACTGACAAGATCTATGCAGAAATTAGAAGAACTTCTCGGAGTTCCAATATTTGAGCGCACCAAAAACAGGTTATCATTAAACGAGAATGGATTACTGGCTGCAGATTACGCGAGACGCATACTAAATGAAGAACAGCACATGATAGATCACCTTCGTGCCCTTGAGAGGAGTAAAAGAACTATCGCAGTCGGTTCTGTTGGTCCGGGACCTCTTATGGAGTTTATCCCTTCTCTTTCAGCACTATTCCCTGACATGTCAATAATCTCAGAAAACAAGTCAGAAGATGAACTGATATCCGGTCTAAGGAACAACCAATATCAATTCATTATCCTTTCCCGTCCATTAGAGGATGATGAATTCATTTGCGAAAAATATGATTCTGAACAGCTTTACGTTTCACTGCCAAAGAGCCATCGGTTTGCAAAAAAGAAAAAGCTTTCTTTCCGTGAACTAAACGGCGAAAGCTTTTTAATGCTGTCTGAAGTAGGAATATGGGATAAACTCGTTATGGAAGAAATGCCCGATTCAAAGTTCATAATACAAAACGACTATGACGCTCTTGAACAACTTATAGAATCCTCAATTCTGCCTAATTTTGCCACCGATATAACAATTCGCACTTATGAAAGCATGAATCTCCCCGGCAGATCCATTCCAGACAGAGTACTCATTCCGATTACGGATGACAGTGCCACTGTTATTTTTTATTTGATATCAGATAAGAAAATAGCTTTAAAATACAAAGTTAGAAAATAGCTCTGCAAATAAGTTTTTTCATTTTCGCAAGCAGGGCAAGTTTCTTAAACTCATTTGTTTTACCTGTCATATCCGGTCTCCAATGTTATTTGCAACACAAATCATGTCCTTCCACGCATCTTTTTGTTCTCATACTTGCCTCTGGCAGCCAATCCGATCGTCCCATCAGAAATCAGAGCGGTAACATATCCCGCAAAACTGAAATCAAACCCGATACTTACCATATTTATAATCGCTAAGATCAGCTTTATTCCATCTGCTGTCAGAAGCATATAGAATATCGTCCATGTTTTTTTCTCTCCAAGGTCTTTTCCAAAAGCCATAATGAGAAGAAGGATAGTCTTACAGACATTAAGGACACTGATAATGATCATCCATATATTTACTTGATAGAAGCACAGATCAATAAAGATCGTCAGTACACATACTGCAACATTCAGGATCAGGAACAGTTTATAGTATACTGCCGCCTGCTTTGTATATCCCTTTACCAGGTATAAAATACCGACAATCAGCATAGCCAGGATCACCAGCATCATAAAAGCATTGGCCTGATTTGAAAAGCCTGCGGCATTGGCATTAATGCTGTCGATAATAAAATGTATCATGGCTCCGGTGGTACCGATCATCATCAATGCCATTAGTGCCAAGTGAATCATTATCAATAAGCTTGCCTGTTTCTTTTGATTAGTCGTCATATAAACTTATCCTCCTGTATGTATATTTTAATGCTTAAAAGCTATCGTGGATACACAGTTCAAAAGTGTGGTCTTCCCGCTTCCCGATGCCCCCATAATAGCCACAAATTCACCGGATTCCACGCTTAAAGATATACCATCAACGGCTTTGATAATATTGCCCTCTTTGCCGTAATACTTTTCAACGTTTTCTATTCTTAATAATTCCATTTCCCCACCTCATATTTCCAAAAACTTTTTATCAGAAGTCCGGTTCTCTTTTTCTGAGCAGAAGATATGATACAACTATAGAAACAGACTTATGAACATTCCTGCTGTAAACAAGGGGAATGCCCCTTATTCAATACTCATCCACATTTCAAAAAAAATATACGTTATATTGATTATAACGTGTATATTGATAGAAAATATTAAAATAAAATAAAATTAAAATATTTCATATAAGGCATCAAGATCCTCGCTTCCACTTGCCAAGAGCAAAGAGTCGCTCGCGACTCTTTGCGCGCTGGTGCGCGCAAGCTTTAGCTTGCAAAACTCATCTGCGCACCAGTCGCATCCATAGCGGAGCGCTTTTTATTCAATAGGAAATCCGAAGGAATTTTCTATTGAATAAAAAAACAGACCTCATCACTTACACTGATAAAGGACTGTTTTACACTTACTTTTCGATTTCTTTTAGAGAATCTATCATAATCATGATATTTAAAATCTTCTTATAGCATAGTTTCACTTATTACGCTTTTAAGCGTATCTGCCGATAGCTTAAGAGCCTTTTCTTCATTTTCATTCAGGCTTATCGGAACGGTTCCTTCAACCCCATTCTTTCCTACTATGGCCGGCATACTCAGTGCGACGTCTGAAATACCATGATTGTCATGCTGAATACTTGACACAGGAAGAATTGTCTTCTCATCACGTACTATAGCTTCACAGATTCTTCTCACCGACATTGCTATCCCGTAGTAGGTTGCCCCCTTCTTCTCAATTATCTCATATGCGCTATTCTTGACATTGTCAGCAATTTCTTTCATGGCTTTCTCATGCTCAAAATGTCCTCTCATCTCGCAGAAATCATGAATAGGTATTCCTGATACATTTGCACTGCTCCATGCAGCAATCTCGCTATCTCCATGCTCCCCAATAATAAAAGCATGTACAGATCTGCTGTCCACCGAAAGATGTTGTCCAAGAAGGTATTTGAATCTTGCAGTATCAAGTGTTGTACCTGAGCCAAACACTCTGTTTTCCGGATATCCTGAAAGCTTCCAGGCTGCATATGTCAAAACATCCACAGGATTTGCCACTATAAGCATTATTGCGTCCTTATTGACCTCAGCTATCTGTGGAATTATAGACTTGAAGATTCCAACATTCTTTTTTACAAGATCAAGTCTTGTCTCACCGGGTTTCTGTCCTGCTCCTGCTGTTACTATAATAACAGCTGCATCAGCAATATCCTGATAATCACCGGCATAGATCTGCATAGGCTTTGAAAATGGCAGTCCATGACTGATATCCAGAGCTTCGCCTTCTGCTTTTTCCTTATTGGCATCTATCAGAACCATTTCGGAAAACAATCCGCTCTCCATGATTGCAAAAGCAGATGCCGCTCCAACAAATCCACATCCTATAACCGCTGCTTTTCTACCGTTAATTACTGCCATTATTCTTACCTCCTTGTTTTATGATGTCATTTTAATATGATTTAGCCTAATAATATGTTGTTATAACCACATTTTGAAAAAATTCAGAGTCGACTCTTAATTGTGGCTGGTGCATACAGATGAACAATCAAGTTTTACTTAAAATGCCATTACTCAGCTGTTTTACGCAAATAGAACTCTCGACAGCCCTAGCTCTTTTGAAGCAAAGGAGCTGAGTTTCTAAAAAGGAATTCCAAAAGCTTTTATTTCAAAGTTACATTCAGATAACCGGAAGGACTTTTCCTTCTATAAACTGCACTCTGTCAAAAATCCTGGGTTTAAATGTTCCGGTCATGCCTACAGAAATATTCTTTTCTTTATTAACATAGATAATGTTACCGGAATCACCTATCGCTGCAAAAACATCCCTGTCATCGAAAGGTTTATACCACAGATATCCATAGTTCATAAATCCCATTCTCTCATCAAGCTTAAGATGGACTTTAAGCATATCACTCAGATATTCTTCCGATATTATTCTTCTCCCATCATACATTCCGCCATTAAGCACAAGCTCTCCTATTACCGCCATCTCTTTTGCAGACATGCACAATCCCCAGCCTGCAGTCACCGCCTGCTGCGGATCAGAATACCACTCAGGTTTTCTAGGATTCTTATTCATAAAGAAATCAAACTGATCCTCTTTGGAGCTGTCACCATGCAGTATCCGTTCAGAAAGCCCCAGTGGAGTAAAAAGATATTTATTGGCAAAATCAATGCATTTTTCCCCGGTGGATCTCTCTATTACGCCTGCAAGAATTTGAATCCCAAGCGTGGCATATTTAAACTCTCCTGTTATACCTTTGCGACCTCCAAGAAAGTCAAGCACAGTCAGTGTCCAGTCATTTGATGTACATACTTTGGTCCATGGTTCAGATTTGTACTTATATGGAGCAGTCATCGTAAGAAGATGTCTGACTGTCACCTCATAGATCGTTTTCTCCCCACGCTTAACAGTATAATCCGGAAAGAAATCCATAACCTTCTGATCAACATTCTTTATGTATCCCATGTCCATAGCTATACCTGCAAGCAGCGCCATGATTCCTTTGGTTACGGAATTAACATTCATCGCATCTTCGGTCTTAAAACCATGCCAGCAATCATCGAATGCAGTTTTTCCATTTTTGATGGCATATACCTGACAAATATTGCTCTCATTTCCTGTGCTTTGCAAAATGAAGTTATGCAGTTGCTCCTTATTCATAAATCAAAAAGCCTCCTCTTAGGTAAGATTTGGACGTCCTAAGAAAAGGCTAATCGAATTAAAAATTCTTTTCAAGTAAAATTGCAAGTAACTTACAAATGTCAGCACTATATTATATGCTCATAACTCATTTTATAGTCCACTGTGGCCGAAATTCTCCAATCTGATTTGCCCCAAAAACCGAGATGAATGCAGATTTATCTTTAGGCATCTTAGGAAAAAACAAAATTATTCATTTAAACAGTTTGCGCCACCGGAGGTTTCCATGGTTTGGGAGTCAAAAGCGAAGTCTTTTCAATTAACTTTTTCTCTATTATGAGAGAAAATACACACCATCTTTTCTCTCCAAAATTCCTTCTGCGATCATGTCCCTTCTAAGAGTACAAAAATCATCATGAAAATCGGCAATGATTAAATTCACTTCTTTCTCCGTATACTTTTTTCCTTTCTTAAATGCTTTTCCTATTTCTTCAAGAACAATCTTTTCCTTCTTACGCTGACTGGGAATAGATTTGAGTTTACCATATTCGAAAAAAGCATCAATAACCTTCTTGCGGTATGCATCATCACGCTCTTTTTGTAATTCACTTTCGGAGGTCTTTTCACTTAATATATCAATGATATTTATTGAAAAAAGCTCTTTATTTATGGAATACATGGTATAGTACTGTTCCTTGTAGGATTTGACCGCGCCTGCATCTTCAAGTTTTTTAAGATGGAAGGAAACTGTGGCAGAGGTCAGCTCCAAACGCTCTGCCAGCCGCTCAACGTACATATCTTCCACCATAAGCGACTTTAATATAGACAGGCGTGATTTATCGGCAAGACATTTAAAAAAGGCTATTGTTTCCTTATCTGTCATATACCCCTCCCGGCTCAAAATAATTCGTCAAATTTCGCTATGATACTGTCTGCTACCTTTAGTTTTGCTTCTTCTATCATGATCTTTTCTGCGTCATCATGCTCTTTTGCTTTAGACAGAGAATTCCTCCACTGCGTAGGAATGTTAACTGAAAGCTTCTTAAAGCCATCTTTAAAAGCCTGTTCATCTCCACCGGATTGCTTTAACGGAACATCAATAAGTGACGTGAAAACATCATAAATATTCAGTGCCGCGCGATATGCTTTCGCTTCGTCCTCTCTGTCGTCAGCCATAAGAGAAGCTATCTGCGCCTGAGCTTCTTTCTTCCCTTTTGCCATAAATTCTTTTAGTTCTTTAATCTTGCTTTCCATAATACAAGTCCTTTTTCATCAATATGTTCGTTGTGTTTGTATGAAGAAAGTTCACTGCTCTTTAGGCCATTTACTGTTATTTACCTGCTGCTATAATTTTATATCCTTTTTATTTGCATGTATTAAAAATCTTACTTCTTGCGGGCAAAAGCGGAAATAGCCTGCAAAAATCCGGCTTTAAAGAATTTCTCCAAAATTAACAAAATCCATATGGAAACGGGTTTTGTTAGTTCCGCCAAACAAATAGTTCATTCCAAGTCCTATATGAAATGTTCCAAGTGCATCTTCATCAAGAGATGCCCCTTTTCCGGAGTATGTCACAGCAGGATTCATGCCTATCCCAAGCTCTCCGACTACCCTGGCTCCTTCCTCCTGCCCGGAAAGAAACTCATTAAAAGCTGTGCAGTTAGAGTCTGTCACTCGCCCATCCTTCACAGTAATTATAACATCGTCAAATACTCCAACATCTTCAATGAACAGATTCTTATAAAAAACAGTTCCGCTTGTCTTATCTTCTAAAGGTGCTATATAAATCTCTCCACAGGGAAAAGCACCCTCGCCGGCATCTATGATCCACTCTCTTCCTGTAACATCCATGACCAGAGTGCAATCCTCACCGGTTCTTATTGTTATTTTATTTGTATTAAAGCTGTCAATCTTCTTTTTGCAGTCTGCGGCAAGTGCTTCGTAATCCACATTAAAAGCATTCTCCATTTTAACCTTATACTCTTCAAAGTTTTCGCCGGCAAGTGCAGCGTTAGTCTGTGATGGCATAGTAATCTGTATTAACTTATCATGACTGCTCATGAATGAAAACAACGCCCTGAGAACCTCAGCAAAAGCAGGATATTTTTCTTTATCAAGCCCTCTTGGCGGCATCCCCGCAGGTCTTTGAAGTATATCTACAACAACTGTACACTCTTTATAAGGATTAAAAAAGTTGTCATTTATATTTTCAGCTCCATTTTGTGCAAGCTGAATCAGATATTCTTCTGTGAAATCTATAGTCTTATATTTTACCCCTTTGTCACTGAAAACACTTTCAAACAGTTTAAGATCACTGTCATCACCCTCACTCCAGTAATTAAGTAAAACTGTGTCATCACCGGTTATCTTCATGGCATTAACCATTTTTTCAATAATGTTTTGATTCATATCCATTCTCCTAAATTCTTAATTTCATCTGAGCACAAGACATTTTTTGATAAATCTTGTGGTGACCATAGATTCCATTTATTACGCTTTACGAATCTATTGCTATCTATTTAGATGTATGTCTAATTATTTTTCTTATTTATACATCTATAAATATACATTGTCAATATTATTTAGATAGTTATCTAAATGTATTATTGATATTATATAGGCATTCTAGAATATAGAATTTTTATATAGATTTATATAGATATTCTGGAAAATGACATTTTTATATAGTATTATATAGTTGTAGGCAAATTATATAACTATTACAAAGGGTAAAAATATCATGGCAACAAAGAATCCATATACTATAAGTTTTGGAAAGATACCGTCAAAGTATCTTAGCAGAAATTACATAATTGACAGCATTGCAGAAGATTTGGAAAGTGATGCTCCGGACGAGCAGGCATTTAAGCTTACAGGAATAAGAGGAACCGGAAAAACAGTAACCTTGACTGCGATTGAACAGCACTTTAAAAAAGACGATGATTGGATAGTGATAGGTATCAGATCTGACTCAGATATAATAAGTGAGCTCGTTGCACATTTATATAGTTCAGTTCCGATGATATCTGAATTTATAGATGCAAATCTTAATCTTACAGCTTTTGGAATTGGGTTAAATATAGCTAAGAAAAAACCTGTAGCAAGTCTGGACTATGCGTTGCAGGTTCTGCTTAAAGAATTAAAAGCTAGAGGGAAAAGACTCCTTGTCACAATAGATGAAGCAAGAAAGACAAAAGGAATCATCGATTTTATTCAGCAGTTCCAGATATATATACGAGAAGAACTTCCTATTTTTGTAATTGTTGCCGGTCTCTATGAGGATATAGAAAGCTTGGAGAATGCTGATGGACTTACCTTTTTCCTTAGGGCAAGCAAATACGAGATGTCACCTCTTAACATGACCTACATACGAGATGATTATCAGGATACGCTTGGAATCGATTTTGAAGAAGCTGAAAAAATGGCTTTTTTAACTAAGGGCTATGCATACGCTTATCAGACTCTTGGTAAATACATGTGGGATTCAAAGGAAAAGCATCTGACAAAAGAAGTCTTAAGAAAATTCGATGAGATGCTTTCTGAGAAGGTCTATAAAAAAATATGGAGCGAGCTTGCCCCGAAGGATAAATGGTTTTTGCAATTCATTATAAAAAAGGAAACAATGGAGGTGACAGAACTACTTGAAATAACAAAATCTACACATAGTTCCTGGTCAATTCCAAGAAGCAGACTAATAGAAAAAGGAATTATTGATGCTTCAAACCGTGGCAGTATTTCTATTTGCCTTCCAAGATTTAAGGAGTTTGTTGAAAGTCTTGGTCCCCTTCCGGAGTTTAAAGCATAAAACTATGACTTTTTGAGGGCAAAAGAGGAAACAGCCCTCAAAAATCCTGCCTTTGGCAGGATACGTCCCTCGCTTCGCGAGAACCTGGTCCGGTACGGTTTCTGTTTTTCTGAGGAAAAACAAAAACCTATGACTTCTTGAGGGCAAAAGAGGAAACTGTCCTAAAAAACGGCAGGCGTCATGTACAAAATGCAATACCTTCGTATAAAAAATTATTCTCATGAGAGTTCACGTCTTCTTTTCATAAAGTCGCGGACATTCCTGGATTCATTAATATCGAGCTCAAACCCAAGTTTATCCGCAACAAAAACCGATAAATCTTCAAAGTAATCGTACATGAGGAAGATTTTCTCCCACATATCTTCATATGTCCCACCTGCAAAAATTCCTTCAAAGCGGTTCATTTCATCCTCAGTCAGGTATTTCTTGAGATACTTGGAAAATGCGCCTGTTGTTACCTTAAAATCATTGCAGACTCCTATTTTCCAATTAATCATCTTCATGAACATATCCATCATCAGATGCTCCATAGAGTATTTCGCATAGTAAAACTGCTGCCTGCAAAGTCCCTTTGTGGCATAATTACTGACCCACCTGAATTCATTTACGGTATTATAGAATTCAAATTCACTGGGCTTTTTTATAAAAAATACATAATTAGCCGTAATGTCTTTTAATTCTTTATAATTATCTTTGTTTATAAGAACAGTTCGAGGCTCGTTAAATTCTTCCTGTTTTCCTATTTCCGATACATCAATAAAAGTCAGATCAATTCTGTTTCCATCCTTATATTGCGTCAGATAAGCATATCGACTTTTTCCATTGTAATCATAGGGTTCCATGTACCAGTCATCCGGAGTCTGCATGATAAGGATATCACCAAATCTTTTCATATAATCCTTATCAGATGTGAATTCTCTGATATCAGAAACAAAAAAGGTTATGTCAAAGTCTGAAAAACAATCTCGTAACGCTCCCGGTGTGACTGCAGAGCCCTCCATTGTTGCAGCGCGAATTCTTTCATCTTCTTTCGCCGTTTTTATTATCAGTTCATACATCTCATCATAAGTTTTCATATCGCCCAACTTTCTCAGAATGCTTCTTAAAACATTTTTCATCCAGGTGATACCGCGTGCGGTTAATCACTTATGATGATTTTATCATTTTGCATTATGGTTTTGGAGCATAACATATACCCAAACAAGAAATATCAGAAATCCGGATCCTTATAAACTGATTTCTTCTCCATTGACATAGAGCTTATATCCATTAGATATGATACCTGATGTATCTCCATCAAAAGATGAAATGTAAGTATCAGCTGTAAGTGTCCATGTACTGTCTGAATCCAACTTAACAGCAACCTCTCCTACCTCTGTTGAAACTGTATCACCCTTGGTATTTACAATCTCTCCGCTGATACTTCCTGTAAAAGATGATCCTTTGGTAAGGTTAAGTGTGAGCCTGGAATCACTTCCTACAAGAATTGTTCCTTCCAGCTCCTGACCTGTTGCGTTCATAGTTGCAATATTTGAATCTCCGTTCCAACCATCTGCGCAAACTGACAAAAGAATATTATCAGTATCCTCATTTACAATATTCACTCCATTAAGATTGATCACAGCATTGGTATTTGTCACATGAAAAACATGACCGTTTTTACTGGTAAGAGTTCCACCATTCATCGTGAATGTAGAAGTTCCGCTGTCTGCATCTCCTGACATAGACTGGTATATCATGATACTGTCATAAAAAGTAGCATTCCCATTAGTATCTGTATTATTGGCAGTGAGATCGCAGTCATTTAGAGTGATTGAGTTAACACCTTCTATGCATACGCCCTCAGAAAGGTTCGAGATTAACTTTGCATCAGAAACCGTTATGTCTGCAGTTGAATAAATTGAAGGTGATCCAAGCCCGTTTGTTGTGTATGTTCCACCATCTACAGTAACAGTTCCACCACCTCTGTCAGTTCTGATAGCTGCAGAAGATCTTCCACTGGTTGTAACCGTAAGATTTGAAGCCTTTGTGATTCCACCTCCGGTTGTCATAATACCACCTGAACCATCACCTGTTGTTGTGATCGTTGAATCAGAGATTACAACCGTTGTACCATCACCTTCTTCGCCATTCTTTCCGCCATTACCACCATAGGAAAATACCCCATTTGCGCCGTCGGCATCTGATGTAATATCTGCACCTGTTATAGTAGTTGTTGTGCCATCCTTTACAAGAACTGCTGCATTTAGTCCATAGAAATTACAGTTATCTCCGCCATCTGAATCTCCTGTTTTAGTAACAGTCGCATCAGTTATTTCCACTTCATCAGATGTAGTTATAAGAAGTGCACTTTCATCAGCGGTCGTGCTCTCATAGTTTTCTCCGCTCTCTTTATCCGCAGAAGAAATGACTGTTGATGCAATATAATCAATATCCGCACTACTGCTTCCACCACCAAATCCACCTCCGGGAGCACCTCCTTTAGGCTCACCATCAGGTGGATTTCCGGGTGCCTCTCCATCAGGGGGATTTCCCGGTCTCTCTCCATCGGGTGGATTTCCCGGCGCCTCTCCATCTGGCTTTTCTCCCTGAGGTATCTCTCCGTCCGGCTTTTCACCATCCTGAGCCTCTACTTCGCTGTTTTCTCCATCCGACTTGTTCGCATCCTCCTGCTTAGTATCATCAGTTGTGGTATCTTCATTCTCGATGACAGTTGTCCCCGATGCTACCGTTGATTCATCTGCACATGCTGACAACGAAAAGCACATCATCATAATTCCTGCAACAGATATAAATTTCTTTATCTTATTCATTTTCATTTATTGAAGTCTCCTTATCTGTTTTTTCATTAGCGATACTATAAGACCCCAACCTTAATTAAAACTAAATTTTCCACTTTGTCCGAAGCTATTTTCATAATTTTACTTTTTCTTTTGATATATACTAAACAGAATCCCCCGCATTTAAAGGCTATATTGCATAAAGTTACCATTATGCTTAAAGCCATAGGCGGTGTAGAGTTTAACTCCCATATCGGAAGCAGTAATGTGAACTGCTCCGCATCCGTAAGCTCTGGCCTCTTCTACAACTCTGTGAAGCAGCTCTTTTGCTATTCCTTTTCGCCTGTAATCAGGATCTGTGTACATGCTTGACAATAGCCCGAGTTTTCCTGTTGTGCAGGTAAAATACGGCGGTTTTTCAACAAAAGACATGCCACTTGTACCTATAATCTTATCTCCATCCATGGCAAGCCATGAAACAAATGTCCCATCAGCCATATGTCTGTTGTAATAGTCATATAATGCTGCCTTCAGGTCAACACCTTCAGGCACAGTCCTTCCTGTGGATGTATATTCCTCAGTCAACTGTGTAATCCTCATATTGATAAAACAGTCTAATTCTGTATCTGTAAGTTTTTTATATGAAATATCCATTTTCCCCACATCCCCCTGTACTTGTCAATTTACCTTCTTATATTATCTCCAATTACTGCCAGATTTTAAAGCCTCAAAAAATCCTGCCACTACCGGCCGTTTAGCCAATAGTGGCAGGAATTACTTTTTCTTACTTTCTCATATATACAAATCCAAATATTCTTGCTGACTCGATTACGAATGAGCCACTAAATGTAACAGGTACCGTAAAGACTTCACTTCCACCCACAGTTCTGTGCTCAAGAGCTTTAGCAATAATTTCTTTTGAAATAGGATATTCTACAAAATACTCCTCTTCTCTTCCTGTGTAATGAAGCTTGCCATTAAAAATGGTCTCATCACCAATCCTTATGCAAATCTGCTTGCCGTTATCCTCTCTAAGGTAATGTACCTCTAAAAGAAGGTCTGCGCCTTCCACAGCCTTCATGTGATAGGTGAAGCTTCCGTTTGGAGTTGCTGCTCTTGTTGTCCCCTGTGCTGTACTTCCTACAGAACCATTGTCCTCCATGGCATGAAGTTCGTCATTTTCGTATTGTCCGTATCCAGGCTGTACAGTATCGATGATGCTCTCTCTGCGAGCCTCTTCCGCCTTTCTCTTTTCAACCTCATCTGTATCTGAATTGCTGTCATCAAAAAGATACCAGTATATTCCGTAACGTTCCCTTGTCTTTTTATAATGAGGTGTGAACTGAAGATCTCTGTCAGTTCCTGTTAAGGTGAAGTTAAGTGTTCCGTTCTCCCTTACCATATGCTTATCTATGTTACTTACAAAATCAGTTACGCTGCCCTCATTTATCGTGAGATACTCATTTCCTGCAATCTTATTTGTAGGAATGGTAACATCAACACCTGTAGTACCATCAACCATATTCTCAGTACCAAGGTTTGCAGATAAAACAACAGGACCGTATTTAAATGCAAATACGTTATCACAATCAGGCAGAGTTTTTGCCACAGTCATCATCTCAAAAGTGATCTCTACCTGGTCTTTGTCATTCCACTGCCTCTTTATCTCAATATATCCATCGGTTCCTGCTTCGAAGGTATCTTCGCTCTCTACAACCTTACAAGTGTAGGACTTTGCCCAGTCAGGAACTCTGAATTTCAAACTAAAGAGACTCTCGTTTTCACAGCTGATAGTAAAAAATGCTGTGTTTTCAATCGGTATCTTTGTGTCCTGACGGATGGATATTTTCTTTTCATCGTCAGTGACCTCTGATGACACATAGAGATTAACGATAATACCTTCTTCATCCTTGAAATATATGCTGTCACCAAGCTTGGTGAAATTCTCCATACCAGTTCCCGTACAGCACCAGAATTTATCAAAGGGCTGTCCATATACCTTATAATATCCCGTAGCCATGGGCTGGAAGTACATGGTCATTCCATCCTCCGGATTCTGTGAAGAAAGGATGGCATTAATCCAGGTATTTTCGTAATAATCAGCATACTTTTTATCCCCGGTAATGCGGAACAGATCTCTGCTCATCTTAAGCATGTTGTAGGTGTTGCAGGTCTCATTGTTGCAATTGGTGCGCTCAGCATCAAGCACATAATCCTCTCCGAAATGCTCCCACTCACTGTTTCCGCCTGTTACATAGGTATGCCTTGTAACCACCATGTCCCAGAATGCCTTAACATACTCAAGATATTCCGATGCAGACTCCCCAACAGTCATATATCTGTTAAGCGCACCGAGGAATTTGGGAATTGTGGTATTGGCATGGCGGTTATTAAGCACATTTGCATCACCTGTCAGAATCTTTTTGAAAAGCTCATCCTCATCAAAAGCGTGTGCTGCCTCAAGATGCTCCTTTTTACCTGTGAGATTATAGAGCTTATAAAGGGCATCATTCATTCCGCCATATTCTATTCCGAGAACTGTTCTATGAGTATCCTCAGACCAGGAGGATGTCCTGCCATAGCTCCAGTCTCCGATTCCCTCTGCTACTTTAAGTGAAGTCTCATAGCCTGTGAGTATATATGTGTTAACAAGTCCGTCCAGAATCTTATGCATGGTGTACCACGGAACCCATGCCTCTGTGATAATATTGGTCTTGCCCTCCTCAACGTTATCAAACTGCTGCTCTACATTATTACTATCGAGAATAGCTGCTCCAAACACAAATCCAGGCTTCCCCTTGGAATGCTGCTGACACTCATAAAGACCATCCACCATCTTTTTAATAAGCTCGATAAGAGCCTTCTTATCATCAGTTGCTGTCCCGGGATTAGCATAACCTTGAGAAGCAGCCGTGAGATAGTGTCCCATAGTATGCCCACCTATCAGCATGTTCTCCCAACCGGTGTAACGCATTTTCTTTGGTGCAAGGCCTGCATTTTCATAGAAACCTGCCAGCATTCTGTCAGGATCAATGCTCTTTAAATAAGCTACATCCTTTTCAAGAGCGTTTTGATAATACTCATCTATCGCTAATACTTGTGAAAGTTTATACTCTTCAAACATTCTAATATTTCCCCTTTATATTCAATAATATCTATTCTCAATTATCTGTATCTCAAACTCAATACACTTTTTAAACTCAAAACAAAATTTTTTTAATGATATCACAGACCTGTTAGTATTACCTTTCATATATTGCTTCTTTATTATCAAAAACGAATAGTTTAAACAGTCCCGACAAGGCTCGTGAAAAATGCCATTCCAAGTGTTCTGCTCAAATTAAAAAGGACTGTCTCTTAAAGAAACAATCCTTTTAATCTAAAGTTATTTTTACTTCATAAATATTTCTGTTTACTTGTCGTAAACGACATTAGAAATTGCCTGATATCTCAGGCTTTCCAATAAATTCCAAGCATCGTTATGTCATCAAACTGCGGTGCATCACCTACAAACGTATCTATATCTTCCCGGACATTCTTAAGAAGTTTTTCAGGAGTATCCACCTTCTCTTTATTAAGAGCCTGGACAAGCCTTTCCTCACCAAACAGCTCATTCTGACTATTGGTTGCTTCTGTTACACCGTCCGTATATACAAAAAGTCTGTCACCAGGATGAATCTCAAATTCATGCTCTTTAAATTTCATTCCCTGCATTGTGGCAACTGCCGGTGAATGTCTGTACTTAACAAGCTCCCATTCTCCACCGTTCCTGCTTATAGCAGGATGCTCGTGACCGGCATTGGCAGCAAGCCCCTTTCCTGTAGAAATTTCAATCATTGCAAACCAGACAGTAACGAAAAGCTCTGCTTCATTACCCTCACACAGCTGGTCATTAGCATAGCTAAGTACTTCAGCAGGAGAGTTACTAAGCTGTGCTCTGTTCTTAATAAGTGTTTTGGCAATGACCATGAATAGTGCTGCAGGAACGCCCTTTCCTGATACATCAGCAATTACAAGACCAAGATGGTCATTATCTATAAGGAAGAAGTCATAGAAGTCTCCTCCTACCTCCTTAGCCGGGCTCATTGTAGCATATAGGTCAAATTCCGTTCTTTCCGGGAATGGAGGGAATATTCGCGGCAACATATCCGCCTGAATCTGGGTAGCAACATTCAGTTCTGCTCCGATTCTCTCCTTCTCAGCAGTGATCCTTGTAATATTTTCAATATAGTCAAGAATCTTTACCTGCATAGACCTGATATCTGTGTATAGTTCCTCAAGCTCATCTCTACTATTTATATCAAGAGATATTACACTCTCCCTTGAATAGCCTGTTTCTTCGTTTGTAAACGATTTTGTTCCCCTGGAAAGTGCTTCAATAGGCATTACAGCAACTTTCCTTATAGTTAAGATACCCAGAGCCACAAAGATCAAAGTAATAACTATCCCGCAGATTACCATGCGATACAAAAAGTGCAGTCTGTCACCCACAACCTGGTTCATATCAATATCGACACCTACAGTACTTACTGCATTACCATTAGAATCAAATATCGGCTCATAGGCAGAGCATACCCATTCATTATCCATATTGGATACTGCAGGATCGATATGGACATTTGTTGAATACATCGCAAATTCTTCTGCATTATCTCCAATAAATCCAAGTCCCTCGAGGCCACCGGTTGCAGACACAAGATATACACTTATTGGGCCTTCTATCGAATGAATATACAAATATTTTACATTCATATCTTTCAAAAAGCCTTCATAAGATGCCAAGAGACTATCGTATTTCTCTTTAATTCCCTTTTTCGCAAGATAGTCATCAACAAGAGTCCAGTCGCCTGTCTCAACTGCTTTTTCACGCACTTGTTTAAAGTCTTCTTCATCAACCAATTCTCTTAATTCTCTGATAAAGTCACCATCGGTTTGGTTCGCAAGTGATAAGGCCAGTCGCGAAGCATTTTCTCCATAATAATCATCTACCTTCTGCCTATGTACCAGATAGCTGTATACAATGAGTACAACGGACAAAACCAACATAGCAGCAGCAATTAGTGAACAGATTTTTACTCCTATTCCAAATCCTTTTTTACTCATACGGTGCTCCTTTTCTTATCAACAGTTTTCCCTATAAAAATGAATATGAACGCAAGCACAACCAGTGTAATAAGGACTATGGTAAGTCCTCTTCCCATTCCGGCAATCAGTACATAACTGAATACAAACGGACCAATGGACTGCGCCACATTTATGATCAGATTATAAACACCAAGAGCCTTGTCGTACCCGTACTTCTGAACAATATCCAATTCCGTATAATAACCTGACTGCAGCGGCAGGCCAAAGCTATCTGAAATACCAAGTATCGCAAGAGCTGCAAACAGAGCAGGTATACTCTCAAACCGGATCACAATGAAGAATGCCAGGGCATAAAGAAGTGATGCCGTAAGAAGACCTTCCGGTTTCCTCTTTATCCGGATGAAGAAGGAAGTTAATAATTCGCCAAAGAACATAACGCAAAGTCCGTTCAGGAGATATGAATAACCAATATAAGTATCTGAAAGTCCATAACCAGAACTTATAATAGGATACATATAATTCAGGAAATATGAACTCATAAGGATAGGCGCAACTATCATAAATAAGAGTGAAAATACCTTAGGATTAAGAACGAACGAGAACACTTTGATCGGTTCATTTTCTTCTTCTGCATCTTCCTCCAGTTTTTCTGTCTTTGTGTCATTAAAATATGTCAAAGTCAGAATAAGCATAGAAATACTAAAGACTGCCGAAATCATAAACACGCCCTGATAATTCATCCAGTTAACTAAAAATCCTCCGAAAACAACTCCGCAGTTGACACCGTTAAGCGAAGCCACATTGTACTGGGAAAACCCAATATCCCTTTTTTCCTCCGGAAGATTAGTAATCCTCAAGGTAGCTACAAGAAGTATCATCCCCCAGCCCACACCAATAATTGCATTACCTACAATAAGCGCCCATATGTTTGGAATAATGCGCAGAACAAAACCTCCTGTAAAAAGTACCGAACTAATTATAATCGTCCGCTTTTCACTTATTTTTTCAATAATATTTACACCCAGCACAGAAAATACAGCACCGGTGATAACCTCTGCTGAAAGAGGAATAGCAGCCATGATTTCAGGAGCAAGCATAGCTGATGATTTTTCAGATATTTCCATGGCATATAGCGGAAGAAATGCCGTGCTTAAATTAGTCAGGAAGAATACAAGAAATGAAACCATTCTCATAATCTCGCAGGGAAGCATTGGAGATGCGCCTTCCACGCCATTCTCCAGCTTTTCTTTATATTCATTTCTGCCTTTAACAAAATAAACAATTTCTATTATGAAAAGGATAAGCACCACCGTCACAGCAATAGTATTGATAAAAGCATCAATAACCATTGTATTTACTTCCTGGCGAAATGTAGCCATATCCTTACCAACTTCGATAATGCCTACAGCATCCCCGTTTTCGTTTATGAGAGGTTTATATGAAAAGAGATACTCACCTTCACTGGTGCTACTCATGTATCTCTCACCCTCTTTAGTGGTCAGAACCTTTTCCTCAAGAGAGCCTTCTATACTCCAGTCATAGGGGTAAATAGCACCTGCAATATCCGTAAGACTGTAGCTCATAACATACATGCCATCCACAACCTGATAAAAAACACAATACAGGTCACTCAAGTTTTCAGATTCTGTAAGAAATACATTCCTTGCAACATTCCTGATTTCCTGATAATCCTCGTTCATGAAATCGTCTGCACTGTTGAGTCTTGATAATGACTCTATTGGCAACATGGCAGATGTCAGGTCGCTTACAAGGTCAGCCTTTTCAAAAAAAGCTTCCGTTATTTCTTCCTGGAATCTCGGCACAAGAACTGCAACCAAAAGAGCAGCGATTATAAATGAACCTGCCACTATACCAAGAATAATCTTTGCGTACATACTCTTTTCTTTGAAGATATAAATAACAATAGCTGCGGCTAAGGCAACCACAAGCAGTATGAAGCATACAATCGAAATTTTTGAAATAATACTCTTAAATACGATCAAAGATGACAGTTTACAGGAAACAAAATAATCATATTCATTATTCCCAAGGTATTTTTTGACCGAATAATCAGTCACACATTCCAGTCCATTATCCGCATTAAGGCTATATGCTATCTCTTTTTCCACCAGATTTCCGGCTTCTTCTATAAGAGACACTTCATCGCTCTTGGTGTCAACAACTATTACTGATCGAAGACCGATATCAGTAGCATATAATTTTCCATCAGAAAAACTAAGATCAGCAGGAATGCTTAAAGCGTCTGAAGAGGTGCTGTCATAGAGCACTTTATCATTAACACCATCAACATATCGCTTGATTTTCCCATCATAGGTGCTGTAATAGACAGTTCCCGTGCTTGAATCAAAAGCACTGCTTCTTAAGAAGATACCTGCTCCCTTAAGAGGATATGTGGTCTCACTCTCCCCCGGTACTAAAAGACGTATGTTGTCATTCGTTTTATATATATAAGCAATTCCCTGCTCTCCCATAGGAAAAATCCCTACTATGTGCTGCTGAATTGTAAGCTCAGAGTAGAGAAATTTTGCAACAGTTTCAATAGCTTTGCCTCTTGAATTAAGCTCAACTATGCTCTCACCTTTAATACGTATTCCTTCACCGCTCTCAACATCCAGAAGAAAGATATGATCGTTCGAAGTGACAACCTTTTTTATCCCATTGAACAGCCCTGAAGATGCCTCCTTTTTCCATATCATCCTGTTATCAGGTGAAACCTTCAACAGCCTTTGGCCTGCCTTATCTACAACATAAGTATTCCCCTCATTATCCAGAGTTGCATAAATTATGCCCTCGTAGGGTAATTCATCAAAAGGGCTTACCATCAGATATTCCCTGCTAAATGAAAATATGATAAGGAAAATAAAGGCCACAATTCCGGTAATAATGTAATTCTTTTTATTCATTATTTTTTTATTCATGGCTGCTCTCTTTTCAAAAAATGTTTTCAGTCCTTAAGATCATATTCAAACCTGGGTATCCATTCATAAGGGGCAAGTCTTTGCTTGTAAGTCCTGATTCCGGAAATACCCATATCCTCACCAAGACTAATCTTATCAATTCCCGAAAGGAAGCGCTTTTTGCACTCTGAATACATGAATACCCCAAGTCCCTTATAGTTGCCGGCAGTAGTCTGGAAATGAAGTATTGACTGATTCCCACTCCTTGAACCTATACAAAAGCCGGCAATTTTTCCGTCTATCCTCACAATTATCCCAAAGCCATTAAGCTCAGAAAGAACAGGCACAACCTGTTCAAGACAATTGATTGAACATCCATAATTACAATAAGAACAATCCTTAACCGAGCACCAGTTAGCCCTTATAAAATCCTTAAGTGTATCAAGATCCTCCGGCGTAACTTCGTCCACTGTGTAGTCATAGTTCTTCAGAAAAAATCTAAGATTCTGCCCGGACTTGCCACTGAAAGAATCAAAGTATCTGCTATCATAAACATAGTCGTAAAATGAATCACTTTCTTTCTTTTCCCACTTAGTATCCGGAATTCCTTCATAATACGGTTTCATCCACTCTCTCATATCAGTGATATTGAGACTGTAACCGAGCTTTTCATGATCCTCTCTTGCTTCATAAAAAGCATCTTTCACAGACGATTCGTCATAATGTCCGATTAGCGGCAGCATTGTCATTCTGCCATCTGAGGCATCCCAGCCTAATAAGGTAAGATAATCATTGCTCTTCTTATAATAAAAGGAGAGTACACTTTCCCATGCGATCATTGCCATAAAACTCATAGGAGATGACCAGTCTTCATTCATTTTTCCATAATATGGATCAAATATTGCCTTATCATTTACAGTAACAGGCGAATATCCAAGTTCAATAATCCTTTCCTTGTCTTCTTCAGCTAGTAACGTTAACTTATCAATATACATAAAATCCTTATATCTCCGTTATAGAATTTATCCTCATGTTACCTTCAAACTCCTCTTCTCCCACCATATCAATAAAATGTCTCCGATAATAATCCACAAGTTCCATAGGTTCTATCGCTTCCCCGCTGGGATAATATAAAATACGATAGTCCACATCAAACAAAAACATCGAAATCCCTGTATCCTGCCATCCGTTTGTGATATAGAAATTCATAAGTCTTTCTCTATCTCTCTTTATCTCCGGATCATCCGTCATAAACGGGTCTTCCACTTCTCCTGCTAAAGATACCTTGCCGGCAAAATGTGCCCTTATTAAATCAAGTATCATGGTCGCATATCCTTTGCCTCTAAGAGAAGGTGTGACACCAAGATAATCAAAGAGATATATTTTTTTGCCTGTAGGGTTAATGTCAAAAAGCGCATAGCCCACATATACACCTCTGTCAAAGAAAGCATATGTAACGTATTTTCCCTGGTTTTTAAGATCAATCATAAGATCAAGCTTTTTTAATTCATCTTCAGGAAAATCAAAAACAAACTCTTCTTTATACAGATTCTGCAATTCTGTTACGGACATATCTCTTAGATGCAAATGGATTTCCGTTCCCTCTTCATCAGGAATATAATGATAAACACCGGCTTCATCAGGAAGTGCTATCATTCTGTATTCAGGATTCCACTTTTCGACAAGCGAAGGATCTTCTCCTGCCGTCTCCAACAGAAACGGTATCTGATCCCGTATGCCTTCAAAAATATCTTCACTTTTACGTTTCCACACCTCCGGACAAACCGGAGAAAGTGCTATTCCTAAGCCGTGCTCAGTATTTATAAGATACAAAGGCCACAATCTGCAGCGAAAGGGTTTATCTTCACCTAAAGTACAGCCTTTATCACTTAAGCAGGGACAGGTATAAATACCCTCGCTGTCCTTTTCCATTTGAAGATAATAAAGCCCATCGTCTCTTTGGCTAAATAATGCTTCTGTCTTATCTTTAGCTTTACTAAATTCCTTCTCAGTAAAACCCGGTGCGTCCCATACATCAGAATCATCATAGATACAGCATATTCTGCAACCGGCACAGGTTTCTCCTTTTAGTATATTTCTTAACAATCAGAATCCCTCCACACCCTGTTCCTCATAGTATTTCCGGGCACCTTTATGAAATGGAATATCTATTCCATTAAGAGAGTCCTCAAGTTCAAAGGTCGAAAAATTTTTCTCTCCTGCAGAAATCTTTTCTTTTTCACTAAACAGAAGGGTCAGAAATTCATAAACCTTATCTCTTTCCAACCTGTTTGAAGCTATAAGTGTAGCCCTTACTGAAACTGTGTCAGTACTTTCATTTAGTCCCGGATATGTTCCGTCAGGAACAGTTGATCTTGTATAAAAGCTATAATTCTCCTGAAGAATCTTTACATGTTCATCATCTATAGCAACCAGATGCACAGCATTTTTCTCAGACAAGTCCATTACTGCTTTTGTAGGAAGTCCTGCAACAATAAAAGCAGCGTCAATAGATCCATCTGCAAGATTATCAGCGCTGTTGGCAAATGAAGAATTTTCAGCATGTATATCAGAAAAGGTCATCCCATATGCACTCAGGATCTGTCTTGCATTGAACTCCACTCCGGATCCCGAGTCTCCAACGGAAACTATTTTCCCACGAAGATCATCTACGGTATGTATATCATCCCTGCATGTTACTATCTGAACACACTCGTCATAAATTCCTGCTACTGCTGAGAACTCTGTAAATGTTCCCTTATCAGCATATAAGTCTGTCCCTGTATAGGCGTAGTACATTACATCATTCTGAACTATTGCAAGGTCAGCTTTCCTCTCAGAAATCAACCTGATATTCTCTCCTGAACCTCCCGTTGAATAAATAGCAAGGGTACTGTTTGAAAGCTTGGTATTCAGAATATTTGCCATGGCATCACCCAGAGAAAAATAAGTTCCGGATGTTCCTCCAGTTGCAAAGATCATTTCTTTCTTTTTTGAACTTATGATATTGCCGCATCCTGCCTGTGAGGCCATCAAGGCAACAACAATAAACATAGCTAGCAGCCTTTTCGCCATTAGAGATAATTTTGAACCCCTTTGAGAAGTTATCATATTCTTCCAATTAACCTTTCCTGATACAAGATAACTTTATAAATAATTCGGTATCTTTATAAAAAACATGATGGCAATAACAAAAATATGCCTCTCCTACATTTTTACATACACAAGTTATAGATTTATAAACTATGAATTAAAAATAGATAATATTTATTCAAAATAAAAAGGCCTATTATACATACGCATAATAGACCTTTAGATATGTTATTTACTGCCATCTTGTTAATGTCATTGCCGGTTGGCATGAAAGGCGGTTTTACTTATATAAATTGAGCAGTGACGGATCCGGCATCTGATCCGTGATCATGGTAAAGGTTTCACCCTCCTTATGCTTCTTATCCCAATAATTCTGATAAAACTGCAGCTTATCCTCAATCTGATCTCCTTCAGCTATCTGCAGATTGTAGACAAAATTATTAAACACATCCTCTGTTATATCATCATCAAGATAACTGTAATCCCAATCTGAATTAATGGGTTTCAGAAACAGTGTAAAGAAAACAGTTTCATAATCTGATGTCAATGTTGCATCAATATTAAGTGGAGCATTTCCAACAGCCGGGCTTATTATGGCTGTCCACTCCTTATCACCGTTATCTGTACCTGTTGTTCCCGTAACAGTAAGCCATCCATCGCCCCTGAACTCTGCATCCAGGTTCTTTACATTAGAAGCATCATTCATTATGGTGCGAATATAAACCTGGGGCTTTCCCATTGGATCTATTACAATTCTTGCAAAGGCATTGGTTCCGATATTCTCAAAGGATTTACCATTAAAATATGCATCATTCCTATAGAGCATGAAACCTTCGTAATCACCCACCAGTTTAACAGCTTCATTAAAATCATATTCTGCTACAGCATACCCTTCATTCTCTTCATATTCTGTATTCTCTTCAAGGGATGCCTGCCACTCATTCCACTTTTCACTGCCTTCCTTTGCAAAAACATATTTGACATCATCGGAGAGATTAAGAGTGATGCTACCATCCTCTGCTATTTCTCCAACCTTGGTGTCTCCGTTCAGATAAAATTTATTGTCTTCTATTGTTGTAGCAAACTCAAGATTCTGCTCCGCAACATACATGCTGAGTGAACCATCGTCATATACATTCAGGTATTCTCCGGGTTCAATATAAACCTCGTCCCCGTCATTTACTGAAGCTGCAATAGCATCATAATATCCGCTTACAGAGCTTTTTGAATCAAGGCTTATATTTAATCCGTTATCCTCTACACTATCAGTGGTAGCTGTCATTTCCTCTTCTATGGTCTCAGGAACCTCAGCTGTCTGATTATCACTCTCCTCTGATGAAACAGCTTTTTCTTTTCCTTTTAATGAGGCAATTATGTCACTGCACTCAAGTGTGAGGGTAACTCCGGATCCCTCAACATTTTCGAGAACCATAACTCCATTTTTAAGGGTCCCGTCAAAAGTGGCTCCGCCTCCTTCACCATGGAATGTTTCACCTTCAAGGGTCCACTTAAAATCGCCTCCCTCATCTCCACTTTGAAGGTGTGCCTTACCGTTCTTCTTTAATTCTATTGAAAAACCATCCTCGAAAACATCCTTAACCCCTAATTCAAATCCACTCATATTGGCTGTGGTGGCTTCATATAAACCAAGGTTTG
Organism: Butyrivibrio sp. LC3010; assembly: GCF_000424385.1. Lineage (GTDB taxonomy): Bacteria > Bacillota > Clostridia > Lachnospirales > Lachnospiraceae > Butyrivibrio. Next base: position 24,245 of record NZ_AUJU01000027.1, on the reverse strand, counting down.
GATCATCAGCGCCGCTATCACTTCCACATGCAGTAAACATCACAAGAATAAGTGACAAAATCATACAAATCAATTGCCTTTGAAATAATCTTTTCTTCTTCATTCTTTTTCCCTCTCTCTTCATCATATGTACCGCATGATTACTTCGTAATCCTGCCCAATCGGTTGGAACCATTCCGAATCATGACTTCGTCATGATGGTTCCACCCCATAAATACATAAGACACATAAGAAACACAACAAAAACCTCTTTTCAAATCATAACATGTAGGGCTTGATGGTTTCTGCCGTGCTGTATTAAATTTTCATAAAATCTAATCAGAAATGAAGTATTATTTCATGACCTCGATTCATATCATTATTTTGCGTTTTCCTCACCTTAATTTCTAAATATTCTCTAAAAGATTTGATATATAAGCCTTTTTTACAATCCTCTAGTGTAAAATGTTATCAATAACCTATCGGTACCAGCAGGTGAATTAAATGGAAAGAATGAGCTTTTCGGAAATCAAAAAGCATATTATAGGAATAAAAAGTTACGAGGATTTTCTTCGTGACAATAGAAAGCTTGTAAATAGATATTTGAATACTGTACTTTGGTTCTGTATTCTGACTGGTCCTGCAATTGCAGCAGGCATTTATTTTGGTGTTTTTGCAGAAGCTACATATTTTACATGTCTCGCAGTTTCATCCTGCATGCTTCTGCTTGCACTCATACATCAATTACTAATAACAAAATGGCCCTACTCAGAGTTCGCAGGATATTATGCAATTGTATCCATGGAGCTTCTTTTGATGTTCATGGTATATAAGCATATTCACATTCATATTACCTGGTTCTTTATTCCTCTTCTCAGCATACTTTTTAGTGAACCGATAATGTTCTATTTTTCACTAATTACAAATTATCTTGCCATGCTGATTTCCACCTGGCTTATAGCTCCTCACAACGCAAGTATTAATTCCGATTTCAATACTCCCTTTGAGTACTTCAAAAATACTATGCTTGGCTACACTATTGAAACGATAATAATGCTTGTAGGAGGCCTTACCATAACAAGAATTCTCTATGACTATTTCACTGTGCTTTTAACTAAAAATAAAGAAGTATCAGACTATGCTGAAAGGTTGAATGAGCAGATGTCCATTCTTTTTTCTATGACTGAGATTTATGATAACGTGAACCTGATTGACCTTAAATCAATGAAAGAGATGTCATTAAGCGATCAGTCCTACAAATATCACGATCTGGATTTTGAAAAGCATGCTCATACCGTGATGAATCACAAGATTAAAAAGCATGTATCCCCGGAGCATCTTGACGCATTTCTTGAGTTTACCAATCTCAGGACACTGGAAAAAAGACTGACAGGAAAAAGATTTATTTATGGTGAGTTCGTAAATGTTGATACCGGATGGTTTCGCGCCCAGTATATTAATGCTGAGTCCTACGAAAACGGTATCCCTTATCTTGTCGTATATACCGTTCAGAATATCAATATGGATAAAAATCGTGAGGAGCATCTGATCCGTATTTCTCTGACTGATGAACTGACTCAGCTTTTTAACAGACGAAGCCTTGATAACGATCTTGCCAGGTACAAGGATGAGCCGCTAGAGGATGATTTTGTGATTGCTTCAATCGATATCAACAGATTGAAATATACAAATGATACTTTTGGGCATGATGCAGGTGATGAGCTTATACAAGCTGCCGCAGAATGTATCTCATCTGCCCTCGGAACTTTTGGAAAAGTCTACAGAACAGGTGGTGATGAATTTACCGCCGTCATACATTCATATAATATTTCAGAAATAGACAGAAAGATCAAGAAAGCAGCATCCTCCTGGAAAGGCAATTATAATAACAGTCTTGCATTATCTATCGGCTACGCCGCCCATAGGGATTATCCGGGTGACACTATAGATGAATTAAAGAAGAAAGCCGATTCCAGAATGTATGATGAAAAAACTAAATTCTATCAGGAAACAGGCTTGGAAAGACGAAGACGGTAATCAGCACCACCCGTCCAACGGGTGGTTTGCTCGCCCCTATAAGGGGCTGTTACCGGCCAGCGCCTAAAGACGCTGGCTTTCACTTTGTTCAAGCCCTAACGCCTTTGACTCGTCGCAGCCCTTGAAAGGGCGCTTGTAATACCGGCTACCCCTTAAAGGGGTCCTCATACTCTTTCACACTCAGTTTATCCATTGCTATATCATGTTTCTCTTGATCCTGAATGTACTTCTTTATTGTTGCCTCATTGAGGCCTACTGTACTAACATAGTATCCTTCAGCCCAGAAATGTCTATTTCCAAACTTATACTTTAGATTTGCGTGCTGATCAAAAATCATCAATGCACTCTTTCCTTTTAGATATCCCATAAACTGCGATACACTAAGCTTTGGAGGAATACTGACCAACATATGTACATGGTCTGGCATTAAATGTCCTTCTATAATCTCTACTCCTTTGTATGCGCATAATTGCTTCAATATATCTCTTATACTCGCCTTATATTGATTATAGATTATTTTTCTCCTATACTTAGGTGTGAACACAATGTGGTACTTACACATCCATTTTGTGTGTGCTAAACTATATGACTTGTTTGCCATTAAAATCACCTTTCCTTTCGTTATAATTTAGGCTTGAACAACCACATTATAACGGAAAGGTGATTTTTTTGTATAACAAACACCGCGCACCCGCATAGCGGGTGGTTGATATTTCGCACGCTTTGCGCGCTCAACTGGGTCACGACCCATAATTCAAGGCGCCATGTGATTACATGGCGTCTTTCTTTACACAAATCACTTAATTTCGTATAATCACAATCACGTAGATAATTATTCATCGAATTTACAGAGGAGATATTTTTTATCATGTCAGTCAAAAATAAATTTTCACATCTTGGCCTTTCAATTGTATTTTATCTGGTCTTTTCAAATATTCTGGCAACTATCGTCATGTTCATAGGAATGTTTGTTTATGCATTTTTTGCAACATTCAAAGCATCTCAGGTTGCTCTTGCATCAGGCATAGCCATAAATCCTCAGATCATGCAGAGTGCAATTATTGAATTCAGAAATAACGCCACCCTGACTAATCTTTTGACAATGCTCGCAGGATATTTTATAGCTATTCCGTGCACGATACTTGTTCTAAATTCCCCGAGATTCAGAGATATACCGGCTCTTACCGGTTTTAAGTTTTCTACCCCCTATGAGAAATCCATGCAGCGATCACTGAAACTCTCTGAATTATTAAGTTTTATTCTGTTTATGTTTCCTATGGGAATAATCGGATCTCTGATCGGGTCAGGCCTTGCTTCGGTACTTTCTGTCCTTTCCGGTGTTACGATGGATGATTATTTGTCCGAAATGCTTGTAAACATGCCGCTGCCGGCAGTTCTTCTCCTAAGTGTTATACTCGCTCCTATTTTTGAGGAAATTCTTTTCAGATATGCCGTCATCGGTTACAGCAGAAGATACGGAGAATGGAATGCCATTATTATTTCAGCACTGATATTTGGTCTTATCCACACTAATATATTCCAGTTTTTCTATGCATTTTTCCTGGGTATTATGCTCGGATATGTTTATATTTACACCAGAAAGCTCATATACACAATAATAATGCATGTAACCTTCAACTTTTTTGGGGCTTTCGTTCCTATCCTGATAAACCCAAACCTCAGTGAAGTGACTACAGGAAACATTATCTACAGCTCTATACAATACATTGTAGCTTTTGTAGGATTGATTCTTCTGATAAGATTCGTTAGAAAAGGGAATATTCTGAGAACATCAGATTCTGCTCCGATACAGGAAAATATCAGCAAGGATGCTCTTCTGAATCCGGGAATGATAATCCTGTTTATTGTCTGCATCGCTCTTACCGCATTCATAATGGTATTCGCATAAAAAAACACCACCAGGCTTTTACAGTCCGGTGGTATTTTTATACACTATTATTTTATTTATAGCATCTCAACAACTTCCTGAGAGAAATCTGCAAATCCATTTTTATAAAGCTCCTGAACAAATTCTACTGCTCTCTGCCCGGATTCTTCAATAGAAACAGCCTGACTGTAGATATATTCTACTTTGTTTCCATTAGCCATAATGAAATTAACCTGGGTGCCAATGATCTGTCCATCTCCGACATCCATTCCAACTACTTCCACGTCTGTGACCTCACGAACACGTCCGGCTGCAAATAATACTCTCATATAAAAATACCTCCTTATATCTATTGATGATTATTCATCGTCAGAATCATCTGAATCAAAATTTATTTCCTTAAGACGCTGGGCCTGCTTATATATTCCATCCAATGAATGTCTGAAACTCTCGAATTTATCTACCGCATCCCTGGCGTTTTTAAGTCCGTCATTTGATAATGCCGCAACCTCCTGACTTGTGGCTGAAAGATTGGAGATATTATCATTGATCTCATTTGTTGAATTATCAATCAGCTCCATGCTGTTTCCGATATCATTTATCTTATCAATGAGGTCTTCAACATTATGATTTATAGTCTCAAAGGAAGCTGCTGTATCACGGATAACCTGGTTCTGAAGTTCTACTGACTCTACTGTATTATCTATGCTCTCCATCGCCTTGTTCGCATCATCTGTCAGTTCGCCTATAATCTTGGTTATCTCGTTGGAAGCATTGTTTGTCTGTTCAGAAAGATGTCTTATATCATCCGCAACAACCGCAAATCCCTTTCCGGCTTCTCCTGCTCTTGCTGCCTCTATTGAAGCATTGAGGGCAAGTAGATTAGTCTGTTTTGATATCGCCATAATGGATCCCAAAATTTTCTGAACCTCTTCTACCTTATCAAGAACTGCCTTAGTTGATTCAGCTGTAATCTGACTGGCTGATCGAACTCCTCTTGCTTTATCACGAAGAACTTCAATGGTCTTGGCAACATCTGCAACAGTCTCTTTGGTACTCTGAGATGCCTCGATCATCTGCTGTCTTTGAGTATCAGCCACCTGGGTCTGCTCTCTGATCTCAGCAACCTTCTGCGCTTCATCCGTCACTGCATTTGCTGTGCTTTCTGTGGAAGCTGCTATGTCTTTCATACCTGCACTGGTATTCTCTATTATGCTTTCAAGTTCCTCTATGCTTCCCTGTGCCTTATCAAAATGCTTTGAAATACTTCGCGCGATTTTGCCCATGTCATGGCTTGCAGCCTCCTGGACCTGAGTATGTTCTTCAATCGTTGCAAAATGTTCCTCGTTAAAGGTACTAAGAAGATTTTGTGCAAAATATGCAGCCAGGATAACAAGAACAGTAGCAATTCCTGTAAGAGCGATTTCCGTCCCACTCCTGCCATTACTTGAAAGAACTCTCAGAGCACATATCGCATACATAATCAGTATTACTGCACTTCCGCCGATAATAATGCGTTTGTTCATGAAAATGATTCCACATACCAGGATTGGAAGCCCAAACATAACAAAATAAAGCTGAACTTCAACCAGCATTATGATCACAAATGTTACAGTAGCCCCCAGCATGATCATTGCTGATCCTATACGGTTTTCCTTAAACTTAAAATATCCTGCGGACATGACCACAACACTGGCAACAACGGCACAGATTTCAATGATTCTCCCAGCTGAAAATCCATCCGTTATTCCCTCAAAAATAAATGCGAGCGCACAAGTCGCCACAACAATGAGGCAAACTGTAAGCGCTCGCTGATTAGCACGAGAAAATTGATTACTATCCATTTTGTCCTCCTGACATAAATAATATGACAATAGCTACAAAACTTTTACACATATATTATTTTATCAGAATAGACGAAATACAGTTCTTAAATTTCACTTAATAAAGAATTCAATACTTTATAATTACTTTATAATCTTATTGCCGATCATAGTATGCTTTTCCGGAACATATAAAGTAAGTCCGAATATAGCCGTCGGTAGATACAAAGGCTATTTCATTCGTTTTTTCAAGGTAATAGATGTCATCACCATCTTCTGCTTCAGTCTTATGAAGCGCATCGGGATTATTTATAAGCGCATTGGCAGCTTCAAGATATTCCGTCTCAGATGAAAATCCCATCTCTATACCATGCTTTTTGTAATGACCTTCAAGCTTATCAGCACTCCGAAAGCTGTAGGCACTTTTTGTCTTACTTTCAATTGCTTCAATGGCTGCTTTTGCTGCATCTGCTTCATCACCTTTAGCATCATTTGATATGACCTGTGCTGAATTCTCAGCCTTTTCATAGCTCGTACTTTCAGATGAAAAACTTGATGTTAATCCCGATTTTTCTTCAGTAGAAACCTGGGGATAAATTCCAAGATAAACAGCACATATAAAAAACAGTGCCAACATTCCCATATTGAAGGATTTAGGTCTTTTTCTTCTCTTCATTTTATCATTCCATTATTTATAAACTACTTCCCTTTGAATAAAGAAGCTGAGCAAAAACAATATGCAATCAACAGGTATCTTCACTACCACTTCCGGCACTGAAGGTATCATGCCGTGGAAAAAAGTTACACCATATCCACTAAGAAGCATTATCACTACTGCCAATGCCGCATACTTAAGTCCTGCTGCCAGTCTGCTTCCATGTCCCTTAAAAACAACCTTATAATTGATTGAAAAATTATAGATGGCAGATATGATTCTCGCCATTACCGTTGAAAGCATTATATATCCCACCGGAAGCTGCCCTGCATTTTTCAGGATTCTGCAGAAAAGAGCAAACAACAGCATATCCAGCACACTTGCGGACAGTGATGATATAATGAATTTCACAAAAATAGCATATATCATGGCTGAATCTCTGATTGGTCTGAAATGACTCGACTTATTTTCTTCCAGATATATTGTCTGAATCTCAACCTCTCTTATAGGAATCCCAAGAGTCTTTGTGGCAAGGAGCATATTTGTTTCAAATTCAAAGCGCTCTCCTTTTTCATTCAGAAGATACTTCATAAACTCTGCAGGTATAGCCCGAAGACCAGTCTGTGTATCACTTACTTTTACCCCGGCGAGAGCTCCCATAACCTTGTTGGTAGCCTTATTGCCAAAAACAGATCTTGCAGGTATACCACTCTCATCAAAGTTCCTGCATCCAAGTATAAGTGAATCCTTAAATTCAAGAAGCTCAGCCTTTATCCTTTTAATATCTGTAATAGTATGCTGCCCGTCTGAATCTGCTGTAATTACGCCTATCATGTCAGAATATTCGTTAAGACAGTAATTAAATGCATCCTTCAATGCTCTGCCCTTCCCCATATTCACTGCATGTCTGAGCACCAGAGCTCCATACTTATCTTTTGCTTCCTCAAATAAATGACCAAAGCTGCTTTTATCAGATCCGTCATCCACAACGATCACAGGAAAAAGTCCGGCATTTTTAAGCTCATCCAAAAGCGTTATTAACTTTTCATCAGGCTCGTAAGCCGGAATAATTATTGGTATTGTATAGTTATTCATTTCTCATAAATGCTTATATTCGCCTGCATAAGCGAATGTTATAAGACATTGATTCTTTCTATCAGATTTAATACAAATATACAGACGAAAGAGTTATGTCACCGTCTTTTTCTTCTACCTTATAGATTTTCCAAAACTCAAACTCTCCATCCGCAGTAAGCTCATTAAATGATGATCTTATCGCATTTTCATCATTTTCACTTATGTTATCGCTCCCCTGAGCAGGATCATTTTCAGTCAGAGATTCAGTGAAAACATATTCCGCGTGGCTCCTTTTTATCATGTCCTTAATGGCAGTTGCATCTTCAGCTCCGGTAAGTGTATCATAAACTGCAGGCACAGGTGAAACCGCTTTGCTGATATAAGCATCATGCACCCAGTGATTCACATTTCCGCTTCTAAGATTCAGTACCCTGTGTCCCCACAGATTCCTGTGTCCATAAACGCTTTCCATGAAACGGTGCCCGCCATCATCAAGCATTGCCGCATTATAAGCTTCATTTTCACTAAGCTTATTTTTATATCCCCAAAGGCAGTTATAACTTCCCACATAGTCTGTTGTCAGGAGAATAAATGCCGCAGCCATTATATAAATGATTTCTTTCCTGTACTTATCTGCAAATAAGTTTCCCCTATCTGCAATCTGTATACCTGCCCGGTCAAGAATTATTCCCAGAAGAAGATATATGCTTCCTAATGTAAACGGTGCTCCATACCTGGACGCAGAATTAGTCATGGCAAATGCGTCAAGATACTGATTCTCTGCCTGGAACAATGAAATATGGGCAATAAAGATTATAGCATATGTAAAAATACATGAGATAACAAAAAAGCGCACCATCCCCTTGGACAGCTCTTCATCTATCATCCTGTTTTTTATGACTATGAAAAGTGCCACAAAAATGATTATTATCATAGCCCCTATCGACAGGTCAAAAGTAAAGTTATGATCTGCATGCATGGGCATAGTCCACATGCCAAGCAGGAAATATTTTGCTTTTTCAAGGGCATTGGCAGGTACCGCATAAGCACCTCCCACCATCTTTATACCAAGTCCCGTTGCCTTTGCAACTCTTCTGTTTATGAGGCAGAATATGAGCCAGCTTCCATAGAATACACCGGAAAAAGCAGCTGTCTTTAACAGCATTCCGATATTTCTGATATTATTTACTTCAAAATAGAAAAAGAGAGCAAAAATTGCCCACTCAATACCAACAGATTTAGTGAGTAGAATCACCGATGTATAAAGGGCTATGCGGCCAAAATAAAAAATATCCCTGTGACCTTCCCTGTCCCAGATTGCATATAAAAGCGCCCCGTACACTATTCCCATTGTGATATCAGCAGGAGTCCCATAGAAAATAATTCCGTTCACAATCCCGGGTACCAGCATAACCAGAATTGTGGCAGGAGCTGCCATCCATCCCTTGACAGGTTTTACAAGCGGCATAAGGAAAACTGCATTTAAGGCATAATACCCTGCAAACTGAAGGCTTTCTCTGTACTTCGAGGCACTTATCTGTAAAAATACCCATTTAAAAAGAGATGTTACAGGAGGATAATCCCCGAATTCAGGAGATACATTCCCATATTTTCCGGGAAAACCATTCAGATAAAAAAGCTGCTTTGCATCACTGGACCAGAAATTTATATCATCCCACCAGGTAAAAATCTGATTTCTTGTAAGATATGTTATAGCCGCAAGTATCAGTACAAAAACGAAAACTTCGGGCTTTGTTACAGCCCGAAGACTTCTTGATAATACTCTTCTATTTCTGTTTATATATACTATTTTTCTTTTTTCAGGACTTGTCTTTTTATAAAGAAAATCTGCCAGTATGAGTACTGCAAAAATTACTATTGTAAATGCAGAAGTCAGATATACCAGTTTAAGTCCCCTGAACATAGCCAGTACATATAAAGTAAGTATCTGGATCGCACCTGCGATCGCGATGGTATCACAAATGCTTTCCTTGAATTTGACTGCCAAAAGTGCCGCAGTAATAAAAAACGAAATTGGTATTAAAAACCACATTTATAGTCTCCTGATAATATATTTATATAACCTCGCAAATTATACAGAGGTTGTTACGCTTCATTAATTCAGCGTAACAACTGTTCGAACCAGGCTCAAAAGTACCTATCTAAGTTCTCACAGTTTAAAAAGAGTACCAATGAGGCCTCTTCCAAGGCTTGCACCAAGGTTTCCACCCAGTGTTTTGCCAAATTTTCCAAAGCCCTGTCCGGCAGCTTTACCCATTTCTCTGCCTACAGTTCCGCTGACTGTGGTGGCTACGGATTTAGCCGCTCTCTTCTTTGCGTTTTCGGCCTTTTGTCTCTCTCTTTCCTTGATTTTTTCAGCAGCTGTAAGCTCCTTCTGTCTTGCCTTTTCTTCCAATACTTTGGCTTTTTCTTCCTCAGCTCTTGCCTTTTCTCTCTCCGCCTCTTCAGCTAACATGGCACCCTTTCTCTTTAAGATCTCATAAGCTGAGTCTGAGTCTATCGCATTGGCATATCTGCTGTACAAAAGGCTTCCCTTTATTGTACTGTCTCTGAGACTATCATCTATTCCGCCAATCTTACTCATTGGGGGAAGCACAAATGCTCTCTTTACAATTTCAGGTGTTCCGTTCTCATCAAGTAATGACACTACTGCCTCACCTGTTCCAAGCTCCATTATAGCATCAAAGGTCTTGAATTCCGGATTCTCACGAAACGATTCAGCTGCAGCCTTAACTGCCTTCTGATCCGCAGGAGTGTACGCATGAAGGGCGTGCTGAATCTTATTGCCAAGCTGTGCCAAAACTCCATCAGGAATATCTCTTGGATTCTGAGTTACAAAATATACGCCGACACCTTTAGAACGAATAAGCTTTACAACCTGCTCTATCTTATTCAGAAGTGCTTTCGAAGTATCCTTAAAAAGAAGATGCGCTTCATCAAAAAAGAATACCATCTTAGGCTTCTCCATATCCCCAACCTCAGGCAGAGTCTCGAACAGCTCTGAGAGCATCCACAAAAGGAATGTGGAATATAAAACTCCATTATTTATAAGGCTCTCGGAATCAAGGATATTTATCATTCCCTTTCCTCTGGTATCAGTCACTAACCAGTCAGTAAGATTAAGTGCAGGCTCACCAAAGAAAGTTTCAGCCCCCTGAGTTTCAAGCGCAACAACGCTCCTTAGAATAGCGCTGATGGACACTGGGCTCATTTTACCATAATCCGCTGCATAATCTTTATTATTTTCAGAAAGCTCATTAAGCAGAGCCTTTAAATCCTTTGTATCATAGAGTGGCAGGCCGTTATCATCCGCAATCTTAAACGCAATCGTGAGAATATCACTCTGCAGCTCGTTAAGTCCAAGAATACGTGAAAGTAGAATCGGTCCCATCTCCGTAACCGTTGTACGAAGCTGAATTCCCTTTTCACCAAACAAATCCCAGAATGTCACCGGGTACTTATTATACTCAAATCCGGCATCCCGGAGAGAAAGCCGCTCTATCCTCTCCTCCATTCCTGAACCTTCCTGTATCATTCCGGCAAGGTCACCCTTTACATCGGCCAGAAATACCGGAACTCCCATATCAGAAAAGGATTCCGCAAGAACCTTCAGGGTTACAGTCTTACCAGAGCCTGTTGCTCCCGCAATAAGTCCATGCCTGTTCGCCATTTTTGGCAGAAGATATATTTCATCCCCACTATCTGTTCTTGCGACAAATACCTTACCGTCTTTAACCATTTTACGCCCTCCTGTCATAAGAAATTTCAAGTAAACGTCACTTCTATTTTAACGTTAAATCGTCCACAAAACAACAAGCAGCAGTCTCCCATATCAGCATTACTGTTCACACCTTATGGTGCTCGCATGCAGAGTAAGCAATAACCTATTAATACATCTCATTACTAAATATCAGATATGAATTGTCATGCAGAATCACATGCCCTGTAAGAACATCTGCATAATCTTCCCACAGATCCTTATCTATTATAAGGATTGAATCAGGATCACTGAGGAAATTTTCAACGGTTCCGTCCACGGGAATAACATCCAGATACATCTCAGCAGGAGCCACATATTCAGGCTCCCAGTGATCTGACACAGCTTTGTTTATTCTAAAATCAGAGATCAGGTAGGCGTTTTTTCCTGCATAGCTTTTCCCGTTTACAGCTGCAAAATCCTGTACATCCTCCACAAACTGATCTACGGGATGTCCACCTGTTCCCGCAAGATTTATGGTCCTTATAGTGGGAATCATGAAATATATACACATGGCCACTACTACTCCCGATATAACTACCGTAGAGATAAGTTGTTCACTACATATATCATTTATAAAAAATGAAATAAGCTTAGCGGTAAGAATACACATAGCAATCTGTGAAGTGTAGGTATACCAGGTCAGATAGCTTCTTGTCAGTGAAAAAAAAGCAACCGGTACTATCGTCCATAAAAGGAATAAACTGTTTTCACTTACAAATACTCTTAGTGACATCAGCTTTTCAGAATTTGCTTTATCTCTTTTTACAATCAATCCTATAACAATAAAAAGCAGTGCCACAGCGAAAATCATTACAATATTTGATGTGAAGAAATCATTAAGAGGCTCTAAGAAGCTACTGTCTGCTGATGATACTCTGTCTGCAACTTCTCCAACAAAAAGCGCATTCAGAAACTCAAAGCCATCAAAGAAATACCTTTTTATCATCCACATAATGGGCAGCATTGCCGCAAGGATTACGGAAACCACAACTCTCTTTATGAAGCCAAATGAATTTCTGATTTTTGGGATATATAAAAGACCTATGATAAAAATAAGCGCTGCATGGGGGCCTTTGCACATAAATGCCATTCCCATGGAAATCGCATAGAGATACATGAAACTATATCTATAAGACATGAGATATAAAGAAAACATTGAAATCGTAAAAAATAGATTGTAAAGTGCATCCATCTCTGCTGCACGATACATATGGAAGGTAAAAAACGGAGTGCATGCCCCAAAGAGTACAGAAAAGAACACTCCTGCATATGAATCCTTTGTGTAGAAAAAGAAACCTATTATTAGTAAGCAGGTCATTATGCCCATGAGTGCCGATGGGAACCTTACCGCAAAAGAACTCACTCCAAATATTTTAAAGGATAATATCATGGCGTCCAGACTTATCGGTGGTTTGGAATTAAAATAATCCGCCGCATAGCGATAGGTATTTATCATCCAGTTCCCCTGCTTAAACATTTCATACGCATTAGTGGCATGATAAGCCTCATCTGTCTGGATAAGATACCCCTTTCCAAGATTGTGAAATATCATATATGCGTCAATAAAGACGAATACGACCATCAGACAAACCCAGAACATGCTTCGATAACCTTTTTTCATACAATCCCCCATCATACAATGTCCTAAAGAATCCGCTAGTGTTTTGTCTGAGTGACTTTTGATTTAATTACGAAGTATCATTCTCAATAGGCTAGGAATCTGAATGAGTCGTAGCGGTGGCTACGGCGATTGAAGATGACGAAGCATATTGAGAATTAGACAAGTAATTTATCAAATTGTCATTCAGACAAGACACTAGCAGTGAATTCTTCAGGAAGGTCATTAGTTTTCATAGTTTACTCGACACTATAATACTCAAAACCGATATAAAACATCCCCAATTAAATTTTATTATACATTTATCAGTAACTTCATACAATCTGTTATATACGATTAACAAGCTCTAAAAAGACTCATAGTGGTACTTGCATGCCTCGAAACCTCGTCAAATGCTCTGCTAAAATACAGAAAAAAACCGGCAGCCATATGACTACCGGTTCTCCATAAAAAAACAATTATTTCTTATTAACAAGATCTTTAAGAGCCTTACCAGCCTTGAACTTAGGAGCTACAGAAGCAGGGATCTTGATGCTCTCGCCTGTCTGAGGGTTCTTACCTGTTCTAGCTGCTCTCTTTGTGGTCTCAAATGTACCAAAGCCAACAAGCTGAACCTTATCCTTCTTCTTGAGCTGCTTTGAAACAACATCAACAAAAGCCTTAACTGCCTTCTCAGAATCCTTCTTTGAAAGGCCTGTCTCCTTTGCGATTGCTTCTACTAATTCTGTCTTGTTCATATTGTTTTCCTCCAAATATAAGAAAATTTAACTACATTGACTATACTAGCACCCGAAAACCCTAAAAACAAGCCTTTTTCAAGAAAAAAACCCGATTTTTTGCCTATTTATGCGCTTTTTGGTGAATTTAATCAAAAAAACAGTGTATTCTTGTGAAAAACAGATATTGAAACTTCCATTAAATAGTGGTTTTTTAGCCTAAAATCATTCCTTTCCGCTCCAACAGTAGGTACATAATTTGCATGGTTCAAGGGGTATTGCCTCGACCATATCATCAAGTCTGTGATAGTGGAGTGAAGTAAAATTAAGTTCCTTTCTTATCTCTTCCAGCATTGCTTCGTAGCGGGGTGAATCCGGATCAGTATATTTTCTTACAGTCTCTTCACCCGGCTTTGGATAGCCTTCAAGCTTTTCAATAACCCGTCTTGTGATGAGTTCCATCTCGGAATTCGATCTTGAGAAATTGAGATACTTACAGCCATAAATAAGCGGAGGACATGCAGGTCTTATATGCACTTCCTTTGCTCCGCTCTTATAAAGGAATTCTGTTGTCTCCCTGAGCTGAGTTCCTCTTACGATAGAATCGTCTATAAGAAGAAGGCTCTTATTATTTATAAGCTGATTAACCGGAATCAGTTTCATCTTTGCAATAAGATCACGCCTTGACTGAATTGTAGGCATGAATGATCTGGGCCAGGTAGGCGTATATTTTACAAAAGGTCTTGAATAAGGTATCCCTGATGCATTTGAATAACCAATTGCATGTGCTACACCTGAATCAGGAACTCCTGCTACAAGATCAGGATGCAATCCCCTTTGCATATCTCTCTCGGCAAGCTTTTTACCACAGCCATACCTGATATTTTCTACATTAAATCCTTCATAGGATGATGCCGGGAATCCATAGTATATCCATAAAAATGTACAGATACGCATTTCCTCAAATGCCGGTGCCACTATCTCAACACTCTCCGGAGTGATATATGCTATTTCTCCGGGGCCCAGCTCCCTATAGGGATCGTAACCAAGATTTAAATACGAAAAACTCTCAAAGCATACGCAGAAGCCTTCATCCTTGTGTCCTATTTCCACAGGTGTCCTTCCGAACCTGTCTCTTGCCGCATATATTCCCTCAGGAGTCATGACAAGAAGCGTCATGGAGCCCTTGATTATCTCCTGGGCATACCTTATTCCTTCAACTATCGTAACCTTCTGATTAATTATAGATGCAACAAGCTCCGTAGGATTTATATCGCCTCCGCTCATCTCAAGGAAGTGCGATCTGTTATCCGCAAATAACTTGTTTGTTATCTCTTCGATATTGTTGATCTTACCAACTGTTGTTATAGCATAAGTACCGTGATGTGAACGGACAATAAGAGGCTGAGGCTCGAAATCAGAAATACAGCCAATTCCAAGATTCCCCTCCATCCTGAGCATATCCTCTTCAAATTTCGGTCTGAAATAAGATCTCTCGATATTATGTATTGCACGGTCAAAACCTTTTTTCTTGTCATATACGGCAAGTCCTGCCCTGCGAGTACCTAAATGAGAATGATAATCTGTTCCGTAAAACAGATCAAAGACTGCGCTATCACGCGATGCAACTCCAAAAAAACCACCCATGGGAACCTCCAAACAGATATATATTCAGAAAAATACTACAGCAACAATAATAGCATAAAGAGGTCCAAAATTGCATTACAATAACCTAAAAAAAGACGAATACAATTTATTTATATAAAAAACCGACATGGATATTCGAGTATCCGATGCCGGTTTTGTACATTCATCTATTAGAGTCTGTCGTTTCTCTTTACGTAAGCAGGTGTTACTGAATTGGAAACAACCTTTTTTACATGTTTAATATCAGCCCATTTATCAATTACTGCATTTTCGATATAAACACCATCTGCGATGTTGTTATATGCCAGAACAATTGAATTTCTTACTACTGCGCCCTTACCGATGTGAACGTTACGTCCAATAATTGAGTTTTCTACAGTTCCCTCGATAAGACCGGCATTACAAATGAGTGAATTTGTAACCTTCGCTCCATGGAAATACTGTGTAGGACATGCATCTGTTGTCTTGGTATAGAACGGCCAATCTGACTTAAAGAACTCCATTGAAGTTGCAAAATCAAGCATCTCCATATTGGCACGATAATAATCATCAAGACTTGTGATTGCTGCAAAATATCCTTTGTGCTGAATTCCTCTTACATCAAGCTCATTGCAGGCAAGACCTATCATATCTGCAAGTGAATATGCTGATGATTCTTTTCTTGATTTCTTTATCAGGTCGATAAAGATTTCCTTACTCATAACATAGGTATCCATGCTGATGTTCTTTTCTTTAGCTGTACCCATGTTGCGTTCCAGAGATTCTACACCCTTTTGTCTGTTGAGTGTCACAACATTGCAGGCTCTGTAGAATTCCTTGGCCTGATCAACCTTATGATACAAAAGTGTGATATCTGTTCCTGACGCAACGTGCTGATCAAGAAGCTCCTGGAAGTTCTGCTTATAAATCATGTAGCTTGGCGCTATTACTACGTAATCCTGAGGCATACGCTCTATCTGCTCAAGGTTTTCAATATATGCATTGATATCTGTATTATAGATTGAGCTTGCTCCGTTATTCTGTGTGAAAAACATCTGAATTGCGCCGCGCTTGGAATTGATGTTGTAATGTCTTCCTGAGCCTATATGCTCAACTATGGAGCGGGGTCTGCTGTTTAAGCAAACCTGAATTCTGTCGAAACCACTGTTGCTCATGTTTGAAATAGGAAAATCAATAACACGAAATCTTCCAAGGAAGGAAAATGCACCAATAGGTCTGTAATCATGAAGTCCTTCCACACGAATATAATTAGCGGCGGAGTTAATCACGCCAAATGCTCTATTTGCCATTATTTATCCTCCCCCTTTACATTTTTAGCAACAAGGAGGATTTCCTCACTCTTCTTGTTTCCTACGTTAGCATTTTTACCAATGCGGATATTTTCAGCTACAAGAGCTCTGTTTACCGTAGCCCCTTCAAACACTGTAACTCCGGGCATAAGAACCGAATCAGTTACTTTTGCACCGGGCTCTATGGTTACCTTCGGGAAAATAACCGAATTCTTAACCTCACCTTTAATAGCTGCACCCTGGTTTATGTATGCGCGGTCTATCTTTGCTGTCTCACCAATATATGCGGGTGTTATGCCTGTATCCTCGGTATATATCTTCCAGGAAGTATCATCGAGGTTCAATTCATTTTCACTGTCAAGAAGATCCATATTAGCTTCCCAAAGTGAATCGATTGTTCCAACATCCTTCCAGTATCCTGAGAATTCATAAGCATAAAGTGCCTTGCCCTGTTCTATCATTACAGGAATAAAATCCTTACCAAAATCATGGCTTGAATCAGGATTCTTCATATCCTCAATAAGCATCTTGCGCATGGTCTTCCAGTTGAAAATATAAATTCCCATTGATGCAAGGTTGCTCTTCGGCTTCGGAGGCTTCTCCTCAAATTCCACAATTCTGCCATCCTCTGCGGTATTCATGATACCGAAACGGCAGGCTTCTTTCATAGGTACACCTCTTACCGCAATAGTTGCATCTGCGCCATGCTCCTTATGGAATCTGAGCATCTTGTCATAATTCATTTTGTAAATGTGATCTCCGGACAGAACTAAAAGATATTCCGGATCATAGGCATCGATAAAATCGATATTCTGAGAAATAGCATCTGCTGTTCCACGATAGACATCAAAACCTGAATCAGCTTTCTCTCTGGGTGTAAGAACAAATACACCGCTGTCTTTGGTATCAAGGCCCCAGCGTCCTCCTGCTGCTACATAACTGTTAAGCAGTACAGATTCATACTGTGTAAGAACTCCCACTATATCTATTCCACTGTTTGCACAGTTGCTTAGCGGAAAATCAATGATACGGTATTTACCACCGTATGCTACTGCTGGCTTTGCCACCTTGTTAGTGAGCTCATGAAGACGGCTTCCCCTGCCACCTGCAAGTATCATAGCCAACATGTTTGTTTGAGCCATATTATATCCCCTCTCTTTATATAAAATATTTATAACATTATTCTAAGCGTATTATATAATTATTTCAATCAAAAATGGAGAAACAGGCTCTTTATAGCAAAAATTAATCAGTAAAAACTCTTCCTGTGCGCTGATCAAATTAATAGATATTATCTGTATAATGAATCAATCTGCTCCTGTAGTGCGACTACAATATCATCAATTCCCTCAAGTGCAAGCTCTTCCTGCATCTTTGTAACGATAGCCTCTGCAGTCCCACTGTATTTTCCGTAGGATATCTCTTTCATATAATCACAGTAGATCTGATTACACTTCTCAAGCTTTGCTGATATTTCAGAATCGTCCGGAACAAATTGTCCATAAGGGTACTCTGTCTTTTCCCTGTCATAGATCGTGTATAATTCATCGATTACATCCCAGTTTGTCTCAGCGTCTCTGATTTCAATATCATCATTTCTTCCCCACCAGAAGTTGGTAAGGGCATTGATATTGTCACTATCGGGATCAAATCCTTCAGGCCTATCTCTTAGCCCCTCTTCATTTATCGAATAAGACACTCCCTCGATTCCATAGCACAATAGTTTATAGCATGTTGGATCATTTCTTAGAAGATCATAGACCATAAGTGCTCTCTCAGGATTCCCGGAACCCGCTGAAATACTCATTGCACCATGAGTGATAGTCGATGAAACAATGTTATCATTATCAATTCCAAAAGCGAAGAATGCTGATTCTGCATCCGGATTATCTATATATAGCTGGTTTTCTTCATTGTCAGAGCACAGATTTGCAAAGGTCTGCGTGTGATGCTCTTCTGCCGCTACCAGCCCTTTTCTGTATTCTGCACGATTATCGGCACTAGAATTTTTCAAAACATTAGTAGGCCATACGCCTATCGTATCCCATATTTTCATAAGCTGGGCATACTCAACGTAAACATCTGTATCTGTCATCACGGGAGCATAGATTGTGTATGGCTCATCAAGGGATCCTCCGAACATATCCCCACTGCAAAAGCCGCTGACGGGAATAAAGTCTGTGTTTGATGACAGCCATCCGTTTGTCATATTTATATATTGGGTTCCATCAGCATCCCACGGAACTTTCAATTCTTTATGAAACTCCACGATGTATTTGAAGTAATCCGTAAGATCCTCCCAATCTTCTACACCGTTTCGAAGTCCTGCTTCCCTGGCAAAATCCATTCTGTAAATAAAGCCGTGGTTAGTCCACTGAGTATAATTGTCCTCAGGCATGAAATAAATTTCATCATTATATTTACACATATCCCAATGTTCCTGGGAAACTGACTCATAGGTTCTGGGCGCATACTTTTGCAGCATACTGACCGGCAAAGGAAGAAAAACTCCCTTTTTTACATTTTGCCATCCCTCAAGCCAGTTCGTAGAAGCTCCTACAAGATCGATGCTTCCATCCTTTTTTGAAAGCTTTTCATTGTATTTTTCAAGATAATTGTCCCAACTGATATACTCTATGCTTAATTCCGCATTTACATTTTCACTTAGAATCTCATTTAATTCCGCAATTGTAGCAAGGAGTCTTTCTTCAGCCTTCCCTGATGGTTTGTCCCCTATTGTAAGATAAGTAATGACAACATGCTCAGAGGTATCAAGTCTGGAAACATCAAAGCCCTTATCGTCACCCTCATCTGATGAATTGTCTTTAGACATGGATTCCTGCAGTTCCTCAGAAACCACAAAGCCCTTCTTTTCCTCAGCGGCACTTTCCTTCGCATTTTCGTCCGCTGCCGCGCTGCTACAGCCTGAAGCTAAAAAAGTGATCATTATACTTAGCGCAAATGCCATTACTCTTTTAATCATCGGTTTACCTCAAAATCAATGTCTCAGTTCATTACATCATCAGGATTTTCAGATACGTTAGCTAAAGCAATTGGATTTATTATGAATGCAATAATAATCTACTTTAATTATGTCACAAATAAACAGATATAATTATTACATTTTCATAACTTATTTATTACAACAAGAAGAAGCCTGCCAAAGTGCTCTGCTCAATAAGGCATAAAAAATGGATATGTATTTATACTAAACCGTTTAAGAGTTAATCATAAATACATATCCTTGATTTCATTTACAATATTCAATTGAATTCACAGGCTATATAAGCAACACCGTTGGCATCCTCATAGGCAGCTATCCCGATTTGAGTTGATCCGCTTAAAAGGTTTGCTCTGTGGGATGGGCTCAAGTACCATCCGGCGATAATATTCAGAGTACCTTTCTCTTCTTCCTTATCTGCTCTTGCAAGATTTTCACCGTTAACTCCGGTGCCTACAGTGTACCAGGCACTTCCGTCAGGTCTTGTATGATCGAATCTGACGGCTAATTCACCTGCCCGTACTGAAGCAGCCTGATTTAAGGAATCACTCACCGTAAAAGCCGGGAGTCCCAATTCTCCTCTCAGTGCATTCATGTACGCAACTACTTCACCCGTGTTTACTGTTTTTGCCTGTACTGTTATCCCCTGACTGATGAACACCATTATCACCAGACACAAGATAAAGTACATCTTAAATAGTGCTGTCTTCTCATTATTCATTTGTATCCCCCTCATAAAACCTCTTCAACCAAAGAAATCTTATAAATCTATTATCGTATAAAAATTTCAAAATATTATAAAATATGTGTAAATTTTTGTCTTAATCAGTATTTTTATGATTATTGCAGAAACTATACCGATTTCGTTCCCTCTATTTTTGTGCAATTTCACTTAATTTGTTTAAAATATATTGAAGTATTATAGGTTATGTGTTAACCTATATGTAGTTTTAAAAACTATGTATAAGGGTTTTACAGATAACATTTCTGCATAAGCCGTTGATTGGAGGCAGGTATGACAGTAACAGAATTAAAAGAGTTTTTTACAGACCATCTCGTTCCATCCAAGCTTTATGAGATTGGCAAAGCGATTGACGGCAAGGTATGTCTGACTAAAAACAAAGATTTTTGGGAGGTTTATTTCTTAGATCATGCAGAAAAGATTGGGCTCATGTGTTTCAAGGATGAAAACAGTGCTTGTCAGTCCATGAAAAATGAGCTTAGAAAACTTATGGAAAGCATCTATGAACTTACTTGGAAGCCCATAAATGCGTGAGCATTATCCGTCGGGCAGACTAAATGTAAAAAAACACTACGGATTTAAAGCACATCAGATTTCTTCTTGAGGGTAAAAATATCGCACTCCGGTGAACTCCGGAGTGCGTTTTTAATTGGAGTACTTATATGGATTCGGTGGTTTTCGTGTTAACCATTCAATGCCATTTAGTGAAGTTTTATATGGCCTAGTGCTACTGTCATCAAATAAGTCGACTTTATTACTTGTCTAAATTGTCTTCTGCTGCGTTGGCGTCAATCGCCGTACCGCCCGGTACGACTCATTCCTCCGCCTTGCAGAAGAACAATTTATACTTCGCAAAAAGTCGAGGTATTTAATGACAGCAGCACTAGTGAAGCTGTTTAACTTCTAAAATATAGGATTGCGCAGACAAGGGACATTCCCCAGAAGGCAAATCCAATAAAGGTTGTTGTGCGTGAGCTGTCATAGGCTTCCTGAAGAACATAATTTTCCTTTATAAGCTCGATTCTCTCTTCTTCATGGCCGTCGTAAATCGGAGGTTCAGTTTCTTCCTCTTCTTCAGAAGTTTCCTCTGCCTCTTCTTCTCCCTCATCCTCACCCTCTTCAGAATTAACAAGAGCAATGTTTTCAATAGTCGGCTCTTCAGGTTCAGGAACAGGCATCTGAATATCCTCGCCGGAAATCTCAGCTACTCCCGGCTCTGTACTTTCTTCCTCTTCATCCTCATGTCCTATAAGACTTGGATCCTTAAGTTCAGGCTTAGGCGGTCTGTTAAACTCCCCTACTATAAAGAATCCCATGCCTATTAAGAATATTCCCAGCGTATAAATCAGATAGATATTATTATGATGCATATTTCCCACCCTCATAGAAAAACTCATCAAAATTCTTGTTACAATTTTTTGACCTTTATGCTCTTTGGTGCTACCTTTTTGATTTTGCCGGCATAGTCCTTCTTTACACCGCCCTTTACATAGAACACCGCTTCATCACTTATTTTCTTAAAGCATTTTTTTGAGAAGGTCTTTATCTTCTTGGATTTGATGTTGATCTCCTGCAGATTCTCGCATCCATAAAAGGCTGTTTTGCCGATTTTAGTTACATTAGCACCAATAGTCAGTGTCTCAAGTTTAGTATTGTCCTTGCAGGCATTAGCGGCGATCTGAACCACCTTTGCTGTGACATCCCCTATCTGTATTTTATTTGGTATATCTATCTCTATGGCCTCTTCATCAACAACACCCTTGAAGGCCACTTCAAAATCACCTACTGCCTTAAACACCATACCATCTGCCGCGTAGCTTTTTCCTTTTGAGAGCTTTGTTTTTACCTTTTTATACTTAGGCCAGTATACATCCCTCGCAAGGTTTCCTCTTTCAGTTGAGGTATTTAGCCTGTCAGCAGGGATTTCATAGTAGTAGCACCAGTTAAATCCCGCTTCGTAAGCTCCTCCTGCCGAGTTACCAGATCCCTTTATCATTGAAAGCGTATTGGGATAATAAGTCTCAAGCTCATACTCAAGGTAAAAAAGCTGTCCCTCAAGATCTCTCCAATCATATCCATGGTCTGAGCACCAGGCTCTTAATCTGGACATTCTGTCGTTATGCCATTGGCAAATTCCGTAGCTTGTACCTCCATCACCGCTGGCATTAGGATTAAATGATGACTCCTTTTCTACATTCGCCAGAGCCCCTGAACCTGCGGCATTGTTGAAATGCATCTCTTCCCTGAGAAAATAAAATATCTTTTCCTCATTGTTCTGACCACGCAAAGATGCAGCCTTTACACCTCCATGTGGCATAAACAGACTGCATCCTACAATAATCGATAATCCTGCAAATAATTTTCCCCAAAAATGATTTACTCTTTTCATACCCTTTCCCCTTTATTAAAATGTTAAATTATTTTAGCCAAAAGGCGTCACACCAGCGTCTTTACATAGGCTTCTCATAATAGAATGAGCTCTTTCTTATAAATCCAATCTCCTTGTAATTAATTATCTGCTCTGTACTTCCAATGAAAAGAACTCCACCGGGAGCCAGAGAATTATAGTATTTTCTAAAGATCTCGTCCTTCGCTTCCTCAGTAAAATAGATAAGAACGTTTCGGCAAACAATCAGGTGATAATCCTTCGGATAAGGCTCTCTCAAAAGATCAGCCTGCTTAAAGTTTACACGCTTCTTGATATCATCACTAACGCGCCACTTATCGCCTTCCTGAGTGAGATATTTCTTCTTCAGATCTGCCGGAACTCCGGATACTTCCTTAGCATCATATACGCCTGCTCTCGCTTTCGCCAAAGCAACAGTATCAATATCCCATGCCATTACATTTATCTGATTCAGTGGCATATGATTAGACAGAAGCATTACAATTGTATAAGGCTCGTCACCTGTTGAGCATGCAGCACTCCAGATTTTCAGATTTTTGCCGAATCTGTTAATAAGTTCAGGCACCATCTGCTTATCCATAAGATTCCACTGATCGATGTTTCTGAAAAACTCAGACACATTGATGGTCAGATATGTGATGAACGTCTCGCGGGCAGTCTGATCCTTCTTGATAAGATCCATATATTGATCATATCCCTTACAATCTGTCTTACCTATAAGTGTATCAATCCTGCGCTTCATCTGCTTTTCTTTGTAAGCATTAAGATCAATTTTTGTAAGTTTAAAAACTTCACCCTTGAACCACTCGTAATCTACAGCCATTTGTAAGCCTCCGTTATAAATCAAAAATAGTACAACTACTACTTAGTTCAAGTATAACTAACCCTGCTGTTTGTGTAAAATTAAATAAATATAAACAAAATTAAGTAAATATTACTCTTTTGAAATTATCGGAGTCAGGCACATGAGCTGTGCATCCTCATAGAGTGTTTTTAATTTACAGGAAATCCTGAGGTATACCCATAAGATAAAAAAGTGCCTACGGCACCTCAACTCCCCTGCCCCTCAATCATGAGGGGTGGGGTTGTTTTTTGCCTCAACTCATTCATAATGATTTTATGAAACGAAATACTCTACAAGATCTGTTCCGCGATCATTATGAAGAAATTCAATATACTCTTCATCCCCGCAAGACCGAAATGGAAAACATCGATAAGATGATCAATTGCGGGGATCCTGCTTATGGCGGCGCTATGTACGGCTGCCCTGATTGTGGTACTCTCAAATTTGTTCCCTTTCGTTGTCATTCAAGATTCTGCCCTACATGTGGTGCCATGTATTCACAGAAACGTTCTCAGGCTATGTCATTTAAGCTCATAAACTGTCAGCACCGTCACTGCGTATTCACCATATCAAAAGAATTACGCCATTTCTTTCTCGAAGATCGCGACCTTCTTAACTGTCTTTTCGAAGCTGTCAGCAGTGTTATTAACCGGATGTTCTACAAAATCAACAAGAGTCAGAACTTTACACCTGGTTACATTCTGGTCCTTCACACATTTGGTCGTCCTTTGGAATGGAATC
>NZ_AUJU01000026.1 GCF_000424385.1 Butyrivibrio sp. LC3010 | reverse complement strand
CGGCTGATTCACCCTTCCAAAAAACCATTCTTTAAATCATTCCTTCAATGGCGTTCAGGCATCCTGACAGCATTCGGATATGACCCATTGAGTTGTCCAAAGTGCAGCAGCACCATGAAATTTCTCGAATTGCGCTTTAACCACAAACGTGTTTCTCTCGAAGACTTATATGAAAAGGCAATGGGAAAATGCCGTCCCAAAAGCAGAGCTCCATCCTCAAAAATCAGTAGTGTTCCCTCGTATTCCTGCGCATGATAAAATCATGCTAGGAGGAACAGCCATGGCCAGTAAAGAACTAATAGCAAAGCTTAGAGAGAAATACATCCAAAACCCGCCGGAAGGCATGTCGGCGAATGAAATCCGCGAGATGGATGATGAAGACCTTCTCGACATGGATTACTTTATGCATGAAGATGATGAATTCTTTGATGAGGTAGATTGGTAATTCAAAACCAACATACCTCCGCTTTGCGTGGCCCGGTCTTGCCGGGCCTTTTAATTCAAGGTTTCGCCGCCAAGGCGAAATTTCCTATTAAATAAAAAAAGCAGCCGCACATAAAGTACGACTGCTTTATAGTTATTAAATTATTCCTGCTCAGCAATAGCTTTATCGATGTCTACAGAAACAACATCGCCATCCTCTTCAACTTCCTTCTCAGGAGCAGTAAGAGCCTTGATGCTAAGGCTGATCTTACGATCTGCTTCGTTGAAGTCAACAATCTTAGCTGTTACTTCCTGGCCGATGCTAAGTACATCTGAAGGCTTCTCAATATGCTCTCTTGCGATCTGTGATACATGAAGAAGAGCATCAATTCCGGGCTCAAGCTCGATGAATGCACCAAAGTCGGTCATTCTTGCAACCTTACCGGTAACTTCATTGCCAACAGCATATTTTGAGTCAGCATCCTTCCAAGGATTCTCATCATCAAATTTTCTTGAAAGAGCGATCTTACTGCCATCAATAGCCTTGATCTGAACTTTAACTTTATCGCCAACCTTGAAAGTCTTCTTAGGATTCTCTACACGGCCCCATGACATCTCAGAGATGTGAAGAAGTCCGTCTGCTCCACCAAGATCAATGAATGCACCAAAGTCTGTCACATTCTTTACAACGCCTTCTACAACGTCGCCAACACCGATTGTCTCAAACAGCTTCTTAGCCTGCTCAGCCTTCTCAGCTGTGATGAGCATCTTGCGATTACCGATGTATCTTCTACGCTTCGGATTATATTCTGTTACAACGAACTGGATCTCCTGACCTTCGTACTTAGAAAGATCCTTCTCGTAGGTGTCTGAAACAAGGCTTGCAGGGATAAAGATGCGAACCTCATCTACAACTACTGTAAGACCACCATCAAGTACCTGTACAACCTTAGCTGTAAGTACTTCCTGATTGTTATAAGCTTCTTCAATGCGCTTATTACCTCTGTCGAGGGCAAGGCGCTTATATGACAGGATAACCTGACCGTCTGCGTCATTGGTCTTAAGGACTTTGACATCCATTGTGTCACCTTCCTTAACTACCTGAGTCAGATCGATACTGTTATCATTGCTGTACTCGCTCTTTGTAAGTACGCCATCTGATTTATAGCCAATGTTAAGAATAATCTCATCAGGCTTCACAGATATAACAGTGCCTTCAACGACCTCCCCCGTATGAATTGTTTTGAACGACTCATTGAGCATTTGTTCAAAAGATTGTTCTGACATGATTCTGAACCTCCTCGATAATGTTCTTTGGGGTGGACGCCCCGGCGGTTATTCCCACTAGTCTAACCGCTTTAGGAAGATCCAAATGCAAGTCATCCAGTGTTTGAATAAAATATGTATTTGCACATTTCTTACTGCATATCTCATACAGTTTCCTTGAATTAGAACTGTGCGCTCCGCCAATCACTATCATAGCGTCAACCTGACCGGCAATTTTCTCTGCTTCAGCCTGTCTTTCTTCTGTTGCACTACAAATAGTGTTCACAACAGTAACATTGTAGCGCGAATTAGAAAATTTATCAACGGTTTCTTGAAATTTATTTGTGTTAAATGTTGTTTGGGAAACTATACACAGATTAGTTCCCTCCGGAATATCAAGATTTTGAGCTTCTTCAGGGCTCTCAACCACAAAATAAGGCCCTTTTGCATAACTCACAATTCCATCAACTTCCGGATGTTTTGCACTTCCGACAACCACAATTGTCTTTCCTTCGGAACTTTCCTTTGCAACAATCTTGTGAATTCTCTTTACAAAAGGACAAGTTGCATCTATAACTTCAAGACCGCGCTGTTCTATCATATCATAGATTTCTTTCCGAATACCGTGTGATCTTATTACAATTATACCATCAGTAAGCTTATCAAGTTCATCCGGTCCTTCAATTACGCTTACTCCCTGTTTTTCAAGATCTGCTACAACTGTCTCATTGTGTATTATCGGACCGTATGTATAGATTTTCTTTCCATTATTTTTCCTGATCTGATCGTAAACCTCATCTACTGCCCTGGTTACGCCAAAACAAAAACCGGCATGCTCTGCAAGTATTACATCCATATTGCATAGTCCTTTCTATATTTCGACAGTTTCTTTACTTTTCTTTATATAGTGAAATAATTTTATCAGCAACTTCTTCGATAGTCATATATGAAGAATCTATTTCCACGGCATCATCAGCCTTTTTAAGAGGAGAATTCTCTCTTGTCATATCTCTGTGATCCCTGTCTTTAATATCCTCTTCTATCTCATCAAGATTGCAGCTTACGCCCTTTTCAACAAGCTCTTTATATCTTCTCTCAGCACGAACTCTTGTACCTGCTGTCAGATATATTTTAAGCTCAGAATCAGGAAGTACCACAGTACCGATATCTCTGCCATCCATAACAACATTGGTTGTTTTGGCCTGCTTTCTCTGAAGCTCTACGAGTTTTTCCCTGACCTTAGCATTGGCGCTGGTTATGGAAGCCATAGCGCTAACCTGCTCCGTTCTAAGCTGTGAATTAACGTTTTCACCATTTAAGTATACAACCTGCTCACCATTCTCGTAACCGATTGTTATATCTGCCGTATCAATATTTTTCTCTATGGCAGCATTATCATCACCAGACACTCCATTTCTTATCATATGAACAGCCATGGCGCGATACATTGCCCCGGTATCAATATAAATAAAACCAAGCTTTGCAGATACTATTTTTGCTATTGTGCTTTTGCCTGCTCCTGCAGGTCCGTCTATAGCTATACTGTTTCCCATAATTAACTCCTAAATATTATTGAATTTCTTCAAAAATTCGTCTATTGCACCATGCCACCGCATGGTAAAAGGCATATCCTGCGTTTGATAAACAAAGTATATATGCTTATTCATCCAACGCAGCGTGCTCTCCTGCAAGATGACCTGTTGACCAGGCAATCTGCAGATTAAATCCTCCGGTCTGAGCATCAACATCTATCACTTCGCCTGCAAAATAAAGCCCCTTTATCTTTTTGGACTCCATCGTGGAAGGATTGATATCACTTGTGGAAACACCACCTCTTGTGATAATGGCCTCAGGAAAACCTCTAAGGCCTGCCACATTTAACTTTAAATTCTTTATAAGAGAAACAAATTCAAGTCTTTCCTTTTTAGTAACTGCATTTACCTGCTTATCCGGATCAATTCCGGATAATTCTACCATAACAGGTATCATTTTGGATGGGAACAGTGAATTAAGACAGTTTTTAAACTGCCTGTTCTTCCCATTCTCAAACTCTCTTTGTAATCTCTTATCAAGCTGTTCTTCCGTAAGTGCCGGTTTTAGATCAAGATGTATAACATAGGAATATTTATTTCCCTTTTTATCTGCTTCTTCATAGTAGCAACTTGAAGTAAGTATAAGTGGTCCACTCACTCCAAAATGCGTAAACAGCATTTCTCCAAAGCCGTCATATACATACTTCTTTTTCTTACCCTGACCATCTGCCGGTATCTGCTCAAGCTTCACATTTACATTTTTTAGTGAAAGCCCCTGCAGAAGTTTACACCAGTCTTCTTTGACCTCAAAAGGAACAAGGGACGGTGTTGTCCTGGTAACCTTATGTCCTAATTCTTTTGCAAATCTAAGACCGTCTCCGGTTGATCCGGTGGAAGGATATGATAATCCTCCGGTACAAACTATTACAGAATCAAATTCACAGATTCCGGAGTCTTCAGTAACCACGCCCTTTATTCGTCCATCCTCAGACACCTGAATCCATCTGACTTCATCCTGATATCTTATCTCAACTTTATTCTTCTTAAGAAGCCTTACCAGCGTACTTATAATATCCGATGAATGATCGGAAACCGGAAATACTCTGTCTCCACGCTCAGTCTTTAATTTGCATCCATTTTCTTCAAACAGGCTCATAACCTGCGTATTATCAAACCCGTATAATGCACTGTAAAGAAATTTAGAGCCATGGGGTATCTTATCAAAATATTCTGATATATCGCAGGCATTGGTCACGTTGCATCTGCCCTTACCTGTAATATATATTTTTTTCCCGGGCTTTTCATTTTTTTCAAAAATAGTGACGGCTGCTCCGCTAAGGCTCGCGGAAATAGCCGCCATCATACCGGCTGCTCCGCAGCCAATTACAGCAATCTGCTTCATTAAAAAAATCTCCCTCAAGAAAGTCTGAAGGCTTCATAAGCTGATTCGAGCATGGCAACTGAATCTGCTTCTTCCAGGTCGTAGTCACCTGTTACAGCCATACAACCAGCGCCGTGAATAAATATCCACATCTTCATAAAGAGCTGCTCAGCATCAGGCACCCCCTGATCCCTGGCTCTTGAAACCTCACGGACCACATTCTCGTCCGTTCCGTTAACTATGTCATACATACTAACGCCTTCATTGGCATCAGTTGAAATAAACAGCAGTTTAAACAGGTTAGGATTCTTCTGAGCAAAAGTAATATACCCAAGTCCAAGATCAACAAAAGGGGTATCATGAGTCTTCTCAATTTTTCTGCAATACTCTTCAAATGTTCCGACCGCTTTGGTAATTACATCTTTTTTCAGCTGATCCATATTATCATAGATTCTGAAAATAGGCTGTGTAGAGCAGCCTGCAGCAGCCGCAAGTCTTCTTGAAGTAATCTGATCAAAGCCTTCCTTTTTTGTTATCTTAAATGCCGCATTTACAATTTCTTCCTGTGTAATAGTGGCTTTTCTGGACATATACTTAACCTCCGTTTAAATGCTTTTTCGTATCATGCGTTATTATTTTAGTGTTTCAGACAGTTTATGTCAATTACAAAATAAAAAGCCTCCGGTAATTCGAAGCTTCACTAACAATACCTTGCAAAGTGATCTTCGAATTACCGGAGGCAAAATTCAATAAGTTATAGATTCCTGTTTTTCCTCAGAAAAACGGGAATCGTATTGGACCAGGTCCTCGCGAAGCGAGGGGCGTGTCCTGCCGAAGGCAGGATTTTTGTGGGCGATTTCCGCTTTTGCCCACAAAAAGTCATGCTATAACATCAACTACCAGTTTAAGGATAAACAGAGCTGCAACAATATATGTTGTGAAGTGAAGCTCTCTGAACTTTCCTGAAAGCATCTTGATGATTACATAGAACAGTACACCAAACATGATTCCGTCAGAAATACTTGAAGCACATATCATGAAAATGATGGTGATAAATGCCGGAATAGCCTCTGTTAAATCATCAAAATCAATGCTCTTTATAGGAGATATCATCATAACACCTACTATGATAAGAGCAGGAGCTGTAGCTGCACTAGGGATTGATCCAAACAAGGGTGCAAGAAACAGTGAAATAACGAACATAATTCCTGTAACTACTGCAGTAAGTCCTGTACGTCCGCCTTCTGCAACACCTGCTGAACTCTCTACGAATGTTGTAACGGTAGATGTTCCAAGTATTGATCCAACAGTTGTGCCTATAGCATCAGCCAAAAGTGCTTTCTTTGCGTTAGGAATTGATCCATCCTCTCTTATGATGTTTGATTTACCTGCACATGCAATAAGTGTACCAACTGTATCAAACATATCAAAGTAAAGGAATGTAAATACTACTGTTATAAAATCGAGTAGTGTCTTCTGGTTTGAGAAAATTTCAGCAAAAGCAAACTCACAGAAGTAAGGTGCCGGAGGAGTAAAGCTTCCACCTGCATAAGTTGTCACACCAAAAGGAATACCGATTAAAGTAGTAATCAGCATACCAATGAGAAGTGCTCCTCTTACATTGATTGCAAGAAGGAATCCTGTGATAATGATACCGATAATAGCAACTACCGGAGCGCCCTTATACCACTCAGGATTGAGTGCTGTAAGATTGCTGGGATCCGCAATAATAATACCTGAGTTTTTCAAACCGATGTATGCAATAAAAAGACCGACACCGGAACCTATAGCTTTTTTCAGGTTATCAGGAATACTGGTAACGATTGCTTCTCTGATATTTGTAACAGTAAGGATTATAAACACAAGACCTTCGCAGAATACTGCTGACAATGCCCACTGATATGAATATCCCATGCCAATACATACGGTATAGGAAAACACGGCATTAAGTCCCATTCCTGCAGAAAGAGCAAACGGAAGATTTGCCGTAAATCCCATAACAAAGGATGCTATTGCTGATGCTATTGCAGTAGCAGCAAATACCTTGCCAAATTCCATTCCTGAATCTGACAGGATTGCCGGATTAACAGCAAGGATATACGCCATTGTCATAAATGTTGTAATACCTGCAATAATTTCCGTTCTCACCGTGGAATTATGTTTGGTGATCCTAAAAACTTTTTCCAACATGTTTTTGTTCCTCCAAAATATAAACATATACTTGTACTTTTGGTTTTTGCACAAGCCATACAAAATATATCACAAAAAAGAGAGGTGGAAAAGCCTCTCTTAAAAGTAAGTATTAATTTCACCCAAAAAAGGAAAAGCATCTATGAATCAATCCTTTAAACAATTCATAAGGAATCCTTGCTTTGCAAGAACCTGATCCAATACGATTCCCGTTTTCCTGATGAAAAACAGAAATCTAAGCATTAACGATTTTACCGAAATCAGGTTTAAGTGATGCGCCTCCCACAAGTCCGCCATCTATATCGGGCTGTGAAAAAAGCTCTGCTGCATTGGAGGCATTAACGGATCCGCCATACAAAATACGTACTGCATCAGAAGTATTCTCATCATACATTTCCTCTATGCACTTACGAATTGTCTTACATACTTCCTCAGCCTGCTCAGATGAAGCAGTCTCTCCTGTTCCGATTGCCCAGATTGGCTCATATGCAATGATCATATTTTGTACATCTATTTTAGATACACCTGCAAGTGCTGATTTTATCTGCATTCTGATAAAGTCTTCTGTCAGATCAAGTTCTCTTTGCTTAAGTGTCTCTCCGCAGCAAAGAATTGGTGTTATACCATGCTCAAATGCCTTAATAACTTTCTTATTAATCTCTGCATCTGTCTCATTATTATATTCACGCCTCTCAGAATGACCAAGTATTACAAACTTAACCCCTGCACTTTCAAGCATTGCAGGAGAGATTTCTCCGGTGTAGGCACCGCTTTCTTCAAAATGCATATTTTGGGCGCCGATCATGATATTTGTGCCTCTGGTAGCGGTGATTGCAGTCACGATATCTATTGCCGGGACGCAAACAACAACATCTGCTTCCGCATCTTCAACAAGAGGCTTTAACTTACTTATAAAACCAACTGTTTCTGCAGGCGTCATATTCATCTTCCAGTTGCCTGCAACAATTCTTTTTCTAGACATTTTCATACTCCTCTTAATAACATCAAGCTCACACGAAGCCAAAAATCTCGCTAAGTGCTCTGCTTAAATCAGAAAAGCCAATGTCCGTTTATCCAGACACTGGCTCTTCAAAATATGCTTAGATTCTCAATTAAGCATTAACGATCTTACCAAAATCAGGCTTAAGTGATGCTCCACCGATAAGTCCACCATCAATGTTGGGCTTTGAAAGAAGCTCAGCTGCATTGCCTGCATTCATTGATCCGCCATACTGAATACGTACTTCATCAGCTGTAGCCTGATCATAAAGCTTAGCAATAAGCTCACGGATGAAAGCACAAACTTCTTCAGCCTGATCAGCTGTTGCTGTCTCGCCTGTTCCGATAGCCCAGATAGGCTCGTAAGCGATAACAAGCTTCTTAACCTGGTCAGCTGTTACGCCTGACAGATCCCATGTGATCTGTCTCTCAATCCACTCCTTGTAAGTACCAGCCTTACGAAGTGCAAGAGACTCTCCACAGCAAAGGATAGGTGTAAGACCTGCAGCAAATGCCTTTTTAACCTTTGCATTGATAAGGATGTCATTCTCACCGAAGATATCTCTTCTCTCAGAATGTCCCATGATAACATACTTAACACCTGCATCAACGAGCATAGGTGCAGAAATCTCACCTGTAAATGCTCCCTTATCTTCAATGTAGAAGTTCTCAGCACCAACGTTAACATTTGATCCCTTAACAGCCTCTACTACAGGAACGATGTCGATTGCAGGTACGCAATAAACTACATCCACATCATCATTTTTAACTAAATCCTTAAGCTCAGCAACAAGCTTTACAGCTTCAGAAGGTGTCATGTTCATCTTCCAGTTGCCGGCAATAATACGTCTTCTTGACATTATATGCCTCCTAAATATATTGTTTAAGTTCTGCTCTCGCTAGCGCTAGAGAGAACTAAGTAGTACACCAGGCGCGAAATACCTCGCCAGGTAATTACTTATCATCTGCTGCAACAACTCCGGGAAGTTCCTTACCTTCAAGGAATTCAAGAGAAGCACCGCCACCTGTAGAGATGTGGCTCATCTTGTCAGCAAAACCAAGCTGGTTAACTGCAGCAGCACTATCACCACCACCGATGATTGTTGTAGCATCTGTCTCAGCAAGAGCCTTAGCAACAGCCTTTGTACCTTCTGCAAGTACAGGGTTCTCAAATACACCCATAGGTCCGTTCCAAACAACGGTCTTAGCACTCTTTACAGCGTCTGCGAAGAGCTCACGTGTCTTAACACCGATATCAAGACCTTCCTTATCAGCAGGAATTGAGCTTGACTCAACGATTGCTGTCTCGATGTCAGGATTGTCGATAGGATCCGGGAAACCTGCAGATACAACTGTATCGATAGGAAGAAGAAGCTTCTTGCCATTCTTCTCAGCCTTTTCCATCATTTCCTTACAATAATCAATCTTTTCATTATCTACCAGTGAAAGACCAACTTCATATCCCTTAGCCTTAAGGAATGTGTAAGCCATACCACCACCGATGATAAGTGTATCGCACTTCTCAAGAAGGTTATTGATAACATTAAGCTTATCAGCAACCTTAGCGCCACCAAGAATAGCTACGAAAGGACGTACCGGATTCTCAACTGCGTTTCCAAGGAAGTCGATTTCCTTCTGCATAAGGTAACCAACTGCACAGTTGCCACCCTTCTCACGAACATACTTTGTAACAACTGCTACAGAAGCATGTGCTCTGTGAGCTGAACCAAAAGCATCACATACATAATCATCGCAAAGATCTGCGAGTTCCTTAGCGAAAGCTTCGCCTGCATCTGAAGGCTTTGTCTCTTCTTTGCCACGGAAACGTGTATTCTGAAGGAGAACTACATCACCCTCACCCATAGCCTCTACAGCAGCAGTTGCATCAGCACCTGTTACATTGTAGTCAGCTACAAACTTAACATTCTTACCAAGCTTCTCAGAAAGGCTCTTTGCTACAGGAGCAAGAGATTCACCCTCATTGGGGCCATTCTTAACTTTACCAAGATGTGAGCAAAGAATTACCTTGCCGCCATCAGCAATAAGCTTTTTGATTGTAGGAAGTGCAGCATTGATACGAGTCTCGTCTGTGATCTCACCGTTCTTAAGAGGTACGTTGAAATCGCAACGAACAAGTACTCTTCTGCCCTTTGCATTGAAATCATCTACAGATTTCTTATTAAGTGCCATTATATTATTCCTCCTTAAATAAAATAAGAATTTCGCTTGCGAATTTACTAAAAAAATGAGGGCCAGGTCCAAACGGACCGGACCCTCTTAAATATACATACTCTGGTTATTATTAAGAAAGTTCATCTTACGCATTATGCGTTCAATCAACCATCTGAGCACTATGTGCTCTCGAAAAACTCGCAGAATAATTATTTAACGAACTTCTCGAAGTACTTGATTGTACGAACCATCTGAGATGTGTAAGAGTTCTCGTTGTCATACCATGAAACAACCTGAACTTCATAGAGGTCGTCACCAATCTTGTTAACCATTGTCTGAGTTGCATCGAAGAGTGAACCAAATGTCATACCAACGATATCAGAAGATACGATCTCATCTTCGTTGTAACCAAATGTCTCAGGATCAGAAGCCTTCTTCATAGCCTCATTGATAGCTTCCTTAGTAACTTCTGTGCTGCTCTTAACTACAGCAAAAAGAAGTGTTGTAGAACCTGTCGGAACCGGTACTCTCTGAGCAGCGCCGATGAGCTTGCCATTGAGTTCAGGAATAACAAGGCCGATAGCCTTTGCAGCACCTGTGCTGTTAGGAACGATGTTAACAGCGCCTGCACGAGCTCTTCTAAGGTCACCCTTTCTCTGAGGTCCGTCAAGGATCATCTGATCACCTGTGTAAGCATGGATTGTTGCCATGATACCAGACTGGATAGGTGCGAAATCGTTAAGAGCCTTAGCCATAGGTGCAAGGCAGTTTGTTGTGCAAGAAGCTGCAGAGATGATGTTATCATCAGCTGTAAGTGTCTCGTGGTTAACGTTATATACGATTGTAGGAAGATCATTTCCAGCAGGTGCAGAAATAACAACCTTCTTAGCGCCGGCATCGATATGAGCCTGTGCCTTAGCCTTTGATGTATAGAAACCTGTGCACTCAAGTACAACGTCTACGCCGATCTCACCCCAAGGAAGATTCTTAGCATCTGCTTCCTTGTAGATTGTGATCTTCTTACCGTTAACTGTGATTGAATCATCACCGTAAGAAACTGAATCTGCATACTTGTACTTACCCTGTGAAGAGTCATACTTAAGAAGGTGTGCAAGCATCTTAGGATCTGTAAGATCGTTGATTGCTACGATCTCTGTTCCTTCGTGCTCAAACATCTGTCTGAATGCAAGACGACCGATACGGCCAAAACCATTAATTGCTACCTTTACTGCCATTTTAAGTCCTCCTAAAATGATTAAAAATATTATATTTGCTGTTACTAATTCTTTACAAAGTGATTGTCAAAAATTTGACAGCAAATACATTTTATCTAACTTCTTGGATTTTTTCAAGTAATCTTTAGTCAAAAACATAAAATATTCAAAAAACAAAATCCTCTTCCATATAAAAGGCAGATAAAAAAATCAGGCCAAAGAAATAAAATCATCATATGATATTTTATATAAAAATTAAATTAATATGAAATTTAGTGAATTATCAAGTACCATCTAAATTCACGCTATATAATTACACTAAAGGAGGTAATGTACAATGAAAGACAAAAAAGTGAATTTAAGCGTTGTTGCTGTATTATTAATTGTCACTCTTCCACTGATCATAGCTCTTGTTGCTTCCGTTATTTATTACGGGCTTCAAATGCACAGTGTTGCTGAAACAGACAAGGATATGTATTATGACAATCTCTACACCATCAGTACAACACTGATAAATGCAGACAGAGATTTTTATCAGGCGATGCTGGCAGGCACTAATGTTCTTGCTTTCTCTACCTATGTAAGTGAAGATCAGATAGCTTCATATATAAGTGACATCAAAGACAATACCTCCCAGGTACAAGAAAGAGTTGATTCCGCAGCAGCCATAGCCAGGAGTAACACTTATCTATGGTCCATATTGAAGGATGATTCCGGTAAGACATTCTCTGAGTATCATGATCTTTTCTATCAGGACTTTAATGCGTGGAAATCAGACTATGATGCAGCAAGTGGTCAGGGCGACATTGAACAATGGGCTGTCCATTTTAACAGTTCCAGAGATTACCTGAGCAAAATGACTGACCTCGTGGAAGTATGGGCTGTCCAGGAAGAAGCCAGCAACACTTCTGATATTAATAAAAAGATCCTTATTTCATCCATTATTTTTGGCGTGATTGCTGTTATTCTTATGCTCCTTACAATTTATACAATTATTAATATGCTGAAAAGTGTCAGAAAAATATCTGCGGATGTTACAAATATCTCCAGTGGTGACTTTGTAACCCATATGAAACCGGATAGTTTTATTAAGGAATTCAACGATATAACATCCAGTCTTGAATCAATGCGTCACGACTTAAGAAATGCTCTTGTCAGAGTTATAAATCATGCTGATTCCGTGAATACCAAGGCTGAGATTGCAAAAGACTCAATTACCAATTCACAGAAGACCACTAACGATATCAGTTCTGCAGTTAATGATCTTGCAACCGGCGCAACTGCCATGGCTGAAGACGTACAGAGCACATCAACCATCACTATTAATATAGGTTCTTCCGTTGATAATGTCCTTGAATCTGCATCTGCCAATCTTGACAGAGGAAACAAAGTTTATGAGGAATCGACAAAGGTCAAGGAACAGCTTGAGCAAATCAAGCTTCAGGATCAGAAAAATGATGAGATGGCAACGCAGGTTGCTAATTCTGTTAATGAAACAGCAAATGTTGTCGCACAGATTTCGACTGCTGCTGAATCCATTATTTCCATAGCCAGCCAGACAAACCTCCTTGCTCTCAATGCCTCTATTGAAGCTGCCAGAGCCGGTGAAGCAGGAAAGGGCTTTGCAGTTGTTGCTGACAACATCAAAGACCTGGCCGGTAATACCAACAGCCTTGCAGGAGAGATTACCAATATGCTATCAACAATCACTGGATACTCAAATACGAACAGGGAACTGACAGAAAGCATCCAGGCAGCTATAAGTAATGAAGCAATCGCTCTAGAAGAAATGAGTGAATCCTTCGATCAGATGCTTAGTCTCTTACGCGAAACTGAAGAAGGAAATAAACAGATAGTTGAGCTTGTTGAAACAATGAACTCAGATAAGGAAAACATTCTTAATTCTGTTGAATCACTATCAAGCATCTCAGAAGAAAATGCTGCTTCCACTCAGGAAACCAGTGCTTCACTGATGCAGCTTGATAACAACATGGAATCCGTTGTGAATCAGGCAAAAGACCTTCAGAAGATTGCTGAAGAACTCACCACCAATGTTAAATACTTCAGGGTTGAACTTCCTCAGGATACATCTGCAAAGGGGAAAAAATAATTACTCTCTCGGAGTCCTCTGAATTTGGAGTGCCCTCTCTGCAATATCAGAAAAAATGCTGCATATTTTTTATTTCATAGAAATCCAACGGCATTTCCTTTAGGATAAAAAAGGTGCGGCAGAATCCGGATTATCCGGGTCCTGCCGCTTTTGAATGAAGAAAAAAGGTTTTAAATGGGAGGTTTTAAATTCTTTTTTATTATATAAATCCCTGTCCAACAAAAGTCCAACAAATACATATTTTTGTGATAAAATAATTCAAAAATTTGAAGTTACCGTTATTTTAATCACACAATTTACGAGCGCCCAAAAAGAAAAAGCGTTCAGCCGGAGATAATTATGTCAAAAACTTTACCAGCAGATTTTCATATGCACACCCATCACTCAGGTGATTCTGATGCTCCCATGGAGATGATGATAGAAAAAGCCCTGCAAAAAAGCCTCTCTTCCATATGTATAACAGAGCATATGGACATGGATTATCCTGTAACCGAGGATATTCCCGAGGGCACATACGACCTTGATACGGAAAGCTACATGTCAGAAATCAGAGTATTTCAGGACAAATATGCAGGACTCATCAATATTGGTTTTGGCGTTGAGCTTGGCTTACAGCCTCAAATTGTTTTTCAAAATGAACAATATGTAAAAAAGTATCCTTTTGATTTTGTGATAGGATCAAACCACCTTTGTCACGGCAAGGATCCTTACTATTCCGATTATTATGAAAATCGCAGTGAAAAAGAGGCTTTTACTGAGTTTTTTGAATCAACACTGGAGAACATTCAGCTATTTGACGATTTCGATGTGTTAGGACATCTGGATTATATTGTCCGTTACGCTCCTTCTCTGAATCGCAATTACAATTACAAAACCTATAGCGATCTAATCGATGAGATTCTAAAGACACTGATAGACAAAGGAAAAGGACTTGATGTAAACTCCAAGTCCCTTTATTCTGAGCCATCTTTAGGTGATACAAATCCCTCCAGGGATGTTCTGCTCCGTTTCCATGAGCTGGGCGGTGAAATACTGACTTTTGGCTCCGATGCCCATAAGCCCGAGCATGTGGCCCTGGGATTTGACACAGCAGTAGAACTCGTAAAATCCTGCGGTTTTAAGTACTACACCACCTTTAGTCAAAGGGATCCAAAATACATAAAGCTTTAAATTCCTGAATTTCCAGGGAGATTCAGGAATCTAAATATCCTTCTCGACCGTCAAAAAGCACTCCTCAGCAAGTTCGGTCTCTTTTTCGTATAAAAGTTCCTTTAGATGGATGACAGAAAAACGGTCTCTAAAAGACAAAAGCTCACTTTTAGAGACTCCCAGCTTTAAAAGGCGTCTTTGAAGCCTCATGCAATCATTTATATACAGATATGCCACGAGTGTTATTAAAATCACTATCACCAGAATTATAAAAGTCAAGATCAGCATTTCTTTCACCTCTTTTTCATTATACTAAATCACATTTTGTCCTTGTTTTAATTTCCTAAGATTTTACCCTAACTTTATTCTTAGTTTATGGTTAATGCATTTTTTTTAAAGAACCTATCCTTATAATTAATTCAAGAAAATGTGCATTTTATGCCATCAAAGGGGGATTTTGATGACCTACAGACCAAAGCTTGTAAGGAAAATTCGCAAAACAAAGTCCATATTTTTGGCTATTCTCGTGGTACTTGTTTTTGTTTACCTTTTCATTCTTATTATTGATCAGGATTTCCGCAGTCAGATTTTAAAAAACATATTCTTTACTATTTCGTTCGTAGTGACCTGGCTATGCCTGATCATTAGCTTACTTTCTATTTTATTTGATCTGATCTTACTAAAGAAGAATTCAGAAGTGGTCAGGGAATTAAATGATTTGTCGTATCTCGATAAGCTTACCGGTCTTCCGAACAGATATAGCATAGACAGGATTTCGCAAAAATACGACTCTCCCGAGAAAATCGAAGGCCTGGGACTGATTCTTCTTGTTCTTAACAACATAAAACAGATAAATGAAAAGAGCGGACGCACCGGTGGTGACAGGGTTATTTCCGATTTTTGTGCACTTTTGGAATCTGTTGGCACCCAGTATGGGCTGATAGGAAGAAACAGTGGGAACGAGTTTCTGGTTGTAATAGAAAACTGTGATGATACTGCACTCTCATATTTTCTGGATGAACTTGGCAGACGCATCCATAATCACAACATCATCACTCCGGAGCTTCCTATAGAGCTTTCCTACTCTGCCGTTTTGGAAAGTGACATTAAAGCAGACCATTTTTATACGCTTATTACCAGCGCCTACATGGAATTTCAGTCTAATGTAAAGATTTTATCGTATCCGGAGTAAGGCCTATGTTTAATAAAGCTGACACAAATACAATTCAAAAACTTGTTGTTGGTCTATGGAATGATGATTCGGAATGTTTTGTAAAGCTATATCAGCTAACCGTAGATGATACCTACAACTTTTGCAGGCTTATTCTTAGTGATGATAAAAAGAGCAGGCAGGCTGTGACCGAGATATACTCCGTTGCGCTAAAAAACATCATAAAGCTTAAGGACCCTTCTTTATTTATTGCGTGGTTAAGACGCATAGCCTTTGATGTTTGTTACGAGAAAGCTATCGAGGACGCCAGAATGGATCTGTATTCTCTCCTGCACCCGGAGGAACTATTATCTCTATCATTTTTAGAGCGGGAAATTTTTTTCCTTCATGATTTTGTAGGACTTTCAGAAAAAGAAATCGCAAATGCTTTGCATATCAGAAATAAATTTGTACTTGAAATACTGACTTCTGCCAGAGAACACATGACAAAACTGCGAACACTACAGAGAATTTAAGATATGAATTTTATCAAAAGCAGGAAGAATAAATTTCATATAGCGGACACTGATGCCACTTCAATCCTTTTTGACGTGCTTCACTCTGCAGGAAAGGGTGCTTGCTTTCTTTCAGATGAAAATGCCGGCAAGATGCTCTGCGCAAAAAGAAGGCCTGATCACTACACGGTAAGCATTCTCATTTCAATAGCACTGCTGGTGATCGTCATATTTTTCCCTGTCTTTTTGTTTGCGCTTCCAAGCGGTCCCGTGATTGATCCTGATAAGGAACGCGCAGCTAAGGCAATGGCAAACAGGGCTTCCTATGACGTAACAACACTCACAAAAGGGCTGCGTGACAATACTCCGGTGTGCCTGCACCCCCTGGCAGGCGGTAAAGTTGTTTATAAAAATGATCTTGCCATCGTAGATGCCACAAATGCTTCAGATGGATACCTGGTCATTCGCTACACAGGAGATTCAAACAAGGTCAAGCTTCGCATCACAGGTCCTGACGAAATTGTATACACCTACAATCTCGCAACAGGCGGAGGTAAGAATGAGGTATTTCCTCTTCAGGCAGGTAACGGAACATATCTTGTATGCGTATATGAAAACCTGGTTGCAACCCAATATGTCACAGCTTTTTCTCAAAAAATTGACGTGAACATAAACGACGAATTCCTGCCCTTCCTATATCCGAATCAGTATGTAAATTTTGATGAGGGCAATCAGGCCATAGCTTACAGTGAATATCTATCATACACTGCAAACCATGATCTTGACGTTGTATCTTCCGTCTATAACGCCATTATCAGCAGCCTCAGCTATGATTATGAAGAAGCTGAAAGCGTACAAAGCGGATATATACCTGATATTGATGAAGTAATTACAACAGGAAAAGGTATATGCCTTGACTACGCCGTTCTCATGACCGCCATGCTCCGATCCCAGAAAATTCCTACCAGAATGGAGGTTGGATACGCGGGAACTGCTTACCACGCCTGGATAAGCACTTATATAACTGATATTGGCTGGATCAACGGAATGATAAGATTCGACGGAAAAGAATGGTCGTTAATGGATCCGACTTTTGCATCAACCACCGAAAAGGAAAAACTGGCAAATTTCATTGGTGATGGTGAGAACTATAAAACGAAATACATTTACTAAAAAGCTTAGTGTATTAAGGAGAAAACAAAATGGAAAAGCGGACAGCCAAAGCTCTATCCGATTATGAAATTTCAGTTTTTTGCAGACAGATGGCCCTTTTGATAAAAGCAGGAATAGCCCCGCTTGAGGGAATAGAAATAATGCTGCAGGACTTTAAGCTTGATGGGGATGATTCCACACTAATGACTATCTCCCAGATTCTGAGTTCAGGTGAGAAATTCCATATTGCACTTCAGATGACAGGTGTTTTCCCGGGCTATGTAATTCATATGGTCACCATTGGCGAAGAATCAGGAAATCTGGATCTGGTAATGGAATCTCTGGCAGATTACTACGAGCAGGAGGACACCATCAGAAATAATATCAGCAGCGCCATATCCTACCCTCTTATCATGATTGGCATGATGATAGTCGTAATACTTGTCCTTATAACCCAGGTATTGCCGATCTTCAGCCAGGTATTTGCACAGCTTGGAACCAGTATGAATGCATTTTCAAGATCCCTTATGACAATCGGAAGCGTTTTAAACAACTATTCCATAGTCTTTGTAATTCTAATGGTGATATTTGCCGGGGTCTGCATATTTTTTGTAAAAACAAAAGGAGGTCGTGCCGCCTTTCGCTCCATTGGCATGCACATACCTCCCATCAGAAAGATTTTCAGCGAAATATCCACTGCCAGATTTGCCAACGGCATGGTTCTGACTCTTTCAAGCGGAATGGATACCTATGAGGGTCTTCGCCTTGTCAGCAAGCTCGTTGAATATGATGAAATGTCAGCCAAAATCGATACCTGCAGAGCACTTATTGCAGATGGCGACAACTTTCCCGAAGCTCTTTTGAAAGCAGGCATTTTAAACAGATTTTATTCCCGTATGGTTGCCATAGGATTTCAGTCAGGTTCAATGGAAACAGTAATGCAGCAGATTGCAAGGAAATATTCAGACGAGACCCAGAGAAAAATGTATAACTTTATTTCGATCCTTGAACCCACGCTTGTTATCATTCTCTCTCTTATAGTAGGACTGATTCTTTTGTCAGTTATACTGCCGCTAATGGGAATAATGTCATCAATAGGATAAAAACATGGAAGAAATTTCTTTAAAGAAAAAGAATAATTTCATACTTGGACTTTTAGGATTTGTGTTACCTACTGCCACAATTATTTTACTAATTGTTATTTTCTACTTTGGCGTAAAGCAGATAAGCACCAGCACCATTGAAAAGCAGGAAAATGCCCTTCACATGGCTATTGAGCGCGATATAGTACAGTGCTACTCCATTGAAGGCATCTATCCGCCAAGCCTTAACTATCTGGAGGTTCACTACGGACTTGTCTATGACAAAAACATGTTTTTCGTAGATTACCGTCCGATTGCAGCTAACATTTATCCCGACGTGACCATTTTATACGTTGGAAAACAGGGATTAGGTATAGATCGATGAAGAAGAAATTCGAAAGCAGACATACCATAGATATGCTCTTTGTTATAGCTCTCCTGTTCCTGTTTGCGATGGGAGCCCTGATGCTTATTGCCCTTGGATCGAGCATATATAAAAGAGGTGTTGATACCCTTTCCAAAAACTATGACAGACGTACGGCTTATGCCTACATCACAGAAAAGCTAAGACAATGTGACAGAGCGGGCAATATCAGTTCTTCCACATTCAATAAATCCGGCGCCCTTCGAATAGACACCACCATAGACTCAGAGAACTATGTCACTTACCTCTATGAATATGAGGGTGCGCTTATGGAACTGTTCGCCAGGGCCGATGCGGGAGATCTTCCACCGGAATCCGGCCAGAAGATCATGGATATAGATGATATGGTCCTTACTCCTAAGGGTGAAAACATACTTCTCATAACAATAATACTAACAGATGGTGAGGAGCTTACCTTTATAACCACCAGAAGATCAGGAGCACAAGAAGATTAATGAATAAAGAAATGCACAGCAAAACGAGCCTATTCCTTATGGAGCTCATCATAGCCATCCTGTTCTTTTCGATTTCAGGGGCAATCTGTGTCCAGCTTTTTGTGCAGTCACACAGCCTGTCAGAAGCTTCAGTCGAGATGAACAATTCAATACTTTGGACGCAAAACATCTCTGAAGTTTTTTACGGAAAATATGGGAGCCTGAAGGAAATATCCGACTTCTTCCTGGACAGTTCCATCGTACTTGTTTCCTACGAAAACAATCCGGAAGTAGGTACTCTGGTAATGTTTTTTGATGAAGATTTTGAGCTTATAAGCTATCCCGCAGGTAATGGAGCTTTGGATAATGCAAAATACGAACTCCTTTTATGTATCTCGGAGTTGCCCTCGTCAGAGGTTTATTCTGACACTTCCGCAGATACCTCCCGCATGAAAGGGAATGCACTGCTTGGAGAAATTGCCATATTAAAAATGGAGGATTCCACGATCATTGATCAGATTCCAAAAGACAATGATTCACGGGTTATTTCTGACAGATACGTTGATTTCTATATAGGAACAATGGAGGATAGCACAGATGAAGCGTAGACCTATCTACAGTACCCATATCGGAGCGGCATCGATTCTGCTCATTTTTCTGGTGCTTAGTCTGATATCCTTTGCAGCTTTGGCGCTGGTCAATTCAAGGGCGGATTATATCCTTAGCAAAAAGATGTTTGAAAGGTCTATCTCCTATTTTGAAGCCTGCCATGAAGCAAATGGTTTTATAGCAGAAAATGATCCTTCTTTTTATTCCATGGATAAAGATACAGAGCTAAAAAAAAGCATCCCTCTAAGCGACTTCCAGACTCTTGATGTGA
Organism: Butyrivibrio sp. LC3010; assembly: GCF_000424385.1. Taxonomy (GTDB): domain Bacteria; phylum Bacillota; class Clostridia; order Lachnospirales; family Lachnospiraceae; genus Butyrivibrio. The sequence continues at coordinate 69,095 of NZ_AUJU01000026.1, read as the reverse complement.
GTTTTAAGGCTTCAGGAGCAGACTCGACTGACAGCCTTTCTTTTAAAATAACAGAATGGTGCGTTGTGACACATGATGAAAAAGCCAATTTTGATGAGACCCTTCCAGTTATGAAGTCTTCTGAACAAGGGGGCGCTTCTTTCCGCCATAAATAATTAGCTTGTAAAGAACATCACAAAATGCTCTGTTCAAATCCCATTATATCTAATGGCCAGCATTGTAAGGTCATCAAATTGTTGTGCTCCATTTGCAAAATCGTTTACCGCCTTTTTCATGGAGACAATAAGTTCCTGCGGATCATCATCTGCCAAATTAAGTGCCTTAAGCATTCTATCCTGTCCCAGCATCTCGTCATTGGTGTTTTTGGCTTCATTAAGTCCATCGGTATAAACAAACAGTACATCTTTGGCATTCATAATAAAACTATCATCCATATATTCCTGGTTCTTTATCGCTCCCACTGTACAAGCAACAAGAACAGTTGATACTAAAAAAACACTTAGCTTCAGTATTTTTTTACTAAGTCCACCTTCTGTAACTATTCTTTTCATCCTGTTTATACCTTCATCTTATCTCAATAAACTTAATGAAACCGGTATCCTCAAAAATATACATAAGCTCGCTCTTTACATGCTCAATTACTACTTTACCCCCTTTGCCCAAAAGAGACTGATATGTTTTCAAAATCACTCTTAATCCTGCAGAAGAGATATAATCCATATCTTTACAATCCATTAAAACATCTGTTATATCAGGAATTTCATTTTCAATAGCTTTATCAAGCTCCGGCGCTGTAACTGCATCCACGCTCCCTTTTATTTTTACCTTTAATATACTTCCTTCTCTTTCCTTATAAATATTCATTTTATTTCCCCTTTTATGTCAATATGCTCAAGCTTATATGCCGATCCTTCAACTCTTACAACAGCATAGCCTGGATACACTTTCTCAAGCTCCGGATGCTTATCTGCCTCTTTATGGCGTATACGGTTCACTGATCAGTATTACTTTTCCATCCTTATCAAGAACTATATTCATAAGCCTGCTACCATCCTGATCATTTGCAGGCACATAAGAATTGAATTCCTCAAGGGTAAGAAGCCTGTGCAGACCGTCAGGTGCATACTGAGTATAGATAGGACACTGATTTGCAAGTTCGAATTCTTCGAACTTTCCATCATAGCCGCCAATCTGGTAATCATCATAAAACGCGTTAGGGTCAAGACCATACTTTTCTATCTTTTCAGTCTCACCCTCGTGTACAAACTCTACTTCGTCGCCAAGGATGCTCCGTCCCTGTCCCTTTATGCATTCTATCAGAAGTTCAGTGTAAGGCTGTCCCGCTGTTACTCCGGCACATGAAAGCTCATCCTTCCTTCCGGAAAAAGACAGAGACCCCAATGCCATAGATGCAGTCTCCGCATCTACAGCCTTTCCGGCGCCATGATATTCCAATATGTAAGCAAATACATACCTGCCATCATCTATATAGGGACTTACAAATCTGCCCTGATAGAAGACATAGTTATCATTTTCCCCAACACTCCAGAATGCATACTTGGACTTCATGCCATTGAGCCACTTCCAGTCAGGCTTGTATATCCACTCATCTTCGTCGTTTTCGCCGCCATTGCCATATATGGAGATATATTCATAATCTATGTTGCCATATATCTTTTTAATGCACTCCTCTACGTCAACATCAAATCCGTTATATTCGAAGCAGGTATTTGTGAATTTGATGTTTCCATTCTCATCTGCATCAATGCAGGTATAGGTACCATCCGGATTTATTGTAAGCTCCTGATTTATAAATCCAGGGAGTTTAGCCTTGTTTATGATGCACAGTTCGTTCTTCCCGGACACATTTCTTCCCGAGAAGCAGCCATCCTTTGTGGATACAACATAAAACGGGAGATCTAAAGGCGTATCTAATACCCAGTCCATGTCATAGCCCACATATGCTCCAAAGTCATTGCCAAAAAGCCATGAGCTTACATCCCCCGGAAGCGCCTCTACATCTTTTCCCGGAAGATGAAAAGTCATTTCGGTAGAGCCGTTATCATAGCCTTCAAGGCCGCTTGCACTTGAATACTCCTTCGGGACATCCGCAGATACGTCATAGGTAAGCTCTTCTATATCAGCTTTCCAGGTATACTGATCAACCTGTGTGCACTTTCCTAGTTTTCCGGTAAAGCTTCCATCGGCCTGCCCGTCTGCCTGCCCATCTGCTGATTCCACATAATAATCTTTGATAAAGGATCCGCTAAAAGAGCCATCCTCCTTAAATTTTATCCATGTGCGGTAATTGCTATCATAAGTATTTACAGAAGAGAGTTCAAAATCCTCTCCTGCCAGTGCACTGTATAGGTCAAAATCTTCTGCGCTTTGAGCATCATCTGCTTTTTCAGCTACTGGTTCTTTTGCTTCTTTGGCCTCTTCCTTATTTTTTTCATCCTTGTCGCTCTGCTTTTCAGATGGTGCCTCTTCTGTCACAGTTTCACTGCAACCTGCTGACTCAGCGCTCTGTCCACATGCCGACATATTAAGCGCCATTGCTGCTGCCACAGTCAAACACATAGCCGATGAAATCGTCTTTCTTTTCATTTTTTCACTCCTGATTTTTATAATAGACTCTGCCAAAGAAGTTCATTATATAACCATGTTCCTTATCGGGGCCAATTTCAAACGCATCATATTCTGTACCGTCAGAGTAATACAGATAATAAATCCCGCCATCCTCAAGAAGAGGTGACTTCTTCTCATATTCAATATAACCAACTGTGGCGCCTGCCAGCTCATCATAATGGGTTGTAAATGTTCCATTTGTATCAAACTCTATCCAGGTGGGCGCATCAGCATCTTCGGTATTTAGATACCAGATACCAGGAATCTGCTCAGCGTGCTTGCCTTCAAAAAAAATATCACCCTCTGTCAGATAAGAATCATCTATTATTGGTGCTCCAAGGGCAGTAAGACCAAGTGGCGCAGCCTCTTTCATCCGTGTGAGCTCATCTTCCATGTCTTTTGCATCTGAAAGGAACATGCTGTTGTAATCACTTGGAGAAATGAAGTTCTTGGAATCCCTGTCAAGATTAAAGGGGATTGTTTTATCACTTCCATAAATTTCTATTTCAGCATTTTCTGCAGGAATGTAGTACATAGGAAGAATGTATCTTTTTTTCGGAGAATAATACATCTTCCCATACATGGAGTATTCACCGTTTTCTTTGACTTCACCATCCTTATAAGAAAAAACATGAACAGGATTCCATGGTGCATCTCCATTAGCTACCGCAAGCTCCGGAATCTCATCATCATCCACATAAATTAGTGTAAAAGACACTCCGTCTAAACTCTCAGGTTTATCCTCTTCTCCAAATTCTTCCGACAGAGTTTTTGACATTGCAGGATGCTCCATGTAAGTTGAAAGGAATTTCGCATATGCGGTTATCTCGGCACTTGCACTGCTTGCCTTACTAACATATTTCCCGATAGGAGTCCATGAAAGGAGTTTGCATTGTTTTTCATAATCATCCATCATGGCCCAGAACTTGCCGTCTGAAATATTAAGTTCTTCTGACTCATTTGCATCAAAGATACCGGTAGTGTTGTGATATAGTCCAATATCTCCGCCGACCTTTTCATCCGAGAAATAAAAGTCATCCCAGACGATTTCCAAGCCGTCTTTGCTCAGATGGTTTTCGCCAAAGAGAGTGATCGCTGCTCCGCCTGAGCCGCAATAATAGAAATGGTCATCTCCTATCCAGCGATAGCTGCTTCTTGCCCAGCCATCAAATACCTTGATGGGCTTATCATTCTGTAGTGAGAAAACGCTATAAATATAGCTTTGCTTTGGAAAATCGCCATATTCTTCATCGCATCCAATAATAAGCTCTGGGATACCGTCGCCGCTTATATCATCAAGTACATATCCCACTGCCTCGGACAGATCACCATCTCCGGGATACATGCATTTTTCCATCAGGCCGTCAGATATGTATTTGTATTTCTTATCATAATCATAGCCGGAAGTAACAACCTTATGCACCTCGTTAAGGACAGGTGCATAGCTTACTTCATAGTCTATATCTGCTCCTACATCTTCAATTCCTTCTTTATCACGAACGACGTTATTACAGTCTGTAACGAAGTTCCTCAGATCGTAAAACATATTAGTGATATTATCCGGGTTACCACTGCCAAGAAACTCGTTTTCTTCTTGAATCCCCTCATAGAATTCTACGCTTCTCATTCCGTTAGACTCGTAGTAATCCTTCAGAGAATAGTAAGTTCCATAGATTATTGGGAAGTTGCTTTCAAAATTGTTGCCTACATCTGTTCCAAACCAGAACTCATAACTGCGTCCAATATTATCACCTTCATTTTGAATATCTTCACCGACGTCTCTCCCAATGGTCTTTTGAATCCAGCTTCCAAGGTTTTTGCCTTCTTCATAGATTGATATGGATTTTACATTGTTCGAAGCACGAAAAGCATTAAGGATGTCATCTGATACCAGGCCCTTTAATGGATCAGGGGTATTTGCCGAAGCGCTTGAATCTCCGCCCGTCCCAAGGGCATCAGTTCTGCCACTGGCAAGTTTCATTTTTCCATCAATGGAAACACTGAGGATATCAGATGTCATATCATGAGCCTCAGTTCCTTCATCGATGAGCACTCTGATATTATCCATATTTGTAGGGAGATAGCATGGAGCATACTCCTGCGCTGCTCCTGCCTCATCCCAGCTGTATTCAAGTGCTGCCCATATCTTCTCGCCGTCTTTTACTTTTCCATTTTCAAGCAGATATGTGCTTATGAGTCCGTCTTCATACTCATAATGGCTTTCTAAAATGAGATTCTTGTGATCTTTGTGCATAAGGAAAAAGTCATAGGTGCCTACTTCTTCCTGCTTATACCTGGGCGATTCGTCTTCATAGTTGATCCCAAATCCGCTAATATAAAAGTGTTCGCCATCCGCATCAAAATCATTTGTCTCAAATGCCATTACTTCATTCACGCCACCATCGTCGTCCTCGTCGAAATAGGTTATATCTGCATCCGGCATCTGCATTATCCATTCATCCGGAATGTCTTTTACAAGCTCTTCTTTAAAAATTTTCCCATCCTTATCTTCCGAGAAGAATACAGTAGCCGAGGCTGAAAACAGTGAAAAGACATTTGAGTCAAACCAGAAAGATATTCCCTGGGGATCAAGCGTCCATGAGCCATCTTCGAAATCCAGGCTCTTTTTGATTCTGTCTTTAAATCCATCAAGATCAAGGTTTGAGGGCTCTCCCATGTAATCATTCATGTCCTCGTCAACCTTTTCTTTTAACTTTGCTGCAAGGAGGTCAAAGAAGGCATCTTCATCAGATACGATGTCGGAAAGCTCTATCTCTTTTCCGCTGTCAACACTATATGTGCGAGCCAAATAAGAAATGGCATCAAAATCAAAAGTTCCACTGTTGCGGCACTCATTTACAAAGCTTATATATCGGTCGTCGCACCTTCGAAGGTACGTATACCAGCTGCACTCAAATGCAGAGCCCTCAAATTCCTTTGCCTCTTCAAGGGAAATCATATAGTTGTCGTACTCGCGGGCTTCAATATCAGCTCTTGCCTTATCAAGATTATCTGCAAGCAGACTGTGAGAAGCAGCATATTCTTTTTCAAGGGTAAGATAACTGTAATAATGATAAATTATTGGCTTGTTCTCATCATTCCATTCAATTCTGCTAGCCCTATTTAGCAAAAGAGCCGGTGCCCCCTCGCTAGTCTTAGCAGGCTCGTTTTCAGTCAGTTCTTTTTCATCAGAATTGTCTTTGGGGGTAGAAGTTTCAGGCGCAGCTTCAGATACACTGCTCTCCTTTTGCTCAGTTTGCGCTCCACCATTATCGGTTTTGCCACAGCCAGAAAAAAGACAGCAGGTAATTGTAGACATTAGTATTAGAGATATTAGTTTTCTTCTCATCATATGCCCCCATCAATACAATTTTTTATTCAAAAACACTATAGCTGATAAGCCAATATCCATCCTCTACTTCCTCAAGAAAGGCAAGTCCATTTGCTGCATAGTACAGTGTACCTTCCCTGTCAAGTTTTTCTGCTTCGTCCGCACTTAGCGAATAATACTTCTTATCGATACCTTGCAGTTCATACTCTTCCGCCGGAATTCTGTATACTTTAAAGGGCAGACGCAGGAATTTTTGGTTATACTGTCCCTTGATCTCCTGAGCATCCGACACTACAGAAAATGCGTTATTCCTAAACATCTCTCCGTCCGCAGCCGGCTCATAATACCAGTCAGTATTACCGTCATATTCAACTGTTCCGTTATAAGGATTATTGACAGTAAGGTCGTAATAATCTCCCTCTTCAAAATTGGTCCCAAAGAACCTGTTGAGAATCTCAAACATTTTTTCCCTGTCAACACCATATCTGTCATTAGAAAACTTAACACTTGAAGGATCATTTATCCTGCACCACTCAAGTACAAAATGAGCATAAGTGTATGGCCATTCTTTATCTTCATAGCCTTGTTCCGAAAAATTGGACAAATAGATATTTAGCTTGCGACCAAGATCCCCTGTAAGATCTACCGGATCACCAGAAAGCTCATACGGCCATGAGTTGATAAGTCCCATGTCAACGTTTAACCCGGAACATTCATAATCGCTAGTCCTAAGATATTCCGGAAAGAAATTCATATACAGGTATGTCGTTCTATAATCATACGTCTGCTCGGCGCCGTCTTTGCTTCCCAGATCAAGAAGCATGTATTGCATGTGTATATCTGCAACTCTTACGCATCCGGGTTCATAAGATTTTCCCGTCTCCTTGGCAATAAGCCTCTGAAGCTGATGTGAATCGATGACGCCATCTTTATCAATGATAGGGAATTTTCTCCACTCTTCGTCCTGCCAGGAATAAATTGCTGTATCCCAGACACTGGAACCGCCTGTTCCGAATGTGTAGTGAACTATCTCTATCTCATCAAAATTTCTGTAGGCAAGATCAGCAAACTGGATAACTTCACCCTCATTGGGGCTTGATGAATAATCATCCGTCTTAAAGGTTCCTTTACGTGTAAGCTCAAAGACATAGTGCTGTCCTTCGCGCTTAATCACATCCGGCTTATGATCGCCGTCAAGGTCCTTGTCCTTGTACTGCGGGATTATCTCCCCGATATCCCCTTCATAATCGTGATACTGACCACCGTCAAAAAGTGTAATGGCATACTTTGACACCGCATCCTCTATGCACATCTGGCTTGTGGGAAGAACAAACTCATCAGCCAGTGTTACCCAGTCAGGGCCTCCGTCATAAGGATTCTCTTCATCCTCAGCATCCTTGGCAGTATCTGTTTCGCTTTCGGAACTACCTGCTTCAGATACTTCTTCCGCTGCCTCTGAAGCAGGCTTCTCTACAGTTTTCTCTTCGCTTGTTTTGTCGGATTTCTCCTCGCCATTTTCCTGTGTTGCTGCATCCGTAGGAGCATTTGTACTGCCACATCCCGCGAGGGACATGGCAGTCATAAAACAAACAGACAATAAAGTGATTGATTTTCTCATACTGATTCTTCCAATCGTTTCCTTTTTGCTAATTACCTTTTTATGCACTTTCTTCCCGGAATTTCAGCACTGTATGATTTAGTCCAAGCACATATTGATATTGCATCGATTTTGCTATTGCTTTCAATAATGCATAATTATTCGTGATCATCGTCTGCTTTTCCTTATCCTCATCAAACACGATGCAGGCGCCATCATCCAGCATGGTAAAAAGAACTTCCTCATCCGAAAAAGAAAACATTATCTGGTTTCTGACATTATTTCTTTTAGATGAGTTTACAGAATAAGCCACCATCTCTTCCATGCAAAGCCTTGCTCTGTTTGCCATCATAAGAGAATATCCGTTGGTAATGGCAAAATTTTGTACCATCTTGGATGCATTTATAGCATCAGAAGAATCCACAGACAGATAAATTCTTTTCTGATCTGCCTTTTCATTTTCTTTATCAATTTTCATAAGGATAATGGATCTAACAACATTTACAATAAGAATAATAACTGCCGCAGAAAAATATGACAGCCATATATAGGGTGCCGGGAAAAGAATACTATATATATAAGCAAATACAGGCATCGTGGAGTTTCCTGCAAGAGTCAGCACTGTTGAAAAATGCTGCAATCCCCTTGTCGAAAAGTATAATCTGAAAAGTGCATTTACTCCCAATACTCCAATGCATAATGCATACATGCGTAAAGATGTTAAGCCTCCATCCGGAATTTCATCCACACCATGAAGATTAAATATAACTGCGGGGAATATCTCAAAAAAGACGATCATAGTGCCTGATAAAATCACCACCAGAATTATGCCCACCTCATAAGTCCACGTACACCCTTTCTGTTTTCAGCACCGTTAAAAAGACCTATTATGGGTCTAACCGCACCCTGAACAGAACTCATCAGTACATTGGTCAAAGTATAGCAGAAGCTGCATACTCCTTTGATCACACCTCCATCCGGACCAAAGCTGCTTAGCAGTATCCTGACCATAATATAATTCTGCAAAACGGTAACCAGCATGGATGAAGCATCAGGTAATCCCTTTGTAATAATCTCCCATGCGTCTTCAAGACTTATCCTGGCATTTCCTGTTTTAAAAATATCAGTTCCTATGTAGAGATAAGCCATTGTCACAATGCACCTGATTGCACATGCCAATGCTGTTCCATAACCTGTTCCGGCAACACCCAGGTGAAGCACGCCTGTAAAAAATATATCCAAAATAAGATTAAGAATTCCCTCCATCAAAGCCAGCTTCATAAGTGCTTTCATCTTGCCCATGATCTGCATTTGATAGACAGCAATCGTTGAGATAAGGCCAAACGGAGTTGAAATCATGATTCCTGTTGCATAGGCTCTTGTCAGTTCATACATATCATCTGTCAGATGATATGATGCAATCAGGAAAAACACTATCGGAATTTGAATTATTGAAAGAAACAGTGCAAAAAGAACTGACAGATATTTAACTGTCTTTTTTGCCTGCATAATTCTATCCGCATCAACTTCACCGATTCTATTGCTAAGAACAGCCGAAGCCCCGGTTGAAAGGACTACAGTTATTGCTCCGATAAGTGTTTCAATCGGGGCAAAAATACTTATAGCAGAAAGCGCATCGTCTCCTACGAAATTACCCGCAACAATTCCGTCTACAGTCACAAGCAGCAGCGTAGATATATTTGTAACAATAAGTGGAGGTAAATATTCCAGGAGTTTTGCAAAAGTAAACATTTCGTCCAATGGATATTTCTTCTCTACCTCAGAATTAGCTTCATCGCCTCCAAATCTTTGTAACTTCGCCAGAATATTCTTCATTATTTTCGCCCCTCAAGTTTTTTTCTCTGAAACGATAAGCCCAATCGATTACGCCTATAAGATCCTGTATGAATTGAAAAGGATCATATCTTTCCACAGGGATTATACGTTCATCAGGAGTGCACCCTATTACATCAAAATGTATTGGATACTTTTCTTCTTTCATCGAATAAGCAATCTGCATAAACTGGCGATTACAATATCTGTTATTAGTCACAAACAAAAATGAATCTTCAGCATTTCTCTTATCACTGTTCCTGATATAGAACTTAATTGTATCTCCAGTGTCAGCTCTTCTAATCTGTGGCTCAGTAGATGGCGCGGCAAAAATCCTGTAGGCCAAAGAATCTCCATCTTTACTGTATTTTTTTATGCACGAGATACTATTGAGATTCCTGTCACCTTTGAATTCTTCTGTTACTTCGGCTTTATCAAGATTGAATACATGGATAAAGCTCTCAGACATAGCTCCAAATTCCGTGTCACATTTAAAATCTGCCAAAGGACTTCGCTCTACAGGATTTATGGGTCTATAACAGGCAAGCCCATCAATAAAACATGTAGAATCATCTATCCATTTTTTCGCATATTCCGTCCTCTCTTTGCATGCCGTGAGGCTTCCTCCAAGGATAATAATGCGATTGTTTTTCTTTCTTAACGGTTTATTGATATCAAAAAAACCCAGTTCCCGAATAACCGGATATAAAACCTCTCTCTTACCTTCCAGTTTTTTGGGTAAAGCCAGTTCCTGCGTCTCTACCACTTTTCCATTTGCTTTAAGTCTTCCGTTGCAAACCTGTCCTATAGTATCTATGTCCACCTCCAGAATTCCAAGTAAATCCTGCAAGGGCTCCATTTTCAAAAAGTCTTCTATCTGACCGTTTATAGCATCAATCATTTCATTTATAGCAGTAGCATTTTCAGGAATGAAAAATCGAAGCATTATAAAACTCCTTCTTAGAGCAAGCACCATTATGCATAGTCTCTTATAAAAATTATAATATTAATTCATATTTCAAAGAGGTGATATTTATATTAAAATTCCGTAAATCAGTGGCAAATTATTCTTACGCTTACTATAGCAGTTTTGATACTATCTCATTATCACAGGGCTTATGTACCCAGGATGATTCCGGTGGTACTTCCTGCAAGATGGACTTTCCATAAACCATTTCCAGTATCAGCGGAAGGTTTTCCTTCATTTCTTCAGGGTTATCTTCAAATCTATTGATCACATATATTATTACATTGCGCAAATTGTAGTTTACAAAGTCCTCGCGTTCGGTCCGATTTGTCCCCTTTGACAGAGTCAGGAAGCATTTCATTTTCTCCTCATGCAAATGGTATGCCAGCTTGAAATAATCAGGAACGTACCATGTAGACATGGACCCTGATGCTCTTTGCATATATTTGAACATGATAAGCTTTGAGGTGACAATTGTCTGTGCCCGCATCAGATAAGCATAGTTAAAGATACGATCCTCACCGAATTTCAAACCGGTCTCAAATCGTAAATGATACTTATCGATTATTTTTTTATTGTAAAATTTATTGCAGGCAGAATATATAAGCATAATTCTTTTCCTTATATACTCATCCGCAAAGGATGAAATATCAGGATAAAAATGATCCTCAACTGTCGATAAACGCGAATCTCCATTCAAAAAACAACGCTCAAATCCGAATATTATTAAATCCGGCTCTTTATTCATAAGTTCTTTAGCTTTTTTAAGGAAATCTTTCTCCAAATAATCGTCACAATCGACAAAGCCTATATAATCGCCCTCAGCTACATCTATGCCTGCATTTCTGGCACCGGAAACTCCCTCATGACTCCGAAGCAGAATCTTCACTCTGGAATCATTTTTATATCTCATAATCATCTGTACAGTATCATCATCTGATCCGTCATCAACAATTATCAGCTCGCCATCATCCGTAACTGATCAAGGATTGAATCAAGACACTCCTCCAGATAATCACTGCAATTGTAAGCAGGCACTATTATTGAAAGCTTCATAATGTTCTTATTTATCCCCCATAAGCATTATGTAATTAGTGTACTGTTAAATTCATAATTACCAAATTGTTTGAATCTGAATAAATCTACGACGTCATAAAATCCTGCCAATACAAGTGTCTCTATTCATAAAATAAAGACTATAGAAATATTATTTTTCGTAAATTATATAAATTATCATATCATGATGCTACAAATGATACAATTGAGTAGTCAATTCCAATAGTTTTTATTCCTACAATTTGGTACAATAGCAATGGATTGTTGTTTTCCATCAAAAAAAACAATAATCGTATTATTTCGAGGGAGGTTATGAAAGATGGCAAGAAAAAGTAGCGTAGAACGTGCAGTTAAAGCAACCGGTGGTTTCTCTACCGCTCATAAGAACATTGTAGTTCAGTATGAGAATGCAGATCACAGAACAGATGATATCCTTTCCGGAATCAGAGAGGATGTTCTAGGCAAAGGTGTGAATGAATCTGATATAGTCAAGGTTGATGTTTACATCAAGCCTGAAGATCATAAGGTTTTCTACGTGGTAAATGATGATATAAACGGAAGCATTGACTTCTAAGGGGGAGGCATATTATGGCAACAATATTTGTAGTCGCCAATCAAAAGGGCGGTATTGGAAAAAGTACTACGGCAACCAATCTTGCCGGAATTCTGGGGAAAAAGAAAAAGACTCTTCTTATTGACGCTGATCCGCAGGGAAACAGTAGCAGCACCTACGACGCTAAGATAGAGGATGTTGCAACTCTTTATGATGTTATCATCGATTCTGATAAGCTTCCAATTTCTGAAGCAATTCAGCACACAGAAAACGGCGATATAGTTGCATCCGACCCTCTTCTTGTAAAAGCCGAAAAGATGCTTGACGGAGATCTTGAGGGATTCTACAGACTTAAGGATGCTCTGGATGAGCTTGAGGGATATGACTACATAGTTATTGATACTGCTCCTTCTCTGAATGTCATCCTTTACAATTGCCTTATCGCAGCTGACAGGGTAATAATCCCCGTAACTGCAGATTCATACGCAATGCAGGGTATTCAGCAGCTCTATGATACCATCATGTCAGTCAAAAAGAGACAAAATCGTGAACTCTCCATTGCAGGGCTTCTGCTTGTCAGATATTCAGGTCGCTCTAACTTAGAGCGCGAAACCAGAGACAATATCGAGAAGATTGCAAAGCAGATGGGCACAAAGCTCTTTAAGACAATCATAAGAGAATGTGTTAAGACAAAAGAAGCCCAGGAGGCAAAAAAACTGCTTATAGATTATGCTCCTAAATGCAATACCTGCCTGGATTACATGGATTTCGCAAAAGAACTGATGAGAAAGTAAGTGCTCAAAAAAATAAGCGCAGGCACCACATTTTGTGTTGTCTGCGCTTTTTTCATACTTTATTTCACTTTTACTTTTACAGGCTGGCTCCAATCGCCGTAATATGTCTTACCATTAGCATCATAGAGGCCTCTCATACGTACATAGAATGTACCCTTCTTGGCAAATCTGACAGTTGATGTTCTCAGATTGTAGCCATTTATTTTCTTACTCTTAACCTTTTTGTTAAAGTTCTTATTCTTACAATACTGATACTGATAAACACTAACATTATTCTGGCTCTTCCAGGATAACTTAACGTTTTTATTCTTTTTAGCCTTAGCCTTAACTTTTTCTATTGCACCGGGCTTAACTACGATATCGAATTCTGCATATTTATTACTTTCATCAAGTGTTTTTGCTGAGATTCTTGTAGTACCAACGCTCACACCTCTTACAATACCATTGGCATCTACAGTTGCAACTCTTGTATCATAGGATGTCCACTCCACTCTCTTGTCTGTTGCATTAGAAGGAGTGATAACAGCACTAAGACCGGTTGTGCCTCCAACAGCAACTTCCTCAGATCCTGCTATAGATACATCTGTTGCGAATATGGGTGCTGCCCCCCATTTAAGCTTATATGTAGTATCAGATGCTCTTTTTACAACAATATAATTAGTTCCTGCAGGAAGAGTCTGATCTGTATAATGTTCTCCACTTGCCCAGCTGTAAGACCATTTCTCCAGATAATTGTTATCATTGATATAATAATGCTGATTGTCGGTGCCGGAAAAATATAATCTGATAGTTCTTTCTGTAGTAAGATTTATTTTGTAATAATCCTTATCATCATTCGCACATAAAAAACCTGTAATCTCAGTATTTTCCGGTAACTGCATTGCTTGATCAAAAATGTTATTAGGCTCTTTCTCATTATTGCCTGCAGCATTGAATTTTGCCTTTACTATGTATGAGCCATCCTTTCCTTCTTCATCAGTGATTTTTAATGTATACTGTCCCTTGACAAGCGCTACTGATCTTTCTTCTGCGGAATTCCCCCTCTCGGGATCCATTCTAAAGAAATAGTCGCCGGTCGCATCCTTATTAAAAAGTTCAACCTCAATGTATCTTCCCCAGTGTCCATTTATGTCTTTGTTCTTACATATAACAGATAGGTATCCATCTGAAGGAAGTGTAATAGTATAATAATGATATTGCGCTGAATTTGTAGATGTAAATTTACCTTCCACAAACTGATTATTTGTCGCCAGATTAAAAAACTTCTCATTACTGCCTGCAGATACTGACAACTTGAAACTCCCCAAAACAACCATCATGGTAAACATGACCGCAAAAGCAAACAAGGCTTTTGCTTTAACAAAACTTTTTTTCATTTTTCCCTCCATAAAATTTTAATTTTGCGTAAATTATTATACAAAAAATAAAACCTCGCTGCAAATAAAACAGCAAGGTTTTTTAATTAAGTTTCTATTTACGCAGATACCATATCAGGTTTATTACCTGTATAGAGCTGATAGTATCTTTGCTTCAGTTCAAGTAATTCTTCGTGTGTTCCCATTTCAACGATTCTGCCCTGTTCAAGAACCACAATACAGTCAGAGTTCTTAACTGTTGAAAGTCTGTGGGCAATTACAAAGGTTGTACGTCCATGCATCAGCTTATCCATACCATCCTGAACAATCTTCTCTGTTCTGGTGTCAATGGAGCTTGTAGCCTCATCCAGAATAAGAACCGGCGGATTTGCAATAGCTGCTCTTGCAATTGCAAGAAGCTGTCTCTGACCCTGGGAAAGATTAGCTCCATCACCTGTAAGCATCGTGTTATATCCCTCAGGAAGACGCTTGATGAAGCCATGGGCATTGGCAAGCTTGGCTGCTGCCTTGACCTCTTCATCCGTTGCATCCAGTTTGCCATAACGGATATTATCAGCTACTGTTCCGGTAAACAGATGTGTATCCTGCAGAACCATTCCCAGTGATTTTCTAAGATCAGCCTTCTTAATCTTATTGATATTGATATTATCGTATCTGATCTTACCATCCTGAATATCGTAGAAACGATTGATCAGATTGGTAATCGTGGTCTTACCTGCACCGGTTGAACCAACAAGAGCAACCTTCTGTCCCGGTTTTGCATGAAGAAGAATATTGTGAAGAACCATCTTTTCATCAGTATATCCAAAGTCAACATCATTGAAAGTAACATCACCTTCCATGGGCTGATAGGTAGTTGTTCCCTCAGCTTTATGATAATGCTTCCATGCCCAATGTCCTGTGAATTCTTCTGACTCAACTATCTGTCCATTTTCTTCCTTTGCATTTACAAGCATTACATAGCCATCATCAGTTTCAGGCTTCTCATCAATGAGCTTAAATATTCTCTCCGCTCCGGCAAGAGCCATGATAATACTGTTAAACTGCATTGATACCTGGTTGATTGGCATAGAGAAGCTCTTATTAAATGTCAGGAAACTTGCAAGTCCGCCAACGGTAAATCCTAAATACTGGTTCAGTGCTATAGCACCACCGATAATAGCGCAGATAACATAGCTTAGGTTACCAATCTGAGCAACAATCGGCATAAGAATGTTGGCAAAAGCGTTAGCCTTATATGCACTCTGGTAGAGTTCTTCGTTCAGCTCATCAAACTTATTTATAACTTCATCTTCATGACAGAACACCTTAACAACTTTTTGTCCGGTCATTATTTCTTCTATATAACCGTTAAGTGTTCCTATATTTCTCTGCTGATCAACGAAGTTCTTACCGGAAACCTTTGTGGTTTTAGCTGTAACAAAAAGAGTTACACCGACCATTGCAATCGTCACAATTGTAAGAGGAATGCTCAGTACCAGCATTGATACAAAAACGCTTACAATAGTGATCGCACTGTTTAAAAGCTGGGGTAAACTCATTGAAATCATCTGTCTTAAGGTATCGATATCATTCGTGTAAATTGACATGATATCACCATGAGCATGAGTATCAAAATACTTAATAGGTAATGATTCCATATGCTCAAACAGCTCTATTCGAAGATTTCTCAGAGTTCCCTGGCCTACAAAAATCATAAGCCTTGCCTGAATGAAGGACGCAACAACACCCAGCGCATAAAACATTACAACTCGTCCTATAGCATTGGCCAAAGGGCCATAATCAGGATTAGCCTGACCTATAAGCGGTGTAATATAGCTGTCTATAAGTGTCTTTGTAAAAAGAGTACCCTGAACGCTTGCTACTACGGTAAGTATAATACAGGCTATCACAATCACCAGATGAAGCGTATAATCCTTCAAAACATATCCCATAATCCGCTTAAACAAGGCACCGGGATTTTCTATATCAGGTCTTGGCGCGCCTCTGCCGGGACGTTGTCCCGGACCGCGTACTTCTTTAATTTTTTCTTCTGCCATCTGTCTTCCCTCCGTTATACCTTCTCATCAAAATCCGCATCGCCACTACTGCCAACCTGAGAATCATAAACCTCACGGTAAATGGTATTGTTTTCAAGCAGATTCTCGTGAGTATCAAAACCATCAATGCGCCCGTCATCCATAACAATAATACGGTCACATCCCTGAATACTTGATATTCTCTGTGCAATGATAAGCTTTGTAGTATTAGGTATCTCTTCTGCAAAAGCTTTTCTTATTTTGGCATCGGTTGCAGTATCTACAGCACTTGTTGAATCGTCAAGAATTAAAACCTTGGGCTTTTTAAGAAGTGCTCTGGCTATACATAATCTCTGTCTCTGGCCGCCTGATACATTAGCTCCGCCCTGTTCGATAAAGGTATCGTAACCATTTGGCATTTTTTCAATAAATTCATCGGCACAGGCCAGACAGCAGGCTTTTCTTACCTCCTCGTCCGTTGCATTTTTATCACCCCAACGAATGTTTTCATAAATTGTTCCACTGAAAAGAACATTCTTCTGAAGTACAACAGATACCTGATTTCTCAGAGTTTCCATGTCATACTTTTTAACATCAACACCTCCGACGAGGACTCTTCCTTCGTTCACGTCATAAAGTCTGCTGATAAGATTGACCAGTGTTGATTTGGAAGAACCGGTTCCACCTATTATACCGATGGTCTCTCCGGACTTAATCTCAAGATTTACATCCTTAAGAACAGGCTCCTCGCTTTCCACATTATAGGAAAAATTGACATGCTCGAAGGCAATACTTCCATCCTTTACCTCTGTTATTGGCTTTTCAGGATTATCTATGCTTGTCTTTTCATCGATTACTTCTATGATACGTTTGGCACTTGCCTGAGACATGGTGATCATAACAAATATCATTGAAAGCATCATAAGACTCATCAGAATATTCATACAATAGGTCAGAAGACTCATCATCGCTCCTGTTGTAAGCTCTCCTGATACGATCATATGTGCTCCAATCCAGCTTATGAGAATAATACAGATATAAACAGTACCAGTCATAACAGGTCCGTTAAGAGTAACTATTTTTTCTGCTCTTACAAACATTTCATAGATATTCAGTGCTGCTGTTCTGAATTTGCTCTTTTCATATTCCTCACGGACATATGCTTTAACAACTCTGATGGCTGAGACATTTTCCTGTACGCTCTCATTGAGCTTATCGTATTTTTCAAATACTTCCTTGAAATATCTGGTAGCCTTATTCAACATTATGACAATAATAACAGCGAGGCATAAAACCGCGATAAGATAGATGGATGCCAGCCTGGGACTTATAATAAATGACATAACCATGGCTATTATCATGGAAGCCGGTGCTCTCATAGCCATTCGAAGAATCATCTGATATGAGTTCTGGATATTTGTAACGTCTGTTGTAAGTCTCGTTACAAGTCCTGCTGAAGAGAACTTATCGATATTAGAAAATGAAAATGTCTGAATATTATCAAACATACGCTTACGAAGATTTCTTGCAAGACCGGTAGATGCTTTCGAACCAAAAACAGCACCTCCTACTCCCGCTGCCAAACCAAAAAGCGCAACAACAATCATCATAAGACCTGTCCGGATTATGTAATTCATGTCTGCGCCGCTTATACCAAGATCAACTATACGTCCCATCAGTATCGGGATGATCATCTCAGCGATAACCTCTCCGATCATACACACGGGAGTAAGAATACTTGGAAGCTTGAATTCATGTAACTCCCCAAGAATTTTCTTAACCATTTACTCACCTTCCTTATTTTTTTACCGAAAAACAGAACCGATATTCGGTTCTGTTATCTGTACCTATATTATATATAAAAATTGTGTTCAATTTGTTAATTATCTGTACCTATATTATATATATAAATTGTGTTCAATTTGTTAAGTATGAATCAATTATTCTTTAATAAAAGTACGAACATTAACTCCATTTACTTCGATATGATCATCCACTTCAATCACAAGACACTGACGACCATCAATGATTCTTGACTCAACAAGATCTGCCCTGTCAGGCTTAACCTTAATCACCACATTGGGTGCTTCAATATCAAACTTCCTTGTATTTGCAATATTCATCGCAAGGAGAGGCTGCTCAACCTCACCTACTATTTCCTGATAATTATGATCAAAATAATTCATTCTCTCCTCAGGAACACCGCTGTCAGATAATAGATGTTTTACATCCTCCTTTGATAACTCAAAGGTAACTTCATCCTCTTCATGATCCTCCAGCATTGTATTCAGATTCTCATGAATATTCCTCATAACATCATAGTCAGCTTCCTCTCCTATGGTGTTCTCCACAAGGGCCTGGAATAGAGTCTTCTGATCCGGTGCTGACATGGGTGCTCTTCCACCAAAAAGCGCCTCTACAAACTCAGGCTGCAGGTCATCAGGCTTTTTTGTGAAATACAGCATATTATGGATATCCGCATTTCGTTCTATGAATGCAGGGAATAAAAATCCCTTTGCCGGTCCGTCCACAACCCAGTCACGGTATCTGTCCTCTATATCATTTGTCTTCTCATTATATCCAAGACCTGCCTTGGAAAGCTTAACGGGGCAGATACTGCATAGCATATAATCATAGATATTCTCTGAAGCGTCCTCCATCTCTATTCCATCACGTGTCATTCCCGGAATATCATAGATCGCATGAACAAGGATAATGAAATAATTCTCTTCAGCAAAATAATTAGCTATTATTTTGTCATAGAATTCATCTATCAGAGCATCATCCTCTAAATGGGAATCACGAAGGCGCAGCAAAAACTCCTGTGTTCCTCCCTCACCTTCCTGATCAAGTGGAAATTCCAAATTAATAAGACTTTTACCGAAAACTCCTGAAAGAGTGTGTTTGAAGATGTCCAGATATTTGAACATTTCTTCCTCAGGAATACTGCCAAAGGCCTTTTTAAAAACAAGTTTCTTGTTCTTTTCCCCATCAACATAACACCCGCAGATGTGATCTATCGTACATCTGTCGGGTGTAAACTGTTTCCTTATTTCTAATACTTCTGCTTTATTCATTTAGCTTATCTTTATTCCTTTGCCATAAATTTATCGCACATCTCGCGAGCAAACTGAACAGGATAGAGCTGGACCATTACTGAATCTATAAGACCTGAAATAGTCATCTTGAAAGCAATCTTAACGAAATTATCATAATCCGTTTCAAAACTCTTCTCAAAAATCTTGATACTATCGACATCAATCCTGTTGACAACAGGTGTACTAATATCTGTAGGAACCCCAAGCATCATGGAAAGAGATGTAGCAGCTGCTCCCATCATCTGGTTCATAGCCTCTGAAGCAGCAGATAAATGAAGATCTGAAATCTCACAATTGGTATTGGTTCCATCCCCGCCCATCATAAGATCTGTCATGACCTTTACATCATTCTCCTTGAGAATTAGCACGTTGTTACCTGTAAGTCCTTTTACATAATGTATCTGAACAAATATACAGGTATTCTCATAGTCATCTAGTGATTCGCTCCTCTTGATGACATTCACATTGGGAGTGGTTATATCAACCTTCCTGTTAACCATCATACTGAGTGTTGTTGCGGAATTACCCATGCTGATGTTGGCAATTTCTCCTAAAATGTCAATCTGTTCGTTTGTAAGTACCTGATCCATAAGAACCCCTCGCTCCTTGTATAATCAGTAATATATATCGCTAGACATCACGTATATACTACTATTTTATGCCATTAGCTCTGAGGTGTAAAGAAAGATTGTATTTGGGATTTCTTAATTTTCTATAATATTTCTGAGTTCTAATAATGAATTTATTTTTTTATAGTATAGTCCCTTTACCTCTTCTTCATCATCATTCTGATCAGGAATGAAAATCGTCTTAATTCCTGCCATAGAAGCAGATTTTACTCCATTTGGTGCATCCTCTACCGCAATGCAGTTCTCCTTTGGAACGCCAATCTGCTCAGCAGCATACAAATAAATATCCGGCTGCGGTTTTCCTTCCCTGACCATAGTTGCACAGCATATCTTGTCAAAATATTGAAGAAGTCCCACTTTTTCCAGATATCTTGTCGTTCTCTCTTCATCGGTAGCTGTAGCGGTTGATATCAGTATTCCTCTGTCTTTAAGCCACTGGAGGATTTCTTTGGCGCCCTTCTTTATGCCAATCCCTTCCTTTGCCACAATTTCTTCAAAAAGCTTTTTCCTGTAATTTCTTACCTCATTATAATCAAAGCTTTCTCCATACCACTCCTTAAAACGCAATGGAGCAAATGGTCTCCCCAGGCTTCTTAGCTGCAGGGCCTGCTCTCTTGTCATGGAAAACCCAAAGTGCTCAACGGCCTTTGGCCAGACTATCTGATAGTATTTCTCGGTGTCTATCAGAGTTCCATCAAGATCAAATAAAACTGCTTTTACTTCCATATGTTTCCGCTCTCCAAATAACAAATTACTTATTACAATTCACTGCTTTTAAACTACTTACATAATGATATTAAACTTCCTTGATTAAATTAATATACAAATTGTGATTTTTTACAATTATTTGTGATTATTTTTGTTTATTAATCTTTTCTTAAAATGATTATCTGTGATTGACTTTGATTATTTGTGATGTTATCCTTTTTTCAGAAGGCGACGAAAGATGTCTGTTTATGCGCCATCAAGACTTTTGGGGAGAATTCGTATGTTAACTGAAGAAAGACGGTCAGCTATCGTTTCTTATATTGAAGAACATAAAGTTGTTACGGTTCAGGAACTTGTTGATGCATTGGATTCCTCTGCAGCAACTATACGAAGAGATTTAAATGCCTTACATGCCGAGCACAGAATACTCAAGGTGTTCGGAGGTGCAACCTCTTTAAGTTCCAGAGATGTCAATACCATTGAACCCTCAGTTGCTGAGAAAGCGCAGCGCAATACTGAAGAAAAAGACATAATTTCCGAATATGCCGCTTCACTTATCCAGGACAATGATTTTGTTTACATTGATTCAGGAACTACCACCCTCCATCTTATTGATCACATAACCAATCAGAATGCAAAGTACATAACCAACGGTATCGTACATGCAAAAAGACTTTTGGAGCGTGGATTATCTACAATGATCATCGGAGGCCGTATCAAGCCCGTAACGGAAGCAGTGATCGGTCCTGATTGTGTCGAGGCATTAAGTAAGTTTCATTTTACCAAGGCCTTCATGGGAACCAACGGCGTATCTGTTCAGGCAGGTTTTACCACCCCTGATGTAGATGAAGCACTGGTCAAGGCGGAAGCCATAAAACACACCTACCTTTCCTATATCCTTGCAGATCATACGAAATTTGGTGTTGTCAGCTCAGTTACTTTTTCAGAACTCAGGAGCTGCTGCATAATCACCGATGAAGAACCTGCAAAAAAATATAATGACCAGACAATAATAAAGGCTGTTTTAGGAAATCCCGATGCACAATGATTTTTTTACATAATGTGCATTTACGTATTGTAGATAATCTTCGTTCTATAAAGCTTTGCCGGACGTTCTTTTCTACAAGATGAACCTTATAACTTCATTATTGAAGGGAGAATATTATGATATACACTGTTACTTTTAATCCTGCAATCGACTACATAGTCCGCATGGATAAGCCTCTTGATACAGGCATGACCAACCGCTCAGTTTCAGAGGACTGCTTTTTCGGAGGAAAAGGGATCAACGTCTCAACCATCCTGAAAAACCTCGGTATTGAAAATACCGCTTTAGGCTTCGCAGCAGGTTTTACAGGCGAAGCGATTGTCAGAGATGTAAAAAGGAAGGGTATTCTGGCTGACTTCATAATGCTTGATGAAGGTATTTCAAGAATCAATGTAAAAATCAAGTCTGAACAGGAAACAGAAATTAATGCTCAGGGACCGAAGATCAGCGATGCAGCATATGAGCAGCTTCTTCAGAAGCTCGACACCTTAAAGGACGGAGATATGCTGATACTTGCAGGAAGTATTCCCAGCACTCTTCCAAGTAATGTATATGAAATCATTTTGGACAGATTAAAGGATAAAGGTGTTATCTTTGTGGTTGATGCCACCAAGGACCTTTTGATGAATGTTCTTAAATATCATCCTTTCCTTATAAAGCCCAATAATCATGAACTGGGTGAGATGTTCAACACTGTTCTTAAGACAGATGATGAAATCGAGGCTCATGCGAAAAAGCTTCAGGAAATGGGTGCAAGAAACGTTCTTATCTCCATGGCAGGAGACGGTGCAATGCTTATAACGGAGGATGGCAAGCGCTTCCGTGTGGGAGTTCCCAAGGGTACGGTCAAGAATTCCGTAGGCGCCGGTGATTCAATGGTTGCAGGCTTCGTTGCAGGCTACATGAAAACAAAAGATTATCAGGTAGCATTAAATATGGGTACTGCTGCAGGAAGTGCTACTGCTTTTTCAGATGATCTCGCAACAGGCGAGCTTATAAACAGTATTTACGAAACATTATAAATATCATAAAAAATGTTTCGTCAATATAAGGACAAATGTATTGGGGTTTACCCCAGTATCATGCTTTAAGCATAGAAAGGGAGAAAAATGAAAATCAAAGATCTTTTAAGCAAAGATGGGGTTAGCTTAAATCAGACCGCAGCAGATCAGGGTGCAGCAATTGATTTAATGGTAGCGCTCCATGACAAGGTGGGAAACCTTAATAACAAGGCAGATTTTAAAGCTGCAATTGAGGCAAGAGAAGCAAAAGGCTCAACAGCTGTAGGTATGGGGATTGCTGTTCCGCACGCAAAAACAGCAGCTGTTAAGAAGGCAGGTCTCGTTGCCATCACTGTTCCTTCAGGTGTTGATTACAAATCACTTGATAATCAGCCCAGCAAACTTTTATTCATGATCGCAGCTCCAGACGGTGCTGCTGATACACATCTTGAAGTATTGTCAAAGCTTATGACAATGCTGATGGATCAGACATTTACAAAGTCACTTATTGAGGCTAAGACTCCCGAAGAGTTCATCGACCTCATCGACAAACAGGAAGATGCACGCGATAAGAAAAACAATGCTGATGCATCCGTATCTCCTGCTCCCTCAAAGACAGGTCTTAAGCTTCTCGGTGTAACAGCATGCCCTACAGGTATTGCACATACATATATGGCAGCTGAAGCTCTTGAGCAGTGTGCAAAGGACCAGGGTCACTCAATCAAGGTAGAGACTGATGGTTCAGGCGGAGCCAAGAACGTTCTTACAGACTCCGAAATAGCTGCAGCTGATGTCATCATCATCGCAGCAGATAAAAATGTAGAGATGTCCCGCTTTAACGGCAAGAAGGTTATCAAAGCTTCTACAGCTGATGCAATTCATCACTCAAAAGACCTTATTGACAGAGCGGTTTCAGGAGATGTTCCTGTATACCAGCATTCAGGCACAATCTCAAAGAGCAGCTCTTCCATGGATAATGAAAGCGCAGGAAGAAAAGCATACAAGCACCTTATGAACGGTGTTTCCCACATGCTTCCATTCGTTATCGGCGGTGGTATTCTTATAGCAATTGCATTCCTGCTTGATGACTACTCAATCGATCCCAGCAACTTCGGTTCCAATACTCCTGTTGCTGCATGGTTTAAGTCAATCGGTGGTACAGCATTTGGATTCATGCTTCCTATACTTGCAGGATTCATTGCTCAGAGTATTGCTGACAGACCCGGTCTTGCAGTTGGTTTCGTAGGCGGTGCCCTTGCAGCATCCGGCGCTACATTTGCTAATCCCGGTGGTGACATCCCCTCTGCTTTCCTTGGTGCTCTTGTTGCAGGTTTTGCTTCAGGTTACATTGTACTTTGCATTAGAAAGCTTACAGATGGTCTTCCGGCAGCACTTGAAGGAATTAAGCCCGTACTAATCTATCCTCTGTGTGGTATCCTTGTCATCGGTCTTGTTATGTGCGCTATCAATCCTATTGTTGGTGCCCTTAATACATGGATTTCAAATGTCCTTACAGGCATGAGCAGTGGTTCAATCGTAGTACTCGGAATACTTCTCGGCGCTATGATGGCTACAGATATGGGTGGCCCGCTCAACAAGGCAGCTTACGTATTCGGTACAGCAGCACTTGCAAACCAGAACGAAACAGGTTACATGATCATGGCAGCAGTTATGGTTGGTGGTATGGTTCCTCCTATTGCTATCGCACTTGCAACTATCTTCTTCAAGAATAAGTTCACAGAAGGCGAGAGAAAGTCAGGTCCTGTTAACTTCATCATGGGTCTTTGCTTCATCACAGAGGGTGCTATCCCGTTTGCAGCAGCTGATCCGCTTCACGTTATTCCTTCCCTTATGGTAGGTTCAGGCGTAGCTGGTGCTCTTTCAATGGCATTTAAGTGCACACTCATGGCTCCTCACGGCGGAATCTTCGTATTCCCTGTAGTTGGAAACGTAGCTATGTATCTTGTATCACTTCTTATTGGATCCGTTATCGGTGCTATAATGCTCGGAATTCTTAAAAAGAATGTAAACGAGTAATAATATAGAAAATAATAACCACTCATCCCCCTTCCCTATCAAAGGGAAGGCACCGGATGATATGTACTAGAAAGTTGAGGTAATTAAATGGTATCAAAAAATATTACAGTAAAGAACGAACAGGGCATGCACATGCGTCCGGCCAGTCTCCTGTCACAGAAGGCTACTCCTTTTGACAGTGATGTAAAAATTCTGTTCAACGGAAACAGCTATGACTGCAAAAGCGTTATGTTCCTTATGAGCGCTTGCATTAAATGCGGTTCTGATATTGTGCTTCAGTGTGAAGGTCCTGATGAAGAAAAAGCTCTTGCTGAGCTTTCTGAGTTCATCGAGTCCGGTATGGGTGACTAATTATTATTGCTTGAATAAATGCTCTCCGGCACTACTGTGTCGGGGAGCTGTTTTCTATTATTCCGTCTGCAATTGGTAGCTTTTTCATATGCTCACATTTATTTGCAGTCAGGATACCACGACAAAGGAGGCTAATTTTAATGTACAAAGGAATAGCTGCATCAAGAGGAATCGGAATTGGAAGTATTTGTCGCATAGTTGAACAGGATCTTTCTTTTGAAGCAAAAAAGATCACTGATCCCGCTGCTGAAAAAGAGCGTTTTCACAAAGCCATCTCTGATTTCGTGGACGAGACAAATGCTATGGCAGAGGATGTACGTAAACGTATAGGTCCCAAGGAAGCTGAAATTCTTCAGGGACATGCAGTTATGATCTCTGACCCTGCCATGTCAGGTGAAATGGACAAAATGATAGATTCAGGACAGTGTGCCGAGGCTGCTCTCACAGCTGTATGCGACATGTTCATTGGAATGTTTTCCAAAATGGATGATGACATGATGCGTCAGAGAGCTTCTGATATCGCAGATGTAAAGGTAAGTGTCCTTAAAAAGCTTCTTGGAATCAAGGATGTTGATATCAGCAAGGTAGCACCTGGCACAGTACTTGTCTGCAAGGATCTCACACCTTCCATGACATCTCAGATTGTAAAAGAGAATGTCACAGGTATTATCACAGAGATTGGAGGAAAAACCTCCCACTCTGCTATCCTTGCAAGAGCCCTTGAAATTCCTGCTGTCCTCTCCGTTCCCGGAATTGTTGATGAGGTAAAAGACAAAGATACCGCTATTATTGACGGAACCGAGGGTGACGTCTATATCAATGCAGACGGCGATGTTCTTTCAAAATACATGCTTAAGCGTGAAGAATTCATACGTAAACAGGCAGAGCTTAAAACTTTCATAGGAAAAGAAACCGTCAATGCCGACGGCACAAAGCTTGAACTCTTCTGCAACATCGGAACTCCTAAGGATGCAAAAAAAGCCATGGAATGTGATGGCGAAGGCGTTGGCCTTTTCCGTTCCGAATTCCTTTTCATGGACAACACTCATCTTCCTACAGAAGAAGAACAATTTGAAGCATATAAGGAAGCTGTCCAGACTATGGATGGTCGCTGCGTTATTATTCGTACACTTGATATCGGTGGCGACAAGGATATTCCATACCTTGGACTTGAAAAAGAGGAAAATCCTTTCCTCGGATACAGAGCCGTGCGCTACTGCCTTGCAAACACTGATATGTACAAGACACAGCTTCGTGCCATAGTCAGAGCAAGTGCTTTCGGAAAAGTAAAGATCATGGTTCCGCTTGTAACAACTGTTGATGAAGTCAGAAGTGTTAAAACGCTTGTAGAAGAAATCAAAAATGACCTATCTTCAGAAGGTATAGATTTTGATAAGAATATTGAAGTAGGATGCATGATAGAAACTGCCTCCGCCTCTCTCATTGCTGATCTTCTTGCTAAAGAAGCTGACTTCTTCTCAATCGGAACAAACGATCTTACACAATACACCATGAGCGTTGACAGAGGTAATCCCAAGGTTGCTTATCTGTATTCCTCATTCCAGCCATCAGTACTGCGCTCCATCAAGAATATTATTGAGTGTGGTAAAAAGGCAGGTATCCCTGTTGGAATGTGCGGAGAAGCTGCTGCAGATCCGCTAATGATTCCGCTTCTTATGTCCTTTGGACTTGATGAGTACAGCGTAAATCCTGTTCTTGTTCTTACAGCACGCTGCATTATTTCCAAGTGGTCAAAAGCAGAAGCTGATGCCCTCGCTGAGAAGGTAATGGGAATGGCCACAGAATCTGAGATTGTAGCCGCTCTTAAAGCAGCTGCAAAAGAATAAATTCGTCTTACGATTTCTGCCCTTTGCAAACAAAGATCTTAATCTAATAATCCCTCACGCTGCACGTAATGTTGCGGCGTGAGGGATTTATTTTTAATAAATTCCACCAATTCCGGTGTCATTGTCTATTGTATTCATGTTATAGAGAATCAAAACGTCTGTAATATCATCATGCTCATTGATAAATTTTGATGGCCCGCCTTTGTAGTATCGCGTATCAAAAATGAATATTTTGTGATAGTGAGCCAAAAGATAAGGCACCATACTGTTAGCATAGCTGTCCTTAACAAGGGCCAGTGCACCGCTTTCTACCGCATCATTAGTTATTGTCACCATGGGATGAATATTGTTCAAAAAGTACGAATACTGATCCTTCTCCTTAAGGTATTCTTCATTGTATATTGTGTCAGTCACTTCGCCTGTATCAGAATATTCCACCTTCAATTTCCATGCAGGATGATTAACAGAAGTAATAATATCGTTTCCAAAATAGTTGTCGTTTAGCTTTGAGAATATGGTTCCTTTAAAGCTGTCTGACACGATTTTAAGATCATATTCATCAATAGGTACTTCTGCTATTCCTTTCGCAGAGCAATAGGCTTTATATCCCGCATACGCCCCATAGACGGTCCAGTGGTGGTCAGTCCGGTAAAATAGTCCCTGATTACCATCAGTGCCACTAAATGACTCCTCATTTGCTTTTTGGGGTATAGCCGATAATATATCCCCGGTTCCCTTAACAGTTTTTTCATAGGCATTTTTTAATGTTGCCAATGCATCAATTGTCTGCAGTTTTTCCGGAACTGCATCATAAATCCTGCCAATAACCTGCTGCTGCGCATCTTTCTGATTTTGAGGAACGTTTGCCGGAAGCTTATCGGAACACACTTCTATGGCAGTTGGCACAAGCATGAGCATAACATCAGCATTCTCCACATTCTCTGCAAGCTTTGAAAACTGCTCAATCTGTTTTCCGGTATTGCGTGGTTCATCATATTTCTCAATTAATGATCCATCATTTGCCAGATATACTCCGTTAATCTCCTTCCTTCCGCTAATTCTCTGTGTTTCAGCCATTAAAGCCATGAGTGTATCACGAAAAGGAAAATGATCTGCGGCATATTTTTCCAGTCCTTCAGTAAACTGTCCACTCTTTACATTCTCGAATTTCAAAACAGGAAACTTGGAAAGGGGTCGGTTTTCATTTACTGAAAAATCTCTTTTTTCAAAACAGAAAAAGCAGATTATAAAACAAAGCATTATGGCACAGATGATATATGACAATACTCTATCCTGCCATGTTACTTTTTCGTTTTTATATGCATCTGAATTTTTCTCTTCAAAGTCTCTTTTAGTCATGATCAGTTATAAATTTGCTCCTTATAGTTACATCAAAACCTAAAGTACAAAAAAGGATTATAAGTATCTCTTACCAGGCTTGAAACTGCCAGTATAAACAACGCGATTATTACTACTGCAAAAGTAGCCTTCGCAATGCTTACTGTAAGGGTCTTTTTGCCTGATAGCTTTTCCAAGAGCCGGGGGTATACAGGGAATGCCAGTATAATTGCTATCACCAGCACAATCATATAATTGCCCGAATACCATAAAAATTCACTACTATAAAGGGGATTATGAGGTATTCCTACAAGCTTTATAAAATAGTGCCCCATCTCGCCAAGATCATCAAAAGTAAATATTCCAAAGCCAAATACTACAATTATTACTGTATACACGTGCTGTAATAGCTCAGGTAGCTTTTTAAGACCTTTTCCCCAAATATATTTTTCCAGGGTAAGCAGCACTCCGTGATATAGTCCCCACAAAACAAAATTCCAGGATGCTCCATGCCATAAACCGGTCAGAAACCATACAACGAATATATTCCTCAAATGCTTCAGTTTTCCCACTCTGTTTCCGCCCAGAGGGATATACACATAGTCTCTGAACCATGTTGAGAGTGATATATGCCAGCGACGCCAAAAATCTGTTATTGATACAGCGCTAAGGGGATACATAAAGTTTTCCGGAAAATGGAATCCAAGCATTTTTCCAAGTCCGATTGCCATATCGCTGTAGGCACTAAAGTCATAATAAAGCTGCAGAGTAAAGCACAGTAGTCCAAGCCATGCCGTAACAACTGAAATATCATCATCTACACGAATCGTATCCCAAAGTGCACCAATCTGATTGGCAATAAGGACTTTACGAAGAAGTCCCAGAATAAATCTTTTAATGCCGGATACGAAGTTTCTCTCATTAATCTCTCTTTTATGAAGTTCCTTCTGTACTGACACAAATCTCACGATTGGTCCAGCTATCAATTGTGGAAACATCGACACATAAGTCAGATAATCCAGATAATTATGCTCCGCTTTTATCCTTCCTTTGTACACATCAATCGAATAGCTGACTGTCTGAAAGGTATAAAAACTGATTCCCACCGGAAGTGCGACTCCCGGCAGCTTAACATCAAGGCCGGTCAGACTGTTCCAGATACTTACAGAAAAGTCTGCATATTTAAAATATCCAAGAAGTGAAAAATTGATGATCAGAGCCAAAGAGAGAGACAGTCTCTTCTTTGTAACAGATGATTGGAATTTTTCCTGAAGCAGTCCGTCTACATAATCCACAAATGATGATAACAGCATGAGCAGAATGTATATAGGCTCACCCCAGGCATAAAATATAAGACTAAATGCAAGCAGGACGAAATTTTTCGCCCTGCCGGGAAATACATAATATAGAATCAAAAATGCCGGTAAAAAAAAGAACAAAAACGCAAGACTACTAAATACCACTACTCTTTATTCCCCCAAAAGACCACTCTTAATTATTTCTTCTATTCCCTCTGCATCAGGCGAAATAACAAGATACAAGGTATTCCCCTCTTGCTTAATTCTGGCAGAAGTAATGATGTCAGCCTGATCCGGCAAATAATCAAGCATTTCCTGAGATGAGAGTTGTCCCAAAACAGCTTCAAGTTTTTCTTTTACTTCTGCTACGTTTCCGGAATCTGCCACATTTAATATGATCACTCTGTCTGCATGCACTTCATCTGCCTCAGCAAATACGTAATCTGAAAGCATCCCGGCATCTATGCCATAATAATTCATCAGCCAGTCTGCATCAGCTTCATACATCTCCGGAAGTGTATATGTCGCCTTTATCTTTTCATAGATTTCACCGGGCTTAAGCGCAGTCTTTTGTACCCCGGCATTATCAGCAGAAGACTCTGCAGACGCATTTTCCGCGGTTTGCGCATTCCCGCCCTGACCTGACGAGCCTCCACATCCTGAAGCTCCTATCATCATTGTAGCCAAAACCAGTCCTAATGTAATTACAACTCTCTTTTTCATACTTGTATCTAACTTCGATATCCGAAATCAGCCCCTCCTCCATAAATGTTTTTTATTTCTTACCAAGTCCTGTCGGATACGCTTACCATACGCGCCAAAATAAGTACGCTAACGGTAGCCAGCTCCCCTACTATTTAGTGTAGTGGTTACTGTAGGTTATCCCTGCTTTTCCTCAAGTCCCAGGCGGTTGGCAGCAAATCTTATAAGCATCATTTTCCACACATCATACGCCTTATAGGACTCATGCAAAAAACCATCACTACAATATTGCTCAGCAAGATTCCCTGCACCGTCTGAGAGCACATTTGCCATGTCTATGTATCCCCATCCATATTCTGAGGCAAGCTCACGGACTCTGCTGTTAAATGTAGCAAGATTTTCATTATTAAGCTTACCCTTGCCCTTATCTTTAAGAGTATAGGTCGCGCTTATGATGTTTATTTCTATATCAGGCGAAAGCTCTTTGATTTTTTCAATCAGTTGCGGATAAAGTGAAACCGATTCATCCATATTTGAACTGACATCATTAATTCCAAAGAAAAGAAATGCTCTTTTCGCCCCCATCATCTGAATTGATTCCCATATAGGATGTTGTGCTCCCTGATATAAAGGATGCACACTTTTTTCACTGACTGGCCAGAATGAATTATGCAAAGACAGTGAACCTGCAGCTAAAAACTGAAGCTGTTTTAACATGGGATCCGTGCTTTTTGCTGAGTAATTCCTAAATCCCAATAACACTGAATCCCCGGCAAATACCGTATTCTCATAAAAAGCAATAATTTGCTGCATCTGCTCATCCGAATAATGCATGTTTTCAAGTGTCTGCAGATCGCAGGACAAATCTATATTCCCGGATGAAGCCCCAGAGGCAGCCGGAAGATCACTTGCAAGATTCTGCTCATTGGTAACTTCATTTGTCTCCTGAGCTTCAGAGATATCCTCATTGGTTCCTGACGACTTTATTTCATCAGCTCCGCTGCCTTTAGCCATTTCCGGTTCAGATTTATCACTTTCCGAAGTTATCATTTCAACTGAAGCTTCATCGCCCTCTATAACTTCATCGCCCTCTAAAGCTTCATTCATCTCCAATCCTGGCTTTCCAAGTATAGGAGTTTCAAAATATATTGGTTCTGAGTTAGCTGAAATCCTTATGCCAGTATTATCACCGGAAATATCAGTATTTCCGCTAAACCCACAGGCACACAACCCTGAACATGCCATTGCAACAACAAAAGTCTTTACCCCTCTAATAGTTTTCACTGATTGACTCCCTCTCAATAAGCTGCAACATTCATATTACAATTATCCCTGGATAAGAAATGCAGGAATATCAATTTCTTTTACGACTTAAGTATCTGTCAAATTATTGTTAACCATGGAAAAAAATAAGAACCCCCATATATAATTATACCGATAAAATCAAATATTGCCACAAAAATAAAAAACACCGCACGATTGTGCGGTGTTTAAAATATTCTAATCATGCATTCTGCATGCTCTGCAACATTTCAATTGCGGTTCTACGATCCTCCGTAGCAACTGTTCCTGTTGTGTTGTCATACTTCCCAAGCAATCTGCATCTCATTTCTTCTGGGTGATTGTACAACTGATCCATGATACGATCAAACGCTTTTTTCCATTCCATACTCTGCTCTCCTTGCTAATCTGAAGGCCCCCACCATCAGATTCTGAATCCTACTCACGTCCTTCTCCCCCCAGATCAAGACATCAATATTTTCAGATGCAAGGTTTATGATAAAGCATAGCGTGTATTGTTACAAGAAACAAAAGCTTAAGAAATTCTTAAAATTTAATTACAACCTTTGTGAAAAATCACGAAAATTATTTTGCTCTATTTTCATTATATGATTTAATCCCAAGAATTGTAACAATCATCAGTACGATACCTATAGGCATGCATATGAACCACTTGCGAATAAATCCTGAAATAAGGAATGTCAGACAAGATACTATCGCTGCTGTAATCGCATATGGAAGCTGGGTATTTACGTGCCTTATGTGCTTACAGTTTGCACCTGCACTTGCCATTATAGTCGTATCGGAAATAGGTGAGCAGTGATCACCGCAAACAGCACCTGCCATACATGCTGAAATAGAGATGATAAGCAGCTCATTACTTATATCAGAACCAAATACGTGTGCAACAATAGGAATCAGAATACCAAAAGTTCCCCATGATGTTCCGGTTGCAAATGCCATAAGTGCACCGATTATAAATACTATAGCCGGAAGAATACTCATTAACGCATCCTT
This sequence comes from Butyrivibrio sp. LC3010, assembly GCF_000424385.1. Lineage (GTDB taxonomy): Bacteria > Bacillota > Clostridia > Lachnospirales > Lachnospiraceae > Butyrivibrio. The sequence goes on along the minus strand of NZ_AUJU01000026.1, from coordinate 36,587 downwards.
GTCTGCTATTGTTTCAACTATTCCGGAGATATAATTTGCTGCTCCAAGTGAATCCGTCATTGACTTAAGTGTCCATGCCAGTGTAAGAATAAGCACTGCAGGAACCATGCTCTTAAAGCCTTCAGGAATCGCATTCATACATTCAGTAAATGACAATACCTTTGTAACTCTCATAAATATTACAGTGAAAATAAAAGCTGTGGCAGAGCCATAAACAAGTCCTACAGAAGCATCTGAATTGGCAAAAGCATCAACAATGTTTGCACCTTCAAAGAATCCACCTGTGGCAATCATGCCGATAACACTAAAGAAAATAAGTGCTACTATTGGCACAACCAGATGAATAACTCTACCCTTTGTTGAAACAGGCGGTTCAGGCTGATCTTCAGCTCCGGTAATACTTGGAACTGTATGCTCATTACCAGCAGAATCATTAGCTAAATGATTTTCTTCTGCTCTCTTCATCGGGCCATAATCAAATCCTGTAATAGACAGAGTCAATAACATAATCAGTGTCAAAATGGCATAAAAATTGTAAGGGATAGCCCTGATAAAAAGTGAAAGACCATTTGCTCCATCAACAAATCCGGTTACAGCAGCAGCCCAGGATGAAATAGGAGCTATAATGCAGACCGGTGCAGCAGTTGCATCGATAAGATATGCGAGTTTTTCTCTTGAAATTTTATGCTTATCTGTAACAGGCTTCATAACTGAACCTACTGTAAGGCAGTTGAAATAATCGTCTATAAAAATAAGACATCCAAGAGCTATCGTGGCAAGCTGCGCACCAATCTTAGTCTTTACATGCTTAATTGTCCATTTTCCAAACGCTGCGGAACCACCTGCCCTGTTCATAATCATTACCATAGTTCCAAGAAAGACAAGGAAAACTAATATTCCCACATTCCAGCTGTCTGATAATTGCCCCAGCATACCGTCGACAAAAATGTGATGCATAGTGGCTGCTAAATTAAAATTTGTGTAGAGAAGACCACCCACGATAATCCCTATGAAAAGAGAAGAATAAACCTCTTTGGTAATCAACGCTAAAACAATTGCAATGATTGTCGGAACCAGTGCCCAAAAACTATCTACAAACATACGCTCTCCTCCTTATTACTTATATTATAAAGCCTTCTCCCATTTGGAAGAAGGCTTTTTTTAACTTATTATATCCTGAAGATTAAATTTTATATGAAGAGAATCATCTAATCATCGTTTAAAAATATCTGATATAAGGTATTAAACAATACCCTGAGCCTTCATAGCCTCTGCAACCTTAAGGAAACCTGCAATGTTAGCTCCTGCAACGTAGTTGCCTTCCATGCCGTACTTCTTAGCAGCATCATCGATATTATGATAAATATTAACCATGATCTGCTTAAGCTTTGCATCAACTTCCTCAAATGTCCAGTGAAGTCTCTCAGAGTTCTGGCTCATCTCAAGAGCTGATGTAGCAACACCACCTGCGTTTGCAGCCTTACCGCCTACGAACATAACCTTGTTCTGCTGTAAGTATTCTGTAGCTTCGATTGTTGTAGGCATGTTAGCACCTTCACATACTGCCTGAACACCATTAGCAACGAGCTGCTTAGCATCCTCAAGCTGAAGTTCATTCTGTGTAGCGCAAGGAAGAGCCACATCACACTTGATGCTCCATACGCCTCTGCCCTCATGATACTCAGCTGACTTTCTTGCAGCAGCGTACTCTGTAAGGCGTGCTCTCTTAACTTCCTTAACTTCCTTAAGAAGCTCAACATCAATTCCTTCAGAATCATAAATCCAGCCTGTAGAATCAGAACATGTAACAACCTTGGCACCAAGCTGCTGAGCCTTCTCAATAGCATAGATAGCAACGTTACCTGCACCTGAAACAACTACTGTCTTACCAGAGATGTCAGAACCATTGCACTTAAGTAATTCTTCAGTAAGATAAAGAAGACCATAACCTGTAGCCTGTGTACGTGCAAGTGATCCACCATATGTAAGTCCCTTACCTGTAAGAACACCTTCATATGTGTCACGGATTCTCTTGTACTGACCGTACATGTAACCAATCTCACGTCCGCCTACACCGATATCACCTGCAGGAACATCAGTATCAGCACCGATATGTCTGAAAAGCTCTGTCATAAAGCTCTGGCAGAATGCCATAATTTCTCTGTCTGACTTACCCTTAGGATCAAAGTCAGAACCACCCTTGCCACCACCGATAGGAAGTCCTGTAAGAGAGTTCTTGAAAATCTGCTCAAAACCAAGGAACTTGATGATACCAAGATTTACTGAAGGATGGAAACGAAGTCCTCCCTTATAAGGTCCGATTGCTGAATTGAACTGAATACGGAAACCATTGTTTACCTGAACCTGTCCTTTATCATCTACCCACGGAACTCTGAAAAGAATCTGTCTTTCAGGAGTGCAAAGTCTCTCAAGGAGTGCATCCTTTCTGTACTCTTCCTCATTTGCATCAATAACAACTCTTAAGGAATCAAGTACTTCCTTTACAGCCTGATGGAATTCCGGCTGTGCTGGATTCTTCTCAACAACATAATTGTAGACTTCATCAACGTATGACATTTTTAATATCCTCCTATGATTAAAAAATCTAGCGTATCAAACCTCTGGCCCTGCTCTGAAAAAGTGTACAAAAAAAGAGCGTAAAGCTTCATAGGTCTTTACGCTCCATTGCGCAGACACCACTGTCCGAAAAGTATTATTTCACAATGGTTCTAAAACGTCAAGCACTTTATTACGTTAAACTGAAAAAATCTTTTATTTTTATTCTTCCTTTTTATCTTCCTCAGCTGCAACTTCCTGTGGGAATTTAACTCCGGTCTGCCCTCTCACAAAGTCCATGATATTCATGATCTTAAGAGTCTGTGCGTGAGTCATCTCAGGGCACTCCTTCCATCCCTCATCAAGTGCCTTGAAGGCTGCTGATACCTCATATTCATATCCGGTTATCTGTCTTTCCCTCTTATAATAAGATATCTTCTCTCCTGCATTGTTATACACTGTTATATCCGCAAAGTTATTGATATCCTGCACCTCAATATGTCCATTTGCACCATAAATAATTCCCTTGCAAGGGCCAAAGGATGTAGCGAAACAGGTCACAACTGCCATCTGTCCATTCCTGTATTTTAAGCTTATTATGTCCTGAGTATCCATCCCCCGGTCATTAAGAACAGCCTGCGACTGAATATCAGTAATATCATCTCCAAGAACAAGAGACGCAAAGGTTAATCCATAGACACCTATATCAAGGAGTGCGCCACCACCAAGAGCAGGATCCTGAATCCTTTGTTTCCATGCAATATTAAAGCTAAGATCAGCAGTAACCATAGATATATCACCTATTATGTTTCCTGCTACTACTTCCTTAAGCTTTGAAGCAAGAGGTAAAAATCTTGTCCACATTGCTTCTGTGAGAAGCACATTATTTTTAGCAGCAATCTCAAACAATTCTTTTGCCTGCTGTTCGTTCAGGGTAAATGCTTTCTCGCAAAGTACATTCTTCCCATTTTCAAGCGCAAGTTTAACGTTATCATAGTGGGCAGAATGAGGAGTTGCGACATAAATAAGCTCAATCTTTGGATCCTTGCAAAGTTCCTCATATGAACCATAGTAATTTTTTATTTTAAATTCCCCTGCAAAGCTCTCTGCCTTCTCAATGGTTCTTGATGCAACCGCATGACATACTACCCCCTTCATTCCTGAAAGAGTTTTAGCCATCATACGAGCAATGTCACCGGTTCCCATAATACCTACTTTTTTCTTTTCAAACATAACAAGTCCTTTCTAAATTAGTATTGGCACGATTACTTAGTAATCCTGACCTATCGGCCTAAACCATTCCAACCTCTTTACAATTTCCGGCATCCTCGCCAAGTTTTCTGCACAAACAATTTACGCGCAGCGGTTCCCCTGCTGCGCGCATAAATCATCAATCCTCATTAGTAAGAAACTCAGATTTGATATATCCTGTATCTCCGTTAAATTTAACTTTTGCCCATCCACTAGCATACTGTTCTATAACTTCAACAATATCACCTTTGTAAATGTTGCCAACTATTTCAGAATCAGTACTCTGTCCCTTACGAAGTCGTACTGCCTCAGAAACCTTCATTTTGCCCTTAGCATAAACACTAACCTTAGAGGAATTATCATCTGTAGTTTCTTCCGGCTTCTCTTCGGTAGTTTCTGTTGTAGTATTCTCTTCAGTAACAGTCTCTTCTGTTGTACTCTCTTCCGTCGTAGTCTCTTCCGTCGTAGTCTCTTCTGCAGCAGCATCCCCTGCATCAGCCTGATCTTCATTGATTTCTGTGAAGTACTCAGTCTTTACAAAGGCCTCTCCATCATTGTACTTGATCTTACTCCATCCATTTTCACGGGATTCAATTCTCTCAAATACCTGATCTTTTTCAGTTTTACCAAGAATATCAGCATTCTCAGAATCAGAACTTCTGATGTTTATGACATCTGTAGCCTTAATCTTGGTTGCAACTACAGGCTGAGGCTCCTCAGCAGGCTGTTCCTGAGCTTCTGCATTTTCACCCTCAGGGTTCTCTGTAGCTTCACCTGTCTCTGTGCTAGCTTCACCCTCAGGTGCGCCTTCAGCATTCTCGCCGTTATCAACAGCTTCTCCGTTTTCAGCTGTAGCTTCCGGCACGGCCGGTTCTCCTGATTCAATTGCAGCAAGAGCTTCTCCGACAGAAACCTGTATACTTGCGCTCATGTCAGAAAGGAACTTGGCAAGTTCCTCATTGGCAGCAATGATGTCATTATAATTCGCAGCAACCTGGTTATTCAGATCAACAACATCTGCCTGAAGTGAAATATTACTGATATATTCAGTCACTTTTTCATCAACAACATCACCATTTATGTATAATTTGCCATTTTCATCTGTACAAACATACATAGTCTGCATTCCCGGAAGAGGTGTATCATATCCTTCAAAAAGGACTTCTGTATATACGTAAGCAACATAACTTCCATCAATCGGACCAGGCTTGGTATAAACATCAACTGTAGGTACATCAACTATATACTTTGATACTTCTTTAAGTCTGAGTTCCTCTGTAGATTCAAGTCCTGTATAAATTGACTTGATAGTATCCATGTCTCCTGCTGAATAAGCTGTATAATATGTGCTCATAAGAGCATTGACATCTTCGTAAGCATTTTTTTCAAGATCGACCTCAGGAACTATATAGCTTCCGTTTTCATCAATAGTAACCTGAGCATCTTCTGTTATTGTCGGTGTAGTTCTATTATTAGCATTAAGTGCGATTACTATGGTAATTCCTACTGCGACTACCAGGATAATAGGCATAACAAGTTTTTTATTATCAGTAATAAACTCCCAGAAATTCCTTCTATCCTGTACAGCGAACGGATTCTCCGGTGTCTTGTCCTTCTTATTAAAATTCATTCCCTTAAAATTCATCGTTTTGTTTCCTTTCTGTGACAAAAGATGCACCCGACAGGAATCGAACCTGCATTAAAGGCGTCGGAGGCCTCCGTTCTATCCATTAGACTACGGGTGCAAATTGTTACAGATTTATTACGTACCCGACTATCATAACATAGTATCTTTGACCTATTCAACCTTTTTCACACTATTTTCAATAGTTCTGTCATAATAATACAAACTATCCGCCAATATATCTTCAGACTTTACGCAAGTAGAATTTACACATTTTACCATTTTCAGAAGCTCTCCGGCATCTTTATCCACACTAAGCTCCTTAACAAAAATCAGCTCGTGCACAGAAGATGGTATTATATAATAATTTGAGCCAAATACCTCTCCCATCTTCTTAAGAATTCCCGGGTAAAGCATAACGGATGCTCCATTGGTATACCTGACATTACTTACTACAAACATACCATTCTCCGGCAACAGATTTGCCAGAAATGTATCTTCGGATTTCCTTAGCAGAAACTCTTTCATGGATATTATATCGGAAGGAAAAAGTCTTGGCGTATTCTCTATTGCAGCCTCAAATAAATCTTCCTCACAGACACCCCAGACCTTCAGGTAATCATCCTTTATCTGAATTGAGCCATCAAGTCCCCTGGTATTAAGCGATACAAAATATGTCACTGCCAGATCTTCAATGACTCTGTGGGGCATGTTTTCCAGTCTGTCTCTATTTTTATCCCTATTAATTATTTTAAAACATATTTCATGTGATATGGAGTCATAATTTTCAAAAAATGACATATCAACATTATCGGTAATAATATACTTTTCAAAAGTCCCAATTACTTCTTCTGATACGTCATTAACGCTCTTTTTCCCATCCTTATAATCATGATAAAAATCATCCATATAAATCGTGGGACTGCAATTGCTTTCATTAATTTTAACACACAATGCTCTCTTTAAAAGACCATTATTCTTAGTAACAACATGCGTTGTTACCTTCGCTCTGTCTCCATAAAAATCTTCCACTCTGTTCTTTATTTCATTATAAAATAATTCCTTTTCCAATAATTTTCTCCTTTTTTCTGTTATTCGCATAGACCTGTATAGGCTTTATTTGCTTCATTTTCCGATTTTAAGCTATAAGAATTTCGCTTGCGAAATTCTCGCGACAAGCACGGTTGCTTTGCAACTATATTCCTTTTGCGCTAAGCGCGGTTGCTTTAGCAACTATATTCCTCTCGCGCGAGTGCGCATCCCCGCGGAGCGTTTTTTGTCGTAGAGGAAATCCAACGGATTTTCCTTTATGAGAACAAAGAGTCGCTCGCGACTCTTTGCGCGCTGGTGCGCGCAAGCTTTAGCTTGCAAAATTCATCTGCGCACCAGTCGCATCCATAGCGGAGCGCTTTTTATTCAATAGGAAATCCGAAGGAATTTCCTATTGAATAAAAAAAGACAATGAAAGCTCAAATAACTTTCATTGTCTTACAAGTCTATAAATACAATTTTCAGAAAAAACGGTAATTAATTAAACTCTGGAGAGGTATTCTCCTGATCTTGTGTCAATCTTGATAACATCGCCTTCGTTAACGAAAAGCGGAACCTGTACAACAGCACCTGTCTCAACAGTAGCAGGCTTTGTAGCACCAGTAGCTGTATCACCCTTGAAGCCAGGCTCTGTCTCAGAAATAGCGAGCTCTACAAAAAGCGGAGGCTCAATAGCAAATACATTGCCATTGTATGAGTTAACCTGAACTGTCTCATTCTCCTTAACATACTTCATAGAATCGCCAACCTGCTCCTTTGTAAGAGAGATCTGCTCATAAGATTCGTTATCCATGAAGTTGTAAAGATCACCATCAGCATAGAGATACTGCATATCTTTACGATCAATACGTGCTGCAGGGAATTTCTCAGTAGGACGGAAAGTTGTTTCCTTAACACCACCATTGATGATATCCTTGAGCTTTGTTCTTACAAATGCTGCGCCCTTACCGGGTTTAACATGCTGGAATTCTATTATCTGACATACATTACCATCAATTTCGATGGTCATACCGTTTCTGAAATCACTTGCAGAAATCATAAAAATCCTCCTAATATATACAAATCAAACAACTAGATTATATTATACTAATGTTTACTTTTTTTCAATACCCATTTTAAATCGTTTATTTTCTTTTAGCAATACAATAGTCAATAGCTTCAATATAACCCTGAAGTCCATGTCCGTAAATCTGCTCATGACATGCCGGTGCTGTAACGGAATTAGCCCTGAAGCTCTCACGTTCCTTAATATTGGATATGTGAACCTCCACCTTTATGATATTCTCCAGACTTTTTAATGCATCATGGATTGCATAACTGTAATGGGTGTATGCTCCGGGATTTATGACGATGCCTTCAGTCCCGTCACTGTAGGCTTCCTGAAGCCTGTCAATGATAGCCCCTTCATGATTTGACTGAAATACTGTGATATCAGAGCCGGATTCCTTTGCCTTTTCATCAATGATTTTCAAAAGGTAATCATAGTCTTCATTACCATAAATATTTTTCTCTCTAATCCCGAGGAAATTAAGATTTGGACCATTTATAACAAGTATCTTCATAATATATATCCTCACAACATAGCTTCCACTATTGTATTTGCCACCTGTTCAACAGAAAACTCATCAGTCGCAATTTCAAGGTCACAGGCCATATTATAAATATCCCTTCGCTCATCCTGAAGCTCTTTTATCTTCTGAAGGACATTATCTGATTTAAGGAGCGGCCTTGAATTATCATATTTTACTCTCTTATAAACAGTTTCAGGACTGGCGCTAAGGAAAAAGACAGTCCCGATTTTTTTCATATTTTCTCTGTTCTCTTCCCTTATCGGAAGACCGCCTCCAACGGAAAGCACAATTCCATGCTTTTTACTCTTGCACAGATTATTTAAATAATCTGTCTCCATATCGCGGAAAGCAGCTTCTCCCTGTTCTGCAAAAATATCGTTAATGGATTTCTTTTGCTTTTTCACTATGAGTTCATCGGTATCAATAAACTCGTAGTCAAGAAGCTTACAGATGCACTTTGCAACTGAACTTTTTCCACTTCCCATAAATCCGGTAAGCACAATATTTTTATTTTGCAAAAGCTCGCGTAAAAGCCTGCCATATATTACCTTGCATTCCGCGTCACTTACACTGACGTTATTCCAGAGCTCATACGCTTCTATACCCTGATATAAAAGCATCTTAAGGCCTGAAATACAAAGTGCTCCGGCATTTTCGCACAGCCTTATAAATTTCGTCTTAAAAGGTTTGTATACTGCATCAAATCCGATTTTGATCAGCTTATAAAAATCCTCATCCTCAATTGGCGCACAGGATACCTCCGGATAAAGCCCAACCCTGGTCATCTGAAAACAGATGCATTTCCTGTCTCCCGGTACTTTTTTATAATCACTGATTGCTAATGCTTTGGCAATCTCCTTACCTGCAAAAGAATTGACTTCCTCACAGAGCTTTAATGCTTTCTCATAGGTTCTGTTAAGAATATATATATCAGACGCACCCTCTTTTACTGCAAGAAAGGCTGCAGGCCTTGCCGCTCCTCCGGCTCCCAGAATTATCACTCTCTCATCATTAAGATTTACATTCTTTTCCTTAAGAGACCGAAGTATTCCTAAATAATCTGTGTTATATCCCTTGAAGCCTCTTTTGTCCTCAGTTCTTACAAGAGTATTTACGGCGCCAATTCTGCCGGCAACCTCATCAATCTCATTTAGATATGGTATCACAGCACTTTTATGAGGAACCGTCACGTTAAGTCCGAGAATATCCAGCGCAAGCGCTCCTTTTATGGCAGCTTCCACATCAGCATCCTGTACTTCAAACGGAACATAGACCATATCTATATTCTTTATCTCATTTAAAGTATTGTGGATTGCCGGTGAAAGAGTATGATGAACAGGATTCCCAATAAGTCCACAAACCCTGGTCGTTCCCTTTATATCTTTTTTCATAGAAATCCTCCGATATGCTTTAGTAACCTTATACCAGTAAAGCAATCACGTAAATCACATATTGTTACTGCTCACACATTACATTGCTCACAACAACGGGATTTGCCCATTACCGATCATTATTCTTTTTAAGATGTCTTCTATAGAAGAAAAGGACAATAGCTTCAAGTCTTCTTTTAAGGATAATCTGTATCTCTTCCCTGCTGTCAATCTGATCAACAAGAATTGTATGGATTCCTGCTCTGTTTGCTCCCCAGACATCAGTAAAAATCTGATCTCCTACAAAAAGAGTATTTTCAGGCCTTGTCCCCATACGTTCCATTGCCTTTAGATATCCTTTCAAAAGAGGCTTATCAGCTTTATATATATACTCTGATTCAACAGCCTTAGCAAACGGACTGACTCTTGGCTCTTTATTATTAGAAAGAAGCATCGTCTTGTAGCCAAGCTCATGAAGCCTTTCAAAAAGCTCTACTGCCCTATCATCAGCCGGATCACCATGCGGAACAAGAGTATTATCTATGTCAAAGATAACACCTCTGTAGCCTTCATCATAAAATTTATCAAATGGAATTAAATAAGTTGATTCCGAGGTCTCGCTCGGATAAAGTAAATGTCTCATAGAGAAAACTATAACACATATCAATACAGTTTAACACGATGTTTTTTTAATTCCCTCAGGAAACCCGGAAATCGAATCATACCTATTAAATATATGAGTTCCTGACCGGAAATTCCTCACTAACCATCGGCGACTGATGACAACGCAGTAAATTCAGATTTTAGCAAATATATAGTCGAGTTAATATGAAACAGCTACACTAGGTATTCCTCTCAAAAAAAGACAGAACCCTTAAGAGTTCTGCCAAAAAGAAGCAATCTTATTTTTGAATTACAATTCCGTCTTCATCATTAAGTATCACTTTAGATGAATCACCTAAAGTATCAGTTTTATCTACTCCGTTACCAACAAAATACTGATATTCATGAAGTATTGAATCCTTCTGCATGTCGGATACAGCCTTACGCATAAGACTAGACTGCGCAAGCCCAAGATTGGAAAGTCCTACAAGTGAATTATCCCGATTTCCCAATGAGATCTTCACATCCCCAACTGTAGTATTCTTTCTTGGAGTCTTTACAAGCGTATCCTTTGAAGATGCCACTTCAGAGCTGTCAGAAACCTGTCCTTCCAAAGAAGCAACTTCATGCTTTTTTTCTCCACCAGTTTTGTCAGGCACAGAGACATTATCAGGATAGATTTTCTTCAAATATGAATCATCATAGCCATCGATTCTCATATGCCCCCTCCTTTCTTCACACATATTTAATAATACATGAAAAAATGGGTTAAATCAACAAAGTTTCATTTTTTGCATTGTGCTTGCTAATTCATGACTATTTGCACGTTTTTTAGTTTATTATCCTCAAAGGAGCCTTATCAATTTCGTATACCGCATATCTGAAGGAATTCGGTATAGTATAAAACAGCTCAAAACATAGCAAACATACAGTCACATTAGTATAATTATGTCTTATCAACTCACTCTGCATAATTATTCGGCATATTTTTTCAATAACTTTAGTCCATATTGAATTTTTTATCTGATTACCTAATTCCTGCAGCCTTTAGAAGTTCCATAGTGTATTCACTCTTTGGACGTCTGTATATTTCCTTCGGAACACCATATTCCTTGATAATACCCCCGTTCATTACGGCAACATGATCGCACAGCTGGTATATAACCCTCAGGTCATGGGATATGAAAAGAATGGTTATTCCCATTTCCTTATGAAGCGTTCGTAAAAGCTCCAGGATCTGAGCCTGAATTGTAACGTCCAAAGCAGATACCGGCTCATCTGCAATGAGTACCTTAGGTGATCTCATCAGCGCAACACCTATACTTACACGCTGCCTTTGACCTCCTGAGAGCTGTGAAGGATATCTGTCAAGCAGTTCCAGGGGAAGCCCTATCGCCTGCATTATTTCCTTAGCTCTTTGTTCCATCTCTTCTGAAGTCCACTTTTTATAACGATCTACCTTTAATGGTTCCTTCAATAACCACCCAATCTTTTTCTTCGGATTAAGTGAAGAATAGGGATCTTGAAAAACCATCTGTGCATCAGAGTACTTCTGAATGATTTCTCCATCTATTTCTTTATTCATACCTACAATTGCCTTTGCAAGTGTAGATTTCCCACATCCTGATTCACCGGCAATGCCAAGAATCTCACCTTCATACACATCAAGAGAAATCCCCTTTATTACCATGTGTCTGTTTTTTCCTCTAAGATATGAGTTATTCTTTTTATAGTAAACCTTCAGATCTTTAATCTGAATAACCTTTTCCTGTTCCATATTAATTCCCAATTAATCCAGGTCTATTTGTGGAATTGCAGCGATCAATTTCCTTGTATAATTCATTGAAGGTCGCTTGAAAATTTCCTCAACATTTCCAGTCTCAACTATGTTTCCGTTCTGCATAACAATAACTCTGCTGCAGATCTGTCTTATCAGTGATAAATCATGAGAGATAAAGATTATTGCTGTTCCCTTTTCTCTGTTCATCTTACGAAGCAACTCAACTATCTGTGCCTGAATAGTAACATCCAATGCCGTTGTAGGTTCATCTGCAATAAGTATCCTTGGCTCAGCAATCATTGCTGCTGCTATCATCACACGCTGTCTCTGTCCACCGGAAAGCTGATGCGGATATTTATCATAAGGTCTTTCAAGGTCATTTAATCCCACCGCTTCAAGCATCTTTAACGCCCGGCGTTTTCTCTCAGCTTTATCCATTTCTTTGTGATGGATTCTAAGCGACTCCTCAACCTGCCAGCCAATCTTCTTAACCGGATTAAGCGAAGTCATAGGCTCCTGGAAAATCATAGAAATCTCATCACCCTGATATGACCTCAATGTTTTTCTGTCACAGGTAAGAAGATCTGTTCCATCAAACATTATCTTACCTTTTTTGGTAAGTGCATGTCTTTTCAGGAGTCCTGCAATCGCCAGAGCGCTCATGCTTTTCCCGGAGCCTGACTCTCCGACAATACCGACGATTTCTCCGGCTTCAAGCATAAGATCAAAATCCTCTACTACTGTTTCAGGCTTATCATGATCATGAAATTCTATATGAAGATCTGTTACATCAAGAATCACGTTATTATTCATTGTATTTCCCATTTGATATGTAATATAAATGTCGCTTGTTACAGTTCCGGAGTCTCCAAAATTTTGTTTCATAAAAAAATTACATCAGAAACATAAAATAGCTCATATAACTCCAACAATAACACTATTCTTTCATGATGAAATTCTCTTTATTCCTTCACCGAGGAATGAGAATCCAAGAACCATAAGCACTATCACCACACCTATGCTGATTACATAGCTGGGTTTATTAAAAAGATAGCCCTGAGCGTCAGACAACATATTTCCAAGGCTGGCATATGGCGGCTGAGCGCCAATTCCCAAAAAGCTAAGTCCTGCCTCAGCCAGAACAGCATTATTAAAACCTATCATCACTGAAGAAAGTAATACCTCAACGGTATTTGGAAGAATGTGCACAAAAATAATTCTTAGCGAAGATACTCCCTGAAGCTTTGCAACTTCCACATAATCCATATTTTTGCACCTTAGAAACTCACTTCGTACTATTCTTGCAAAACTGGGAACGAAGGAAATTCCAAGTGCAACAGCTACCTGATATGTACCTGTTCCAAAAAGGCTTACAAATACAAGTGAAAGCAAAATGCTGGGAAACGCAAGCATCGCATCCACGATACGCATCGTTATTTCATCAGCGATACCTCCAAAATAACCTGTAAGCGCTCCAATCACTGTTCCAACGCCCGCTCCGAGAAGTATTGTAAATGTGGCAATAGCAAGAGTTATCCTGCTTCCATAAAGCACCCTGCTAAACACATCCCTCCCCATATTATCCGTACCCATGAGATGTTTTAACGACATCCCCTGAAGCTTTGCAGATGAGTCCATCTTAGTGGGACTGTATGGTGTATAAAAAATGCCAATTATTACCATCAAAAGCACAACACCGGTAATTGCCATACCAAGAATAAGATAGGTATTTCTTCTACCGGTGGCTGTATTCTTTTTAAAAAGAGCTAAAAATCTCTTCATTACTTTCCTGCCTCAATTCTTGGATCAATGATTCTATATATAATATCCACTAAGAAATTTACTACCAGAACCATAATCGCTATCCCCATAATTATTGCTTCCACAACAGGATAGTCACGATTATTTATCGATGTCAGTAGTATTCTGCTTATACCGGGTATTCCAAAAACCTGCTCTATTACAATGCTTCCTGCAACCATGTCTGCAAGAGCCATTCCCATAAAAGTAACTACCGGGATCATTGCATTTTTAAGAACATGCAGATATAAAACTGCATTAGTGGTATTTCCTCTGCTATAAGCGGTTCTAGTATAATCCTTTCCTGCTTCCTCGATAACCGAGCCTCGAAGAAGTTTCGTAGCCATAGCTGCCTTTGGAAGCGCTATAGCAAAAGCTGGTAAAATTAGATATTTTAAAAATTCACTTACATCCTTCGTATATGATACAAAACCTCCCGGAGTAAAGATTTTTATTACTACTCCAAAAAAGAAGGTCAATAATATTCCTGAGAAAAATGGCGGTATAGCCATAATAATCTGATTAAGAGATGAAACAATATGATCAATCAATCCGTTTTCATATTTTGCTGTATAAATTCCAAGAGGAATCGAAACGACTACCATAATAACAAAAGACATGATAGCCAAAGTAAGTGTTATCGGTATTTTTTCTGCAATCATTCCCGCAACCGGGATCTTATAATTGTATGATGTACCAAGATCTCCTTGTACAAAGGCGCTGGCCCAACGAAAATATCTGACAATAAGCGGAGCATTCAGCCCCATTTTTTCTCTGTATTGTGCTAAAAGTTCCGGAGTGGCTTCCGTTCCGAACATTCTTGTAACGGGGTCTCCGGGTATTAAACTAAAAGCAAGGAACACGCAGAAAGATACAACGATCAAAGTAAGCGCCATGCTCAAAGCTTTTTTCAATATATATCTCATATGCGTGTTCCTCGTATTTCAAATTATAATTTTTAAAAAATTACTGTGCAGGTTTGATCTTAGAAAAATCCTGCGCATATAACGGATAGAATGTATATCCTGTAAACTTCTTATTAACTGCTACAAATTCCGGAAGATCCTGTATATATACATTTGCTGCTGTCTCAGAAAGAATCTTCTCACATTCCTTGTAGTACTTAGTTTTTTCATTATCATCAACTGCTGCAATTGCTGCTTCCAACGCCTTATCATAATCTGCATTACTGTAGTTAATGAAATTATTGTGGGCATCAGATTCAAATCTGCTAAGCATTGCATAAGCTGTAAGAGTTGAAGCATCAACACCTACGACTGTTGATTCAAAATTACGATTTGTGTAAACATCCTCAAGCCATGAATTCCATTCAACTTCCTGTATTGTTGCGTTTACACCGATTTCCTTAAGCTCCTCAACAATTACCTGTGCTGTATCTACATGCTGTGTGTAGTTTGAAGGAACTGTGATTGTGAAATCAAAGCCATCAGCATATCCTGCCTCAGCAAGAAGTTCCTTTGCCTTATCGATGTCCTGGTTGTATGTGTCATTAAGACTTGCATCAAAGTACTTTGCAAATGAAGGATACATACTACTTCCAAGCTCTGTTCCCTTACCATCTGATACAAAATCCATTATTGTCTGAGGATCGATAGCATAGCAAAGTGCCTGACGAACCTTCTCGTTATCAAATGGAGCTTTTGCATTGTTAAGATATAATGCCTGCACAAGGTTCATTGTTCCCTCATATATATCAAACTTATCTGAGAGCTGTGAAACCTGAGCTGATGTTACGCGGGCAAATAAATCTATTGAACCGCCTTCAAGATCCATAACAATAGCATCGCTGTTTGCCTCAATC
This sequence comes from Butyrivibrio sp. LC3010, assembly GCF_000424385.1. Classification (GTDB taxonomy): domain Bacteria; phylum Bacillota; class Clostridia; order Lachnospirales; family Lachnospiraceae; genus Butyrivibrio. Next base: position 21,160 of record NZ_AUJU01000026.1, on the reverse strand, counting down.
TTAAGCACTACATCCTGAATATATGCGGGCTCGCCCCAATATTCATCAAACTTTGTAAGAACTACATTCTCCTGTGGAGAGCGTGAAACAAATTTGTAGGGGCCTGTTCCTATAGGATTAGCTTCAGGATCTTCATTAGCAGCAGGTATAATGGCAACTGTCATATATGCCAAAAACTCTGTATTTGCTTCCTTCAGTGTCATCACTATAGTTGAGTCATCCTGAACCTCGACACTTTCAATATTAGAAAAAGCCGATATCAACGGATCTGTTCCATCGGTACCGGCGTTACGCTCTATAGAATATTTAACATCCTCTGCCGTAACCGTCTGACCGTCGTGGAACTTAACTCCATCTCTCAGTGTGAATGTGTAAACCTTTCCATCATCAGAAATTGTGTAGTCACTGGCTATAGCAGGCTTAAGATTACCGTCCTGATCTGGCTTAACAAGTCCTTCATAGATATTGAACAGTATCTCTCTAGATCCCGCCGAAGTAGCCATGTGCGGGTCCAAACTGTCGATATCCTGGGGAATACCAATGGTAATCTTTGAAAGATCATCTTCTGTCGCAGTGCTCTCAGCTTCCTCCGTTTCACTGTTCGTTGAACTGGTGGTCTCGGTAGCTTCTGTTGCATCTGCCGTAGATTCCTCTGCCTTTTTACTTGAGCATCCGCTCAATGTAAGAGTCAGTGTCGTTAACACAACCAAAAGAGTGGAAAGGCTTCTCCTTCCAATACTTTTCTTCATCATGTTACAATCCTTCCTTCCGTATTAAGTTTTTTAACCTAATCAACTATACGTAAAGAAGAACGGGATGTCAATATAAAGTTAAAGAATATTGAATCTCTTCAAAACCCAAGAATCGGATTAAAAAAGTTATTCTTTTTTCAAAAGCGGAGTGCTCTTATCTGTTGAATCGGTTATAACGCCCTCCTCTTCCTTCTCAAGAACAATCTTTAATTCATCCATAAATGTATTAACGTCCTTGAATTCACGATAAACAGAAGCAAATCTCACATATGCAACCGGATCAAGATTCTTCATTTTCTCCATGCAGAGCTCACCGATAATACGGCTTGGTATCTCCTTTTGCTCAAGATTAAATACCTCAGTCTCAACAGCATCAACAATGCTTGTAATCTGCTGAGCACTAACAGGTCTCTTATGGCAGGCTCTAAGTACACCAGCCTCAATCTTAGCGCGGTTATAAGGCTCACGATTATTATCCTTCTTGATAACAATCAGCGGGATAGTCTCTACCTTCTCATAGGTTGTAAACCTCTTGCCACAGGAGTCGCATACACGTCTGCGTCTTATTGACGTATTATCATCAGCAGGTCTTGAATCAATTACACGAGTGTTGTCTTTACCGCAAAAAGGACACTTCATAGCATTAACCTTTCTGTGCACCTTGCACATAGAAAATCAATATTTGGTGTATGAATTATTAACCCACACAAATTATTGTAACATTACTAAACGTAATTTTCCACACAAAAAAGCAATAATGCGCATAAAAAAGCGATAATACGAACAAAAAAGTGACATCTCAAAGGAAAATGCAGCATTACAAACATAAATAAAGAGCAACCACAAAATGATTGCTCTTTACAATAGTCATATATAATTATTTTTTCTGCAAGAAATCCGGAATCTTAAGACTCTTAGCTTCTACGGAGCTTCTAACCTCCGGAGCACGATTAAGACCTGCTTGCGGTCTGGGTGTCGGCTGAGGAGTTATCGGTCTTGCGGGTTGAACCGGCTGTGCACTACGCGCTGTGAGTGTATCAATTGTAGGCTCCGGCATTATCTGATTAGACTGAACCTGTACCTGAGGAGTTACTGTAGGTGTAACCTGAGGTGCAGTGGGCTGCTGAACAGGTTTTGCGACAGGCTTCGCTGCCGGTAAAACGTTGTTCTTATCATCGATACCTGTAGCAATAACAGTAATATTGCAGGTATCAGCCATACTCTCATCATACATAGCACCAAAGATGATATTAACATCATCGCCGGCAAGATTTCTAATATAATCTGATGCAACTGAAGCATCCATAAGTGTAATGTCACCGGATACATTGATAATGACATTTGATGCACCATCAATCTTAGTCTCAAGAAGAGGAGACTCAACAGCCATCTTAACTGCATCGGCAGCCTTGTCATCACCCTTACCAAATCCAATACCGATATGTGCGATTCCTTTTTCCTTCATGACTGTCTGTACATCAGCAAAGTCGAGGTTGATAACTGCGGGAACATTAATAAGATCTGTAATTCCCTGAACAGCCTGCTGAAGTACCTCATCTGCCTTTTTAAGTGCATCAGGCATTGTTGTACGTCTGTCAACAATCTGAAGAAGCTTATCATTAGGAATAACGATAAGTGTATCAACATTATTCTTTATAGTATTAATGCCCTGAAGTGCATTCTGCATACGAACACGAGCTTCGAAAGCAAAAGGCTTGGTAACAACACCAACAGTAAGTATCCCCATATCCTTTGCTATCTTAGCAACAACAGGAGCAGCACCAGTACCGGTACCGCCACCCATACCACAGGTGACAAAGACCATATCAGCACCCTTAAGTGCATTAGTGATCTCTTCCTGACTCTCCTCGGCTGCCTTCTGACCGATCTCAGGCTTAGCTCCTGCGCCAAGTCCCTTGGTCAGCTTCTCACCGATCTGCAAAAGCTTTGGTGCTTTGCAGAGCTGCAGAGCCTGCTTATCCGTATTAATTCCGATGAATTCAACACCGGAAATACTTTCTTCTACCATTCTATTTACAGCATTATTTCCTGCGCCACCTACCCCAACGACTATTATCTTGGCACCGGATTCAGCTTCATTCGACTTAAGTTCAAGCAAGATAGTGCTCCTCCTTCATAACCTAAAACTCCTACAAGCCATTTTATAATTTTTTTATATAATTTACAACCTAGAATTTCATTTTTTCTCTTCAAACGTAATGTTTTGAGTATTTGAGTCGTATTCTGACATTTCCAGGATGCCGCTTTTGCCTTGAAGCTCAGGTAAAATATATTGTAATTGTATCACTTTTTCATCTATGTTGTCATTAGTTCCTAGACTAACTTCTACATTTTCAAAATAAACATATAAATGGAAATCACTGTCAAAAAAGATTTTATCAGCATTCAGGTCATATTTATTCAATAATTGTGTTATGTCCAGAATTTCTGAAAATACATTATCATTTTCAACAGGCAGCTTTTCATGAAGCACAATATAATCAAAATTAAGTCCAAGCACCAGTGGAACATCACTTGACGGCTCGCCGGATGTCTCAACCACTATTCCGTCTCTGTCAAAATATATGTACCTGTCAAGATATTTCACATACCCTGCTATGGCTTTTTCATAAACATTAATTCTTACAGTATCAGGAGCCAGGATCTCCACATCCATCTTTTCGATAAAAGGAATCCCCGTTATCTCCTTATTCCTATACTTCAGTGACAGATATAGCGAGTTTTTATCGAGCTTATCCGTCATAACCATGTTCATTACTTCTTCATCCGTATAGTGAATGTTTCCATCTACATAAACATTTGTAATAGTGTAATTATTCGATATGTATAATAGCGCAGACATCACGCCAATCAACAATATCAAAACAAATGCGCCGATGAAAAACAGGCTCTTATGTAGAAAAAACAGCTCCCCAAAACCCTTTCGGGGAGCATGTTCTGTCTTTCTTTTTACTCTTCGACTTTTATTTGCCATCATACCAGCCCTTTACACTTCAATATGTCTGGCCACATTAAATACTATTCCCATCTCTGTCAGAAGGAAAAGAACGGCCGTGCCACCATAGCTGATAAAAGGAAGTGTTATTCCTGTATTTGGAATAGTATTGGTTACAACCGCAATATTAAGAATAACCTGAATTGATATATGTGCCATAACTCCTATAACCAGAAGTGCCCCGTACATATCAGGTGCATTCTGCGCAATTATCATCATTCTGTAAATGAGTATGACAAACATGATCATAACAGCAATAGCACCGACTATTCCAAGTTCTTCGCAAATGATTGAAAAAATCATATCATTTTGTGCCTCAGGAATAAAGCCAAGCTTCTGCATACTCTCTCCGAGACCTTTTCCAAATATTCCGCCTGAGCCTATTGCATAAAGAGACTGAAGAGTCTGATATCCCTTATCATTTACATAAGCTTCAGGATCGAGCCATGCAAGAATACGGCCAAATCGATAGTTCATCTCACTGTGGTATCCCGCTCTCACAACCAGAGCTACCACTCCTGCCGCTGCAGCTACTCCGGCCGCGGTTATGGCAATAAACTTTCTGTATCCCGGAGTGGATACAAAGAGCATCAGAAAAGCAATTCCAAAAATTATGATTGCAGAGCTAAGGTTACTTGTTACTTTCCAAACCAGAAGAGATACGGGAACCGGAACTCCAAGTACCACCCAGAATGCTTTTGGCTGCGTAATCCCTTTCCCCAGTTTACTTATAAAAGTCGCCAGCACAATTATCATTGCAAGCTTTGCAGCTTCTGCCGGCTGAACTGAGACCCCGAATATTTTGATCCAGCGTCTCGCCTTGTTAATTTCCATACCAAGAGGTGTTTTTACCAGCAAAATCAAAGTTATAGCCATCACATAGGCAAGCGATGAAAGCTTACTGTAAAAATGATAGGGAATCCTTGATACAAGCATCATAACTCCCACACCAAGGCATGTCGGCATAAGCTGATGCTTTAAATAATATGCCGAATCCTCATACTTAAGTCTTCCATCATATGAGCTGGTCGAATACAGCATTACAAGGCCAAATACAAGCAGAAACAGTACAACAAAGATCATACTGTAATCTACATACACCTCTTTTTTAACCTTGCGATTTATTTTCCTATTGTCAGTACTTCGCAAGTTGTACGCTCCAGCCATTTCATTCCGTCCACGTGCAGCAGTAGCAACGCTTCCCTGCCGCCTTGTTCCGGATCTGCCTGCTGTTCTCGCCATTCTTGCAGTTGCCATAAAATCCCCCCTTAATAACAGTTCGAAGTTCTCATAACCAGTTTCTCATTATTTAAGACTGTTTACATAATCTTTGAACTGCTGCCCTCTTACTTCATAACTTGGAAACATATCCCAGCTTGCGCAGGCAGGCGAAAGAAGAACCGCCTCACCCGAAACTGCATTATCACTGCAATATTTCAGTGCTTCTTCATAGGTTTCCATAAATACATAATCATTAAAACCATGCTTTTTAGCACAGTCAGCAATCTTCTGCTTTGTAACACCAATAAGGACAAGCTTTTTAACCTTACCATCAAAAGCTTCTATCCATTCGTCATATTCGCTTCCCTTATCATAACCGCCTCCGATCAGATAAGTAGGCTTGCTCATTGCCTTGATGCCCTGAATGGCAGCATCAGGGTTTGTGCCCTTTGAATCATTATAATAGTCAACACCGTTCTTTGTAGCTACAAATTCGATACGGTGCTCCACTGCCTTAAATGAACGAACCACGTTAAGGATAGTATCCATAGGAACACCCATGGCAAGCCCCATAGCTATGGCAGCCATTACATTTTCATAATTACAGGTTCCCACAAGATTCATCTCGTGTACATTCATTACCTTTTCGGATGTACCGGATTTAGCAAGGCATATATCCTCTCCGTCAAGGAAAAAGCCGTCTTCAAGTTTTTCCTTTGATGAGAAAAACACTACTGTTGCAGGGCATCTTGCTGCAAAATCCCTGGTATATTCATTATCATAGTTAAGGACACATATATCATCCTTAGTCTGATTATTTGTAATATTCTCCTTCATTGAAGCATAGCATTCCATTGTGTGGTGCCTGTTCAGATGATCCGGTGTTATATTCAGGATTGCGGACACCTTAGCATGAAAATTCTCAACAGCCTCAAGCTGGAAGCTGCTGATTTCTCCAATTGACACTGTATCATCAGTCATTTCCAATGCTCTCTCCGCATAGGAATAGCCTATATTTCCAACAACATAGGTCGATGAAAAATGCGCCTTCATTATTTCTCCAACAAGGGTTGTTGTGGTAGTCTTACCGTTGGTTCCTGTTATGGCAACCATCTGTCCCTTTGCAAAATTAAAGGCAAGCTCTATCTCACTCCATATTGGAAGTCCTGCTTCCTTAAGTCGCAGGATCAAAGGAGAATCAAGAGGCACTGCAGGGCTTGGCACCACAAGTACAAGCTCCTTTATCATTTCAGATGAAAGCTCCCCTATGATTATCATAGGTTCTTTTCCTTCATAGCCTTCAAGCTTTGCTTTTACGGCTTCTTCTGTCACCTTTGTATTTTCATCAAAAATCACCGGCTCTGCACCGACTTTTCCAAGCAGCCTGGCGCTACCTATTCCGGATATTCCGGTTCCTATAACAAGTACTTTTTTTCCTATTAAATTCTCTGCTTTCATATCTTTCCTTCTGTCTGATTTCTTAAATGGTAATGCTCTCTATGACCTCTTCCCGGCATTACATGGTTTTTCCAATCCATTTTTACATCATTTGCATATATTACAGCTTAATTGCCCTCAGTGGCGCCTTCTTCATCAGGTTCATAATCAGGAAGACCTTCTCCGCCTATAGAATGTCCATCTTCAGGATTTATCAGGTCACCGCTTTCGGGATCAATGTAGTATCCTGTAGCTTCATCAATTTCAAAGGACTTCCATACCGGCTCTGCATTTTCATCCTCAGGTATCTTTTCCCAAATACCATCGCCCTCTGCATCACCTTCAGCAGCCTGACCTTCAGAAGCGGCTCCAGTATCATCACCCTGATTTGCAGCTTTTCCTTCGCCTTCCTGCTCTTCGCTTTCTGCTGCTTCTCCTGAGCTTTCTGCATCAACAGGAATAGGGTTTCCATCCTCATCAAGAACCGGATCGCCGTTTTCATCAAGCACATATTCTACTCCTGTCTGTTTGGAAGCAGCCATCATGATTTCCTTTTCTCTGAGTTCATCAAGCTCTGCCTGCTCTTCTTCAGTAACAGGTTCTGTCATGGGTATATTGAGATAAGGAAGTGCCTCTGTTAATACCTTTCTGACAACTCTGGTGGCAAACTTGGCATCTGCCTGATCCATAGCGTTCGGTCTGTCTACAACAACATATATTGCAATCTGAGGATCATCTGCGGGAGCATATCCCATAAATGATACCACATATTGACGATTTCTACGCGGTACAGTTTCTGCAGTACCGGTTTTTCCACCTATCATATATCCTGCAGGTCTTGCAGTTTTACCTGTTCCTTCGTCACCTGCCACAACCAGATTACAATACTCAATAATCTTATCAGATGTTGACTCAGAAATTGTCTGTCTAAGCACTCTGGGTTCTATACTTTTAACCGTAGCACCTGATGAATTAAGGATTTTTCTTACAACATGGGGCTCATAGTACTTTCCGCCATTTACAAGGGAGCTGAAAGCAGTGATCATCTCTATCATATCAACGTTAAAGCCCTGACCAAAAGTACCTGTGGCAAGCTCAGATGATCCCATATCCTCCGCACTGTAAGTAAGGCCTGCCGTTCTTGCCTCACCTGCAAGATCTATATTTGTCTTAAGTCCAAATCCAAAGTTTTTCTGGAACTGGGCGAAAATATCAGGGCCTATTACCTGACCGATTTTCATCATGGCAACGTTACAGGATATTTCTATACCTCTTGCAACTGATACAGCACCATCTCCATATCTGTTATGGCAATATATTCTATGTCCGCCAAACTCAAGATATCCGCCACAGTCATAGACTTCATTTCCGGTAATCATTCCGGACTCAATTCCTGTTGCTACCGTAAAAGGTTTTGCAACAGAACCGGGCTCATACGTATCTGAAATACAAAAATTTCTCCATAATGCGTTAAAATTCCACATTTTTTCTTCATCAGACATTCCATCAAGCATCGCCTGATTTATGTAAACACCTGAATCATATACGCTCTCGCCGGCAATTTTAAGACCTCTCTCATCTACCCTTGGCATGCCTATCAGGTTCTCAGGATTCTTCGTATCATTTAAGTCAAACTTAGGATAACTGCCCATAGCAAGAACATCGCCGTTATTAACATCCATGATAACGCATCCAATGTTGTTAGCACCGTTGCCCTCACGATAGGCATCCTTGTATGTATCATTAAATTCCTGAAGATACTTCTCGACGATTGACTGAAGATTGCCGTCAATTGTAGTAACTATACTGTTGCCGTCTGTTGCTGGAATTGTAGTTCTCTCAAGATTTGAATCTTCATCAAGATAACCATAGATTCGTCCGTTGCTTCCGCTAAGAACATCATTGTAATACTCTTCAAGTCCAAAAAGACCATTGTTATCACTTGTGGTAAATCCCACAACATCACAGGCCATTGAGCCATTTGGATATTTTCTTACATAGTTTTCTTCAAACCATACACCCTGGACATTTTCATCCTGATTCTCGCCACCAATAGTTATAAGCCCCTGAAACTCACTGATCTGGTCATAAGTAAGCTGCTTGGCAAGTGTGTAGTACTGGGAATCGGGATGCTCTGAGATATAGTTTCTGATTTCTCCTTCATCAAATCCAAAGCATCTGACAAGGGCTGAAACCGTAGGTTCAAGGAATTTCTCATCTGATAATACGAGCTTGGCATCAAGTATTACATTATATACCTTCTCACTGTAAGCAAGAACCGTGCCGTTTGCATCAAGTATCTCCCCTCTTCTGTAGGGAATTGTTGTAGAATCGTATTTTTGCTGGGAGAGAACCTGCTTTTCATAAGCCTCTCCATTGTCTCTTGTTATCAGAATAAGCCTGATACTCAAACCAACAAAAGCTGTCAGTACCACTATAAATAGCACTGCCAGCTTCTTTTTCATTCCTATTGTAAATTTTTGTGCTTTACTTCTTTTTCTACTCATAGCTTTAATTTCCGTCCGGTATTGGAGCCAGCTGTCTAACATAATCATTTCCGCCACCGTCGGAATATGTGATAATCTGCCCCTCCGTTGCATAGGTCATTCCATACTCACCTATTGCAATACGTTTTATCTCCTCCAGATCAAGGTTACTGATTGCCTTGTTATAAGCTTCATCGTTATCCTGCTTCAATGTATTGAGCTGAGCCTCAAGTGTAGAAACAGATTTAACGCTGGCAGTGATATCTGCCTGTAAAGTTATATACCATGTCAGTATAATACCTGTAGTCAAAACTGCAAGTGATAAAAATGCCAAATATCCAAAACTCATTCTATGAGCCCTTCTTTTGGCCTGTGCTCTCTGCTGCAGATGGAGTGGCATATTTTCACGTCTCTGCCTTGCAGGATCATTTAATTTTCTCGCTGTATTTCCGTAAACATAATTCTTTTCCATAATATTCCCCCGTAAAAGGTCTTAAGGTAACACCTTAGGACAATTCACTATTTTCACACTTTGCTTCACACAAAATATGAGTAATCATTTAAAACCTGTTAACGTTTCTGATTTACGTTAAACTTTTTTCATTTCATTCAGATATTTTTTCAAATACTCTAAGCTTTGCGCTTGCGCTTCTTGAGTTTTCTTCAAGTTCTTTTTCAGACGGTAAAATAGGCTTTCTTGTAATAACCTTTCCCTTTGACTTCTTCCCACATACACAGATTGGAATTTCAGGAGGACAGGTGCAGGGATTCTCATTTTTCCTGAAATTATTCTTGACGATCCTATCCTCAAGGGAGTGGAACGTTATTACACATATCCTTCCTCCCGGTGCCAGAAAATCTATCATTCCGTCCAGAGAATTCTCAAGAACATCCAATTCTCTGTTGCAGGCAATTCTAAGCGCCTGATAGGTTCTTTTAGAAGGATGTCCTCCCTTTTCCCTCATTCTCGCAGGTATTGCAGCCTTGATTATTTCATTAAGTTCAAAAGTTGTCTCTATAGGCTTTTCTTTTCTTCTGGCCACGATATGCTTTGCAATATTCTTGGCGAATTTATCTTCTCCGTAATTTTTTATTATATGGAAGATATCCATCTCGGAAAATTCATTAACTATTATCCCGGCAGTAAGTTCCTGCCTTCTGTCCATTCTCATATCAAGTGGTGTATCAAACCTGTATGTAAATCCTCTCTCCTCATTGTCCAACTGAAAGGATGACACTCCAAGGTCAAGCAAAATACCGTTTGCGCTCTCCACTCCAAGCTCTTTTAGCCTGTTTACTGCATTTTCATAATTATCACGGATGATCACCGCTCTGTCCCCAAAAGGTTTAAGGCGCTCAGATGCAGCTTTTATAGCATCCTCATCCTGATCTATTCCGTACAATCTGCCCTTATCAGAAAGTTTTTCTGCTATATGACTTGAATGTCCGGCGCCACCCAATGTTCCATCAACATAAATCCCATCGGGGTCGATATTCAGATTTTCAATTACCTCGTTAAGGAGCACTGAGTAATGTTTAAATTCCATTGTTCCCTCTTTTTAAAATTATCAGATTTATGTTTCTTAAGTGGTTGTAGGTAGTAAATATATGTATTTTAAATTTAAATACTAAGTCCGTAGTTGCTCATTTTCTCTGCAATGCTGTCTATATCATCAAAGCTTGTTGCTTTCTCCCACTTCTCCTTGCTCCAGATTTCAACGCGGTTTCCAACACCTGCAACAACTGCTTCTTTATCAATAGCAGCATGGCTAAGCCAGTTTGATTTCAGTAGTATTCTTCCCTGTTTATCCAGCTCTACATCATCGGCTCCTGCCATAAAGAATCGTCCGAGCTGTCTGGCTTCCGGTATATCCATAGGTAAAGCTCTAAGCTTCTCTTCAAAGGCATCCCAACCCTCTTGATCGAACACAAAAAGACACCCGTCAAAGCCCTTCGTTACAACAAACTGGTCTCCCAGCAGATCACGAAACTTGGCCGGGATAATAAGTCGTCCTTTTGCATCAATTGAATGGCTGTATTCGCCCTTGTACGCCTTTCCCATAGATTTCTACCACTTGTCACCACTTTTTTACCATTTTGTGACACTTTCTACCACCTATATGTATAATAAACCATTTTTTTATTTTTCACAACCGTACAAAAAGGCTCAAAACCATTGATTTCACTATAAAAAGCCTCCCACATTCCGGTGGGAGGCTTTGATAACACAATATATAGTGCACTCATCCGACGCATTACAATATATTGTCGAAGTATTTGATTATTTGAATGATAAAATTTTAATTAAATTTATTTAAATTATTTTCATTACTTTTTAGAAATTCTTACGCAGGATTCTTGCTGGCTATTTCCGCTTTTGCCCACAAGAAATCATAGGACATTACTCGTTACTGTTCACACCTTACGGTGCTCACAGCAACTGGATTTGCCCATTCCAGTTGCCTTCGGCAAAGGGGCAAATCCTATATTCAAGACGTAGAACATTCTCACGCTCAGCGCAGCATGTGCGCAGAGCTGTCTGAACAGTAACCATTACTCCCTTACTGCTTTCATCATCTTCTTATTTTTATACATATTTTCATCTGCGCGCCTGAAAACAGAATTTACATTCTCATCAATATTTTTGTCATATATAGCATATCCTATTGCGGCGGATATTTTGTCCCATTCATTAAGGTCATCATCATTTTCAATCATTATCATCTTCTCTTTGAAGAGGTCCATAAGCATCTCTATATTTTCATAATCATTTCCCATCAAAATAATCGCAAATTCGTCTCCGCCTATTCTGAATACAGGTGAATGTGAAAATACATCACATACAATTGCGGAAAGCCTCTTTATCGCATTATCTCCTTTTTCATGTCCATAATTATCGTTGATTGTTTTAAGGAAATTCAGATCTATCATCGCTATTCCGAATCTGGCCTTGCCGCTTTCTACAAGCTCATTGAGTCCTGCTATTTCCTGCTCGTATGCATTCTTATTTCTGATTCCCGTAAGGATATCCTTATTTGCCAGCTCATTCATATAATTTGCCTGAATCTGCATATCCGCAGCTATTTCCTCAGCCGTTGCAATGCCCTTTACATAATCCTTCATATCCTCAGTCATGCTGCGGACAGCATTGGACAACGTTTCGACTTCATTGTGGGTATGGATATCCGGATCCACGAAATTAAGGGCGTTTATATCTCTTTGTCCGTGGCTGTTACTTGCAAATTTGACAACGCTGTTTTCAAGCTTGGTAATAGGCTCCGTAACATTTGTCTGGGCCCAAACCAGGAACCCCACCATAAAAAGAACGCCGATAACAAGGATTACAACAGAATTCTTAATAACATGAGAAATGATTACCTTATTTATTTCATTTATATCCACATCAACAGCAAGCACAGCATAAGGTTCTCCTGATGATGTGCGAAGCGCTGTGGCTCCCGTATAATCAATCCCCCACTCCGTTTTTTCTTCAAAAAACGTTATGCCTTCACTATTCATTATTTCAAAGAACTTCTCTACAGTCCTTACATCAAATTCATCATCCGATATCCATCCAAGCCATAATAAATCATCATCCCCACTATTTCTGTCTTTATAATTTTCAGCAGAAATAACACTCATGACATTTTTGGTAGGATCAGTATTTAGCGGTTTAACGGCATAAAGATAGTGAATGTCAAATTTCTCCATCTCTCTGTCCATTGCATCTCTAAGTTCATAAAACTTTTCACTCTCTTCACCAGTATCAACGCAATTTTTAAGGTCATCGTTATCAATAAAGCTTTCAGTATAATTCAGGATATTTGTTATATAAGCTTCATATCTGTTATATAAAGCTTCTTTGTAGCCTAAATAATTCATGATACCAAGAACTACACACAAAAGTACTATGAATAAAGAACACCCTATTGTAATACTTCTGCTTAATGGCTTTTTCTTGATTCCCATTTTTTATCCTCATCCTTCGACCTAAGGGGTATCGCTTGCGGCGGATTCCTTAGGTCAGTCCAATTTTTCATAATTGATTTGACACTACCATAAAAATTCCCAAATATAATAAGCAGTTCAGGCAGTTATAAAGCGTTAAAAATGAACATACAGCTAATCATATTCTCCCAATTACAATTATATTTTACCGAAAAAAAGCATATTTTTATATTATGTAAAAATGAAATATAAATAATAAAAGTGTTAAATTTAGCTAAGATTTCGTTCTTTTAAGATTAATAGCAAAACCCACACCGAGAATTCACACTCAGTGTGGGTAATTTTCATTATTTAATATCAAATTCCGGTGATTCATCCAAATGCTCGGATACGTATTTCCCGTCCTTTTTTCTCTGCTTTACACATTCAGTCAGCAGATATTCAATCTGCCCGTTCACTGAGCGAAAGTCATCTTCAGCCCAGGCAGCTATGGCATCATATAGCTTTGCACTCAGTCGAAGCGGAACCTGTTTTTTCTCAGCCATTAGTAAAGACTACCTGAGTTAACCACAGGCTGCGGATCGTGATTGCCGCAAAGCACAACAAGAAGATTGGATACCATGGCTGCCTTCCTCTCTTCATCAAGATCAACAAGTTCCTTTTCGTTAAGTCTCTCCAAAGCAAGTTCAACCATACCAACTGCGCCGTCAACAATAAGCTTACGGGCATCTACAACAGCTGCAGCCTGCTGTCTCTGAAGCATAGCTGCTGCAATTTCAGGGGCATATGCAAGATATGTAATTCTGGCATCTACTATCTCTATGCCTGCATCTGCGACCTTCTCCTGAATCTCATCCTTAATACGCTTGGCAACAAGTTCTGTGGAACCACGAAGACTTCCGTCATCAGCTTTTCCATCACCTGTAGTATCCACATTCTCAGTAATATCATAAGGATAAAGCTTTACTACATTTCTTACAGCAGTATCACTCTGAAGTGACAGATACTCCTTGTAGTTATCAACTGCAAAAACTGCTTTTGCTGTATCTGTAACCTTCCACATAACTGCTACAGCAATTTCAACAGGATTTCCAAGGAAATCATTTACCTTCTGCTTGGAATTACTAAGAGTCATAACCTTAAGGGAAATTTTCTTGGATGTGTTGCTTCCGGTAAACTGCATATCTGTGCCAGAAAGTGTTATCCCCGCAATTTTCTTATTATCTGCAATATCTCCACTCTGACCAAGCTTGGTATCAGCAGCAGGATTAAATGCTGTGCAGAAAGGATTGACATAATAAAAACCGTCTTCCTTTAATGTTCCGATATATTTTCCAAACAACGTAAGCACCAAAGCTTCTCCGGGCTTAAGCACCTTAAGTCCAAGGAAGGGAAACCAGCCAATTGCAACATATACACAACTTAATACAAACAGAAACAGATTAAATCCTGCCGATGTTGCTCCTGCGATAAGAACTGCTTCTCCATCAAGGCCTATTGCAGTGATCACAAGCAGTGCTATTGCAGCTGCATAAGCCAGCAAGATGATACACATCATTGCCATTCCATTTTTGTTACCTCTAATGATTTTTTCCTGTACATTTTCGCTCATAATACATGTCTCCTTCACTTTTCAACATTACTCTTCTTTATTAAAAACAATATAGCCACTATAATAAACGGAAGTCCTGCAATCAGTCCGTTTGGAACAGGACCAAGAAGTCTGAATGATCCTACATCCGGTTTACATATCGCAATTGGAATTGTGGCTGCTGCATTTATGGAACCATGTAAAATCGCCGGGAACCAAATGCATCCACTCTTTTCATAAACAACATCACAAAAGATTCCTAATGCTATAGTAAATATGCAGAACACAAGCATACCTGTAATCGGAAATCCTATGTAGTCTGAACCATACTCATATCCAATAAATCCGATCAGAGGCCAGTGCCATATACCCCAGATTATTCCACCTATTAAAAGGCCTTTGCCCCTTCCATATTTTTCCTTGAGCACCGGATATAAATAGCCTCGCCATCCGACTTCCTCGCCAATCGCAGCAAACATATTAAGAAGCGGAGCATAAATAATAGCACTTGCAGTAGAAATCAAAATGTACTGCGAATAGCTAAGGCCCTGAGCCTTCAAGGATTCAAGTGCTGCCGCTCCGTTTTCTCCCGCAGCAGCCATTAAAGATTCGCCGCCAAAATCAAGCTGATCACGGAAAATTGCAAAATAAACAGCTGCTCCTATAAGTGTCAGAATTGCAGGCCCAAACCAGGAAAACAGAAGCGCTAAAATGTTGCCTTTAAACTTTGGTTTCCAGCCCATGCCACGAAGCTTTTCTCCTGAAAGCAAAACTGCAAGAAAAGGAACCCACATCATGGTTATCATAAGGAGCTGCCCCGGAGCTACTCCTCCGTTCTGGTAAAGCATCCAAATCGCAACCTGCATAACCCAGGCTATAATAAATACCCATCTAAGGTATTTACTTAAATTTGTGTCTGTGTACTTAGTCTCGTTCATAACATACCTCTTTCTTTGGGTGTTAATTTTGTGAAAGCCCAGTAAGGTAGTATTAACATTGCGCCTGTAAGAGCCATCGCTTAATTAACATTATCTATTTGATATCATAATGATATCATATGTATTTCAAAAGTAAACTGCTAATTTGGCAAAATAAAAAATGATACTGCAAAGCATCGCAGGCTCGTAATCGCAAGCGATTCCTCGCTGAGGCGCTGCGCTGTTGTTTTTAATATAGTTTTCTGTGATACTGCAAAGCATCGCAGGCTCGTAATCGCAAGCGATTCCTCGCTGAGGCGCTGCGCGCCTCATACCAAAATAAAAAAGGACACCAATTAGCAAGCAAGCTTGCATTGGTGTCCTTTTTTATTTTGCTGCGATGCTTTGCAGTATCACACGTTGAATCTGAATAAAATAACATCTCCGTCCTGGACAACATATTCTTTGCCTTCCATGCGGACAAGTCCTTTTTCTCTTGCTGCGGCAAGTGAACCCTCGCGGAGAAGATCTTCGTAATTAATAACCTCAGCTTTGATGAATCCTCTCTCAAAGTCTGTATGAATCTTTCCTGCTGCCTGAGGTGCCTTTGTGCCAATTTTTATAGTCCAGGCTCTGGTCTCATCCTCACCTGATGTAAGAAAACTCATAAGTCCAAGAGTTCTGTAGCTGGCTGCAATGAGCTTATCAAGACCTGACTCTGTAAGGCCAAGGCTCTCAAGGAACTCTGCCTTCTCATCTGCCTCAAGCTCAGAAATCTCAGCTTCAATCTGAGCACTGATCACAAATACTTCACTTCCGGATTTTGAAGCAAGCTCGCGAACAGCTGCAACATATTTATTAGAAGCTCCATCGTCGGCGAGATCATCTTCTAAAACGTTAGCTGCATAAATAACAGGCTTCCAGGTAAGAAGGTCATAAGTATTCATAAGTGCCTTCTCATCATCGTCCTCAAGCTCAAGTTCTCTTGCCATCTTGCCATTTTCAAGAACTGCCTTAATCTTATTGAGAAGCTCAAGTTCCTTAGCTGCTGTCTTGTCCATTCTTGCAGCCTTGGTGGTCTTGGCAATTCTTCTCTCAAGGACTTCAAGATCAGCAAAAACAAGTTCAAGATTAATTGTCTCTATATCTCTGGCCGGATCAACTGATCCATCCACGTGAACAACATTGGGATCATCGAAACATCTGACTACATGCACAATTGCATCTGTCTCACGAATGTTGGCAAGGAACTGGTTTCCAAGGCCTTCACCTTTTGAAGCACCCTTAACGAGTCCGGCAATATCTACGAACTCAATTGTAGCAGGCGTTACCTTCTTGGAATGATACAAGTCCCCAAGAAGCTGAAGTCTCTTGTCCGGAACTGCAACGATTCCCACATTAGGATCAATTGTTGCGAAAGGATAATTTGCAGCAAGTGCTCCTGCATTTGTAAGTGAATTAAAAAGGGTACTTTTTCCGACGTTCGGAAGTCCCACGATTCCTAGTTTCATCTTTTATATATCTCCTTCTAAAAATGCTTTATTTAAGCCATTTGTTATCTCAGCCTGTTATACCGAGTACCACGCCGGGCACCATTTATCTATTATGACATAAAAATAGACCTGACACAGCGAATATATATTACCATGTCAGGACGGATTTGTAAAAACATGCAGTGACTTTTCCGGCACAGCGCTGCATTAATTAACGCGGAATTTTCCGCTATACTCCTCTTCAGGAGTAAATACGGCGGCAGGTTATGACTCCTGCTTTACAATCACCCTAAGGCTACGCCGCAATTTTTTATAAAATAGTTACCATTGAATCAATTGGATTCCTTTTTTTATCGCTAGATACACCTTTGAAATCGCTAGCGCGAAATCCCAAATCCAGGAAACAAATAGGATAGATGTTTTCTGGCAGGTCAAAAACCTTCTGTGTTTTAAGAACATCATTCACTCCAGCCCAACATGTATCCAATCCTATATCTGTTGCTGCCAGCATCATATGTGTTGCTGCAATAACACCATCTGTCAAATAGCTATTTCCACCCTGAAAATTACTTGCAGCATTTTTATCGGAACATACTAGAATTACCATCGGTGCTCCATAACGGCATGGATGAACACTGTCCATCCTCTGAAGAGCTTCTCCACTTTTTATTATATACACTCGTTGTGGTTGTTTATTAAAAGCTGTTGGTGCTAAGCGCCCCGCTTCTAGAATATATTTCACTTGATCTTCTGTTGGCTTTGTATCGCTGTACTTACGAACAGACTCTCTCTTCTGAATAACTTTATTAAATTCCATATCTATAATCTCCTTTGCTACATTGATTCTGTTATTTAAAAGATATGTCAGTTATTCAAAAAATCCAAAACTCCACAGTAACATAGCAAATTTCATGAATCTCGTTCCTCCGGCGAATTTACTAAGTATAAGTTAAATAACTCATCCTAAATTATACGGGATGAATTTTAAAAATGTCAGTGAAAAATTTCTTACTTTATGCACGAAGATGATGAATTCTTTGATGAGGTAGACTGATAATAATACTCTGCATACCTCCGCTTTGCATGGCCCGGTCTTGTCCGGCCTTTAATTCAAGGTTGCGCCGACAAGGCGCAATTTCCTCGTATTAAATTAAAAAAGACTGTGCCCTCTTTTTTAGAAGGCACAGTCTTTTGACACTCACATCTTTTTAATTATTTAGAAGACGATTAATCTCATCAACCATGTCATTGATTGCACTAGCCTGCTGTGCAACATGCTCAGTATTTGTAGCATTATTTCCAGCCATGGTACTGATAGCCACAAACTGCTCGTTCTCACTTCTGATACTCTCTGCGATATTCTGGTTAATCTCAACAGTTTTTTTGATGATTTCTGACTGGCGTTTATGTGCCTCATTCATCTCTTCAATTGCGTTAACCGAATCATTCAGCATTGTAGTCATTTCACTTATGTCGCCAAATACTGTCTTAAACTGTTCATTCTGTTCAGCAAGCTTATTGGCATTTATCTCAACCTGTCCTGTAATCTCTTCTACGTTCTTCTGAACTCTTTCAATTATTGCACCAACGTCCTTAAGTGAGCTCTGCGTGTTTTCTGCAAGCTTACCAACTTCAGTTGCTACAACAGCAAATCCCTTTCCAGCATCACCCGCTCTTGCGGCCTCAATTGAAGCATTAAGAGCAAGAAGGCTTGTTGATGACGAAATTCCCTGAATAAGTTCAAGCGTTGTTCCAATTTCTTCTACTGCCTTTAGAAGTCTGTCTGCAATATCTGTTGTAACTGCCATAGAATCAGAAACTTCAGAATTTATTCCCTGAAGATCATTTAATGATTTCTCATTTTCTTTTGACTTCTTAAGAAGGTTGTCAGATGTCTTCTCAACAGTCTCAACATTTTCTTCTACAATGCTTGCGCAATCATTAAGCTCTGACAAGTTTGCCATACTCTCATCTGCTTTATTACCAAGAATATTACTGTTTTTAACAAGCTCATCACTTGTTGCTGATAGCTCTTCTGCTGAAGCGCTCTCACTTGATGAGATATCCAAAAGAGTTGTTCCTGCAGTTACCATCTTGGAAGATATTGAACGAACAGCATCCATAACACCTGTAACACGCCTGTTGTTCTCTTCAAGCTCATCCTTTTTGGCAGTAATCAAAAAGTGTGAAACAAAGAATAAGAACATTACAAGGCCGGCCAACGAAAGCACAAGGCCTACAACACACATGATTACATCTGTAATAAAGAGTTCGTCTTTTACTGGCAAAAGAGCTGTGCCTCTGACAAACCATGCAATAAACATAGAAACAATACAAATACTGCCGGTAACGGACAGTAGCTTAATATCCATAAAGAATCCGATAAGTATCAGGAAGAAACATAAAAATCCCCAGAATGTTCTGGTCGGAACCATGTAAATAATGTAGTTCCACTGAAGGATAAGAACAACTGAGCAGAAACTCTTTCCTATTTGAAGTTTTCCATCTTTTAAATATCCATCTTCATCAAATGAAGACTTAAGAATCAGCATTCCTGTAATAAAGAAACACACATCCATGATACCGAAAATTATTACTGCGATCCAAGGGATAACCTGATAAAAGCCAATTGTCTTTTCTACTATGAACATTGCTGTAGCAAACATACAGGCCGATACCAGTGCAGTAATACCCCATTTAAAAACCGCAGACAGGTATACTTCAAAAGCAGATTTTTTATTCATTGATAATTACCTCCTGAGATAAATGGTTTATATTAATCATATTGTCACGTATAATCCAATCATGTTAGAAAAGTGATTGGATTCTTCCTTTCTCCCAGGTTCTCTGGGCTACTTCTAATCCTTTTCTGATATATTTATCTAGGCACTGTGGATCTGTTTCTATATTATTACAGCTTTGACTGGTACGAGGTGACTCAGACCACAGCTTTTCGTCTAATACTGGTAATTAGTTTGTTAACGCTTGACGTTTAGATTTACGTGATTACACAGTCGATCTCTCTGTGGTAGACAACAGTGCCAACTATAATAATCAGGAGGTTTTATCTAATGTCTATGTACTTTGCTGGAATTGATATTTCCAAGTACAAACATGATTGCTGCATTATAGCTGCAGCCGATCAATCTGTAGTTGCTAAATTCACTTTTAAAAACAATAAAGAAGGATTTGATCAACTACTCACAACTATTAACTCTTTATCCTCACCTGAGGACATAAGAATAGGGTTTGAATCAACATCTCATTATGCCCTGAATCTTGAGCTTTTCCTTGAAAACGCCTCGCTAACGTTCATGGAAGTAAATCCAGTCTTGATATCGGAATATAAAAAATCGACCACTCTAAGGCGTACAAAAACCGATTCTGTTGACTGTGAATCCATTGCTCGATGGTTAATGACTGTTGAGTACAAACCCCATTCAAAAGGATTTTATCACGCTTATTCCTTAAAGTCATTAACTCGTCTCCGTGACAGGCTTGTTCGTCAAAGATCCTTATATCTTGTTAAACTCACAAATGTTCTTGATCATACATTTCCGGAGTTCAAGCCATTCTTTAATGAACGTTTTTCTAAAACAGCTCTATATCTGTTAGAAAACTACGGCTCTGCTGAGAACATGTCTGCCATGAACGAAACTGACTATAATGAAATACGTCGCATATCTCATGGTAAGTTTTCTCCTCAACAGTTCCTTGAATTGAAACGTTTAGCTACTGATACTGTTGGCATCAATAATTCTATATTTGATGTCGAACTTGAAAGTTTACTGTCCCTTTACAAATCCTTGGCCAAAGAAATCAATACACTTGAGGGTGAGATTATCAGGCTCATAAACGAAGTCCATCCTCACTTCATGACCATTCCAGGAATTGGTCCTATTTCTGCTGCAGTAATCTACGCAGAATACGGAGATATTTCCAACTTTTCATCTCCAGCACAGATGCTTGCTTTTGCTGGAATTGAACCAAGTGTAAATGATTCAGGTACTGAATCTCATGGTGGAAAGATGGTAAGGCACGGATCATCTCCATTGCGATATGTCTTGCTAAACTGCTGTCTTCCTTTAATTCGCTTCGATATGACTTTTGCAACTTACTATGCCAAAAAGCGTCATGAAGGAAAACCTCATCGGGTAGCTATAACCCATGTTGCAAAGAAACTTATACGAGTTATCTTTGCTTTAGAAAAGCAAAACATAGACTTCAATTCTAAGAAACTTCGCTAACGTCAAAAGACAGGAAAGCCGTCCACCATCTGAAATACGATGTATTCAGATG
>NZ_AUJU01000025.1 GCF_000424385.1 Butyrivibrio sp. LC3010 | reverse complement strand
TAAATGATCGTGGCTGTAGCGCTAAAACAATTGATTCATATAGATATGCATTCATTAATCTTTTGCAATACTATTCAGAAGAGGAATCCATTGACGCTGATAAAGTAACGTTATCCGATTTGACATATGAAAATATCATTAGATTTCTTGAATGGTTACAAGAGCACCAGCATAATAGCATTTCATCACGAAATCAAAAACAATCTGCAATAAATAGTTTTATCCGGTATCTCTCATATGTAAAGCCGGAATATATGCCGGAATATCAAAGGATACTTGGAATTCCAATAAAGAAGGTTCCGCAGAAAGAGATATCTTATCTCAAAGAGGATGGCGTAAAACTCTTAATGGAGCAAATCCCACTACATAACACAAACGGATTAAGGGATTACATAATTCTGATGATGCTCTATACAACAGGGATGAGGGTAAGTGAACTTATAAACATAAGAGTAAAAGACATATCGCTTACATCTCCATATACAGTACTCGTACACGGGAAAGGACAAAAGAGCCGATTTGTTCCATTAAGCAGCCTTATAATTCCGATAATCAAACAGTACATTAAAGAAATGCATTACGATGTCCCTTCACATATGGATGACTGGCTTTTTATTAACCACATGAAAAACCAATTCACTAGACAAGGGATATGTTACATAGTAACAAAGTACTCTGATGCAGCCAGAAAAATAGACCCTAACCTAATACCAGTAGATATGAGCCCTCACAAGCTCAGGCATTCAATAGCTATGGGGTTAGTTGCTTCGGGTGTTGATTTAATTTACATCAGAGACTTACTCGGACATGTAAGCGTTAGAACAACTGAACGATATGCAAGAGCTGATGCCAAACTCAAGCGTGAAGCCATTGAAGCAGCCAGCAAAGAAATCGTTCCAAAGGAAGAGCCACAGTGGGATAATAATATATCACTTAAGAGTTGGCTTAAGGATCTGTGCAAATCTAAACTTTAAGAATCATTATGTAAAGAAATCCATTAGTAATGCTTGAAAATAGGCTGACTTTAATGGGTTTCTTTACATAAAAAATAACTTGTCATAACCTTTTTTATGTAAAGATTTACATAAAAAAGGAGCTTGTGAGAACAACCATGAATTTATAAGAAGAGTCATTCCAAAAGGAAAAGACATTGGGAAGTATACTCAGGAACAGATTGACCTGATGATGAATCACATCAACTCCTATAGCCGTCCCGAGCTGGGAAACAAACCACCCTATGCAATGCTCTCATTCATCTATGGCAAGAAGGTATTAAAGCTTTTTAGATTTGAAATCATAAAGCCTAATGACATTATTCTAAAACCTTCACTGCTGAAAATGGCAAAAAAAGAATAATTCATAATGGAGCGGGAACGGAGTCAAGGGACAGTACGCTGGGCGCGTGCGCCCGGGCAGCCCTTGACGCAGTGACACGGATTATCCTGAACTAACAGACAGCAAGCATGCTTGCTGTCCTGCTTCCGGCGAGGACGGGTCTGGGCAGAGCCCAGTTAAAGGGTCAAGGGACTAGTCCCTTGCAGGTTCTTAGGGCGGAGCCCTGAGCCTCCGGAGGACGTTAATCATGTCTCAGCCTGTATTTTGACCATTAACTATTAAATTCCGAGGTTTCTGCGGAGCAGAAACTTCCATTTCATAATAAAAAAGCCGGAGTTCTGCGTGGTTGGATGACTTTCATACCTACTTCTCTTAGGGGTGGAATTCACTAACTCTTAACAGGACTACGTGAACTCGACTTCTGATTGTCATACGCATTTTTCCGACTTTTGTGCTATTATAGCCGTAAATGTGGATAAAATCCATCATTTTTGTAAAAAGAAAACTCCACCCCGTGGAATTTACTCCTACAAGGTGGAATTTACTCTTACAAAGTGGAATTAACTATTACAAGTCACCTTAGCAAATTTTACTTTCCAAAGTCAATATTTTCTTAACTTTTAGCATTCTAATCTAATTCTCAAATCATCGAGCCTGCCATATATAAATGTGGTTATCTTATTTGAGTGCATCTCACTTCCCCCGGTGAATTGCATTGATATTAACTAATGATGACTTATTGTGGGTAAAACGGAAATCACCCACAAGAATCCTTCGTTCAAAAGAGTCATAAGGAATCCACCTCAAACGGTACCCCACTTATGACCAGACCTGCAGGAAATTGTATTTTATAAGAAAAAGTCCTTGCGGAGGTGCTGTAGGTCCTGCTGCTGCCCTGTCCCTTGCATCAATTATATCTTTTATATCTGATGGAACCCCTTTTCCACGACCTATATCCATTAGTGTCCCGGCAATTATCCGAACCATATTGTATAAAAAGCCATTGCCGATTATTCTTATTACTACTTCATCCCCATGCCTTGATACATCACAAGATATAATTTTTCTGACATGACTAAGTGCCTGGGATCCCGCACTGCAAAAGCTTGAAAAATCATGCTCTCCTACCAAAAACTGTGCTGCCTCATGCATAAGCTTTTCATCAAGGTCATAGCTACAGTGGCAGGTATACAGTCTTTTCGTAGGTATAAGTGTCTTAGTGTTTAAAATCCTGTACTCATAGGTCTTTTCGGATACGCATTTTCTGGGATGAAAATCCAATGGTACTTCTTCGGACTTCATAATCCTTATATCGTCAGGTAGTTTACTGTTTAATGCAGCAGCAAAACTGACTGCCGGTATTGAC
This sequence comes from Butyrivibrio sp. LC3010, assembly GCF_000424385.1. Lineage (GTDB taxonomy): Bacteria > Bacillota > Clostridia > Lachnospirales > Lachnospiraceae > Butyrivibrio. The sequence continues at coordinate 90,749 of NZ_AUJU01000025.1, read as the reverse complement.
GATTCTGTTTTAAATACTACGATATTCCCATAAGCATGGACTCCCGCATCTGTTCTGCTGGCTCCAATTATCTCACTGTCTTCTCCCGTAAGATTGTCTATGGCATTTTTAATTGTTCCTTCTATTGTTGCTACATTTTCCTGAAACGCAAATCCATGATAGTTCGCGCCATCATAAGCAACAGTAATCATTATATTTTTCAAAAATGCTCCCTTATGATCAGATATTCATTCATCTAAGCATGCATAATACCAATTCCAGCTCTTAACCTGCTAAATTGTCTGCTAACGATTTATCTGTGAATCATCTGAAAATCCTGATGATACAACAGACATTAAAACAGTATACCTATCACAATCATTATTATCAGATATGCCACAATAATCGCATATGCTATGAAATCGTTCCTATGATAGATAAGCGGCTTCATCTTTGTTCTGCCCTCGCCACCACGATAACATCTGGCTTCCATAGCCATAGCCAGATCACTCGCTCTTCTGAACGCAGATATAAAAAGCGGAACAAGTAACGGAATCAGACTTTTTGCCCTCTGAATTACAGAACCACTCTCAAAATCAGCTCCTCTTGCCATCTGAGCCTTCATTATTTTATCGGTTTCTTCCATAAGAATCGGAATAAACCTGAGTGCTATCGACATCATCATTGATATTTCATGAACAGGTACATGAAATACTTTTAACGGATTCATAAGCTTTTCTAATCCGTCTGTAAGCTGATTGGGCGTTGTTGTAAGGGTCATTATTGATGATCCTGTAATCAAAAACACAAGCCTTATGCCCATCATTGCAGCAATCTTTATACCTTCTTTTGTTATTGATAATATCCAGAACTTAACAATCGGCTCACCCGGTGTTAATAATAAATTGAAGGTCATAGTTATCAGTAACAGAAAAAATATGGCCTTCATGCCTTTAAAAATAAATTTAACAGGCACGTTGGATAGCATCACTGCCATTATCAAAAAAGCCGCAGCTATTGCATAACCTATGAAATTATCCACTACAAACAAGGATACAATATAAACAAGTGTAGCTGTTATTTTTACTCTCGGATCCAGTTTATGCAGTACTGACTCCGTTTGATAATATTGTCCCAAGGTTATATCTCTAAGCATTATAATATGTTCCTAATTTTTATATTTAGTAAAATCGAATTTATCTTCTCAGCACTCTCATAATTTCATCCGCTGCTTCTTCAATAGTCGTAGCATCAGTGTTAACCGGGAATCCCTCTTTTTTCAATTCCTCCATAACGTATGTAACCTGCGGTGCTGCAAGTCCAATCGCTTCCAGTTCTTTGTAATGTGAAAATACTTCTTTCGGAGAGCCGTCGTACATTGCCTCTCCTCTATTCATTACTATGATTCTGTCAACATAATTAGCCACATCCTCCATACTATGGGAAACTAATATGACAGTTATCCCCATGTTTTGATGAAGTAATGAAATCAAATCCAATATTTCGTCTCTTCCTTTAGGATCAAGACCGGCAGTAGGTTCGTCAAGAATCAACACCTCCGGTTTCATAGCCAAAACACCGGCTATAGCGACTCTGCGCTTTTGTCCTCCGGATAGATCAAAAGGTGACTGATAGAAAGACTCATCTGGAAATCCAACCTTTTTTAGTGCATCGTAAGCTCTTAACTCAACTTCCTTCTGAGGCAGCCCTAAATTCTTCGGTCCAAAGCATACATCCTGAAAACAGTTCACTTCAAACAGTTGATGCTCAGGATATTGAAACACTAAACCAACTTTTGCACGTAAGCTTTTTCTATCATATTCAGGATCATTGATATCTTTTCCACCAAAATATACTGAACCGGATGTTGGCTTCATAAGTCCGTTAAGATGTTGTACTAAAGTTGATTTTCCTGAGCCTGTATGCCCTATCAGGCCAATAAATTCTCCATCCGGAATTTGTAAACATACATCCTTTAGTGCTGCTCTGGACATTGCTGTATCCGGATTATATATGTAATTTACATGATCAAGTATTATTGCCATGCTACTCCCATCAAAAAGCATTATCAATAACGTAATGCTTTTATAGCTTCTATTAGTTCTTTCCTATCAAGGATACCATCCGGTAATGGTAATCCTCTCTTTTGTAATTCATGAGCAAGTAATGTAACCTGCGGAACTCCCAACCTTAGCTCTTTGAGCTTATCAACCTGAGAAAAAATCTCCCTCGGTGTTCCCTGCATAGTAATATGACCTTTATCCATTACGAATACTCGGTCAGAATATATTACTTCCTCCATATAATGAGTAATAAGTATGATAGTAATATTTTCCACTTCATTAAGTGCTCTTGCAGCACGTATTACATCCTTCCTACCATTAGGATCCAACATTGCTGTAGGTTCATCAAATATTATGCATTTGGGATGCATCGCTATAACGCCTGCGATAGATACCCTTTGTTTCTGTCCACCTGAAAGATGATTTGGAGAGTTTTTTCTGAATTCATACATTCCTACGGTTTTAAGACTCTCTTCGACCCTTTCCCATATTTCTTCTGTAGGAACTCCCATGTTTTCCGGTCCAAATCCAACATCTTCCTCTACTATCTGTCCTATTATCTGATTATCAGGATTCTGAAATACCATCCCTGCTTCTTGTCGGATATTCCAGATATTAGAACTCTCAACTGTATTCATTCCGTCTACCCACACTGTTCCTTCTGTTGGAAACAATAATGCATTAAAATGCTTGGCTAATGTAGATTTTCCCGAACCATTATGACCAAGAATAGAGATAAATTCTCCATGTTTGACTTCAAGACTCACATCATTAACAGCAGTCTTTATTCCTTCAACATTTCCTTCTTCATCTCTTCTAATATATTCAAATGTCAGTTTCTCCGCTTGGAGCATTTTATCTGAACGCATAGTCCCTCGTTATCGTAAAATAGGTATTTTAAGTACATCTTAACTATTTTATTATATGAATTTATGAAAAACAAGCAAATATATGCTATGATAACTACATGTTTGAAAAATATATTAAACCGATAATAATTCTATTAGCTACAATAATCATATGTTCCATTTTAGCCAGAACTCTTAGTGGCAGTGAAACACTTACTGAATATGCCAATAAGCATCCTGAAATAGCTTATGGTGAAGATAATAATAATTCTTCAGACTGATTTGCATTCTGAACGATTGCAATCCAAAGTGTTTATTTCATGTGAAATCATTACAAAAATATGCAAAAAGAGCGGTCAATTGACCGCTCTTTAATAATATATTGGCTTTAATTAAACAAGCTCAAGAACAACCATCATAGCTGCATCGCCCTTACGCTGACCAATCTTAACGATTCTTGTGTAACCACCGTTACGGTTAGCATACTTAGGACCATACTCTGTGAAAAGCTTATCAACAAGGTCGATCTGCTTTGTGTTCTTCTTTCTGCCAGCTGCTTCCTTCGGAACCTCTGTTACAGGATAAAGAGTCTTGAGAATCTGTCTTCTAGCGTGCATACGTGAAGGCTTATCCTTCTTGATCTCTTTCTGAACAGTATCATAAACTGTTACCTTCTTACCATCCTTAACTTCCTTAACGCGCTTGCCATCCTTGTCTTTACGAGCAACCTTCGCATCAACTGTTACAGTCTCGTAATTATCCTTTTCCTTAGCTGCAAGTGCGATAATGGGCTCAACGATCTTCTTTACTTCCTTAGCTCTAGCCTCAGTAGTAACAATCTTACCATTGTAGAGAAGCATTGTTGCCTGGTTTCTAAGTAACGCTCTTCTAGGCTTTGTTGCTTTGCCTAATTTTCTGTACATTGCCATAATAATTTACTTCCTTTCTCAATTGCAGAGTTCCCTCTGCACTGGTGCATATCAAAATACTCTTTGGATTTACTTCTGATATGTTGTGTATTAACCTATGAGAATCCGTCTGTGAACACGTTGGAATTACCACCGACGAATACATATTGTAACTTTAGTTCTGGTCTTCACCTGTTCTAAGTGCAAGTCCAAGTTCATCAAGCTTTGCAAGTACTTCTTCAAGTGACTTACGTCCAAGATTACGTACTTTCATCATATCGTCAGGAGTCTTATTTGTAAGTTCCTCAACGGTATTGATTCCAGCTCTCTTGAGACAGTTGAATGAACGAACACTAAGTTCAAGTTCATCAATGCTCATCTCCAGAACCTTAACCTTATCATCATCTGCCTTCTCAACCATAACTTCTGCAGTCTTGGCATTCTCAGATAGATCAATGAAGAGGCTCAGATGCTCACTAAGAACCTTAGCTGCAAGGCTAACAGCCTCATCGGGAGCAAGTGTTCCGTTTGTATGAACATCAAGTGTCAGCTTATCATAGTCAGTAACCTGACCTACACGTGTATTTTCAACACTGACATTTACACGTTCTACAGGTGTATAGATAGAATCAACTGCAATCACACCGATAGGAAGATCTGCAAGCTTGTTCTTATCAGAGCTTACATATCCTCTGCCCTTAGTAATTGTAAGCTCCATGTAGAGCTTTGCATCTTTACCGGACAGTGTTGCAATAACCTGATCGGGATTTGTTATTTCGATATCCTGATCAACCTGAATATCAGCAGCTGTAACAACACCTTCACCTGTAAACTCGATGTATGCTGTCTTAGGCTCGTTCGTTTCAGAATTATTGCGAATTGCAAGATTCTTGATATTCATTATGATCTCAGTTACATCTTCCTTTACGCCGGGAATAGAACTGAACTCATGCAGTACACCTTCGATTTTGACCTGACTTACTGCTGCTCCAGGCAAAGAAGATAGCATAATCCTTCTAAGTGAGTTACCCAGGGTAATACCATAACCTCTCTCGAGAGGCTCTACAACGAATCTGCCGTACTTCTTGTCTTCTGAAATTTCAGCAACTTCAATATTTGGTCTTTCAAAATCAAACACTGACATACCCTCCTTATAGTTATTATTGTAATTACTAAAATACATTCGTCTGCATGTTTGAGACTAATGCATTTTTGAAATACTTCATTTTGGTTCTGAATTATTTCAAATTACTTAGAATACAACTCGACGATCAACATTTCATCAACAGGAACGTCGATTACATCTCTTGAAGGGAATTCTTTAACTGTTCCGCTAAGGTTTTCCTTATTTACATCAAGCCACTCAGGAACGATTCTGCCTGAAGTAATCTCAGCAATATCCTTAAATCTCTGGATATTTCTAGCTGCTTCCTTAACTTCGATTACATCACCAGCTTTGATGAGATATGAAGGAATATTTACAACCTTACCATTTATTGTTATGAACTTGTGAAGAACAATCTGTCTAGCTTCTCTTCTTGTTCTTGCAAAGCCCATACGGAAAACTACGTTATCAAGTCTGCGCTCAAGAAGAACCATAAGGTTTTCACCAGTCTGACCCTTCTGACGATCTGCCTTGTCGTAGTAGTTACGGAAAGGCTTCTCAAGTACGCCATAGATGAACTTAGCCTTCTGCTTCTCACGGAGCTGAAGTCCATACTCGCTCATCTTCTTGTTTGCTCTGCTGTTTGTTCTCTTGGACTTCTTGTCATATCCAAGGAATGTGGGATCCAAATCAAGTGATCTGCATCTTTTAAGTACTGGAACTCTGTTTACTGCCATTATTGGCTCCTTTCTTGTTCAGGAAAATCCTGACTGTTGTTTACAGCACGATAAACCGCACCTTCTTCCAACGAGTTAAAAATTAATAGTATCTATATATTCCAACAGAGCCAAACGTAAAACGCAGGCTCTGATGAAAAAGCAAAATAGGATTATACTCTGCGGCGCTTGGGCGGGCGGCATCCGTTATGAGGTACAGGTGTTACATCCGTAATACTGGTAACAGTAAGACCACTTGCAGCAAGAGCTCTGATAGCAGCTTCTCTTCCTGAACCCGGTCCCTTTACAAAGACATCAACAGTCTTAAGGCCATGAATAAGTGCAGCCTTTGTTGCTGTCTCTGCAGCCATCTGTGCAGCATAAGGAGTAGATTTCCTTGAACCTTTAAAACCAAGACCGCCTGCACTTGCCCAGCTAAGAGCATTACCTGCAGCATCTGTCAATGTAACGATTGTGTTATTGAAAGATGACTGAATGTGTGCCTGTCCGTGTTCAACGTTTTTCTTGACACGCTTCTTTGCTTTAGAAGCACTAGATTTCTGATTTGCCATTTTAAACTAACCTACTTTCTTCCTATGAATAATTCTTAAGTTACTGTATTTAATAAGAGAATTACTTCTTCTTATTAGCGATTGTTCTCTTAGGACCTTTTCTTGTTCTTGCATTAGTCTTTGTTCTTTGACCACGAACAGGAAGTCCTCTTCTGTGACGAATTCCTCTGTAGCATCCAATCTCTGAAAGACGCTTGATATTCATAGCGATTTCTCTTCTAAGATCACCTTCTACATCATAATCATTACCGATTATCTCAGCAATTTTCTTTACTTCATCATCTGTAAGATCACGAACACGTGTGTCGGGATTTACATTTGCAGCAGCAAGTATTTTGTTTGAGCTTGTTCTACCAATACCATAGATATATGTGAGACCAATCTCAACTCGCTTATCTCTAGGTAAGTCTACACCTGCAATACGAGCCATTTTTAAAATTCCTCCATTAAATAAAAATTGATGTTTCGCATATAATCAAGCAAAACAATGTTGTTTTCAGGAAATATGAATTTCCTTTATGGTTACTTGTTTGATTGGGGCAATCATCAGCCCAATCGGACAGTACTAAATCCGATCTTTCCAATACTCATTGGTATCAAAAAGTAATGTCAAAATGACTCGAATCAGCCCTGTCTCTGTTTGTGCTTAGGGTTTTCGCAAATTACACGAATAACGCCTTTTCTCTTAATAACCTTGCACTTTTCGCACATAGGCTTAACAGAAGACCTAACTTTCATTTGTAACTCCTTTCTGGTATACATGCGTACAAAAGGGCATACTTATACCCCTTTAAAAACGACCGCATTCAATAATAACATATATATTGAAATATTACAACTATAAATATAAATGATTTTTTATTTCATTTATTTTGCCAGAACCAAGTAGTACACCATCATGAAGAGAATCAAACAATTACTTATCTCTCCAAATAATTCTTCCTTTTGATAAATCATAAGGTGATAACTCAAGAGTAACCTTATCACCGGGAAGAATACGAATAAAATTCTGTCTAAGCTTACCACTAATGTGAGCAAGAACTACATGACCATTTTCAAGCTCTACTCTGAACATTGTATTTGGAAGCTTCTCTATTACTTTTCCTTCAATTTCAATTACATCTGCTTTAGACATTTATTTAACCTCATTTCTTTAATTCTTATGGTTCATTTAATGATTGTCAGTATCTCGGGTTCTCCCGAGGGAGTTATCGCTATTGTGTTCTCATAATGAGCTGCCAATGATCCATCAAGTGTAACAACTGTCCACTCATCATCCAGGAATGCAATTTTACGCTTTCCCATAGTTATCATTGGTTCAACACACAGAGTCATTCCGGCTTCAAGCTTTATTCCTCTTTTTAAAAACTGTCTGTAATTCGGAATGTAAGGTTCTTCATGTAACTCCGTCCCTATTCCATGTCCTGTCAATTCTCTGACTATCCCATAGCCATAGGGCTTTATAAAGGCATCTATCGCCTTGGAAATATCATAAAGTCTGTTACCTGCTTTAGCATATTTTATGCCTTCGAAGAAACTTTTTTCGGTAACATCTATGAGCTTTTGTGCCTGTTCGGATATATTGCCAACTCCCCACGTACGCGCAGCATCGGAATGATATCCCTTATATATAAGCCCCGTATCTAAAGAGACAATATCTCCTTCTTTCAAAATAGTATCTTCTTTTGGTATCCCGTGAACAACTTCGTCATTCACAGAAATACATACTGAAGCAGGGTAACCCTCATAATCCTTACAGTTTGGAATTCCGCCTCGTTTCCTGATGGCTTCTTCTCCAATTCGATCAATTTCCAGCGTGGAAATCCCCGGCCTGATCACATCATGCATTTCTTCATGAACCTGTGCAAGCAATTCGCCTGCCTTTCTCATGAGGTTCAATTCTTCTTCTGACTTAATTGTAACCGGCATTACTCATTACCTCATTGGTTAACCGAGAATACCTGTGATCTCATTGAAGACTTCCTGCATATCCTTTGTACCATCAACAGTCTTAAGTATATTTTTCTTAGTATAGTAATCAATAAGAGGCTGTGTCTGCTCATGGTAAACATTAAGACGATTCTTAACTGTCTCAGGCTTATCATCATCTCTCTGTACCAATTCACTACCACATGTATCACAAATACCTTCTGTCTTCGGAGGAATATGTTCAATATGATATGTAGCACCACATTTTAAGCATGCTCTTCTTCCTGACATTCTTCGGATAATATTTTCATCCGGTACATCAACATTTATAGCATAATCAACCTTATCGCCAAGCTTTGTAAGTTCCTTATCAAGAACATCAGCCTGAGGAATTGTACGCGGAAATCCATCAAGAACATATCCGTTCTTGCAATCTTCCTGTGCTACTCTATCTAAAAGTATCTCAACAGTAAGTTCATCCGGAACAAGCTGTCCCTGATCCATATACTCTTTAGCCTTTTTACCGAGCTCAGTTCCATTCTTAATATTTGCTCTAAAAATATCACCTGTAGAAATATGAGGAACCTTATACTTATCAGCTATCATCTTTGCCTGTGTACCTTTACCTGCACCAGGTGCTCCTAACATAATTATTTTCATACCCAGAAACTCTCCTTTATATTAACTAAGTCAAATTACATTTTTTATAAAATCAATTTTTAATTCTATAGAAAAATATTTCAATATGCACAAGAAGAGGTTAGGGAGTATACCTATAGATATACTCCTAAACCTCTTATGCTTTAATCATCTAAAAAACCTTTATAATTACGTACCAACATCTGTGATTCAATCTGTTTCACCGTTTCAAGAATAACACTTACAACAATGATAAGGCTCGTACCACCGAATGATACGTTTGCTCCAAATACACCATTAAAGAATATTGGAAGTACACCGATTATTGTTAAACCAATAGCTCCAATAAAGATGATGTAATTCAGAATGTTTGTTAAATAATCACTGGTGGGCTTTCCGGGACGAATACCTGGAATAAATCCACCTTGTTTCTTCATATTATCCGCAATTTCTAACGGATTAAATGTGATAGATGTATAGAAATATGCAAAGAAAATAAGCAATAATACATATACAACAAGTCCAATTGAATACTTCAAATTGGAAGTATCACACCAATAGCTTTGATTCAGGTATTTAAGAATCTCGCTCCAAGCTCCTGTTCCCTTATAGCCAACAAGCTGACTAATTATAATCGGGAACTGGAAAAGAGACATCGCAAAGATTATAGGCATAACACCTGCGGTGTTAACCTTAAGCGGAATCTCTGAATGGTTTCCACCATATGTTTTTCTCCCCTGAATCTTTTTTGCATACTGTACCGGTATTCTACGTTCTGCGCCGTTCAGAAGAACAACCATAACTACCATTGCAACAATAACTGCTACAATAATTATTACCGATACTACCCCCCTGGCAATATTTTTGCCTGTAACGAACTGTGTAAACAGGCTACTTAAATCGGAAGGCATTCTTGAGATAATGTTTATTGTAAGAACGATAGAAATACCATTTCCTACTCCATTATCTGTAATACGCTCTCCGATCCACATAAGGAATGCACTGCCGGCGGTAAGAGCTGCAACAATCTCAATTACATACAGAGGAGACTTCTCTATAAGGAAATTACTTCTGTAGAAACCTATTGCCATTGCAACAGACTCGATAAGAGCCAGTGCAACAGTAATATATCTTGTAAGAGCTGCAAGCTTCTTTCTTCCATCTTCTCCATCACGCTGCCATTCCTCGAACTTAGGAATAGCAATCGTGAGAAGCTGTATAATAATGGAAGATGTGATATAAGGTGTTATATTGAGTGCCAAAATTGACATATTCTCAAAAGATCCACCTGTAAATCGATCCATAAAACCAAAGGCATTATTTTCTGATAACTCTGCAAACCATTGCTGGAATACTGTTACGTTCATTCCAGGTACAGGTATTGCTGAACCAAGTCTGATCACTAAAAGCATAGCAAATGTGAACAGTAATTTTAATCTTATATCTTTGATTTTGAATGCATTCTTAATGGTTGTGAACATCAAATCACCTCTGCCGTTCCCCCAAGAGCTTCGATTTTCTCCTTAGCAGATGCACTATATGCATTTACCTTAACCGTAAGCTTTTTGGTAAATTCACCGTTTCCAAGTATCTTTACGCCATCATACTCATGCTTGATGATGCCTTTATCCTTAAGTGCCTGTACATCTACAACACTATCATTTTCAAAGCACTCAAGTGAACTTACATTTATTGCTACGATCTTCTTAGAATTAATGTTCTTAAATCCCCTTTTAGGAAGACGACGGAAAAGAGGCATCTGTCCGCCTTCAAATCCGGGTCTAGGAGCACCTGAACGAGCCTTCTGTCCTTTATGTCCCTTACCTGCAGTCTTGCCATTTCCTGAGCCATGACCGCGGCCTCTTCTGAAATTGTCATTCTGAACAGAACCCTCAGCAGGTCTCAAATTAGATAATTCCATGACTTTCCTCCTTTATTAGTTCAGTTCTTCAACCTTAACAAGGTGTCTGATCTGCTGGATCTGGCCTCTTGTTGAAGCGTTGTCCGGCAGTTCAACACTGCTGTTAAGTTTCTTAAATCCCATTGATTTTACCGTAGCAACCTGCTTCGGAACAGCACCAATAGTGGACTTAACCAATGTGATTTTAAGCTTCTTTCCACTTTCATTATTAGCTGCCATTGATTTTCTCCTTTACTAGCTGCCTATTTAATTAAGCGATAACTTCTTCTACAGATTTACCACGCTTCTTAGCAACTTCTTCCGGTGTCTTAAGATTTGCAAGACCATTTATGGTTGCATAAACTACATTCTGCTTATTGTTTGAACCAAGAGACTTTGTACGAATGTTCTTGATTCCAGCAAGTTCACATACTGAACGAGCAGGACCACCTGCGATGATACCGGTACCTTCTGGAGATCTCTTCAGCAGAACCTCTGCGGAACCGAACTTACCAATGAAATCATGTGTAATACTGTTGTTCTCATCAAGCGGAACTGTAATGAGGTTCTTTGTAGCGTCCTCCTTACCCTTACGGATTGCATCCGGAATTTCAGTAGACTTACCAAGACCTACACCTACATGACCGTTTCCGTCACCAACAACAACGAGTGCGGTAAACTTCATGTTACGTCCACCTTTAACAACCTTTGTAACTCGCTTGATGGTAACGACTTTATCTGTTAATTCAAGCTGACTTGCATCAACGATTGTACGCTTCATTATCTTTCTCCCTTCCTTAGAATTCTAAGCCTGCTTTTCTAGCTGCTTCAGCTAGTGCTGCTACCTTACCATGGTAGATGTAACCGCCTCTGTCGAAAACAACAGCCTTGATTCCCTTTTCCATTGCTCTCTTAGCAACAACATCACCAATATATGCAGCGGCTTCAACATTATCTGTAACCTTCAGAGCAGACTTAATGTCCTTCTCAAGTGTGGAAGCAGAAACGAGTGTCTTACCGGCAACATCATCGATAACCTGAGCATACATATGATTATTACTTCTGAAAACTGCAAGACGCGGTCTTTCAGCAGTGCCGCTGAAACGATTGCGAATTCTCAGATGCTTCTTTTCGCGACTTTTCTGTCTGGATTCTTTACTAACCATTTTAAACTCTCCTTATCTCTTACTTCTTACCGGTCTTACCAACCTTGCGGCGGATAACTTCATCAGCGTACTTGATTCCCTTGCCCTTATACGGCTCAGGAGCTCTCTTCTCTCTGATGATTGCTGCATGCTGGCCAACCTTTTCTTTATCTATACCCTTAACGATTATAGCATTTCCTTCTACAACTGTCTCGATTCCTTCAGGATCGTCAAGTTCAACAGGATGTGAATATCCAAGGGTTAAGGTGAGTTTCTTGCCGCTCTTTGCTGCTCTGTAACCTACACCATTAACTTCAAGCTTCTTCTCATAGCCATCTGTAACACCAACAACCATGTTGTTCAGAAGACTTCTTGAAAGTCCGTGAAGCGCTCTGGTTTTCTTCTGATCGTCAGGTCTCTTTACTTCGATCTGACCATCTTTTTGCTCGAACTGCATCTCTGCAGGAAAGACTCTCTCAAGAGTGCCCTTAGGACCCTTAACAGTCACCTTATTATTTTCTGCGACTTCTACTGTTACCCCAGCAGGAACCGCGATTGGCATTTTTCCAATTCGTGACATGCCCGTACCTCCAATTTACCATACAAATGCAAGAACTTCACCACCAACCTGAAGCTCTCTTGCTTTTTTATCAGTTACAACACCCTGGTTTGTAGAAATGATAGCGATACCAAGACCACCAAGTACTCTCGGAAGTTCATCTCTACCTGCGTATACACGAAGACCAGGCTTTGAAATTCTCTTTAATCCAGTGATAACCTTATCATTTCTGTCAGCACCGTACTTAAGTGTTATATGAAGATTCTTGAAACCATTCTCTTCAACAACGTCAAATTTCTTAATATAACCTTCATCAAGAAGAATGTTTGCGATAGCAAGCTTCATCTTTGAAGAGGGAACGTCAACAGTATCATGTTTTGCAGTGTTAGCATTACGAATTCTTGTAAGCATATCTGCAATAGGATCATTCATTGCCATTTTTGAAAAAGCCTCCTTAATTTTCTATTATTGCTTCGCCTTACTGTGCCCGTCTGCACAGAGACACGAAGCCGCAATGTATAAATATATTTCACAAGGAAGTTCTGCACTCGCTTAGCTCGCTATAAATAGCCTGCTAAGCTAGACAGCACCTCGCTAAGTGATTACAATTACCAACTAGCCTTACGTACACCCGGGATTTCGCCCTTGTAAGCTAACTCACGGAAACAAATTCTGCAGATTCCGTATTTTCTAAGATAAGCATGAGGACGACCGCAAATTCTGCAACGGTTGTATGCTCGTGTAGAAAACTTGGGTTTCATCTGCTGCTTTACCTTCATGGATAATTTAGCCATGTGTTCGATTCCTCCTATATTTTTCAAACCGAAAAACTGTTCAAACAGTTTGTATGTCATTCACCGGATTAGAAAATTCCTTATCTGGTGATTTGCTCATCCTTAATTACTTAGCGAAAGGCATGTTGAAGAGTGTTAAAAGCTCACGAGCCTCTTCATCTGTCTTGGCAGTTGTTGTGAAGATGATATCCATACCTCTTGTCTTGTCAACCTTATCATACTCGATTTCAGGGAAGATAAGCTGCTCTTTGATACCAAGAGCGTAGTTACCTCTACCATCAAATGCGTTAGGGTTAACACCACGGAAGTCGCGGACACGAGGAAGTGCAAGGTTTACGAGACGATCCATAAACTCGTACATCTTCTCACCACGAAGAGTTACTTTACAACCAATCGGCATACCTTCTCTAATCTTGAAGTTAGCGATTGACTTCTTAGCCTTTGTATAAACAGGCTTCTGGCCAGAGATGATCTGCATATCGTTTGCAGCGTTCTCAAGAACTTTTGCATTCTCTTTTGCTTCACCTACAGCCATGTTAATTACAATCTTATCGAGCTTCGGAACTTCCATAACGTTCTTGTAACCGAACTTCTTTGTCATAGCGCTCACGATCTCATCTTTATATAAATCCTTATATCTACTCAAAGCTCCTTACCTCCTTTCCTATCAGTCAATGACATCACCAGTTGATTTTGCGATGCGGACCTTCTTACCATCCTCAACCTTGAAACCAACACGTGTTGCCTTTCCCTTATGAACATACATAACGTTGGAGATGTCCATGGGAGCTTCCTGCTGAATGATACCACCGTTGGGGTTAGATGCAGAGGGCTTTGTGTGCTTTGTAACCATGTTAGCACCCTCAACTACTACCTTACCATTCTTTGTGTCAACGGAGAGTACCTTGCCTTCTTTATCTTTGCTCTTACCAGCAATAACCTTAACGGTATCGCCCTTTTTAATCTTACTTGTAGACATTCGGTGCCTCCTTATAATACTTCCGGAGCGAGAGAAAGAATCTTCATGTACTTCTTATCACGAAGCTCTCTTGCAACGGGTCCAAAAATACGAGTTCCCTTCGGGTTACCTTCATCGTTGATGATAACTGCAGCGTTCTCATCGAAACGGATGTAAGAACCATCCTTACGGCGAGTCTCCTTAACAGTACGTACTACAACTGCCTTAACGACATCACCCTTCTTTACAACGCCGCCTGGTGTTGCTTCTTTGACCGAAGCAACAACTACATCGCCGATTCTCGCATATCTTCTTGTAGAACCGCCCATAACACGAATTGTCAAAAGTTCTTTTGCACCAGTGTTATCAGCAACTCTAAGTCTGCTTTCCTGCTGAATCATGTTATTTCTCCTTTATAATCAACTATCAGCTAATTACTTAGCACGCTCAATAATCTGAACCAGTCTCCATCTCTTGTCTTTAGAGATCGGTCTTGTTTCCATAACCTTGACTGTATCACCTATATGGCACTCATTGTTCTCATCATGAGCCTTCAGCTTATAGGTTCTTTTTACGATCTTCTTGTAAAGAGGGTGCTTTACATGATCTTCGATGGAAACAACGATGGTCTTATCCATCTTATCGCTTGTTACTTTACCAACACGCGTTTTTCTTAAATTTCTTTCCACGATATACTCCTTTCAGGATTCCATTACTGTGCTGCTTTCTGTGTAATCACAGTCTGAATTCTAGCAATATTCTTTCTAACCTCTTTAATTCTTGCTGTGTTATCCAGCTGGTTAGTTGCGTTCTGGAATCTCAGATTAAAAAGTTCCTTTTTAGCTGATACAAGCTCCTGGCTGAGTTCCTCAGCAGACTTAGCTTTCAGCTCTTCTACATACTTATTAGTTTTCATTGGATGCACCGCCTTCCAAATCAGCCTTTGAAACGATCTTGCACTTGCAAGGAAGTTTGTGTGTTGCAAGACGAAGTGCTTCTCTTGCAACTTCTTCATCGACTCCGCCGATTTCAAACATTACACGTCCAGGCTTAACAACTGCTACCCAGTAATCTACAGAACCCTTACCGGAACCCATACGAGTTTCAGCAGGCTTCGCTGTAACAGGCTTGTCAGGGAAAATCTTGATCCAAACCTGACCACCACGCTTGATGAAACGAGTCATAGCGACACGGGCTGCCTCGATCTGATTTGAACGAATCCAGCAGGGCTCAAGCGCTACTATTCCATACTCACCGTATGCGATTGTGTTGCCGCGTGTAGCCTTACCAGCCATAGAACCGCGGAACTGCTTACGATGCTTTACTCTCTTCGGCATTAACATTATTTATCGCTCCCTTCCTTATCTGAATTCTCGGATGCTTTAGTCGGAAGTACTTCACCCTTATAGATCCATACCTTTACACCAACCTTACCATAGGTTGTATCTGCCTCAGCAAAACCATAATCAATATCTGCTCTAAGTGTCTGAAGCGGGATTGTACCCTCGCTGTAGAATTCGCTACGAGCGATATCAGCACCACCAAGACGACCACTGCAGCAAGCCTTGATACCCTGTGCATCTGTCTTCATTGTTCTGCTCATGCATGACTTCATAGCACGACGGAAAGATACACGATTCTCAAGCTGCTGAGCAATGTTTTCAGCAACAAGCTGAGCGTCCTTATCGGGCTTCTTGATTTCTTTAATATCAACAAGAACCTTCTTATCTGTAAGCTTTGAAAGCTCCTTCTTAGTAACTTCGATCTCTGCGCCACCCTTACCAATTACGAAACCGGGCTTTGCTGTATAAACGATTACCTTAACGCGATCAGATGCTCTCTCGATCTCAATCTTTGAGATACCTGCAGCGTAAAGCTTCTTCTTCAGAAACTTTCTGATTTTGTAATCTTCAACAAGATTGTCTGCAAACTCGTCATTCTCTGCATACCACTTGGAATCCCAATCTGCAATGATGCCGACTCTGAGGCCATGAGGATTAACTTTCTGTCCCATTGAACTTACTTTCTCCTTTCTTATCTCTCATCCAGAATTAAAGTCAAATGGCTTAATCTCTTCTGAATTCTGTATGCTCTACCCTGAGCTCTAGGCTGAATTCTCTTCATAATCGGGCCATTGCTTGCATTGCACTCTGCAATGTACAGATTTGCTCTGTTCATGCCGTTGTTATTTTCAGCATTTGCAATTGCAGAATTAAGTAACTTATAAATAACGCTGGAAGCGTATCTTGGATTGTACTCCAGGATAGCAAGTGCTGTCTCAACGTCCTTACCCCTGATAGCATCCATTACGAAGCATGCCTTCTGAACAGGGATTCTTGCGTAAGATAATTTAGCTGAAGGTCTTGTATCCTTCTGAGCATTTCTCTCTCTTTTAACTTGAGATCTATGTGCTGTTGCCATAGATTTAACCTCCTTTCAATGTTGAACCAAGTCACAAGAACTTAGCGAACTCCACCCTTCTTCTCAGGAGAGTTGCCTGCGTGACCTCTGTAGGTTCTTGTAGGAACAAACTCACCAAGTTTGTGACCAACCATATCTTCCGTTACATATACCGGAATATGCTTTCTTCCGTCATGAACAGCGATTGTGTGTCCAACGAAGGAAGGGAAAATCGTGGAACGACGGGACCATGTCTTAACAATCTGCTTCTGATTCTCAGCATTCATTGCATCGATCTTCTTAAGCAAACTTGCATCTGCGAAAGGTCCCTTTTTAAGTGATCTAGACATTGTCATTCTCCTCTCGTATATGTCAATACGTTTTCTTACTGTCGGATGAAATCACCAGACCGCTAAATCCAGTCAAGTGATTTGTTCATCCTTTATCAACCGGCATCAATTATTTGATAGCCTTACCATCTCTTCTTCTGATGATCATCTTGTTAGAAGCCTTTTTCTTCTTACGTGTCTTGTAACCAAGAGCAGGCTTACCCCAAGGTGTGCACGGACCGGGACGACCGATAGGTGCTCTACCCTCACCACCACCATGCGGGTGATCATTCGGGTTCATAACTGATCCACGAACTGTAGGGCGGATACCCATGTGACGCTTACGACCAGCTTTACCGATATTGATAAGGTTATGATCAATGTTACCAACTGTACCGATTGTTGCACGACACTCGATTGGAACAAGTCTCATTTCGCCTGAAGGAAGACGAAGTGTTGCATACTTTCCTTCTTTAGCCATGAGCTGAGCAGAGTTACCAGCTGAACGAACAAGCTGACCGCCTCTTCCAGGATAAAGCTCAATGTTGTGAATGCTTTCACCAACAGGGATGTTAGCAAGAGGGAGGCAGTTACCGATACGAACTTCGGCATCAGGACCATTCATGATTGTCATGCCATCCTTAAGACCCTGAGGTGCAAGAATGTATGCCTTTGTGCCATCCTCATACTCAAGCAGTGCGATGTTAGCTGTTCTGTTAGGATCGTACTCGATACCGATAACCTTTGCTGTGCACTCATCTTTTGAACGCTTGAAATCGATAATTCTGTACTTTCTTCTTCCGCCGCCACCGCGATGTCTAACTGTAATCTTACCCTGGTTATTACGTCCAGCCTTTGAATTCTTAGAAACAAGGAGGCTCTTCTCAGGAGTGCTCTTTGTGATCTCTGAGAAATCAGAACCTGTCATGTTTCTTCTGGACGGTGTATATGGGCCGTATTTCTTAATTCCCATGATTATCTCCTTTTTATTATCATGCACGGTTTAAAACCTGGATCCGGACTTTGTTAAGATCCTGTGCATATAGTCAATTAGTTATTATCAAAGTCCCTGGAATATCTCGATATCCTTACTATCTGCAGTGAGCTGTACGATAGCCTTCTTAATCTTAGCAGTTCTGCCATAAGTCATTCCACGTCTCTTAAGCTTACCATTTGCATTAAGAGTGTTAACCTTGGAAACCTTAGCGCCATCGAACATCTTCTCAACTGCTTCCTTTATCTGAGTCTTGTTTGCTTCAGGATGAACGAAGAAAGTGTATTTCTTTTCGCCCATGGCATTCATGCTCTTCTCTGTAAGTACAGGCTCAAGGATTACATCATAATACTGTAAAGCTGCCATTATGCATACACCTCCTCGATTTTTGCAACTGCGTCCTTAGTAAGAACGAGTGTCTGAGCGTTTACGATATCGTAAACATTGATTGTATTTGTAAGAGTTGTCTTAACCTCTGCAAGGTTCTTAGCTGACTTAACAACCTTCTCGTCATTCTCAGCAACAACAACAAGTGCCTTGCGAGTAGCCTTAAGGTTAGTCATTACCTCAGCAAATTTCTTTGTCTTGAACTCATCAAACTTAAGCTCATCAAGAACAACAAGCTTACCTGTCTGAACCTTGTCTGTGAGTGCAGACTTAAGAGCTGCTCTCTTCTCTTTCTGGTTCATTTTGAAAGAGTAATCTCTCGGAACGGGAGCGAATACTACACCGCCGCCTGTCCACTGAGGAGATCTTGTTGAACCCTGTCTTGCATGACCGGTTCCCTTCTGTCTCCAAGGCTTGCGACCACCTCCGCTAACTTCGGAACGTGTCTTTGCCTTCTGAGTACCCTGGCGATTATTAGCAAGTTGCTGGATAACTGCCATGTGTACGAGATGTTCATTAACTTCAACTCCGAAGATGGCATCATTAAGCTCGATGCTGCCAACTTCTTTGCCTTCCATATTGTAAACAGATACGTTAGCCATCTGTATGTTCCTCCTTTCGTGAAAAGTTATGCCTCAACCTTTGTGGTTTCCTTGATTGTTACAAGTCCCTTCTTCGGTCCAGGTACTGCGCCCTTTACAAGGATCAGATTCTTCTCAGCATCTACACGAACAACCTCAAGATTCTGAACTGTTACCTTAACGCATCCCATGTGACCAGGCATTCCTTTTCCCTTGAATACACGGCTCGGATCGGAACTGGATCCGTTAGAACCCTGATGACGGTGGAACTTAGAACCATGAGCCATGGGTCCTCTGTGCTGACCATTCTTCTTGATAGCACCCTGGAATCCCTTACCCTTGGATGTTGCAGTAGCATCAATCTTGTCGCCAGCAGCGAAGATGTCTGCCTTAATCTCACTTCCAAGCTCATATTCAGAAGCATTCTCGAATTTGAACTCGCGAACAAATCTCTTGCAGGATACGCCTGCCTTCTTGAAGTGACCCTGCTGAGCCTTGTTTACACCATGTGCATGTACGATAGTCTTTTTGCCGTTCTTGTCTCTGTTGATGATCTTTTCTTTCTTATCAACATAGCCAACCTGAACTGCACTGTAACCATCATTTTCAACGGTCTTGATCTGTGTTACTACACAGGGTCCTGCCTGTAAAACAGTTACAGGAACAAGTGAACCGTCTTCGTTGAAGATCTGTGTCATACCGATCTTCGTAGCTAAGATAGCCTTCTTCATTGTATTTACCTCCTTATTACATCTACAGCGGATGCTTGTTTCATTCGTAATGTCGCTTTAATTGCCATTTTGCAATTCTCCAGTTTTCACGGCATCATACGCCTCGCATCATACTAGTAGAGGTTTACATTAGTTACCGATGAATTATTTCATCTTGATATTGATGTTTACACCTGCAGGCATCTCTAATCTCTGAAGAGCCTCAACTGTCTTAGGTGTAGGTGTGATGATATCGATCAGTCTCTTATGTGTTCTCTGCTCGAACTGCTCTCTGGAATCCTTGTACTTATGTACAGCACGAAGGATTGTTACTACTTCCTTCTTTGTAGGAAGCGGTACAGGTCCGCTGACCTGAGATCCGTTCTTCTTAACTGTTTCGATGATCTTCTTTGCAGAAGCATCTACGAGCTGATGATCATACGCCTTAAGAGTAATTCTCATTACCTGATTTGCCATAAAAAAAGTCGCCTCCTTTTCGCACTTTAATTAGATAAGTACGACAAGCGGTGACTGTACACTCTCCCGTGTGTGTCATGGATTCAAATTTCTAAAAAACCCTGTTTTCACACGTCGTTTCTGCTAGCATAGCTTCGCAGACATTTTGTTTGTACAGTGACTTGTCGTCAGATTGTCAGACCAATTGGTCCCTTGACATTCGCTCCACGGAAAACCTGTCTCACTGGATAAGACAGCAACCTCACGCTTCACAGCTATCATGTCACAGCATGGATTACTATATATCATTTTTTCATTTCATGCAAGCATAATTTTCAAAATTAATCACTTTTTAATAAAAATAGGCAATTTTAGCCATTTGGGCTTGATTTATTTTAATCTATTTTATGCATACACTAGCATTTTATGCATTTTCGGATAAAATGTGTAAATGTTTCTTCTATATTATATAGAAAATTTTCATGATATTATTTATTATGTTGTTATGGGTCATTTACTCATTTATGTCAACGGTTTTTATAAATTCCGAATGACTATATAACTACTATTTATTAATGTACACCAATCCAAATAACAACATTTATTATTATAAGGAGTATTTATGTGGATTGCAAATAACTGGAAAGATTATCAGGTTATAGATACCTCTGATGGAGAGAAGCTTGAACGCTGGGGTGATTACATGCTTGTAAGGCCCGATCCTCAGGTAATTTGGAAGACTCCCAAAAAGCATATGGGATGGAAGAAATGGAATGCACGTTACCAGAGAAGTAACAAGGGCGGCGGAGAATGGGACTTCAGATCCCTTCCGGAGGAATGGACAATTAATTATAAGGAACTCACCTTTCATTTAAAGCCATTCAGTTTTAAACATACAGGATTGTTCCCTGAACAGGCTGCCAATTGGGACTGGTTCTCTGAGCTGATCAAAAATGCAGACCGTCCGATCAAGGTGCTTAATCTTTTTGCATATACCGGCGGAGCTACCGTATCCGCTGCCAAAGCAGGTGCTTCCGTTACACACGTTGATGCAGCCAAAGGTATGGTTGCATGGGCAAAAGAAAATGCCGCTTCCTCCGGTCTTGCAGAAGCTCCCATCAGATATCTTGTTGACGATTGTGGAAAATTTGTTGATCGTGAGATCAGACGCGGTAATCATTATGATGGCATCATCATGGATCCTCCTTCCTACGGAAGAGGTCCCAAGGGAGAAATATGGAAAATTGAAGACTGTGTATATGATCTTATATTAAGAAGTGTTCAGTTGCTTTCAGACAAGCCTTTATTCTTCCTTATTAATTCATACACCACAGGATTACAGCCTGCAGTTCTTTCTTATATGATACACTCGGCTATCGATCCGCTTCATAAAGGCACGGTAGAAGCAGATGAAGTAGGGCTTCCTGTTTCATCAAACGGACTGGTTCTTCCTTGCGGAGCAAGTGGAAGATGGACAGCTCTATAAACAAATTTTGAGTACTCAGTATTTACACCAAGCTCCACCAGGCTCTAAAGCACCATACCAAGTGGATTTGCATGGCTGGCACTAAGTTCGAAAAGAGCCTTGCTAAGTACTCTGCTCAGATATAAAAACGAAAGGGACAAAATTTTCTTTTGCACCTTTCGTTTTTTATCACATTCATAGCGAAGTTTTTAATATTTAGTTTTGATTACTTTTCCTTCTGAGCATAGCATTCTGTTCAGCACGGATTTCACGTCTTATAATCTCCATTGTCTCACAGTCAGCCCTCTCCTCCTCCTCAGTCGGAGTCATAACGTACGGCTTTCCATCACCTGCATCTATTCTCTCGCGAATCTGTTGCATTCTTCTGTCTAGCTGATTTATAAGATCTGCGCTGAATTTCAGATCTTCAGAAATGAGCTGTGCGTTTTCAATATCTTTCTTATACTTCATCTTATGTTCCAGGCTAGCCCAAAAATCCATTGCAATGGTTCTAAACTGAACTTCGACCTTTATCATTTCCTTAACATCTGTAAGAAAGATAGGGGTTTCAATTATAAGATGCAAGCTTCTGTAGCCGCTCTCTTTTGGAGTGGAAATATAATCTTTTTCAACAAGGACATTAACGTCATCCTGCTTTTTCAAGCAATCGGCAAGCATATAAATATCATCAACAAAAGAACAAATCGCTCTACAGCCTGCGATATCAGAAATATTGCTCTCAATATTCTCTATCGAAAAAGGTATCCCTTTGCGATTCAATTTTTCATATATACTTACCGGTGTCTTTATTCTGCTTTTTATACTCTCAAAAGGATTTCGATTGTTTTTAAGTGAAAACTCTTTATTAAGGACCTCAAGCTTAGTTCTCACTTCTGATAAAGCACAATCATACTTCATCATCATCATCTGGAATTCCTGCACCTGCCCTCTCATGATAAGCAGTTGCTCAACTTCCTTCTGTGATACATTATTAACGTTAAGTAGTGACTTCTGCTCATTGGTCATCAGAGTCCTGTCGAGCGAAGTTAAGTCTAGATTCCCAATAGCCATGGGCATTCCTCCGAATTACTATTATGCCCCCTCAATAATAATTATATCACTTACATTCAATTATTTATGAATTAAGTCTAAAGCTTTTATAATGTTAATAGTAAAGCTACATTATATTATAATTATTTCGAAAAAAACTTTCCTTTTTTATTCCCCTGCAGATTCTGCAGTCATATCTGCATATGATATTATACGATAATTAAGTGAAGCTCTGGGGCCTGCAAGCACTTTAAGTCTGTCCTGCAATCTTCTGTGTACAAGCATGCACTCCTCTACTCCGGTTCCGGTAAGCAATACGAGATACTGGGTTCTGGAATACTTACAAAAAGCATCCCCATGCCTGAGAGTCTCATTTATGGCATCCTTCAAAGTCTCCATTCGTCTCTCGGCCTTCTCTTCCTGTCTGATCTCTTTTCCTTCATAGTCAGCTATTGTAAGAAGAAGCAGAAATACAGTTAATCCATGCCTCTCCATATTTCTGCTTAGTATATGGTATGAAGCGCTCATTTCAGGGAAAAGGCACTCATAAGGTCCACCCTCATCCTCTCCGAGAAGTCCATTTTTAAGTGAATTCTCTGCTGCCACATCGCCTTCTTCACCATCAGTTCCGGAGAAAGCTGCATCCTGTAGCTTCTGATAGCATCTCTGCATATTCTCGGTGGGTGTGATTCCAAGTTCCTCTGCATAGTACCTTATCATCTCTTCATAAAGAATATATGCTTTCTTGTAATCCTTCATATGCCTATATGCATTAATCTCTCCAACCTGCCACTCGCAGTCAGGATCAATAACTGATGCATTATGAAAAACTCTCGCCATCTTCACATAATTCTTCTTGGATTTATAGAAATCAGCAAGGAAATCAACACACTCTTCGTAAAGCGTTCTTAAGTCCTCGCTCTTTTTAGATATCCAGTACAAATCATTTAATTCAGGTAAAAAGTCACCTTTATATAAGTCAAAAGCTTTTTGATAATTCTCAGCTTTTTCCTCATAGTCTGAAGCATTCCTGGCAGCATTTATGTATCTGACAAATTCAACAGTATCCGTCACTGCATCGACTTCAGGCGCTGCCTTATAGACACCATCAGAAAATGCCACTACATTCCCTCCAGGAATGCCGGCTTTCTCAGCAACCTTCCTGAACTGATAGATGAGGTTGTTCATACTGTTATTCAGATTACTTTTTACATTGAGATCCTCAGAATAAATATCATCCTGAAGATCCTCTTTACTGACACCTTCGCTTCCTGCAGTAAAAACTCTGGCGACAAGCTGAATATACTTAGAAGCCCGGTTTCTTCCCAATGTGATTTCCTTATCATTACAGATTATTTCGAAGCCACCTAATGTTTTGATGTCAAGTTTGGTCTTTTTCATATCCCTCTCGTATCATAAAGTCCGTTATGGTCTCCCCATGACCCGTGATACTTATACCCCTTCTGAAGTAGTATTCTGGCTAGAGAATCATATCTTTAGCCGAAATTTATTATATCATGTCTATAATCATATATTAAGCAATTATTACAAATTTTCAAAGGAGATAATCTCTCCAAGTGTTCTGCTTAAGCAAGCTCCACTAAACTCGATAATACCTCGTCAAGTGCTCTGCTCAAAAGAAAGGAATCCCGCTTTCCTTAGAAATCCGGGATTCCATAACTGACTAATCTCTTATTTGCCTGTATACAGTCAGGCCTTTTCTGAATTATTCCAGATTAGCGGCACAATCCTGCAAAAGTGAAATAATAGGCAAGTGCTGAGGACATGCGCCTTCACACTGTCCACACTGAACACATGCAGAAGCAAGTCCTTTATCTCTGGTGGCGTTTGCATAATTCCACTTGGCACCTTCTGTGTTATTGTAAATAAGCTGCTGATTCCTTGCATTGAAAATATCAGGAATCGGAATCTGCATAGGACAGCCTTCAACGCAATAATGACATGAAGTACATTTAATGTTGTCCACTGCATTCATAGCCTCTACAACCTTTTTAACTGTATCCTGCTCTGTCTCATCAAGAGGCTTGAAATTCCTCATATAGCTGAGATTATCTCTCATCTGTTCAATGTTGCTCATTCCGGACAGAACTGTGATTATTCCTTCCATACCTGCTACATAACGTATTGCCCAGCTGGCAGGTGAAAGATCTGGATTAACTTTCTTGAATAACTCAGTAACCTGAGGGATAGGATTCGCCAAGGCTCCACCCTTTACAGGCTCCATAACAGTGATGGATTTACCGTGCTTTCTTGCAACCTCGTAGCATGCACGAGACTGAACTGATGGATTCTCCATATCAGCATAATTTATCTGAAGCTGTATAAAATCCACCTCCGGGTGCTTTGTGAGCAGTTCATCCAAAAACTCAGGATCATCATGGAAAGAGAACCCCCAATTCTTAATGAGTCCTTTCTCCTTCTGTTCAAGAACATAATCCCAAAGATGATAATCATCATAATAACTGATATTGTTTCTTGCAAGCGCATGAAGAAGATAATAATCAAAATATCCTGCTCCGGTACGCTCTAAGCTTGTGAATAGCTGCTGTTTAGCGCTTTCTTCATCCTTTGCAACACGTGCATTAAGCTTTGTACAAACTGTGTAGCTTTCTCTGGGATATCTGTCTGCCACAGCCAACTTAAAGGCCTCTTCACTCTTACCATCATCATATACATATGCGGTATCAAAATATGTTCCACCAGCCTCTATAAACTCATCCACCATCTTTGAAATATGCGGAATATCCATGCTTCCATCAGCATTTTTGGGAAGACGCATCAAACCAAATCCTAATTTAAATACATCCTTGCCAAACCAATCTGCCATAAGAAAAAACCTCCTGAAATATAGCATTTAGAACATTCATATTTATGCCAATATAATTGGCATATGCCAAATTACTGATATTATAAACCATCTTGGCAAATATCTGAACAAGTATATACTTAATATTTTTTTATTTTTATCGAAAGTCTTCCTTTTCTGGTCTCCTTCTGCACTCCGTCATAGACGAATTTTCCATATCCTCTGACAGAAACTCTTGCTCCTGGTTTGAGGTCATAGCCGGCGCTATATGCAGTCTTTCCGTCAACAAATACAGACTCGGCTTCAACAAGGTCATGCGCTTTACTTCTGCTAAGCTTATAAACAAGCGCCAGAATAGCATCCAATCTCTCAGATGAAACAGTTCCTTCTATTTCCTGGTACTCAGGAACTATATCACACTCTGTAGCTTTAACCTTTTTACATCTCACCGTAGTATGCTTAACCCTGAAAAGCTCATTGCATATAAGATCAGCGACATCATTCATTACAAAGACGAATGCTTTAGTCTGATCAGTCCTGATATCTCCTATCCTGTTTCTCTCTATCCCAAGATTCATAAGAGCACCAAGAAAATCACGGTGTGTAAGTTCATCTGCAAATCTTTTGTTTACGGGTTCTATCAGTATGCAGCTGATGACATCTGACTGTTCCGCTTCTGCCTGTAAAAAGCTCTCCTCATCCAGATATGATGGAAGAAAACACATCACAGCCCTCTCAGGCTCTGATGTGCCTCCATATATGCAATAATCCACTCCGTCTATCTGATTTTCTCCTGTCACAAGTCCATTTGCAGCACATGCGCTCTTTACATCATATATCTCAGATAGTGATAAAAAATCCGTATGTGTGACATAATTATTCTCAAAAGCTCTTCTGGCAAGATCCTTTATCCTGCCAAATAAAACCTTATCAATTTCCATAAATTACCTTAAACAGAATCACAGATTACCAAAACGCTCAATCGCTCTTAAGGTGTTTTCTCTGCTGCCAAATGCAGTAAGTCTGAAGTAATGCTCACCTGACGGACCAAATCCTGATCCCGGAGTTCCAACCACATTTACTTTTTCAAGCAGGTAATCAAAGAACTCCCAGCTTGTCATATCATCAGGCGTCTTCATCCAGATATAAGGCGCATTCACTCCGCCATATATCTCATATCCGGCGCGCTTTAATCCTTCCGAGATTATTGATGCATTTTCCTTATAATATTGTATCTGCGCTCTGATCTGTTTCCTTCCTTCATCAGAATAGGCAGCTTCACCTGCTCTTTGAACAATGTAAGGAGCGCCGTTATACTTGGTTCCATGTCTTCTTGCCCAAAGAGGCCACAATTTCTCGCCGCCCGTAGATAGTTCTTTCGGTATTACTGTATACCCAAGTCTCAATCCTGTAAATCCGGCAGTTTTGGAAAAAGATCTGAATTCTATTGCGCAGTCCTTAGCACCTTCACATTCATAAATACTGTGAGGCACATCATCCTCAGAAATAAATGCCTCATATGCTGCGTCATAAAGAATGATCGAATCATTTCTGTTAGCAAAGTCTACCCACTCCTGAAGCTTATCCTTTTTCATTACTGCACCTGTGGGGTTATTGGGAAAACACAAATAAATAAGATCAGGAATCTCATCAGGTATGTCAGGCGTAAAATCATTTTCCTTAGTACACTTCATATAAATAACATCCTTGAAGCGCTCTATTTCAGGCATATATTCACCTGTTCTTCCTGCCATTACATTGGAATCAACATAAACCGGATAAACAGGGTCACATACGGCAATTTTGTTATCAAGGCCAAATATTTCCTGGATATTTCCGCAGTCGCTCTTGGCACCGTCTGACACGAAAATTTCATCAGGATCTATATCACACCCTCTATCCTTAAAATCCTTCTCTGAGATGATATTTCTTAAAAAATCATATCCAAGATCCGGAGCGTATCCTTTGAAGGTGTCAGAATTGCCCATCTCATCCACTGCATTATGAAGCGCATCAACTATTGCCGGTGCAAGAGGCTGTGTTACATCGCCGATTCCAAGTCTTATAATCTCTTTATCTGGATTCTTCTCTGAGAACTCTCTTACCTTTTTCCCTATTGTGGAAAACAGATAACTTCCGGGAAGCTTTAGATAATTGTAATTTATTCGTGCCATTTTTCGTTATACTCCTTCCATGGTTTTGCTTCTTAATTAAAGAAAAAAGGCGTCATGGAATAATCCAAGACGCCTTTGCCTTATGATTTAATTTACAACTGCCTGTAATTATGTGTCAAGCTACTTTTCGCTTAATCATATAAAACATATTGACATGCTAAATAAAAGTATTTAACATAGATAGGTAATGGCAATGGCGCCAAAACAGTAGGGTAACTCTCACTGTTTTGGCGCCTGTTTTATTTTTATGAATAGGAGGCTTTATGTCGGTAAAATATGTTTTCGTTATGGGCGGTGTAGTTTCAGGATTAGGAAAGGGAATTACGGCAGCGTCGCTTGGAAGACTTTTGAAGGCTCGTGGCTACAAAGTGACCATGCAGAAATTTGACCCATATATAAACATGGATCCGGGAACAATGAATCCCATTCAGCATGGTGAGGTTTTTGTAACTGAAGACGGCACGGAAACCGATCTGGATCTTGGACATTACGAGCGATTCATAGATGAAAGTCTTGATAAAAACTCGAATGTTACGACCGGCAAAATATACTGGTCAGTATTACACAAAGAGCGCCGCGGTGATTATGGCGGACATACTGTCCAGGTTATACCCCACATTACCAATGAGATAAAGGATCGTTTCTACAGGAATTATGAGGATGACAGCACTCACATCGCAATCATTGAAGTCGGAGGAACAGTGGGTGATATTGAATCTCAGCCCTTCCTTGAGGCAATCAGACAGTTTCAGCATGATGTAGGACATGAGAATGCAATGATCATTCTGGTTTCTCTTATCCCCTATCTTCGCTGTTCACAGGAAATCAAGACAAAGCCAACTCAGTCAGCAGTAAAGACCTTGCAGGGCATGGGCTTATCTCCGGATGTTATCGTCTGCAGAAGCGAGGTCGAACTTGATAAGGAGACCAAGGAAAAGATTTCTCTTTTCTGCAATGTTCCGAGCAAAAATGTGTTAAACAATCTTGATCTTAAATACCTGTATGAAGCACCGCTTGCAATGGAAAAAGAACAGCTTGCTGAGGTTACTCTTGAATGCCTTAGCCTTGAGTGCCCTTCACCAAAGCTCGACGACTGGCAAAGCATGGTTGACACTTTATATTCTCTAAAAGAATCTGTGACCATAGCACTGGTAGGAAAATACACTCAGCTCCACGATGCTTATCTGAGCGTAGTTGAAGCGCTTAAACATGGCGGTATCGCAGCAAAAAGAGAAGTTAAGATCAAATGGATTGATTCCGAAACCGTAACAAAAGATAATGTTTCAGAAATACTGTCAGACGTGCAGGGAGTGATTGTTCCCGGCGGTTTTGGCGATCGCGGAATTGAAGGCATGATCACCTCCATACAATATGCACGGGAAAATAATATTCCATTCCTTGGAATCTGCCTTGGTATGCAGCTTGCAATAATCGAATTTGCAAGAAATGTTATAGGCTATGAAGATGCTCATTCAATTGAGTTTAATCCCGGTACTACACATCCGCTTATCGCGCTTTTACCGGATCATACAACAGGCGAGGACTTAGGCGGTACTCTTAGGCTTGGCTCATATCCCTGCACCCTTGAGAAAGACACACTTGCCTTCTCACTGTATGGATCAGAAAACATCACAGAGCGTCATCGTCACCGCTATGAAGTGAACAACGATTTCCGTGATGCGTTAAAAGAAAACGGTCTGCGCTTGTGCGGATTATCTCCGGATAACAGAATTGTTGAAATGATCGAATATCCTGTTAATTCCTTTTTCATTGCAACACAGGCTCATCCTGAATTTAAGTCACGTCCCAATAATCCGCATCCTCTCTTTGCAGGCTTCATAAAAGCAGCAAGAGACTACAAATAACTCCACCAATATGGAAATACGCCACTTTAAATGACCAAAATTCGGTGCTGCAAACGACATCAGGCAATTCCTGATGTCGTTAACAATAAAACACCCACTAAGCCAGGAAATACAATTTTTCCTGAAGCTTAGTGGGTATTTTTGAGTTTTCCATTAAATAGATTTGATTTATATTCTTATTTTTTTGAAGAAAGTTCATCCGTATCAAGAATGATCGTGACCGGTCCATCATTGACTGACTCAACTTTCATATCAGCCCCAAATTCTCCTGTCTGAACTTCAAATCCCTGCTGCCTGCACTCAGCTACCACCAGCTCATACAACGGATTGGAAACTTCAGGCCTTGCTGCATCAGTAAATCCCGGGCGTCTGGATTTGCAATCTGCATAAAGGGTAAACTGACTGACAATAAGAAGCTTCGCCCCTGCATCCTTGGGATTGATATTCATCTTTCCATTTTCATCCTCAAATACTCTCAGTCCACATATCCTGTCAGCAATTTTCTTCGCCTCCTGCTCTGTATCACTGACATGAACCCCAAGTAATACCAAAAAACCTTTATCTATATCAGCTACTTTCTTCCCCTCTATTGTTACTGACGCTGACAAAACTCTTGTTACAACTGCTCTCATTTTTATCTCCTTATATTGACTACGAACTGACATGTTGATGATCTGAAAAAATCAGCACATTAATTCACTTATTCCAAAGTTGCATGTTTCAACTTCTATTTATTATAATTGGTTTACTAATTAAATTGGAGAAAAATATGAGTTACAACAAATCCCTTGATTTTTTAGATATGATAAAAAATACCAAGTCCAATATCCCGGACACTAAAACAGATATTCATACAAAAAACGGACATTCTGATACTA
The DNA here is from genome assembly GCF_000424385.1 of Butyrivibrio sp. LC3010. GTDB lineage: Bacteria > Bacillota > Clostridia > Lachnospirales > Lachnospiraceae > Butyrivibrio. The sequence continues at coordinate 60,518 of NZ_AUJU01000025.1, read as the reverse complement.
AACATGAGGTTCAGAAGAAAACCGGACATTCTGATACCAAGTATGATACCTATAAGAATCCCGAACATTCTGACCCCAAGTATGATACCTATAAGAAATCCGAACACCCTGACACCAAGTATGATACTCAGAAAAAGACTGTGCATCCAGAAACAAAGAAGGCAGTCTCTAATACTGAACATGCAGAGACAGTTATTTCTCTTAAACGCACAATTTCCCGTCATAATCCTGATAATAAAATAGCAGTCATCGACACTGAAACAAATTGGAACAATGAGGTAATGTCAGTCGGAATCGTTCTGGCAGATATGGATACCTACAAATGTGTTGGTGCAAAATATTACATCATCGATCCTGAGTATAAGAAGGGTGGCATGTATTCCGATGTCCTAAGGATAGTAAAAAGTATCCCTCAAACAGTCACTTCAAGGGAGGCTGCCATGAGAGATATCTGTGATTACCTTACATCCAACAATACAAAGCACATCTTTGCATATAATGCCAAATTCGACCATGGACATCTTAAAGAGCTTCATGACTTTAAATGGTTTGATATAATGAGACTTGCTGCCTACCGTCAGTTCAATCATGCTATCCCTGCTGATGCAGAAGTATGTAAAAGCGGCAGATTAAAACGCGGATATTCAGTTGAAAGCATCCTGCAGATGCTAAGCAGTGACTACTGCTATCGTGAAACTCACAATGCCGTAATGGATGCGATGGATGAACTAAAAATCATGGAGTTATTAAGACATGATATTTCTTCTTACGAATGTGCAAAACTATAATACCAGAATCCTGACAAAAGCCGCCTATATAGATTTTAATATTATTTTATCTTTATTTCATAATGCATTAACACATTATATAGTTAATCTCAGATTATAATAGACTTGCAAAGTTTATTCATTTATACACTGATTTTTCTACTTACAGGTATAAAAAGCGCATAAATGGTTAATTTCTTAAGAATTCCGAGATGGTAACTGCTGCATTTTCATGCGACGTTAGTCCCGGATGGCTTCTTGATCCAAATCCGTCATCCTGTGTTTCAGGAAGGCTCAGATAAAATACGTTCTTATCACCTGTTTCTTCAGAATATGTCTTTACCGCATTTTCAAGTAGCGAACTCATCTGCAAAGTGAGCTTCCTGCTGCCTGCAGCAAGCATTCCATAAGCCCATATAAGCTTGGCATCAGGATTTTTCTCCCTGAGTGTAGCAAGAAAATCAACCACAGCACCTTTAAGAAAAGCTTCGTCTTCCTCCGGTATCAATCCCTCTGAAGTTAAAACATGTTTATTTTCAAAATTCATGGCAGCTGCTGAATCATGTCCCTCAACAGAAAAAGCTCCTACATCATTCGTTCCGAGATTAACAATGATTGCATCCGCCTTGAAGCTCTCAAAATTATTGTCATCAAAAGCGCCATATTCTCTAAACTTTCCATCAGGCAACAATGAACAGATCTTGCCATAATGAGCAGGCATATTCTCATTGTGGTTTCCATACCAGGACCAGGAAATTCCCCATCCGCTCTGACTAAATACCTGATAATCGGCATTCAGCCTTTTTGCTGTAATATATGCATAATGATCTACACAGTCAAAACATGAGCTGTTCCAATCCTGCTCCTGCAAAGGTCCCATGCATCCCTCGCCTGAAGTTATGCTGTCCCCTATAAATTCCAGTCGCATCTTAGGCTCATCGACTTTTTCAAATGTACCATCAGATAATATGCTTTCTATCTGCACCAAAGTTTTTGCATCTCCGGGCATCGCAGGTGTATCGCGGAGAATCTTAATATTCCTTACCGGAACTTCTACACCATTTCGATTCTCATTACTTCTCCAGATAGTAATTTCATGTGTTCCCTTCTCCAATGGTCTCTTCTGATATCTGACACCGTTTATTATTACATCTATCCAAGGCTCAAACTGATCATAATCCGCTGTGTATTTAAGCCTTACTTCGCAGGCCCTGGAATTAAACTCTACGCCTGAAGCCGTCCAGAAAAGTGTCAGAGGATTCCTGTTTTTAGTCGTTCTTCCATGCACTTTAATATCATTTATTTCACTGACTCTGTATTCTTTTAACATATAACTACCTTCCTTAGTATATCGTTTTTTTTAATAGCAGGGCCAAATTCCAGCCTGATTAACAGTCATCATTTCACCCATAAATCTTGCTATAGCTAATGCATCTACTATATGCTATATCCCTATCAAGATTACTGATTTTACGCTTTAATGTAAAGGCTGCTAACTGTTTTTTATTTCTTTAATTCAGCAATCCTTGTAATAATTCCGGTACAAAACAGGAAAGATTCCTGTTTTTCTCAAAAATAAAAAGGGTTATTTCACACTATCAAAACACCATGTCATACATGGAAATTATTTAAGAAAATTTCATTTTTAGAAGCAAAAACTCTATTGAAATTCTTTATCAATTTTTTGTAGACTATTATTACACAGATTCCTGAATTTTCTCTAGAATTCGTGAATCTGCAGATATCACATTTCTTTTGAAAATACAGTGTGTTCTAAGGAGGTATTACGCTATGGATTTTGCTTTTTCAGATTCACCAAAGAAGTTGGGTTTTGGTTTGATGAGATTACCTGAAATCTCTACAACTTCAGAATTCGGTAACATAGATATCGAAACCACTAAGGAAATGGTGGATTATTTCATCGATCAGGGCTTTACATATTTTGATACCGCATGGATGTACTGCGGATTTAAAAGCGAGGATGCTGTCGGCGAAGCTCTTACCAGCAGGCATAAGAGAGACACCTTCACCCTTGCGACCAAGCTTCATGGCGGCTTTTTCAATAACGAAGATGAAATGGAAAAGATATTCGAAGCCCAGATAAAAAAGACAAGAACCGATTATTTTGACTATTATCTTCTTCATGATCTCGGTGAAGATCATTATAAAAAATATACAAAACTTGGATGTTTCGAGTGGCTATCAGATAAGAAGAAGGCAGGCTATGTAAAACATATGGGATTTTCTTATCATGACAGGGCCGATCTTCTTGACAGGATTCTCACAGAGCATCCCGAAGTCGAGTTCGTACAGCTTCAGTTAAATTATCTCGACTGGAACAGTGAGGCCATTCAGTCAAAGAAGTGTTACGAAGTCTGTGAAAAGCATGGCAAGCCTGTCGTTGTCATGGAGCCTGTAAAGGGCGGAACACTTGCAAATGTAGTTCCTGAGGTAGAGCAATTATTTAAGAGTTATGCTCCTGACAGATCAGTAGCATCCTGGGCAATCAGATTCGCCGCAAGTCAGCCGGGTGTTAAGATGGTTCTTTCCGGAATGGGCAATATGGATATGATGCGGGATAATACCGGATACATGAAGGACTTTGTGCCACTTAATCCTGAAGAACTTGAGATAATAGACAAGGCAACCGAAATCATCAACTCAAGTATAGCAATACCCTGCACAGCTTGTGCATACTGCGTTGATGGATGCCCTAAAAACATACCGATACCGAAGTATTTCTCACTATATAATCTTGAAAAGCAGGAGTATGCAGGAAAAGGCTTCACTCCCCAGGCTGGATACTATAACAGACTTACAGAGGTTTACGGTAAAGCGAGCGATTGCATAAAATGTGGCAAGTGCGAGAACATATGTCCTCAGCATCTTCCCATTAGGAAAAATCTTGAGCTGGTTGCTCAGCAGTTTGGAAAATAGACAAGACGCTAAAGAGGTTTTGCATAAGAAAGATGTGTTTCATGGATAAAGTATTTAAAGAAATAGGGTATTAGCATATCAGGCTTGAAAAACCTTGCTAAGGACTCTGCAAAATAAGGAACATATATCCTCAATGTAAAGGTTATATGTTCCTTTTAATTTACTATTATTTTTACAGATAGCTAACTGTCTCAGAAAGCTCTTTTCTTCTTGAGTGGTTTTCCAAAGGACCTGCCCCTCCAGCTGCATAGCCAAGATCCATCAACATAAGGATTTCCTCATTTTCAGGAAGTCCAAGCGCCTCAGCCAGCTTATCAGGATCAAATAAATTGATCCAGCAGCTATCAACACCTTCATTATATGCTGCAAGAATCATATGTGTTGCTACGATTGTAGCATCTTCAATTCCGGAATCTCTTTTTCCGCCCGGATAAGTGAAAACATTATTCTTATCAAAAGCTACTGCAACCACAGTTGAAGCACCATATCTGCAAGCTGTTGCACTGTCAATCTTTGCCAGAGCCTCCTCTGACTCAATTACATAAATGCGCTGTTCCTGCAGATTCTTGGCTGTAGGTGCTACCCTTCCCGCTTCCAGAATCTTCTGAAGGCTGTCCTTATCAACTTTTCTACCATCATATTTCTTACAGGAATATCTATCCTTTACTACTTCACTAAACTCCATTTAGATCTCCTTTCAAATTACCGTACAATTACTGACAAGATTCTCATTATATTTTTTAGCCCTGATTCCTCACAAAAGCCAACTGCCACAGACATGACAAGCACAATTCCAAGAGGCGGAAACGAGATGAAGTTAGTTATCATGTTTTCCAAAAGCCAATACATCCCCTCTTTGGTGAAAAAATTTCTGACATAAATTTCCTCCATTGAGGTCGGATTGATAACCTTTACATTGAATACCGAGAAAAGCAATGAAAAAACAGCTGTAATCACAAATAACACCATGAATAAAATAGCCGGTTGTGGCAACTTATCGCAAAACTTCTCAATCTTAAGAAGTATGTTATCTCTTTTGGCTTCCTTTTTTCCATGCAAATTCTCCTCATCAATATTTTTTTATCGATATAAAGAGTATTACTTTTCGGTCACACAACTAAATAACTACATATATTATTATAATAGCTACTACGAGCCTTGGAAAAAAAAATTTGCTATTACATATTTCTGTTATAAATCTTCTCCACATACTTTTTATTTCCGCCAATAAGTATCAGCGCCGCAGCAACTCCCAAAACCTCAAATAAAAGAACTATTTCCCTTTGTCCCATGAACATGCTAAGTGCACCTGCTGAGAGCTCTGCCACCAAGGCTCCGGATGTGCTAAGTACCTGAAAAGCTCCATTGAATCTTCCCTTCTTTTCATCAGGAACATAGCTCTGAGTGGATGATATTCTGATGGTATAGCTGGTAACACCTAGGATTCCAACCATAAAGCTTAGTAGCATCGCTATATAAAATGGCAGATACAGGAAAGCTCCTTCAAATATACCAATCATTACATAGACAAAAAGCGCAATTGAATATTTATATCTTGCAGGTAACCTGTGCCTGTAGTGATATAATCCTCCTACTGCTCTTCCCACAAAGCTCATGCCGAATACTGCGATGAATATATACTCTCCGTAATTATAGTTACTCTTAAAATACGGAAGCCCTATAACATTCATGGCACCTCCTGCCATGGCACTAAAAAGGAAATAGATCGCTATAGCCCTCAGTCCTTTTTCAGAAATAAGATATTTAAAGCCCTCTCTTATATCAGTTAAAACTCTGGCTATTTTCCCCAGATTCTGATCTGTAATTTCGGCTCTTTGTTTTTCTATATATTTCTCTTCAGTCTGTATCTGCATTTCCAATGATGCAGCAATAAAAAAGCTTATGCCGTTTACAATCATAAGCGGAGCAATTCCCACAAGATTGTAGAAAAATGTCGCAAGGGGCACCATAAACTGCGACAAGGTCTCAAGAACACTTGCTATGGAATAGGCCTTTGAATAATTGCCCTTTGTTATAAGAAGTGGATAAAAACTGTCATAGGCCACCATATATATGCTGCTGATGCACCCAAGTAAAAATGTCATAACTGCAAACAATGGAAAGTTAAACAGTCCTCTCCAGATAGCTATAGCTACAATAATGTATATCACTGACATCGCATAGTCCAATGTATATATCATCTTTTTTCTTGAAAATCTGTCCAGTATTGCGCCGGATATAATTGGCATTATCAGCTGCGGAATCGTATACATTGACAGATATATCGCATACAGCATCGTAGATCCGGTATAATCAAGTACCATCAGACTCATGGCAAATCCTGCCATACCATTTCCAAACATAGATACCACACTTCCAAGTGTGATTATTGTAAAATCCCTGGTCCACAAGGGATTTGAATTAGTATTGTTATCTTTTTCCATATCTTCCTCCGGTAATAATATCAAGTTGCTTTGCACAAAAAAAGTCTATTCTTGTGTACACAAAAATAGACTCATACTAATCAATTCCTATATAAAACAGGCAAAGAAAATGCTCGATAATCTAATTTAAGAGTACACAAAAAATACGCCTAAAGCTTCTCTCTAGACAAAATCAAAAGCGTATATCATCTTCATACACGCTTATAACAGCATGTTCCCCTTGCTTGAATAGCTCCAGACACATGCTCTGTTCATAATGTAAGTGTTCTTAAATCAAATTATCAAATGCTCATTGTCTCTCCCTTGTGAATTCGCTGCTTGCTTTATGCTAACATACCGTATCTCACATTACAATATCATAATTTATAAACATGTAGAAAAGGCTCCAGAGAAAACTCTCGGAAGCCTTGACTTTACGTGACATCTCATATTCCACTATATCCATGCAGAAAGTTGCCTTCAATCGCATCATTTGTTGCAGATAATCATTATTATGAAGAATATATCATTGAAAACCATCCAGCTTTTGGTAAAATAAAATCACTTACACACTCTCCCCCAACATTCTTATTATTCTCATATTCAATCACTATAGTTTCCGGCTTAGCAATACTATCCTTTTTACTGCCGAAGGCCACACTAATAATTGCCGTTCCTACTAATAGCATTATTAGCTTATTATCTCTAATGATCTTCTCATAGCACATATTCCTCCGCACAACATATCGCATTTTACATTATATGTATTTATAACCTCTGCAGACAGAATCACATACCACCACGCTCCGCAACATAGATATTTGCCCTACTCTGAATATTCTCTATTGTTTTATCCAATTCCTGCATATCATCGAGATAAGCCTGTGCTTCCTCTAAGACCACGTAGTATAGCTGCCAGTCAACATTTGCAGAACAGAATTAAGTAACTGATCTGATTTATTCTCCATACATGTCTATTCTTGCATTGACGTAATGTTCTCTTTCTTTTTCCCTGTTCTCACTTATCAGGATATCTTCATAGATATTATATCCGTCTATAGTACAGGCGAGCTTCACATCAAAAAGTGTTATGTCTTCATCCATTTTTTTATCAGTAGGAAGAATTATATATCTGTCCAGATCCACTCTTGTATAATACAAAAGCTCTTGGGTTTCCATTTCTCCTTCTTCATTCATCAATTTAAGAACTCCGGCGTAATAATTATGATCAACATAATCTCTTCCGTAAGGCATCAATATATTGGGAGCATATTGCCTTACAAAGTAGACCAGTTCCGGAGTAAACGCAGCTCTTACTGTTCCTTCATCCTCTGTTGGTTTTATCCTGTCACATATATCTATAACATTTTGTGGCAGATGATACATATTTTCCGCCATATATACATGTTCATTTAAATATACACATGAACCCGTGACTGCAATAACCACAGCTGCAACACCAACTGCAATACGCTTTTTTACAGTGTTATTAAGGCTACCAATAAACTTGGTAAATGCGTAAGCAATAGTTACATACATTGGGATGATCCATAAAATTCTGTAATATGTATTGGCATTTTCAATTCTTACCACTTTAACATACAGCTTCTTTGTTACAGGAAAAAGAAATCCTGCAACTACCACAAACGGCATTACTCCAAATATGATTTTCTTTCTTACATCAGATTCTTTTACTATAAGATAAAACGATGATATCAATAAAAGAAGCCAAAAAATTATCCAGAAACTTCCGTTTCCCAGTCCACCATATCTCTGAAGATCGACTAGACATTCCCTAAAAATTCCGTACATATATCATCCTCGTAAAATATTTATCAGCAGGATTATTTCGTAATCCTGCCCTATCGGTCGGAACCATTCCGAATCATGACTTCGTCATGATGGTTCCTCCTCTTTGTGTATTGGCACGATTACTTCGTAATCCTGCCCTATCGGTCGGAACCATTCCGAATCATGACTTCGTCATGATGGTTCCTCCTCACATAAGCTTATATAGCACAACATAAATAATATTTGGAATAAGACAGCAAAATGCTCCTAAAAGAACTGTCACTCGCTTTGATGAATACAGTAGAACAAGTGTTAGCAACATAACAAGTCCAGCCCCGAACACAACTCCCATTTCTGAACACATTCCTGAAAACATGTTCACCATTGCCAACAGTCCCCAGAAAGAAGCTCGTAGCGAAAGATTTCCTTCTCCGCCCGTTTCCTTAAACATCCATAAAAAAATCAACAGGATAGTTGGAAAGGCAATACTTGTAAGCATGGACTTTCCCTGCCAGGTTCTCATCAGAAAGAATGTCGCCGGAGTATAGATCGATATATTTCCAAAGATCATAAGCATATTGACAATGATCATGAAAATCGGTCTCAACGCGATATTATCCGCAAACAGCACTTTAGCTATCTCGTGATAAATAAAATATGCCAACGGAATGATCAGAATCGGCCAAGCAGTATACGCAACGATTGTAGAATGTACAGTTGCAGCTTTTGCAATAAACGCTATCCACATTGGAATAGCCGCAAGCGCATGCCTCCCATCAAGCATAATGCTTCCGCCTTTATTAGGATCTACAGTATACATTGCTCCCATTTTTTGTGCGATTACAGACTGAGTGACATAATACGAATTGTCTCCGTCAAATATTCTGGTTACAATCGCCATTACCATTTGGAACACTACAAGTGCAAAGAATATTCCATAAAAGATCTTGGTATCTATACTAAGTCCCTTTATATCAGGCTTTTTAAACATAGTCTTATCAAATCTGAAAATACCTGCTACAGAAAAAAGCAGTACCACAAAAAGACTCCATTTGAAACAAGTTTCAAAAGCATGAGGCTTACTCGCAATTGTCATAATACATAAGATGGATATTATCTGAATAATCCCTGAGTAGACAAAAAATCCAAGTAAGAAAGTAATCCCCGGAGTTCTAAGTTCTTTTTTCAAAATAAATTTGAACAGTTGTCCTATGCACATAGGTACTGTGAACATAAAAATTACAAGTCTGAGTATAGACCATATTGTCATTAACATTATTACATTCCTTTAGTTGTATTTTTTGAAAAAGCACATGCAGACAAAACGCACATGACAGATTGAAATCCCACAATAACGTTTCTTCTTTTCATACCTTCCCTAATGCAACTCCCCACGAAATAATTATATCAGCCTGCTGAAAATCATCAAATTTTTTAAAATTTTCCTTTTATTCTCTACGGTATACTCTTTATACTCATACTCAGATCGAATTATTGGTCCTGCATGCACACAATGATGCGGCAATCCTAAATACTACATCTGCGCTTCAAGTTTAGCTAGATCATCAGTGATATCAACTACTTGGTCATGCATTACCATTGATATTATATAAAACGGAGAATGGGGACCGTATTCACCAAAATCTCTAGATTCGTCTACAAATATACTTAATTCCTTCATACCCCTCCCTTTATTGCATGAGAAAAGCGGGTGTCTTACCCGCCAATAGGTGGACCCGGGTCTTTCGACCAGCCCAGAAAGCTTTCGCTCTCTTCTTAAGAGAAGATTACCATCATCATTATTGAAAAACAAGCACAAGAATAATAGATTTATACTATTTTCATGTCTCCATTTTGGCACCGCCCCTCTTTATAAAAGAGCATAAATACTGAATATAATCAGAGTCAAGACTCGGAAACGAAATCGTTTCCTCGTTGGCAGATATCCGCCAAATGAAAGTATTCCAAAATCCATTTGTTCGAGCTCGACATATGAATTTTGAAATACTTTCGCTTGACTCTGAATTTATCCATATTTTTAGAGCCAAAGGTCATTTTCGGCTAGATTGTATACAAAAAAACAGCTTTCAGAGATACTCTGGAAGCTGCATAAATCCACTAAGCGCAACCTCGATTCCGCTTACGCTCCATCTCGGTCACGGCATTCGCTGAATGCCTAAAAAGCCAATAAAAAACAGCCCGATTCGTGCAAGCACGACGGGCTGTTTATATTGGCTTTTATGCGCTTAGCTCAAAGCTAGCGTGAAGATTACTCAACGATTGTAGCAACACGGCCTGAACCAACTGTTCTACCACCTTCACGGATAGCGAACTTAAGACCCTGCTCCATAGCGATGGGGTGGATAAGCTCGATACTCATTGTTACGTGGTCACCAGGCATGCACATTTCTGTACCTTCAGGAAGGTTGCAAACACCTGTAACGTCAGTTGTTCTGAAGTAGAACTGAGGTCTGTAGTTGTTGAAGAAAGGAGTATGACGTCCACCTTCATCCTTTGTAAGAACGTAAACCTCAGCAGTGAACTTCTTGTGGCAAGTTACTGTGCCGGGCTTTGTGATACACTGACCTCTCTGGATACCATCACGGTCAACACCACGAAGAAGAAGACCAACGTTGTCACCAGCTTCGCAGTAATCCATTGTCTTACGGAACATCTCGATACCAGTACATACAGACTTAGCTGTCTCTTCCTTGATACCAACGATTTCGATTTCGTCGTTAAGGTTGAGGTGACCTCTCTCTACACGACCTGTAGCAACTGTTCCACGACCTGTGATTGTGAATACGTCCTCAACAGGCATAAGGAAAGGCTTATCTGTCTCACGAGTAGGTTCAGGGATGTATGAATCAACTGTATCCATAAGTTCCATAACCTTATCGCCCCACTCAGACTTAGGATCCTCAAGAGCCTTAAGAGCTGAACCACGGATGATCGGAATATCATCTCCAGGGAACTCATACTCTGTAAGAAGGTCTCTGATCTCCATCTCAACGAGGTCAAGAAGTTCAGGATCATCAACCATATCACACTTATTCATGAATACGATGATGTAAGGAACACCAACCTGACGAGCAAGAAGAACGTGCTCTCTTGTCTGAGCCATAACACCATCAGTAGCAGCAACAACAAGGATAGAACCATCCATCTGAGCTGCACCAGTGATCATGTTCTTTACATAGTCAGCGTGGCCAGGGCAGTCAACGTGTGCATAGTGTCTGTTAGCTGTCTCATACTCGATGTGAGCAGAGTTAATTGTTATTCCACGCTCTTTCTCTTCGGGTGCTTTATCGATCTGATCGAAAGCAACAGCAGGGCTGAATCCTCTGTCAGCAAGAACAGTTGTAATAGCTGCTGTAAGAGTTGTCTTACCATGGTCAACGTGTCCGATTGTACCAATGTTTACGTGCGGTTTGCTTCTGTCAAACTTAGCTTTAGCCATTTTAAAATATCCTCCTTAAATAAAAATGTTACATTAACATTCTTTTCTCATAATAACCGACTATATCGATTATATTAAAATTTAAGCTTTAAATCAAGCCTAAAATAGTATAAATAGGGGCTTTGAGACTCATTTTTCAATGAAAAACCCTAGGCCCCATTTATTTTAATTATTTATGCGTTCTTGTTAGAAAGAACTTTTTCCTGAATGTTCTTCGGAACAGGAGCATACTTTTCAAAGAACATTGAGTAGTTACCACGACCCTGAGTTCTTGAACGAAGGTCTGTAGCATATCCGAACATCTCAGCAAGCGGAACATGTGCTCTAACAATCTTTCCACCGCCAAGGTCATCCATACCTTCAACCTGTCCACGACGTGAGTTAACGTCACCGATAACATCACCCATGTACTCTTCAGGCATTGTAACCTCAACCTTCATTATGGGCTCAAGGAGAACCATTCCTCCCTTTGCCATAGCATCCTTAAATGCCATAGATCCGGCAATATGGAATGCCATTTCTGAAGAATCGACTTCATGATAAGATCCGTCATAAACTGTAGCGTGTACGCCTACAACAGGGAATCCACCAAGAGAGCCTGCCTTCATAGCTTCTTCGATACCTTCGCTGATAGGCTGGATATATTCCTTAGGAATAGAACCACCAACAACTTCGCTATCAAACTGATAGAGATTCTCTCCGTTAGCATCCATAGGTTCGAAACGAACTTTACAGTGACCATACTGACCACGTCCACCGGACTGCTTAGCATACTTACTTTCGATATCGCATGCATTTGTAAGAGCTTCTCTATATGCAACCTGAGGTGCACCTACGTTAGCTTCTACTTTATACTCTCTAAGAAGTCTGTCAACGATGATATCAAGGTGAAGCTCACCCATACCAGCGATGATAGTCTGACCTGTCTCAGGATTTGTGTGTGCTCTGAATGTAGGATCCTCTTCTGCAAGCTTCTGAAGAGCTTCATCAAGCTTCTGCTGACCAGCCTTAGTCTTAGGCTCGATAGCAAGCTCGATAACGGGATCTGGGAACTCCATAGACTCAAGGATTACGGGGTTCTTCTCATCACAGAGTGTATCACCTGTAGTTGTGTTCTTAAGACCAACAGCTGCAGCGATATCACCTGAATAAACCTTATCAAGGTCAGAACGCTTATTAGCGTGCATCTGAAGGATACGTCCAAGACGTTCCTTTGTATCCTTAGTACTGTTAAGTACATAAGAACCTGAATTTGCAGTACCACGATATACACGGAAGAATGCAAGCTTTCCTACGAAAGGATCGCTGACAATCTTGAATGCAAGTGCTGCAAACGGGCCATCATCAGTTGAAGGAACTTCAATCTCATTGCCATCCATATCTGTTCCCTTACAAGCAGGGATATCAATAGGTGAAGGCATGAATTCGATAATAGCATCGATGAGCTTCTGGATACCTCTGTTTCTGTGAGCAGAACCACAGCAAACAGGGAATGCCTTGCACTCGCAAGTAGCCTTACGAAGTGCAGCCTTAAGCTCTTCCTTTGTAGGCTCTTCGCCTTCAAGGTACTTCATCATAAGATCTTCATCGAGATCGCAGATCTTCTCTACGAGCTCACTACGATAAAGCTCTGCATCATCCTTAAGATCAGCAGGGATCTCTCCGATTGTTACATCTTCGCCCTTATCATCATTATAGATGTAAGCCTGCATCTCAAAAAGATCAATAACACCCTGGAACTGATCCTCAGCTCCGATCGGGATCTCAATCATAATTGCATTTTTCTTAAGTCTATTTCTGATCTGCTCAACAGCTCCGAAATAGTTTGCTCCGATGATATCCATCTTGTTGATGAATGCCATACGAGGAACATTAAATCCATCAGCCTGACGCCAAACGTTCTCAGACTGAGGCTCAACGCCTTCTTTAGCACTGAATACGCCTACTGCGCCATCAAGTACACGAAGTGAACGCTCAACCTCAACGGTAAAGTCAACGTGGCCGGGAGTATCGATAATGTTGATACGATGTTCCTGTGCACCAGGCTTAACCTTTCCGTTTTCCTGAAGTGTCCAATGGCATGTTGTAGCTGCAGATGTGATAGTGATACCTCTTTCCTGCTCCTGTTCCATCCAGTCCATGGTAGCAGTACCTTCGTAAGTCTCACCAATCTTATAGTTAACACCGGTATAGTAAAGAATACGCTCTGTAAGAGTTGTCTTACCGGCATCAATATGAGCCATAATACCAATGTTTCTGGTTCTCTCCAATGGGTATTGTCTTTCAGCCAAAGGTTTATCCTCCTAATAATAATAAACGCTTTCTACACCAGATCTTAAAAAAATTAGAATCTGTAGTGTGAGAATGCCTTGTTTGCTTCTGCCATCTTGTGCATATCTTCTTTTCTCTTTACAGATGCACCAGTGTTGTTAAATGCATCAAGAATCTCAGATGCAAGTCTGTCAACCATGGTCTTCTCGCCTCTGTTACGAGAAAATGTTACAAGCCAGCGAAGTGCAAGAGCCTGACGTCTATCCGGACGAACCTCAATAGGTACCTGATATGTAGCACCACCGATACGTCTAGCCTTTACCTCAAGAGCGGGCATGATGTTATTCATAGCACCCTCGAATACTTCAAGAGCAGGCTTTCCAGCCTTCTCCTCTACCTGTGCGAATGCACCATATACGATCTTCTGTGCAACACCCTTCTTACCATCAAGCATAACTGTGTTGATAAGCTTTGTTACAACCTTGTTATCGTATAAAGGATCCGCTAATACGTCACGTTTTACAATATGTCCTTTACGCGGCACGGTTCTTCCCTCCTTTAGAATCGCAGATGAGTGTCAGTCTTCATCTGTTTACTATAGATCATAGGTACTCACTAATTTTAGTGTACGTGCGGTATTTATACTCTATATATGTGAATAGAAGAAACACCAACACTATTAAAAAAATTAGATCTTGTTATGATAGTTACTTAAATTACTTTGCAGCCTTAGGTCTCTTTGCGCCGTACTTGGAGCGAGCCTGCTTACGGTCTGCAACACCTGCTGTATCAAGAGTTCCACGGATAATGTGATATCTTGTACCAGGCAGATCCTTTACTCTTCCGCCACGGATGAGAACAACGCTGTGCTCCTGAAGGTTGTGGCCTTCACCAGGAATATAGCTTGTTACCTCGATACCGTTAGAAAGACGTACTCTGGCGATCTTTCTAAGAGCTGAGTTAGGCTTCTTAGGTGTAGCTGTCTTAACAGCAGTACATACGCCTCTCTTCTGCGGTGAAGCAGTGTCAATAGCCTTCTTGTGAAGGGAATTGAATCCTTTCTGAAGCGCAGGAGCTGTTGACTTCTTCTCAGAAGTCTGACGACCTTTACGAACTAACTGGTTAAATGTTGGCATTCCTTTTACCTCCTATTTTAGTAGTAAAACAATATATGATAAACAGACAGCTCTCTGACATAGAAACTATCTGAGAATCAACACATACTTCAAGCGAAAGGGGCATAGTTCCCCTCTCGCTTGTCGCACATTTTCATAGTATAAATATATAAATTTGCCTTGTCAAGCACAATCAAAGTAAAATTGTACTATTTTATGAACTTTTCATAATTAGGCTTTCAAAATTATAAAATCTTCAGAGCTTTTTAAAAAGTCTTATTCCTCATCATCTGCAACAACTACTTCATCAGCTTCTGTGTCGAAATCACCGATAAAATCGTCATCATCAAGATTCTTCTTAAGGATCAGCTTATCAAGATCCTTAAAGTTTGCATCAGTATTAAGCGCTGTGTTGCGATAACGCTTCATACCTGTACCAGCAGGAATCAGCTTACCGATAATAACATTTTCCTTAAGACCGATCAATGGATCTACCTTACCCTTAATAGCAGCATCGGTAAGAACCTTAGTTGTCTCCTGGAAGGAAGCAGCTGAAAGGAATGAATTAGTAGCAAGTGCAGCCTTGGTAATACCAAGAATTACCTGCTTACCTTCAGCGGGCTTCTTACCCTCTCCGATAAGTCTCTCATTATCATCTTCGAAATCAAGTACGTCAACAAGTGTTCCGGGAAGGAAGTTTGTATCTCCGCTTTCCTCAATACGTACCTTCTTAAGCATCTGACGAACAATAACTTCGATATGCTTATCGCAGATATCAACACCCTGCAAACGGTAAACTCTCTGTACCTCACGAAGCAGATAATCCTGAACTGCACGAATACCCTTAATCTTAAGAAGATCATGAGGATTTACGCTACCTTCAGTAAGTTCATCACCGGCTTCAACCTGCTGGTTGTCAAGAACTTTGATACGTGAACCGTAAGGAATAAGATATGCCTTTGATTCACCTGTCTCATCATTAGTGATGATGACTTCACGCTTCTTCTTTGTATCCTTAATGGTTGCTGTACCATCAAGTTCTGAAATAATAGCAAGTCCCTTCGGCTTTCTTGCTTCGAAAAGCTCCTCAACACGGGGAAGACCCTGTGTGATATCGCCACCGGCAACACCACCGGTATGGAAGGTTCTCATTGTAAGCTGTGTACCAGGCTCACCGATTGACTGGGCAGCGATAATACCAACTGTCTCACCGACCTGTACAGGCTCACCTGTTGCCATGTTAGCACCGTAGCACTTTGCACAGATACCAATATGTGAACGGCATGTAAGGATTGTTCTGATCTTTACAGCTGTTACAGCTTCACCCTTACTGTTGACACCTTCACTAAGAATTCTCTTAGCACGGCTGGGTGTTATGATGTGATTCTTCTTAACAATAACGTTTCCGTCCTTGTCCTTGATATCCTCACATGTATATCTTCCTGTGATACGATCCTCTAAAGGCTCGATCATTGCCTTACCATCTTTGAATTCCTTGACAGTAATTCCAGGAATAACAGCCTTTCCTTCGCTACAGTCAAGCTCACGGATAATAAGTTCCTGTGATACGTCAACCATTCGACGAGTCAGGTATCCGGAATCGGCTGTACGAAGAGCAGTATCTGACAGACCCTTACGAGCACCATGCGCTGACATGAAGTATTCCAGTACGTCCAGACCTTCACGGAAGTTTGACTTGATAGGAAGTTCGATTGTACGACCTGTTGTATCAGCCATAAGTCCACGCATACCTGCCAGCTGTTTAATCTGCTGGTCACTACCACGGGCACCGGAATCAGCCATCATGTGAATATTGTTGTACTTATCAAGTCCTTTAAGAAGTACATCAGTAAGCTTCTTATCGGTATCCATCCAAGTCTCAACTACAAGACGATAACGCTCTTCGTCAGTCATAAGACCACGACGATAGTTTGTAGCGATCTCATCAACTACTGCCTGTGCTTCATCAAGCATCTGCTGCTTCTGCGGAGGCACTGTCATATCTGCGATAGATACTGTCATGGCAGCTCTTGTTGAATAGTGATAACCTGTTGCCTTGATCTTATCAAGTACCTCAGCGGTAGCAAATGTACCGTGAGTATTAATCATATTTGTAACGATCTTCTTCAGCTGTTTCTTACCAACCATGAAGTCGATCTCAAGATTGAACTTGTTCTCCGGAACAGAACGATCTACAAATCCAAGATCCTGAGGAATAAACTCATTAAACAGGAATCTTCCTAATGTAGATTCAACTATTCCTGAAATGTCTTCTCCATTCTCATCCTTACGTGAAACACGAATTTTGATCTTGGACTGAAGAGTAATGAAGTCATTCTCGTATGCAAGAATTGCTTCATCAATGCTCTTGAAGAACTTACCCTCACCCTTAGCACCTTCACGTTCCTGAGTAAGATAATAAATACCAAGTACCATATCCTGCGTAGGAACGTTTACAGGGCCACCATCAGAAGGCTTAAGAAGGTTATTAGGAGCCAGCATAAGGAAACGGCTCTCTGCCTGAGCTTCAACTGACAATGGAAGATGTACAGCCATCTGGTCTCCGTCGAAGTCCGCATTGAAAGGTGTACATACAAGCGGATGAAGCTTAATAGCCTTACCTTCTACAAGAATTGGCTCAAATGCCTGAATACCAAGCCTGTGAAGTGTGGGAGCTCGGTTAAGCATTACAGGGTGCTCTTTGATAACGTCCTCAAGAACGTCCCAAACCTGCTCATCAAGTCTTTCAACAAGCTTCTTAGCATTTTTTATGTTCTGTGAGATTCCTCTGGAAACAAGTTCTTTCATTACGAAAGGCTTGAACAGCTCGATAGCCATTTCCTTAGGAAGTCCACACTGATAAATCTTAAGCTCAGGACCAACGACGATAACTGAACGTCCTGAATAGTCAACACGCTTACCAAGAAGGTTCTGACGGAAACGACCGCCCTTACCTTTAAGCATGTCTGAAAGTGACTTAAGAGCACGGTTGCCGGGACCTGTTACAGGTCTTCCACGTCTACCGTTATCGATCAAAGCATCAACTGCTTCCTGGAGCATACGCTTCTCATTTCTAACGATGATATCCGGTGCCCCAAGGTCAAGAAGTCTCTTAAGACGGTTATTACGGTTAATAATACGACGATACAGATCGTTAAGATCTGATGTAGCAAAACGACCACCATCAAGCTGAACCATAGGACGCAGATCCGGAGGAATAACCGGTATGCAATCCATGATCATCCATGAAGGATCATTTCCTGACTCACGGAAAGACTCAACAACCTCAAGTCTCTTAATAATACGCTGTTTTTTCTGTCCACTGGAAGTATCAAGACCTTCCTTAAGTTCCTGATATTCTTTCTCAAGATCAATGCTCATAAGAAGTTCTTTAACAGCTTCTGCACCTATTCCGGCACGGAATCTGCCAGCCCACTCTTCACGAGCATCCTGATACTCTTTCTCAGAGAGTACCTGCTTATATTCGAGATTTGTTTCACCCGGATCAAGCACTATATATGAAGCGAAATACAGAACCTTCTCAAGCACTCTGGGAGAAAGGTCAAGGATAAGACCCATACGGCTGGGTATACCCTTGAAATACCAGATATGTGATACAGGTGCTGCAAGTTCGATGTGACCCATACGCTCACGACGAACACTGCTCTTTGTTACCTCAACACCACAACGGTCACAGATAACACCTCTGTAACGAATCTTCTTATACTTACCGCAGTGACATTCCCAATCCTTGGTAGGTCCAAAAATCTTTTCACAGAACAGACCATCTCTCTCGGGTTTAAGTGTACGATAGTTAATTGTCTCAGGCTTTAAAACTTCTCCGTGTGACCACTCTCTGATTTTCTCAGGAGAAGCAAGTCCGATCTTTATTGCATCAAAAGTCATCGGCTGATATGTCGGTGCTGATGAAGTTCTTCCACTTGAAGCTTCGTTAATTGCTTTATTCATTGTAGAATCAGACATTCGTAACCTCTTTTCTGTTGTTTACATGGTTGCAGTTACTTAATTACCGCATATTAAAAGTTGTCATCAAGACCATCAGCAGCATCAAATTCTTCTTCCTCGAGCGCTGCTTCATCATCCTCAGTCACAAGCTCACCATCTTCATCAAAAGCCTGTGTCTGATATCCGTTTTCAGCAAGATTCTCACGATCGTAATCGCGGTTAACCTCGCCCTCAATCTCATAGCGGTAGTCAGAATCACTGTAATCTACTGACTCCATGATCTCAACCTCTGTGTTATCCTCGCGAAGTACTCTTACATCAAGGCCAAGTGACTGAAGTTCCTTCAAAAGAACCTTGAATGACTCCGGAACACCGGGTTCAGGTATATTATCGCCCTTGATAATAGCTTCATAAGTCTTAACACGTCCAACAACATCATCAGACTTAACAGTAAGGATCTCCTGAAGTGTATAAGCTGCGCCATATGCCTCAAGAGCCCAAACTTCCATTTCTCCGAAACGCTGTCCACCAAACTGAGCCTTACCACCAAGAGGCTGCTGTGTAACCAGTGAGTAAGGACCGGTTGAACGGGCATGGATCTTATCATCTACCAGATGGTGGAGCTTAAGGTAATGCATGTGTCCAATTGTTGTCGGTGAATCGAAAGGAATACCTGTACGACCATCACGCAGCTGAACTTTACCATCTGTATGAATCGGTACACCCTTCCAAAGCTCTCTGTGATCTCTGTTATCATACAAATACTTCATGATATCAGGATCCACAAGATCCTTATATTTCTCCTCAAACTCTTCCCATGTACTATTTACATAATCGTTAGCCATAGTAAGAGTAGCCTGAATATCTTTCTCGTTAGCACCATCAAAAATAGGTGTTGCAATATTAAATCCAAGAGCCTTAGCAGCAAGTGAAAGGTGAATCTCAAGGACCTGTCCGATATTCATACGAGAAGGCACGCCCAGAGGATTAAGTACGATATCAAGCGGACGACCGTTAGGCAGGTATGGCATATCCTCTATAGGGAGTACGCGGGAAACGACACCCTTGTTACCATGACGACCAGCCATCTTATCGCCGACTGAGATCTTTCTCTTCTGTGCTATATATATACGAACTGCCTGGTTTACACCCGGGCTAAGCTCATCACCATTTTCTCTTGTGAATACCTTGGCATCAACTACGATACCGTACTCACCATGAGGAACCTTAAGTGATGTATCACGAACTTCACGTGCCTTTTCACCGAAAATTGCACGAAGAAGTCTTTCTTCAGCAGTAAGCTCTGTTTCTCCCTTAGGAGTAACCTTACCAACAAGGATATCACCTGCACGAACCTCAGCACCAATACGGATAATTCCGCGATCATCAAGATCCTTAAGTGCTTCATCGCCGACACCGGGTACATCCCTTGTTATTTCTTCAGGCCCGAGCTTTGTCTCACGTGCTTCAGCTTCATATTCCTCAATATGAATAGAAGTAAATACATCATCACGAACCAATCTCTCACTAAGAAGTACAGCGTCCTCGTAGTTATAACCTTCCCACGTCATGAATCCGATAAGAGGGTTCTTACCAAGACCAAGCTCACCCATGTAAGTTGAAGGACCATCTGCGATTACATCGCCTGCCTTTACATGATCGCCCTTGAACACGATAGGTCTCTGGTTATAGCAGTTACTCTGGTTACTTCTCTGGAACTTAATGAGGTGATATTCTTCCTTCTCACCATCATCATATGTCATCTGAATAAGTTTACTATCAACAAAGTCAATGACACCATCTTTCTTTGCTACTACGCAGACACCTGAGTCAACAGCTGCCTTACGTTCCATACCTGTTCCAACAGCAGGAGCTTCTGTTGTAAGAAGCGGCACTGCCTGACGCTGCATGTTTGATCCCATAAGTGCACGGTTAGCATCGTCGTTCTCAAGGAAAGGAATAAGTGCTGTAGCAACTGAGAATACCATTCTCGGTGATACGTCCATGTACTCAAACATGGTCTTCGGATATTCAGAAGTCTCTTCTCTGTAACGACCTGAAGCATTGTTCTTCTTGAAATAACCATTCTCATCAAGAGGTGTATTAGCCTGAGCTACATGGTAATTATCTTCTTCATCCGCTGTAAGATACTCAACCTCATCTGTTACACGAGGATTCTGAGGATCTGTACGGTCTACCTTACGATAAGGAGCCTCTACGAAACCATACTGGTTAACTCTTGCATAGCTTGCAAGTGAGTTGATAAGTCCGATGTTAGGACCTTCAGGAGTCTCGATAGGGCACATACGTCCATAGTGTGTATAGTGTACGTCTCGAACCTCGAATCCGGCTCTGTCACGAGACAAACCACCGGGACCAAGTGCTGAAAGACGACGCTTATGTGTAAGCTCACCAAGAGGGTTATTCTGATCCATAAACTGTGACAGCTGTGAAGATCCAAAGAATTCCTTAACAGCAGCCTGCACAGGTTTAATGTTTATAAGACTCTGAGCTGAAATCTCATCAGCATCATGAGTTGTCATACGCTCACGTACTACACGCTCAAGTCTTGAAAGTCCGATTCTGTACTGGTTCTGTAAAAGTTCACCCACGCAACGGATACGACGGTTTCCGAGGTGATCGATATCATCGTCATTACCAACGCCATACTCAAGGTGCATATTGTAGTTAATAGATGCTAAAATATCTTCCTTTGTAACATGCTTAGGAATAAGCTCGTTGATGTTCTTTTTAATAACATCAGCAAGACTTTCAGGATCCTTATCAGCATACTCTGTAAGAATATCTCTGAGTACAGGATAGTAAACATCCTCATTGATTCCGAGTTCTTCAGGGTTGCAATCAATAAAGCTTGTGATATCAACCATCATATTAGAAAGAACTTTAATATTTCTCTCTTCACCCTGAATCATTACATAAGGAATACCTGCATTCTGAATATCTGTAGCAAGCTGGCGGTTAATCTTAGTTCCGGCAGCTGCGATCATCTCACCTGTATTCTCATCAATTACATCCTCAGCAAGAATCTGGCGGTTAATTCTGTTCTTAAAATGAAGCTTCTTATTAAACTTATAACGTCCTACTTTAGCAAGATCATATCTTCTTGCGTCGAAGAACATAGCATTAATAAGGCTCTCTGCGCTCTCTACGCTAAGAGGCTCGCCGGGACGAATCTTTTTATATAATTCAAGAAGACCACTCTGATAATCTGTTGAGGGGTCCTTAGAAAAGCTGGCCTGAATCTTAGGTTCATCACCAAACAGGTCAACAATTTCTTCATTAGAGCCGATTCCAAGTGCACGAATAAGTACAGTAACCGGAACCTTTCTGGTTCTGTCTACTCTTACATAGAAAACATCATAGGAATCTGTCTCATACTCGAGCCATGCACCACGATTAGGTATAACAGTACATGCGATCAGCTTCTTACCAACCTTATCTCGGGTTATATCATAATAGATACCAGGGGAACGTACCAACTGGCTGACGATAACACGCTCTGCTCCGTTGATTACAAATGTACCGGTTGCTGTCATAAGCGGAAGATCGCCCATGAAAATCTCGTGTTCAGCAATCTCTCCACTCTCTTTGTTGTTAAGGCGAACCATAACCTTAAGCGGTGCTGCAAATGTAGCATCTCGCTCTTTACATTTCTCGATTGTATTCTTGTTCTTATCGATTTCATCAGGACATAACTTGAAATCAACAAATTCAAGACTCAGCTTGCCGCTGTAATCCTCAATAGGAGAGATATCGTCAAAGACCTCTTTAAGACCTTCGTCAAGGAACCATTGATAAGAGTTCTTCTGAACTTCGATCAGGTTCGGCATCTCCAGGACTTCCTTCTGGCGCTGGAAACTCATACGTACATTCTTACCAGTACCAATAGGATGCAATCTGTTTTTTTCCATTGACATTCACCCCGTTCTTATTTTTTATTTAGTAGTCAGGCATGCGTATTCTAAAAAAGCGCGCAAAATGCCTACCACTCCACAATAGTGCATCATCCATTCTACAATAAACTTTTTTTTACGTCAAGCAGAATTTTTCAAAAAGTCAAGTATTGATTTTTAATATTTTTTTAATAATTTCGCAAAGTCGAGAACACTCAGAATGCTTCGCATTCCTCATTTGACGCTTCGCGTCAAATATGTAAGTAAGCTCCACTAAGCTCGGAAGAACCTCGCTAAGTGGACTTACATGGCTCGCACTAGACTCGACAATACCTCGTCAAGTGCTCTGCTCAAATAAAAAAGAAAGCTACTTCGCAAGTAAACTTGCAAGTATTCACCTTTATCTCTTTGCCTGCTTCAAAGTCAAGCACACTCAGAATGCTTCGCATTCCTCAATTGACGCTTCGCGTCAAATATGTAAATAAAAAAGAAAGCTACTTCGCAAGTAAACTTGCAAGTAGCTTTCTTTTTTATTTACATGCTTGACTTTGAAGTAGACAAGATTACTTAAGAGTAACCTTAGCGCCTTCAGCCTCAACCTTAGCCTTGATATCATCAGCCTCTTCCTTAGAAGCGCCTTCCTTGATCATCTTAGGAGCATTGTCTACAAGATCCTTTGCTTCCTTAAGTCCAAGACCTGTGATCTCACGAACAACCTTGATAACCTTAACCTTGTTAGGGCCAACTTCTGTAAGCTCTACGTTGAACTCAGTCTTCTCTTCCTCAGCTGCTGCTGCGCCGCCTGCTGCTGCTACAACAACACCTGCTGCTGCTGATACGCCGAACTCTTCCTCACAAGCCTTAACAAGATCGTTAAGCTCAAGAACTGATAACTCTTTGATTGCATCGATAATCTCTGCTGTAGATAACTTTGCCATTATTATTTACCTCCATTAAAAATAAGTTGATTTTCATTAAAAAATTGTAATTACTCAGCTGTTGTAGCTGCTGCCTCTTCAGCAGGAGCCTCAGCTGTTTCTGCTGCAGGAGCTTCCTCTGCGGGAGCTGCCTCGCCACCCTCTGCCTTCTTCTCAGCGATCTGTTTAACGACACGTGCGAAGTTTGCGATAGGTGACTGCATAGAACCAAGCAACTTGGAAAGCAACTGATCCTTGGGCGGGATCATAGCAATCTCCTTAAGGGCATCTGCATCATACAGTTTTCCCTCAATCACACCACCTTTGACCTCAAGAGCCTTTGCTTTCTTTGCAAACTCAACAAGTACACGAGCAGGAGCTGCAGGATCTGTCTCAGAAATAGCGAGTGCGCTAGGTCCGTTAAGAAGATCAGCGAGCTGCTCAAAATCTGTACCCTTGAATGCGAAGTTCATCATCGTATTTTTGTAAACCTTGTAGCTGACGTTCTCAGCACGAAGCTTTTTACGAAGCTCTGTGTCCTCAGCAACAGTTAAACCACGGTGATCTACAAGTACAAGTGCCTGAGCGTTCTGAATCTTATCAGAAATCTCTTTTACTATGGGCTGTTTTAATTCAACCTTTGCCATCTTTTTACCTCCTTATAGAATTTACCGCCAAAGAAAAACCTCTTATCGCAAAGACAAGAGGTGTAAAAGTCATATAATACTTTTTCCTCGGTAGGCGCTTTGCTTACGTCATTTAAATGACACCTACTGTCTTCGGCTGGTCATAACGACCTTTGATAAGTTATCACATTTTTTATTATATGTCAATCATTATTTTAAAAATTTATCAACCGAAATTCTTACAAATACGTATAATCCGCTTTTTCTCTCTATTATCAAGAATCAAACCAGATTATTCTTCCTCGGAATCCCCTACCGGTTTACCGCCGGTAGCGAGCCACTTAAGATATGCATTGATAAAAGGATCAAGATCTCCATCAAGCACTCCGTCAGCATTTGAACTTTTCTCACCGGTTCTGGTATCGTTTACCATTGTGTAAGGCTGAAGAACATAAGAACGAATCTGATTTCCCCAGGCAATATCCTTAACCTCACCACGAATGCCGTCAATCTTGGCCTGCTGCTCTTCAAGCTTTAACATGTAAAGCTTAGCCTTCAGCATCTGCATGGCTTTATCTTTATTCTGGAACTGAGATCTCTCATTCTGACAGGTTACTACTATATTTGTAGGAAGGTGTGTGATACGAATAGCAGATGAAGTCTTGTTAATATGCTGTCCGCCGGCACCACTTGAACGATATGTGTCAATTCTCAGATCTTCAGGGTTGATCTCAACATCAAGGTCATCTTCAATATCAGGCATTACATCAAGTGATACAAAAGAAGTCTGTCTCTTACCCTGAGCATTGAAAGGACTGATACGAACAAGTCTGTGCACGCCTTTCTCAGATTTGAGAAGTCCGTATGCATTTGTTCCATCAATCTGGAACTGAACATACTTAAGACCTGCTTCATCTCCGTCAAGAATATCAAGAACTTCAATCTTGAAGCCTTTTCTCTCAGCCCATCTGGTGTACATACGGTAAAGCATGTTGCACCAGTCACAAGCCTCTGTACCACCTGCGCCTGCTGCCAATCTGAGAATTGCATTGCAGTTATCATACTCTCCGCTGAGAAGATTATTGATTCTTATCTCTTCGAGGGTATCCTCAAAGTTATCAAGCTCTTCTCTGATCTCAGCAGCCATGTCATCATCATCTACACCTTCAGCATTCTGAAGATCAATGAGATCCATGATGTCATCATACTGCTTATGAAGACTTTCTACAGATGCTACAAGATCCTGCATGTTTTTCAGATTTCTAGTCTTCTTGTTAGCTTTTTCTGCATCATCCCAGAAGTTCGGCTCTTCCATTTCACGGGACAACTCTTCAATCATCTTCTTTTTTGAATCAAGGTCAAGTGAACCTGTAACCTCATCTAATGTGCTACGCTGGTTAGAGAGTTCAACTTTCATCTGATCTAAAATTACCATACTAATATCCTTCCATAAAATTAGAATTCCGCTCGCGAAATTCTCGCGCAGAGCGCGGTTGCTTTAGCAACTATATTTCTCTCGTGCAAGTGTGCATCCATAGTGGAGCTTTATTTATTGCATTCTGCCATGGCAGTTCTTGTACTTCTTACCACTTCCGCAAGGGCAGGGATCATTAGGATAAACCTTTGCCTCCATACGCTTTGTCGGTTCCTTGGCAACACTGTCATCCTTATTGGTTCCTGTAACCTTTGCAACCTGTTCACGCTCAACCTTCTCTTCGATGTGAACATGGAACAGAAGTCTTACAGTATCCTCTTTGATGTTGCGTGTCATCTCGTCGAACATCTCAAAGCCTGCCAGCTTATACTCTATCTTAGGATCTCTCTGTGCAAAAGCCTGAAGGCCAATGCCCTGACGAAGCTGATCCATATCATCAATGTGGTCCATCCACTTTCTGTCGATGACCTTAAGAAGAATTACTCGCTCAATCTCACGGATGGTCTCGGGTTCAGGGAACTCAGCCTCCTTCTCCTCGTAAAGCTTCACAGCCTCTTCCTTCAGCTGCTGCTTAAGACCATTCTTTGTGAGCTTGGTAATACGTCCGCGATTGATCTTTTTAAGCGGAATTATTGGAAGCAGGAGCTCGTTAAGCTCTGAGAGATTCCATTCATCTGAATCAGTAACCTCACCTACTACAGTCTCAACTGAATCCTCTACTATATCAGTGATCATCTTGTAAACAGTATCGCGCATGCTGTCTCCGTTAAGAACTCGTCTGCGCTCATCATAGATGATCTCTCTCTGCTCATTGTTAACCTGGTCATACTCAAGAAGGTTCTTACGGATTCCATAGTTGTTATCCTCAATCTTCTTCTGAGCTGACTCGATAGCTTTTGAAAGAGCCTTGTGCTCAATCTCCTGACCTTCAGGAATACCAAGAGAGTTAAACATTGAGATAAGTCTCTCTGATCCAAACAATCTAAGGAGATTATCCTCAAGTGAAAGATAGAATTTAGATTCACCGGGATCTCCCTGACGACCTGAACGTCCGCGGAGCTGATTATCAATACGTCTGCTTTCATGACGCTCTGTACCGATGATCTTAAGACCACCTGCTGCAACAGCCTCATCATCAAGCTTAATATCAGTACCACGACCTGCCATGTTAGTAGCGATCGTAACAGCACCGTGTTTTCCTGCCTCAGCAACTATCTGAGCTTCCATCTCATGGAACTTGGCATTCAGGACATTATGCTGAATACCTCTCTTCTTAAGAAGCTTACTAACTTCCTCTGAAGATTCAATAGTGATAGTACCTACGAGAACCGGCTGTCCTTTTTCATGCGCAGCCTGAACCGCATCTGCTACTGCATTAAGCTTTTCCTTCTTGGTCTTATAAACAGCATCCTGAAGATCTTTACGGATTACAGGCTTGTTTGTAGGAATCTCTATAACGTCCATTCCGTAGATATCACGGAATTCTCTTTCCTCAGTAAGAGCTGTACCGGTCATACCGCACTTCTTTTCAAATTTATTGAAGAAGTTCTGGAATGTGATCGTAGCAAGAGTCTTACTCTCTCTCTTAACCTTAACATGCTCCTTAGCCTCAATAGCCTGATGAAGACCGTCAGAATAACGACGTCCGGGCATAACACGACCGGTAAATTCATCAACGATAAGTACTTCATCGTCCTTTACGATATAATCGTGATCCTTAAACATAAGGTTATTTGCACGAAGAGCAAGAATAATATTATGCTGAATCTCCAGATTCTCAGGATCAGCAAGGTTATCTATTCTGAAGAAATTCTCGACCTTAGAAACACCCTGTGCAGTGAGGTTCACAAGCTTGTCCTTCTCGTTTACGATGAAGTCTCCACTTTCCTCCTGCTCGATTCCCATGATGGCATCCATCTTGGAAAACTCTTCCATGTCTGCGCCTCTGGTCATCTGTTTAGCAAGAATATCACACGCCTCATAGAGCTTGGTAGACTTATCACTCTGTCCTGAAATAATTAGAGGTGTGCGGGCTTCGTCAATAAGAATTGAGTCTATCTCATCGATGATAGCGTAATTCAATCCCCTGAGAACGCACTGTTCCTTGTAGATAGCCATATTGTCACGAAGATAATCAAATCCAAGCTCATTGTTTGTAACATAAGTAATGTCGCAGTTATATGCAGCCTGTCTCTCTTCACTGGTCATGCTGTTAAGTACAACTCCGACAGTCAGGCCCAGAAATTCATGTACCTTACCCATCCACTCAGCATCACGCTTAGCCAGGTAATCATTAACTGTTACCACGTGAACACCCTTGCCTGCAAGTGCGTCAAGGTATGAAGGAAGTGTAGCCACCAGTGTCTTACCTTCACCGGTACGCATCTCTGCGATACGACCCTGATGAAGGATCACGCCACCTATAAGCTGTACACGGAAGTGCTCCATTCCAAGCACTCTGCAAGCTGCCTCACGGACAGTTGCATATGCCTCAGGAAGGATATCGTCAAGTGTCTCGCCATTCTCAAGTCTCTTCTTGAATTCATCGGTTTTAGCCTTAAGTTCCGCATCAGAAAGCTTCTTCATATCAGGCTGAAGACTCTCGATCTTATCAACCGTTCCCTGAATGCGCTTAAGCTCACGCTCACTATGCGTACCAATGATCTTATCAATAATGCTCATTTCTTATCGCTCCATAAATATATTACGTTTTTGCACATAAAAAATAGGAAGCTGATTCGCCTCCTACTCTATAAAGACAAAATCACAAATGTCATTCTAGCAAATAACAAGGATATAATCAACCCTGCCAAAGCTCATGGTTCCTCAACATCGTAGGTTATCCCATCAACACTTATGTTATCAACTATATCGAGAGAGCTGAATATACGCTCATCCACATAATTGAATTTTTCAGGTGTTTCACCGGCCTGAAGTGCTTCAATAAGTGCCCTCACTCTTGGTCCGTGTAAAGGATTGCACTCTGCTATACAGGAAATTTTCCCTTCTCTGCAATAATCCAGCGATTGTTCATTTACGCCGTCAAAAGAAACTACCATGATATCGCCATTAAGAATATTTGGCCCGACTTTTCTGCCGGCACTTTCTATCGCATCGATAGCTCCTATTGCCATATTATCGTTTTCACAATAAACCACGTTGATATTATCATGGCCTTTCAGCAGGGCAGCCATAACTTCTCTGCCTTTATTTTCCGTAAAATCTCCGCTTGCCTCGGTTAAAAGATCCCAGCCATACTCCCTCGCAGCATTGGCAAGTCCTCTGGTGCGTCCGATCTGAGCAGTAGATCCTATGGACCCTTGAATATTTACTATATGTATATTTTCAGGAGAAATATTTCTCCTGTCTGAAAAAGCTTTAAGCCATGCCGTTACTTTCTTACTTTCAAGCTCGAAATCCGAGCCAACCCAGCAGGAATAAAGCCCTTTATCCGAAACATCAACTCTCCTGTCCACAAGAATTACGGGAATATTCGCATCTCTTGCCTCCGCAAGAACTATGTCCCACCCGGTCTCTGTGGCAGGTGCAAGCACAATATAATCAACCCCCTGCTGGATAAACATCCTAACAGCCGTTATCTGATTTGCCTGCTTCTGCTGTCCGTTTTTATATACAAGATTGAAACCGTTCTCCTTAGACAGCGCCTCCTGCATCGAAACAGTATTGGTATTTCGCCAGTCAGACTCTGCACCAAGCTGTGAAAATCCAACTGTCAGAAGCTCTTCGCTCACAGTTTCAACTTTATTTTCTTCCTTAATGACACTGCTCCCGCAGCCGGCGAGAAGTACCGGAAGCAGGAGCGTGATAGCTGTAAAAACAGCAATTTTTTTCATATAGTCCTCATTCTTATGCCTTAAGTGCTTTTTTCTTCTGTGCCATTACTATACTCTGAATAAGAAGGAATATGCAAAGCATAGCTGCTATTGTAATACCGGTCCACCATGCCTGATCAAGTCCGGCTGATGATACAATATTCTGAATAGTACTAAGAGAGAGCACTCCGAAAAGTGTTCCAATAATATTACCGACACCACCGGTCAGCATTGTTCCGCCGATGATTGATGATGCGATGGCATTCATTTCCATACCCATTGCATGACTGGCTGAACCTGAGCCAACATGAAGGAAATAAACATAACCGCCAATACCAGCAAGTATACTACATATCAGGTGTGAAAGGAACTTGGTTTTTTTGACATTAATACCAAGCATCAATGCACTCTGTTTGTTGCCGCCAACTGCATAGAAATTTCTGCCAAGTCTGGTCCAGCGAAGCACTGCAAACAGGATAATTACTACAAGAAGTGCAACTATAACACCGATTTCAACATATGCAGGAACATATATGCCCTTTTTATTTGTTGTACCCATTCCGGGTATGAAAATTCTTGTAAGCTTAAGTGCGGTGAACTCTTCGTCTGCCACATTGAAAGGTGCTGTGTTAACTATAGTTGTCATACCTCTTGCAAAGAACATTCCTGCAAGTGACACGATAAAGGGCTGTATGTCCAGATAAGCCACAAGGAATCCCTGAACAAGGCCATAGGCAAGTCCTATTCCAAGAGCGATAAGTATTGACCCGAATACACTTCCATCATGATGGTCAAGATATACAGCGCAGCACATGGAAACAAGAGCAACCACACCGCCGACTGAAATATCGATACCGCCGGAAATCATTACAACGCTCATTCCGCAGGCTGTGATTATTAGAGCTGCATTGGCATTTAATATGTTGAAAAACATCTGCGGCTTGGTAAATCCTCCGCCCTGAAATACTATTGCACCAATGTACATCAGGAAGAAAATCACAATAGTAATTGTCAAAAGCAGATTGGTGTCATTCATTCTCCCAAAGAAGCCGGATTTTGATTTTTCGTTTTTCATTCAGGCCACCTCCTTCTTTGCAGGTGCAACCTTCTTTGCCAGCTGTTTCATATATTCTCTGACTGTAGGAGCTGAGAAAACAACGAGAACAATTACTACGATTGCCTTATATGCTGCAAGTGCATCAGACTGAACATTAAATTTGTAAAGAGTTGTTGTCAGGAACTGAATAACATATGCGCCCAGAATTGATGCCCACATGTTAAACTTACCGCCTGAAAGCGAATTTCCGCCAAGGGCTACCGCAAGGATAGCATCCATCTCTATATCCTTTGCAATAACTGAATAGTTAATGGTTGAAAGACGGCTTACCTTAATCAAAGCAGCAACCGCTACGCAAAGTCCAAGAATTACAAAACTGAGGAACTTAATAAATGTAGGATTTATACCATTAAGTCTTGAAGCTCCTTCGTTTATACCAACAGCCTGAGTATACAGACCAAGTGTTGTGAACTTAAGCACAAGAGCGATCACAACCACACATGCAATAACTATGAAAACTGTTGTCGGAATCGGAATTCCCGGAATAAAGCTTCCAAAATATGAAAATTTAGGATCAGGAACAATAGGAAGCTCATTATTGTTGATCCAGGCTGCTATCGAACGACCTGCCGTAAACAGAATCAGAGTCGCTATCATAGGCTGAATCTTGAAGACCGCAACCAGCATTCCATTAAACGCACCGCAAAGCATTCCCACGATACATGCAACAATAAATGCCACAAAGATAGGTGCCGCAAGCTCAGTAGGTCTTGAGGTTCCTCCACAGAGGACTCTAAGCATTGCAGATCCTGCGATTGCTATAGTTGCACCAACTGAAATATCCTGTCCGCCGGAAGCAGCAGTTACAAGTGTCATACCGATTGCAAGAATTCCAAGCTCTGAGCCGTAATCAAGAATTGTTATCAGATAACCCGACAGAACCGGATTACCTGCGTTATTAGTTCCAAGTGTTATTTTGAAAAATCCGGGATCATTTATCAGGTTTATTACCGCCAGGAGTAAAAGTGCCAGAATCGGAATAAACAACTGATTACCCATCAGCTTCCTTAAGAAGCTCCCTTCATTTTTAGTCATCTGTTTACTCATATCTTACTTATCCCCCGCGATCGTACTCATTATCTTATTCTGTGTAAGGTCTTCTCCTGTGAGCTCACCTACAACCTTTCTGTCTCTCATGACAACCAGTCTTGAACATGTTCTTAACATTTCATCAGTCTCAGAAGAAATGAATGTAACACTCATTCCGTCCTTGGCAAGTTCAAGAACAAGTTTCTGTATATCAACCTTTGTTCCTACATCGATACCTCTTGTAGGCTCATCAAGGATCAGATATTCAGGATGCATCAAAAGCCATCTTGCAAGAATACATTTCTGCTGATTACCACCTGAGAGTGATTTAATAGGAGTCTCAGCAGAAGCTGTTTTAATATTGAGCTTCTTAATGTATTCATCTGCAAAGGCATTGACCTGAGCCTTGCTGAACGGCTTCATGAATCCCGTCAGCACCTGAAGTGCAAGAACAATATTTTCCTTAACCGACAGATCGCCAATGATTCCATCACCTCTTCTGTTTTCAGGAAGATATGCTATACCATGCTTCATAGCATCAAGCGGATTGGAAATCTTTATTTCCTTACCGTGCATTTTCACTGTACCGCCAATCACTCTGTCTGCACCGAAAATTGCTCTTACGCACTCACTTCTTCCTGATCCGAGAAGACCTGTAAATCCGTTGACTTCACCCTTCTTAATGTGGAAATCAAAAGGCTTTATGCCCGCATTACTCTGAAGACCGGTTGCTTCAAATACCTTTTCATCTCCGTCGGGACCTTCATAGGTTCCACCCTCTCCCTTGATATCAGAGAGATCATCCATCTCTTTACCGAGCATTTTCGCAACCAGCTTAATCCTCGGCAAATCCTTTATCTCATACTCTCCTACAAGCTTTCCATCTCGTAAAACTGTTATCTTATCACATACCTCATACACCTGATCCAGAAAATGTGTTACAAAGATGATGCCGACGCCTCTGCTCTTAAGATCTCTCATGAGACCAAACAGTTTCTCAACTTCCTGCTCATCAAGAGATGATGTAGGCTCATCCAGAATCAGAACCTTACAATCCATATCTACTGCTCTTGCTATCGCAACCATCTGCTGAACTGCCAAAGAGCAATTCGAAAGCTGCTGATTAGCCTTTGCCGGAATTTCAAGAGATTGCAAAATTCTGTCTGCATCCTCATTCATCTTCTTCCAATTCGTGAGTTTGGCATCACCACGCCCTATATACATATTCTCAGCTACTGTAAGATTAGGGCAAAGTGTAATTTCCTGATAAACGGTGCTGATACCATACTTCTGTGCATCCTGCGGTGAATGTATGGTAACTTTTCCATGTCCGTCAAGACTGATGGTTCCTTCATCCTTAGTGTAAACACCTGTGAGAACCTTGATCAGAGTTGACTTCCCGGCTCCGTTTTCCCCCATAAGTGCATGAATTTCTCCCTTATTTAGTGAAAAATCCACATTCTGTAATGCCTTTATATTCGGAAAGCTTTTGTTGATTCCTCGCATTTCCAGCACTCTGTTTTCTTCCACCGGTCTACCTCTTTCCTTCGTTCTTCTGCTCTACCTTCAATCAAGCTCAACTAACCTCTGTAAGTTGGCTTGCAGCTCACACCAGACTTGATAATTCCTCGTCAAGTGCTTTGCTTAAACCAAGAGCGGTGCGGACATTCCGCACCGCTCTAAAAACTTGGCTATTATATTTTTATCGCTAAATTAAATACCATACTTATCAACATCATCCTGAGTGATTGTCTCAGCATCGAAGCCCTTCTCATCCATGATGATTGTCTTCTCTGCAGGAGTCTGTCCGCTCTCAAGAGTCTTGATTATCTCATCAATGTAGCTAGCCTGGAAAGGATTGCACTGTCCATCATAGTTCCAGTTCTGAGCAAGGAGCTCTTCAAGTGCCCACTTGTTGCAGTCATAACCCATAACGATTACGTCTTTGCCAACACCGTGTGAGATGCCTGCTGCATCAAGTGCTGCAACTGCACCCTTAGCCATATCATCGTTCTCAGCATAGATTACGTTGAAAGGTGTGCCTGCATCGATAACTGACTGAACGATCTGCTGTGCTTTCTCTGCGTTCCATTCAGCTGTCTGCTGTGTTACGAGATTCCAGTTATCTTCAGCTGCTGCCTTATCACTAAGAGCACCACTTCTGCCCTGCTGAGCTGCACTACCCATTACACCCTGAATGTGAATGATGTTGTACTCATCAAGTCCCTGGCCTGCAAGCCACTCAACTGCCATCTCACCTTCTTTTGCCATATCAGATACGATTGAAGCCTCGTAGAGACTGGGATCAGCATCGATTGTACGGTCGAAAAGAATAACCTTTATGCCTGCTGCCTGAGCATCCTGAAGAACTGAATCCCAGCCTGCTGTATCAGCTGCAGAAAGAAGAAGGTAGTCAACTTCATCCTGGATGAATGTCTGAGCTGCTGCAATCTGCTCATCATTCTTTAAGCTGTAAGCGAAGGATGCATCATAGCCGTTAGCTTCTGTAAACATTGCCTTTAAGTCAGCATCGTTTGCTGTACGATAGCCGGACTCGTTAGGATCGTTGTTAATGATACCAACCTTAATAAGGTCACCAGATGCTGCTGTAGCCTCCTCAGCTGTTTCCTCAGCTGCAGTTTCTTCTTCTGCAGTCTCTTCAGCTGCCGGTTCCTCAGCTGCAGGCTCCTCAGCCTTTTCCTCTGTCTTGGTTTCCTCAGCTGCAGGTGTTTCTGTAGCTGTAGCTGTCTCCTGCTTTGCGCCACCGCCACAAGCAACAAGACTGAGTGTCATAACTGATGCCATTAATACTGACAATACCTTTTTCTTCATAACTTTTTTTCCTCCTAATTAAAAAAAGTAATTATTAAGGGAGCCATTCCCTTAACAATTACTATTTTAATCTTCCATGTTCAAAAAACCATTGAATAAAAAATGCATTAAAGTTGGTTTTTTTACACTTTTTTATTTCTGTTTCATTTTTTTACGATTTCAGTTAAGATTTTCGGCAGACGGATATTTGTCACGGTTCCGACTCCTTCAGTAGAGTCTATCCCAATACCATATTCGTCCCCAAAAGAAAGCTTTATTCTCTGATTTATATTATAAAGACCATAAATGGTATCACTTTCCGGCTTATCGAGTTTTAAACTCTTTCGAATCTCATTAAGCCTTTCCTCTGACATTCCTATGCCATCGTCTTTTACAGTAATCTGCACACAATCATCAAGCTCTCCGCCTGTTACTATGATTTTTCCGCCACCTCTTTTATTTTTGATTCCATGGTACAAAGCATTTTCAACCACAGGCTGGATGGTTATCTTCGGGATAGTATATTTATAGATTTCCTCCGGCACATTAATCTCATAAGTAAGGATATCCTGATATCTAATCTGCTGGATTTCAAGATAACTTCTTACATGCTGCAAATCCTCACGAATCGTTACAATTTCCTTACCCTTGTTGAGGGAGCTTCTGAAAAACTCGGACAGACTCCCCACCATACTCACAACCTGCTTCTGATTGCCTGCCTCAGCAGACCAGACTATGGCATCAAGTGTGTTATATAAAAAGTGAGGATTTATCTGAGCCTGCAACAGCTCAAATTCCGCTTTCCGCAGTTGCTTTTGTTCCTGCTTAACCTGTTCCTCGATAGGCCTTGTGATCAAAACAGGCCCCAGAAAAGACATCAGCATGACAAAAAGAACTATAAAAGCAACCATACCCATAGATATCTTAACAATGTTCATATAGAACTGTCTCGATTCTATCTGGGCTGTCTGCAACTGCTTATTCTCATAGTAAACATACTCATTTATGGTTTCCTGTAAAAGTGCTGTAACTATCTGAACATCGTTCTCCCAGATAGTCATATTGTCATCATACCTGTCCTCATAGATCATGTTCTCTTCTATTCTCTGAAGATATGCCTCTAGATTATCCAGATATTTTGCCGCGCTCTCAAGCCTGCCCCTATTGTCAGCATCATCTGTAAAGTCTTCAAGATTTTCCACAACCTTGCGTGCATCCGTCAGATACTGGGGAAGCTTGGAATTCTCAAGCTTGACATTACCAACAATAAGAAGGTACGTTTCGTAATCAAAGTCCTCTTTAAAATCAAGACTGAACTCACTGGCAGTCACCACCGAACCAAGCATCTCATCATAACGCTCGTTGATCATATAAAGAGTATAGTAAGCGTATGCAGTAAAAAGTATAGCCGGTAAGAGCAGTATCAGATAGGATATTCGAATCTGGTTGGCCAGCTTGGAATGCCCCTTTTTTGCATTTTTGCTCATAACTTTTTCACTAGCCATCAGCCCTCCTCCGAGCGATTCCCTCCCCTATACTGGGTCGGCGTGATCCCCTGCGTCTTTTTGAAGAGATATGAAAAATAGTGTGGATCCTTATAACCAACAAGAAGCCCTATTTCATTACTCTTTTTCGATGTTGTTCTAAGAAGGTCCTTTGCAGCATTCATACGATAATCAGTAAGATACTTGATAAAGGGCTGTCCCGTCTGCTGCCTGAAAACAGCACTCAGATGATTTGGTGAAAAATTTACATGAGCCGCAAGCTTATTAAGTGACAGATCATCCTCGGTATAATGCTCTTCAATATATGACATAACAAGATTTACCGCATCGTGATAATGTCCCTTGGAGTCATCATCCCTTAAGGTCGCTCCCCTGCTGATTATCCTGACTATATACTGCCTGGTCCTGCCTTCATCCGCCAAAACCTCCGGCGTGGGATTCTCAGGTCTCTCATCCTTTGAAAGCTCGTTCTCAAGAAAATCTACCACACAAAAATACACATCCATGGCGATATACTGCCTAAGAAGTGTGGATCTTATGGCACCCTTCCCCATTCCGTTTATAAATTCTTCAACAAAAAACTCTGTCTCCGAAGGGTCTCCTCTTCTCAAAAACTCCTTGATAAGCTTCCGGTCTATATGTCTTGGGTCTATCTCAGACAACACCACGTCATTTTTGCCGGGCTGAAGCTGTTCCTCAGAGCCTATCAAAAAGCCATTATCCTCAGTCAGATACATATGGGCAAATGCCCTGCTGGCCCAGGTAAAGCAGACGGGAATATCTGAAATTCTTCCGACGCTCTGCCCCACTCCGCCAAAATATCTTATATGATGATAGTCATCAAAAAGAGACTTCATCATATTTATGCTCTCTTCAATATTCTTATCAAGGGACTCATCATCATCCCCTCTGAATAACAGTGCTGCTCCTTCGACTCCAAGATCAAAGAAAACCGCACTCATTTTGTCAGCTATATCCCTGACACCTTTTTCTATTTCAACAACGCTTTGGGAGTATTCGTAGGCATCATGCCTTGTGGACCACACCTTAAACAGGATCACATTAAATCTTATTGCAGTAAGATCCACATCAAGCTTCTTGGCACTTTCAAGTATTTCCGAAAGCCCCTTGTTGCCGGAAATCAGATCATTAAAAAGCTCCTGCTTCTCATACTCCGTCCGTTCCTTCATTTCTTCTTCATAGCGCTTTTTAACTTCGCGCTCCCGCTGCTTTTCATTTATCTTCTCAGCAAGACTGTCCACCTCTTTGATAAGATTCTCACCGCTAATCGGTTTTGACAGGTAACAGGACACACCTATCTTAATCGCCTCCTGCGCAAACTGAAAGTCCTCGTACCCCGTCAGCAGGATTATCTCTATCCATGGAAACTGCTCCTTTACCATACGGCTAAGAGTAAGTCCATCCATGAAGGGCATCTTTATATCAGTAATAACAATGTCCGGCTGAAGCTTCTGGATCATCGGATAGGCAACCTCTCCATCCCCTGCTTCTCCGCAAAACTCATAACCATGCGCTTCCCAGTCTACATTGTTTTTTATGCCTTCCCTCACGACAAATTCATCTTCTACCAGAAAAACCTTCATACATTCCCCTTCTTAAAAACCCTTCCGAGCATAACGCCCGGAAGGGTTCAAAATCCCTCTTTTGTCAGCTTAACTGACGCTTTTTCTAATAACTGATTATAATGAAAAGATTATTTTTATTCGTAAATCTTAGCCTTCTCTTCGCCGTTCATTACACGAAGTGCACCCTGTGCAAGAGCGAGAAGCTCATCCTCACCGGGATATACTGTAACAGGTGCGATAAACTTAACCTTTTCAGTAAGTCTGTCCATGAGAGGCTGGTTATAAGCGATACCGCCTGTGATAATGATCTGATCTACATTACCATCAAGTACTGCTGCCATAGAACCGATATTCTTTGCAAGCTGGAAGATAAATGAATCGATAACAAGCTTAGCCTTTTCGTTACCTTCATCTCTGAGCTTGATAACATTTCTCATATCGTTGGTTCCGAGCCATGCATTAAAGCCGCCCTTACCAACTGCCATCTTTCTAACCTCTGCCTCAGAATATTTACCTGAGAAGCAAAGACGGATAAGTCCGCCTGTAGGGAGACCGCCTGCACGCTCAGGTGACATAGCACCATCACCATCAAGAGCATTAAATACGTCAATGATCTGTCCGTTCTTATGAGCGCCGACAGAAACACCGCCGCCAAGATGTACGACTACAAGATTGATATCCTCGTACTTCTTGCCGATTTCCTTAGCATATCTTCTGGCAACTGCCTTCTGATTAAGTGCATGGAAAATAGAAACTCTCGGAATCTCCGGAAGTCCTGTAACTCTTGCTTCATCGCAGAGCTCATCTACAACAACAGGATCAACGATGTATGAAGGAACGCCGATCTCATCAGCAATCTCCTTAGCAAGAAGTCCGCCAAGGTTACTTGCATGCTCACCCTGAACACCTTCCTTCAGATCCTTAAGGAGCGCATCATTAACCTCATATGTACCGCCCGGAATAGGCTTAACAAGCCCGCCACGTCCTACGATAACATTGAATGTTTTAACATCTTCATTCTTCTCTTTAAGGAAATTAAGAATAAGCTCTTTTCTCCAGCCAAGCTGATCTGTAATATGCTCATACTTGACAATCTCCTCTGTGGGATGACGAAGAGTCTCGTCCATCTTAAGTGTCTCATCCTCGAAGATACCAAGCTTTGTTGATGTGGAACCGGGATTTATAATTAAACTTTTAATCATTTTCTCTCCTATTCCCCCTCCTATGTGTCATAGCCTTATAAAAAACTATAAGTCACAGCACTCTGTGAGGGTTTCAATTTTTTGGATTCTCAAATACTTTTTCCTGTACTAATAATTAAAGAATTCCTTTTTTCTGATCCTCTGCAACAACAGCAGCTAAAGCGATTGAATTAAGCTTAACTTCTACAGAGTCAGAACGTGAAGTAAGGATAACCGGTGCCTTTGTTCCTGTAAGGATGTTACCATTCTTAACAGTAGCAAGACGAACGATTGTCTTATATGTAAGGTTACCTGCATGAATGTCAGGGAAAAGAAGAATATCAGCATCACCGACAATCTTGCGGTCCTTAGCACCTGCCTTGTGCTCAGCAGCAGAAGGATCGATTGCAAGGTCCATGGAAAGAGGTCCGTCAACGATGCAGTTCTTGATCTCGCCAGCCTCGTTGAGACGTGTAAGCTCAGCTGCTTCAACAGTTACAGGCATCTTATCGTTAACAACTTCAACTGCTGCAAGGGGAGCTACCTTCGGGCACTCAACGCCGCAAGCTCTTGCTACATTTACTGTATATTCAATAATAACCTTTTTATCTTCAAGAGTCGGATAGGGCATGAAAGCAACGTCTGTAAGGAAAAGAAGACGGTCAATACCCGGAATCTCAAATACACATACATGAGAAAGTGGACGACCTGTACGAAGTCCTACTTCTTTGTTCAGAACTGACTTGAGGAATGTCTTGGAATCAAGCTGTCCCTTCATATAAATATCAGCCTTACCATCGTGAACAAGCTGAACAGCCTTAGTTGCTGCCTCAACAGTATCCTTCTCATCGATGATCTCAAACTGGGAAAGATCCATGCCCATCTCACCGGCAATTCTCTCAATCTCATCCTTATCACCTACAAGGATCGCATCAGCAATTCCGCGCTCCTTAGCAGCCTTAACAGCCTCAAGAACAGGCTCATCCTGCGCACATGCAACTGCAAGCTTCTTAGTACTTGCTGTCTTCAATTTAGCGAGGATTTCATCGAAACTCTTACTCATCAGTGTACCTCCTGATTATATAAATCATATTCTTAGTAGTATGTGTCAAAAAATGTAGGGCACATCGTTAAAATTTTACCACGATGCACCCTACATTTCAACACTAGTGCTGCTTATTAAAACATCATTA
This sequence comes from Butyrivibrio sp. LC3010, assembly GCF_000424385.1. Taxonomy (GTDB): domain Bacteria; phylum Bacillota; class Clostridia; order Lachnospirales; family Lachnospiraceae; genus Butyrivibrio. The sequence goes on along the minus strand of NZ_AUJU01000025.1, from coordinate 20,641 downwards.
CCTGATATCCGACTACGTTACTGTTCACACCTTACGGTGCTCACAGCAACTGGATTTGCCCATTCCAGTTGCCTTCGGCAAAGGGGCAAATCCTATATTCAAGACGTAGAACATTCTCACGCTCAGCGCAGCAAGTGCGCAGAGCTGTCTGAACAGTAACCCGACTACTCCATCCTTGCGAAGTATTCCTCCAGGATATATGTCGGGATCTCTGAATTCATCACATAATCCTTATCATCATCTATCATCTGTAGAAGAATGTCAGCTATATCTGGATCAAACTGCGTTCCTTTACCGTGTTCGATCTCCTCTCTGACCTTCTGCTGCTTCATGACTCCCGAATAATTCCTCTCAGAACTCATGGCATCATAAGCATCGGCGACGCCTATGATCCTCGCCTCCTCAGGTATTGCAAGTCCCTTTAGCCCGTCAGGATATCCGGTCCCATCAAATCTCTCATGATGCCATCTGGCACCTACAGCAAGTCCCGGAATCTCTGTTATATCCTGTAAAATCCTTGCTCCTATCATGGGATGCTTCTTCATGAGACAATACTCATCATATTGAAGTCCCTCAGGCTTTGCTATGATTGCATCAGGGACCCCGATCTTACCTATATCATGTAAGAGTCCCATCTGATAAATCTCATACTGTTCCTTGCGGCTTTTCCCCATGCGACGCGCTATTTCCATGGAATACAGCGCCACTCTTTCAGAATGCTCTTTAGTGTACCTGCCATTTTCATCGGCAACCCTAGCAAGAGCATGCATCAATTGATCCGTCAGCCTTTTCTGCTGATGATACTTGATTTCAAAATAATCCATTGTATCCTCTGTCCCTCTATTAATGATTCCCTCACAAGTTCAGTCACTTAAAAAGCTTTATAACCATTGCATCACATAACCAAAAGAGCTTCATTCCCTCAAAAAACTCCATGATTATAAAGACTCTGTTAAGTAGCATTTTTAATTTAACGGGAAATTCATAGGAATTCCTATTAAATTAAAATCCTGCGTATACTTGATACGCAGGAAACCATTTTACACTTTTTCGTGCCCAAGTGAAAGCCCCAAAATATTTTCAAAAACTATCAAAAACCTTCACGTCTTCTCTGGGCTCGAAGCTCTATTCTTTTTTCAGCGCCCTGCCACTCTGCTCTCTCTGCCTCAGTGCGCACATTTAAACCATAAGGTACGGTCGTGGGTTTACCCTCTTCATCGATGCATACCTCAGTGAGATAGGCTCTGTTTACAACATGTCTCATGCCAGTCCTCAGGTCCTCAACATAAGTATCTACGCGAACCTCCATTGATGTACGCCCAACGTGTGTGATATGACCACGTATCACAACTATATCGTTAAGTCTGATGGCCTGCTTGAATTGCATATTATCAATCGCAGCAGTGGTAACCGGTGTACCCGCATGTCTAAGCGCAACCGTTCCTGCTATCTGATCGATCCAGCTCATAAGCTCGCCGCCAAATAATCTCTCATATCCGTTGATCTCATCATACTTGACAACCCTGGTCCACTCAGTAACCGAATCATCTACATTTTTGCTGGCAATCTGATGATCTACATGAAAAACTCTGTTATTCATAACCGCCCTCCGTTTTCCGCAAAAGATATATAAAATTATACCACATTCCATGGGCGGAGTGCGATTATTAGTGAGGGATTTTCTCGCCAGAACTAAGTAACTAAGTAAACTCTATGCCCGAAAGACCTCGCTAAATTTCTAAGGAAGTTCTGCTCTCGCTTTGCTCGAAATGACCATGTATGCTCTAAGCTCGAAAAGACCTCGCTAAGCTTTCCAAGGAAGTTCTGCTCTCGCTTCGCTCGCCAGAACTAAGTGAGCTCTAAGCTCGAAAGTACCTCGCTAAGAGCTCACTTAAGTGCTATCACCATTTCGGCCGTTTCAAGGAGGGAGGTTCCGGAGTCCATTGAGCACTTCTGCAGATATTTATGCGCTTCAGGCTCGGTCATGTTGTGACGCTCCATAAGGAGTGACTTTGCACTGTCAATTATTTTCTGATCCTCGCTGCTTCTAAAGCGGCGTTTTTCTTTGACCTTCTTGCGTCTTGTCGCAACGCCCTCGATCATCATGGATACAGTTGAAAAAAGGTCATCCTTTTTTAGGGGAGTGGGAAGATAGACAATATTGTCTTTCCCATAAAAATCAAGATCGTCAGCCTTTGATTTACTGGCGATAAGAAGCATTTTAAAATACTCAGACATTTCCTCGTACAGTTCCGTACTGAGCATATCTCCAAGGCGATAGCCGCAGATTATCACACCGTTGCCCAGGTTTTCCATTGCTGAAAGGGCCTGTGCACCGGTCAGACATACATAGGCAGGCTCAAATCCGCCACGCATCAATATACTTTTGAAATTCAGCGCATCCTCCTGCTTTGCGAATGCCAAGATAATATTCTGCAACTACCGGTTCCTCGTTTTTTACTGTTTATTAAGATACTCTCTTATTTCCCACTGTGTTACACAGGTGCGGAAATTCTTCCATTCTTTTCTCTTGGCATCAAGATATATATCATATACCGTATCGCCAAGAACCTTCTTAACAAATTCATCCTTCTGATAACTCTCTATCGCTTCACCAAGAGTTTCGGGAAGAGTTGAAAGCTTCGTCTTTCTAAGCTCATCATCCGTCTTGTTTTTCAGATTCACCTTTAATTCTTCAGGCGGTGTGAGTCCTCGTTTTATGCCATCCATACCTGCTGCCAGAATAAGCGCAATAGCAAGATAAGGATTGCAGGTTGCATCGGGATTTCTCAGCTCGATTCTCGCATTTTTCCCTGTCATGGACGGAATCCTTATAAGTGCACTCCTGTTGGCTGCAGATGATGACCATGAAACATTCACAGGCGCATCATACCCGGGAACAAGTCTCTTGTAAGAATTAACACCAGGGTTTGTCACAAGCGTCATACCACAAATATGATCAAGGACACCTGCTATAAATTCCTTTGCAAGATCTGTAAGACTGCCTTCCTCGGAAAACATATCATTTCCATTCTCATCCTCGCACAGAATATTGATATGCATACCTGAGCCGTTTACGCCCTCCTTCGGCTTTGGCATGAAAGTCGCATAAAGCCCGTGTCTCTTTGCGATTGTCTTCACCGCCATCTTGAAGGTCATAATCATATCAGCCATCCTCTCGGCATCATCCTCTGTAAAGTCTATCTCATGCTGTGCCGGAGAAATCTCATGGTGAGACGAGGTTATATTAAAATCAAGTTCCTCAAGGTTCATGATAATATCTCGTCTTACATTCTCTCCCTGGTCTGCAGGTGCCAGATCAAAATAGCCGGCATTTTCATGGGTTTCGGTAGTGGGCTGTCCTTCATCATCAAGATCAAACAGGAAAAACTCAAGCTCAGGATCAGCTTTAAAAGTAAGTCCCATATCCTTTGCCTCATCAAGAACTCTTTTCAGGATACTTCTTGGATCACCGGAAAAAGGCTTTCTGTCTGCGGTATAAACATCACAGAACATTCTTGCAACTTTACCGCTCTGTGGTCTCCAGGGATATATCTGAAAACTGTCGAGATCAGGATAGAGATACATTTCACTCAAAGCTGTATCAGATGTTTCATCCTCCATTCCGGTAAAACCTTCTATAGCAGAACCGTCAAACATACACTCGTTATTAAGTGCATTTTCAAGCTGCCCTGTTGTTATAGCTATATTTTTCGGAGTCCCGAAAATATCACAGAACTGAAGTCTTATGAATGCAACATCTTCTTCATTAACAATTCTGAAAATATCCTTTTTGGTAAGCTTTCCCATTTTTCCTCTTTTCCGTACTCTCATTCCGGAGCACTATTTTATGCAATAGCTATTTGAAGCTTAAATATTATTATAATAAAAAAGGCAAAGACACTTTCCCTTCAGGATGGCGCCTTTGCCTTAGTTAACAATATCAAATAATTCCCATCTGCGTCAATACTATTTACGACGATGATTTAAAAACCTGGCAAGCTCTGCCTTTAACTGCTTGGCTGCAGCAGGCTCCTCGCGCCTTGTGCTGTCTCCCTGAATATCCGCAAATGCTCTTGGCAAAATAACGTTATCTCCTTCAAACGGATGAATAACTCCTGTCTCGTCACCACAGATAACAGCGCCATCACAAAAGGCTGAAAGCTCAGCTACCAGTGTTTCCGTGGGTCTTGCGCCGCCAAAGCCTGTAAGACACATGCAGAATCTTTCTCTTACTCCGCTGTAGGCAGCTGCCGTGTTGACCGGCTTATCATTTATCAACATGTCCGCATATTTCTGCAAAAGGCCATCGCTCTTTGAGGGATACTTTTTTTCACGTATACCATAGGTACCATAGGGATTAAGACTAAGGTGCTGACCCTCTCCATCCGTCATGAGGCGCCCGGGGCAAACCGCCATTCCCCCAAGGACTGATCTCGTCATTCCAAGAAGAAATCCCGAAAGAGCGCCCTTTGCTCCAACTATACCGGCTGTAAGCTGATGGTTAAAGGACTGCAGATTATCATTTCCCCTGACAGATTTTCCAAAAACCGAAACAGGAAAATCACTCACATCTCCTGTAAAGCTCTTTCTTATGACAGAGACTCCGGCGCGATACTGGGGCGAAATCTCAAAAGGTGCAACCTCCTCAAGCACCGCCTCTCCATGCCCTGAAACATCAGGATATGTAACATCCATCTGAATAAATATACCATCGATACCCTTAAGTGCCGGTGTCTTAATTATCTGCATTTTATATTTTCCGGGAGCATTTTCACCGTTTGCATGAACTGATCCGGTTATCATCACCCCATCGCCTTTTCCTGCGAATTCAGCAGCAGTCACATCCTCACATATAAATTCACTTCTGCTTCCACCGCTTTTTACAAACGAAGATAAAAACTGCTCATCACCGATCCTCTCATCTCCGTAGAAGACCTCCCGGATTTTTCCTTTACTGGTTCCCGTACCGCTTAAAACGATTTTGAGCTTCTGACCGGGGCTTGTGATAATATAACTCTCCCTCTCTCCGTTTGAGTTAAGGCTTGCTCCTTTTCCTGCATTTTTTGCGCTGTTCATGGCAGCAATGCGGTCAGCCACGGCTTTATTCTCCTCTTTTACAGGCTCCGGTTCCTTTTTTAATTTCCCCTGAGCCTCAAGAAGTCTCTTCATGGCACCTTCCGCACGGAAAACAGGATGATCTTCCGGAGTAAGCTCTATAAGCGGTTTATGCCGTTCCTTTGGAATATCGGTGCGGTCAAAATGATAATAAATCTTGTAGATTCCCTGAGCCTCGGCAAATCTCATGATCACAAAAACAGAATTCACATATCCGTTTTCCCTGCTCATCTCAACTGCCGTATAAGCATTTATCTGGCATTCATCACATTCAAGCACAAGAGTTGAAACCTTCGGACACATGCCACTGTCTATGGCAAGCTGAAAAGTTACAGTCTTTTGCCCAGCAGGATTCATGATAATGAAAGAATTCCTCTCCTCTTCATCCTTTCTCCTGGAATAAGCATGTTTTCCGGCAGCACTGTTGTTAAGCCTCTGGCGCCCGCTTGTTCTCATGGACACCTCTTTTGAATTAATGGCTTTTCTCTCAATCTTCTGAACTTCCTTTGAAAGCCTGTTAGCATGTGCAAATCTGTCGCTGGCAGGTGCCGGTGAAAAAGGTCCAAAATCTGAAGCACAAAGAAGCTTTGTACGTTCCGCAAGAGAATCCGAAACCCTCTCTGCGTTATAAATCTTGCTTCCCATACGGGCTCTCTCAATTCTTGTCCATATCAGTCTGTCATAGGGAAGTTCTCCGTAATTGGACAGATCTCCGCTGGTTCCGCAGCCCACATCTCCCGAAAACGACATCTCGCACACAGGAGCATGATCATATAAATAACCACTCGGAGTGTTGTAGGAAACAAAATCAAGCTTTCTTAATGCTCTCAAAAATCCTGCAAGTCCCTCAGTCCCGGCAGCTCTTCTGAAGAGACTCCTTATCTCCATAGGTTCCCACCATGGGCTTGTTACATCTGCCCCTGCAAGAACAAACAAATCACCTTCGATCTCACCTGAAATCTGCTTTGCATGAAGATTACTGAGAAATCTTGTCATTGACCCCTCTTCGATCCAGTCTGCGGGAGTATAGACAGGAATCACATTTATTGAATTATTCCCATGCCTGTAGATTCCGGGATTATAGGTTGCATACTCAGACTTTCTAAACTCCTTCCCAACACCTGAAAGTGCATTAGGTCCGACATTACTGTTGCCAAGAAGGACCGTGTTTATCCCGGCTTTCCTCAATCTTCCAATCATGGCAGGAGTGAAAATATCTCCCTCAGCACGAAGGACATCTGAAGTTTCTCCAAGCTCGTTTGACTTATAATGCAGTGAAAAAGCCAGTTCTTTTCCTGTCATCCCGGCAAAAAGATTCGCATGCCTTCCTGAAAGAACGAGCTCGTCACCTCTCTCCCTGATTCTCGCCTTGACGCTGTCAATTACATCAGGTCCAAGTGATGGAAGTATTCTTCCAAGCGTATAATCATTTTCAAAATCCCATGTCGCCTGCACCGGCTGACCGTCATTATTAGCCTTTTTTAAAACCTCCAGGATCTCACGAATTCTGGATAAATCTCTTCCAAAGCCCCGTTCATCGTTAGTATCCCCAAGGTGTGCATGATAGAAGTTTACGTGAAAAAGGAATCCGAAATGGATTCTATGATTGGTCCCCATAAGTAATACTCCCCCAACAAATATAGTTAGAATTATTTTAACATAAAACCGTCAACTTTAGTACATTGCTTTAACATAGTCATTACTGGTTACTGTTCAACAGCAAAACATAGTCACGCCATTTTAGCCAGATCAATCTGTTGAACTGTACCTGCCTGTCCTGTGGATTCCCTTAGAAAAACACCACTTGCCCTAAACTGTGCATTGACCATAAAATCACTTCCCTGAGAAGTAAATTCCGTCTTTGCCTGCCCAAGATAGATTGCACCAACATCGGCTTCCTTCAAAGTCATAAGAGTCTCACGCCCCTCTTCATCTCTGCACCAGACACGTAATTTTTCATAGATCTCATCATTCTCATCTATCCAGTCATTGCCATCAAGATTGTATCCTGAAAGCTCTGCAAATCCGTCGCCGCTTCTTGTTCCAAAAAGCTCATTCCCGTCATTTATTATTCCGTCACCATTTTTGTCATAAGCAAGGAACCCGCTTCCGGGTGCGAGGCTTTTTATCTCATCCTCAGTGCCATCAGCGTCCAGGTCAAAAGTAAAGGTCTGATCAGAGATTCCTGTTATTCCGTTTCCTACATTTATTACTAGTGGATCAATAAGCTGAGCCGGCCTTATATGCATGACACCAATAGCCTCTGAAAACTGCCTCGACATGGTTACATTCACACCAAAATTCAGTTCCCTGCCATCTTCCGTCCTGGCAATGCCCTGAGCAGAAAAAGCTGTCTGTTCCGAGACTGTATGGACATAAGTAGTGGTAGACACTGACATCCACTGAAAAGACCCTGCACTCATTTTTTCGCTAAGGCCCCTCATGTATTCCTGCATTCTGCTTTTCCCGCTTCCCGAGGGCATACCTTCATAAAGAATCTGCATGATGTTCAAAAGCCGTTCCATAATCTGCATCCTGATGTTTTCAATCTCAGACATTCTGGACATGAGCGGTGAATCATTCTGCACAGCATACCCGCCGTCAGCATTATAATTTGTAAAAAGAGGTTTCTCCCCCTCCTGTTCTATTCCGGGATTAGTCCCTTTGTTCTTCTCTTCTATTGCTCCATTCTCTTTTCCTGTAGATGTCAAAAGCTTTCTAAAGCTCCCGATGCCATCTCCGATTAAAGATGATGCCATTATTCCGTTTTCCTTAGTGATACTGTAGTTTTCCTGATACTTCCTTTCTGAAACAAGGTTAACCGTACTGCCTGTAATTCTCATAAGCACTTCCCTCCAAATGTTGCAGCAAGCTCGCACTAAGCTCGTGGAATATCTCGCCGGTACTCTGCTCAAGCAAACTCTACCAGACTCGAAAAGACCTCGCCAAGTCGACTTGCATGCTCAAAAAAATGAGCACACCCATCACGGGTCTGCCCAGCTAAATACTTCGAAGGAAGATAGCTCCGCCATCCTCATTCTCAACCTATATATCGGATAAAAACTGTTTTCCTTTAGTAATTGCGAAGGTATTTTTGTTGTTATAAAATATTTATATGAAACTAAAGGACATAATGAAAGATTCAAAAATAAAAATTCATGCATCCATCAACGGTCACGGCATTCTCCTTATTACAAAGGCGGAAGTTGGCGTCAGTGATGGGCTTCTTGTTGACTCCCTTACCTACTTTGACGAGGATCTGACCTTCTCAGGTCCGTCTAAGATCATAGCGGTAAATAAGAGAGACGGCAGGTCCTACGAATTCGAAGCTAATCGCATTGGTCCTGTCGAGACAAAGTATGGGAAGTTCCATCTCATAAGATGCACCGATGAAGGGAAAATCATAAACCGCAGAGCTGCCGAGCGCTACGACATAGACAGACTCGGAGTTATCAGGATCGGTGAGAGCAAAGACATCAGAAATGCTCTTGTTTATGATATTTCCATGAGGGGAATCGCATTCATTCTTGACAAAGATGCTTCTGTTAAGGTGGGAGATCACGTCATAGCTTCCTTCAGATATGATCCTGCATATTTCCATTTCTATGCCTGCGAAGCTACGGTAGTCCGCATTTTCACCATGAACGATCAACCGGCTATCGGCTGCACACTGGATTCCATGGGGGCAGATCTCGTAACTCTCATCCGCAGCAGGAAGAAGGAAAAGCTCGGCATCAAGGTCGACGACATCCTCGATACTGCCAAATCTCCTGATGAAGGCATCGCTTCCGGCAAGAAGATTCCTGTGAACTATGTGCCTCAGCTTGCTGCTTCCAGAGATTATGAAAAGAATAAATACTCAGGGAAGTGGGAACTCAATGATTCCTCAAAGGATGAAGCAGATACGGAGAAAACTTCCAAATATGAAAAGCTTCCTTCCAAAAAGACTGCTCTCGCTTATCAGGAACAGCAGACTTACCAGGAGCTTCCTCCTGAAAAAGAAAATGCTCCTGAGAATCTTGAGCCACAGCTTATGTCACCGGATGAAGCAGCTGATCTTATCCCTGAGCGAAGTGAAGCTGAAATCATGCTTGCCAGAGCCAACCGCGTGGCAGACATGAATCCTATTGAAGATGAGGCAAATCAGCCCTCCTATATTGCAGAGAAGGATCTCGAAGAAGTTACTTTCATCGAAGATAGAACGCCCGGCATGAATGTCCCTGAACCCAAAGAGCTTACAAAGTCCCTTGACAGTCAGGATCCTGACCAGCAATACGAAGAGGAACTGGCAGCCATCGAGGACAGAACCCCGGTTAAGGCCAAAAAGTTATATCCCAAAAAGCCTGCTAATCCTCTGGATGATTTAAAGAAACAACCGGGTAAAGCAACCCAGACTTCAAAGAGACAGGTTGCAGATCTTGCAGAGCTGGAAGGCAGAGACTTCAATCCGTCCGAGCAGACTAAGAAGAAACTTGATTTCATCTCATCAATTGTGGGTGATGTGAATGAGCTTAAGAGTCTCATCGGTTCATCCGGCAGCTCATCGAAGCCACGCAAAAAGACAAAGCTCACTGATAACAACATAAATGCCAATACCATTCCGCAGGCAAGCTCAATGACTTCCTCTGCAAGCGGTCATCAGATGAGATTTGTGGATGCTTATAACAGCCCTTCAAATGCTGCGCAAAAGAACACTAAACCAAAAGCTTCAGAGGAGCAGCCCGTTCAGACAGGCATATCAAGGGCAAGTGGCGTCATACATGCTACCAGCGCTTCGATACCCAATGATTTCTCAAAGAGCAACGCTTCACTTCCTGATAGGGCACCATCTTTGGGAAATAAGAAAATATCCAAGAATCCCGGAGCTTTTCCTGATGACTATGACGGATACTTTAACCAAAGTGGAAATGCCATAGATGAAGGCCTGTTTTTACCAAAACAGAATGATGGTTTCCTCTCTCCCGAACAGATAGCAGATATCATCGAGCTTGAGAGAATCAGTAAAAATGAATAAACAAAAGCAAATAAGCAAAAGGCTGTCGATCAGAATTAAACTGAACGGCAGCCTTAATATATTTCTATGATAGTTTCAAATATCATTCGCAATCTTGCTTGTAACTCGTATTATAAGTACCTCGGTTATTTTACCTTTACCTTTTTAATTTTGCTCCAGGCTGAATAAACTTTCACTTCTCCGTCCTTTTTATAACTTCTGATTCTGACATAGTATTTCTTTCCGGACTTAAGCTTTTTGATTTTAAGGCTACTCTTTGATACCTTCGCAGATTTTATCTTTGCTCCATCCATGCTTTTTGAGTTAGCATACTGAATCTCATATCCACTGACATCGGATACCTTGCTCCATTTTACAGTAAGACATTTCTTACCTTTAGTAAGAGAAAAGCTTTTTACTTTTGTGGCAGTTACAGACTTCTTTTCTTTTAAATCTGACTCATCACTACCATCTTCTACAAATCCGCTTTGTGATCCATCATTATAGCCCTGATTCCTGAAAATAACCTGAGAATTATTACCGGTTGTGCATTTTTTTAATATCACAAAGCTTGTGGTTTTTGTTCCGGAATAATTGCCTTTTCCTGTAATTGTAATTTTCCCATAGCCTTCGTTTACATTATTCGAATATTCGACGGTGTAATCTGTATTTTCTACAAGCGTCTTACCGTTTAACGTAACAGTAAATGCCGGTGTAATAGAAGAACCTGTGTATTCCTGATATCCTATTGAAGAAACAGTGGCTCCAGACAGCGAAACTGCATTGACATTAACAGGAATGCTGTACGTTGTTCTATCTGAAAGTAATCCTGTCAGGTTCGCAGAACCTGCTGCTACACCCTTAAGTGTACTTCCGTCTACCTTTAGCACATTACTATCCGATACCGAAAAGTTATCAATCGGCTTTGTAATAATCGATGGCTTTTCACTGCGAAAATCTATATCATTTTCACAATATAAAGACTCTTTCACATTACTCAGATCATAATTATCCCCGTACTTCATTCTAATAGATGAAGGAGTCGCTTTGTATTTAAGCTTTGATAAAAGAAATTCTACATTCACATTTTTGGTTGCATTGGTGACATTAGTTGCTGTTTTTTGTAAATTCACAGAGCGAAATTCCTGAACCCAATAGTCAACACCATCACGTACTACATGTCCTATTGCAACACAGGTAAAACAAGGGTCAAGCATGCTCCTGCGATGTCCCTGCCCCACAAATGGGTTATTCGTTTCCTGCCAGCCTTTAAAGGCCTCCTCTGCCGAAAAATATCCAAAGGCTAAATTTTCCCCAACAAATCCATTAGTAGGCGAAAATGCAGTAAAACAGTCTGTACCATTAGGTCTTTCATGACTGAAATAAACTGCTATCTCCATAGCTCTTTGCATTGCAGTTTTTTCAAGTTCATAATCATATTCCAATGCCTTAAGATCTTTACACTGTACCTTTTCCGTATTGCTCTCATTCCAATACCAGGCATCATTTCCGGTACGAAATGCATTGATATCTTCAAGCATTTTCCTGGCCGTAGTCTGTTCATAAGTTCCTGTGACATCAATTTTAATCCTGCTATCGTTGGCAGCTCTGGTAGCTAATCCTGAAATTGGCGACAAACCGATAACCAATGCAGTGACAGCTGAGATTACTGCAAAAATCCTTTTCTTCATTCAAAATCCTCCATAAAACTTCTTTACATCCTGCTGATATTTTGTCCAGCTTAAACTTTTACAGCTATTTTGTTGCACAAAAATAGATTTAGCAAGATTTATCAAAACTCAGTTTACATTCTACAGCATTTTCCTTCATCCTTCGAGCACTTTTCCGTAAGCAAGCTCCCCTAAACTCTCTGAAGCTTTCGCAAAAAGATACCCTCGCCGCAAAACGGCGAGGGTATCTGAATTTAAAAGCTATAAAATTGTTTCATTTTACTGCTCATCATTTTTCTTGCGTTTTTTTCCTAATGCAAGAAGTGTAGCAGCTGCGCCTGCAGCGATAAGAAGAACAAATATTCTTGAAGTATTTGTATTATCTTCAGTACCTCCGCGTCTTGCTCCAAGTACTCCGGGCTGTTCACCCTGCTCTCTCTTTGCTCCGAGAACCTGTCTCTGGTCTGCAGGAGTAGTATTGTTTACAGCACTATCATTGTTGTCATTGTTACTGTCATCATACTGTGTAGGAGGAGTATCTGTCTTCTTGTTCTTTTTCTTGTTCTCCTTCTCAGGATTATCTACCGGCGGATTATCATCACCCTTAGGAGGTGTTACATTCGGCGTGTCATCCTTCTTAGGAGGATTTTCGCTATCTGAAGACGCTGTAACGGTCAACGTACCAAATACATAAGTAATTGTATAGTTTCTAAAGTCTGTAAGAGCAGTTGCCTCAACTGCATTGAATTTGTTCTCACTTGACCCGGGATCTGTCTGGGATCCTGTAAAGTTGTATGTAACTGCATCTCCTATACCCCATGAATCACTTGCTGATGCATGATGGCTTACAAGAGGTGTTCCGTCATAAACTTTTGAAGCTGAATCTGACTTAAGCTCAATCGGTTTAGGCGTAATCGTAAACTTACCATTTATAAGTTCAGGATCATCAAACTGAGCTGTTACATCGTTTCCTGCAGCGTCAACTACCTTGAATCCCTCATTTACAATTACAAGATCATACTGACCTACATTTCTTGCAGTAACATCAACTCTAAGTCCAGATACAGTGTACTTATTACCCTTAATCTCTATCTCTTTACCTGTATTCGCTGCATTTGCATTAAGTCCAAATAACTTACCAAATACATCTCCTATAGCATTAAGAGCTTTTGTAAGAGGATTTAGCACAATCACTGATCCCTCAACTGTGTAGTCGAAGTCTGTTCCAACCCATGTCTTGCCGCTAAACATCTCGGTCCTGTCAGGTGTCTTAGCTACCACATGGAGTTTATCAGTTTCAGGTCTGTCTTTGATAATGAGCTGTCCATCTACTACAACAAAGTCTACATCAATATTTTCATCGCTATAGCTAAACTGATCCTTTGTAAGTCCCATAGGATAAGTATCAGGTAATACACCCTTAGCAACAGCTTCTCCTGTGAATACTACTTTGCCCTCATCGAAGAACTTACTAGCATCAGGAGTTGTACCTGCATTTCCACCGGAAACATCTGCATTACCATCTGTGACTTCTGCATTGCCATCACTTACAGTTGAATCAAGATTCAGAGTATATCCAGTTACCTTCTTCTCAGTGCCATCATAGACTTCTTCACCTCTGTTACCAACAACATTTACTGTCAGTTTAAGAGGATTGATCACAAGATATCCATCATGAACAATGAAAGTTACATCATTAAAGTCACTGTTTATGCACTTGAAGCTGCATTCGGCTGTATCCGTTTCTGTAGGTGTTCCATGAAGGTTCATCATGTACTTATCAATTGCCTTTGTAGCAGTACGCTTAACATTTGTTCCGCTAGCTACATCTGTTCCTTCTTTAACAAGAACAATGTTTTCTTTTGTAATTTTATCAAACGGCTTTCCGTCTTTTGTGATGGAATCTACTGTATACCCCTTTACTGACTGTTCCTTGCCATTGTAGTAAACAGTATTATTATTACCTGTAATTGTTACAACAATCTTCTCGTTGGAAGGATTAATCTTAAGCCATCCATCTTCGACAACAAACTTAACATCTAAGAACCTGTCATTAGTATTCTTAAAGCTACACGTCTGGTCTTCTGCATTACCATCTGTAACTTCTGCATTACCATCACTTACTTCGGATCCATCAGACGTTCCAGGTGTTCCACGAAGATTCATAGGATAGTGCTCAGGATATTCAATGTTCGCAGGTGTATTTGCTTCAGTTCCCTTTGCAATATCAGTTCCTGGTTCAACCAGAGCAATATCATCTGCTGTAAGTCCTACAACATCTCTGCCATCTTCATACTTAATTGATACCACTCTGTAACCCTTACCCGGTTCGAAGCCATCCACATTAAACATGTTGGTGTTCTGCTCTTCACCATTATAGGTTGTTGTAACCTGTTTACCCTGAATAGTAACAACTACCCAATCCTCAACAGGTGTAATCTTAAGCCATCCGTCTTCAACCAGCTCAAACGTTACATCCTCTCCATTGGGATTATTACATACGAAGCTACATGCAGGATCACCTGGATTTACAGGTGTTCCATGAAGATTCATAGGATAGTAATCAGGATATTCACTATTGCGGCTATCATTTACTTCAGTTCCATGTGCCTCAGCTTTAGCTCCTTCAGCAAGTCCGATCTGACCATCTGTGACACTACACTCACTCTCATAACCCTGTTCGGGGACAACCGTAACCCTATATCCATTTGGAAATTCTTCATTATAAAAATCGTCATCATCTGTAGATTGTTCCTTACCATTATACTGGGTTACAACCTGCTTACCTTCAATCTTTACAGTTACCTTTATAGGTCTGTAAAGAACTTTTATTACGTTATTTTCTGAATCAACGTCTAAAACAAGTTTCTTTGCCCCATCAACTGTAGGAACTATCCATTCACCATTCTTATGTCCTGCAGGTTTCTTAGCATTTAAATTAATATCCTTTTCTTCAATAACATCACCTGCATTACCATCAGTTACCTGCACATCTTCAATATGTGCTGCACCATCAAGCTCTTTGCCCTTGTAGTATTCGATTCTGTAAGAAGTAGTTTTATGTGCATACAGTACCTTGATAACCTGCGGAACAGGTGTTCCATCTTGATTATAAGTACTTTCCTTCATTACGTAAGGAACAGGATTCTGCTGTACACCATCAAGATAATAATCAGGATTATCATTTAATGCATCTCGAGTCTTCTTATTATTTAGCTGAGCATCTTGATCACCTTCACTTAATCTGATTTCTTCTCCGACATAAGCGGGATAAACATCACTCTCACCTACATAATTCTTGGTTTCATCATTAGGATCGATTTCATCCTTATAATACTTAACGATATATGTTGCTGTCTTTCGAGCATACAGTACCTTGATAACCTGCGGGATAGGTGTTCCGTCTTCCTTATATGTGCTTTCCTTCATTGTGTAAGGAACATCACCCTGCTGTACACCATCCAGATAATAATCAGGATTATCTAATGCATTTTTCTTATAATTTAGCTGACTATCCTGGTCACCAGAAACTAATCTTATTGGTGTGCCAACCTCAGCAGTATGAGGAGTACCCTCACCTACATAGTTCTTGGTTTCATCATTAGAATCGATTTCATCCTTGTAATACTTAACGATATATGTTGCTGTCTTTCGAGTATACAGCACCTTGATAACCTGCGGAACAGGTGTTCCATCTTGATTATAAGTACTTTCCTGCATTACGTAAGGAACAGGATTCTGCTGTACACCATCAAGATAGTAATCAGGATTATCTAATGCATTTTTCTTATAATTTAGCTTACCATCCTGGTCACCAGAAACTAACCTGATTGGTGTACCAACCTCAGCTGTAAATTTGCTACTCTCACCTACACAGTTCTTGGTTTCATCATTAGGATCGATTTCATCCTTGTAATACTTAACGATATATGATGCTTCTTTCTTCTTCCAAACACCAAAGAGTGTATTGTTCTGGTTAGGAAGTTCATCAACACCAACAACATCTCCAACCTTGAAATCAACTGTATAGACATTCTCAGCGTTAGGCTCGTACTTTTTCCATCCAAGAAGTTCATAATTTTCTCTTGTAAAGCCGGCATCTGTTATCGTAAGTTCTGTGTTAAGCTGAAGCTTATCATACTTTACTGTTGTCTTATCTGTATTTACTGTACAATTCTGAGACTCATCTGAAGCCAGACTTGTTGTTCCACCATTACCATTATAGATAATCTTTGTGGTCTTGATATTATCATCCTTCTTAGGCTTATAAACTGCCTTCAGATGAACTTCATATCTGAATTTAGGATCTTCTGTCTCTGAACTTCTTAAATCTGTCTTCTTAGCGTCAGACTTAAATACACCATATTCATGGCCTTCTTTTACAACTGTATCTGTGTCTTCGAATTCGCCGGTTGTATTATTGTATTTCTGTACAACCCAATGTGAGAAGATCTTATCCTCAGATGTTATCTCAGCATACTCTGAAGGAATATCAAGTGCAGTCGCAGTTGCCTGATCTGCATAAAGTACATCTTTTGTCTCATCCACATAGATTTGCTTTGTGCCATTTTCTACATAGTAATAAACATTAATACCATCGGCACCAATAAGTTCATCACGCCACCTAGCATAGAGATCAAGGCTATTTAATATCCACCTACGGTTTGTATCTTTATTTGTACTCTCTGTAGAATTACCAAAAGCATCAAGTTCGGTAGATCTTGACTTATCATATGTGTCCGGGGCTGTTGAATCATTAAGCGCATAGGCTTCGATATTGAATGGCTTATAGACATCTTTTCCATCCACAACTGTCTTTGTATACCAGCCTATCAGCTTCTTATCATCTCTTATTACTTTATCAATACCTTCAATTTTCTCACCATAATTTACCCTAAAGGAAGCACTTAAACCAGCTGCTTCAAAGTTGTCCTTATATGTTGTTTCCGTTGTAGGAACATCCGGATGAAGGAATATACGATACTCTTTACGGATCCATCTTGCATATACAGTGATGTTATCCTTACTCATTGTAAGGTCATGACCATTTTTATCTGTAAATGTAAATCTGTTCAGGCACTGTTCATCTGTAAACCAGCCATCAAAAATAAATCCTTCACGAGACGGGGGATTCTTGTATTTTTCAGTATCCTTAATGCTATTTCCTACACTCGCATCATATAGAATAGGATCACTGTCATACAAATGTCCTCTACCCTCGTATTCTAGTAAACGTGTATTATTTATTGCCTCAGAACCATCTTCTTCTGCATCGTGACCATTTACAAACAGACCATCATAGTATGCTACAACACCTGATAATCTCTTGTAGTAATAATAAACAGTTCTTTTTTGTACATTTCCTTCTCTGCCATTTTCCTCATTTTCCGTTTTTTCATATTCAAATCCCGGATAATCAGGATGATGCTGTCCCGAAAAATCAGCTCTGGATCTTACTCCCAATGTACTTTCATCAATCGTAGTTTCTGAACCTGACTTGTAAGGAACATACTCCTTGCCCTCATATGTTCTTATTTGTGCCGCAGGAGTTGTTGTATCCTCCGGAAGCTTTTCTACATAAATCCTATATGTGTAATCATATATAAGATCAGGATCATATCTGGCATTAAGGTAGTTACCATTTGGATTTTTCCAATCACCCAGAATCATCTCATCCATTGTAGAAATAACACCTTTAACAGTATTTCCACCATTGCCACTTCCGGTTCTTGCTCCTGCAGTGGGCATGAGGATCCAGCTGATCATATTGAGCCCGGTTACTTCCTCCATTCTTGTGAAGGCACTATACTGAGGCCACACATCACTAATGGAATCTCCATATCTTTTCGTTACCTTAAAAAGATAATATCCTCCTTCAGACACTGCTCCAGGAATAATGCTAACATCGAATTTATCCTTTACATGTCTATCATCATTCTCATAATGATACATTTCAAGCTGATTACTACCCTTAATCTTAGCAATTCTAAACTGAAGATTATATTCAATTCTGTTGAAATATACATTTACTACAGTATTACCTTCTGCCTTAATCTTTTTACCTGTGTCATAATGATCAGGGTCAAAGCCTATATACTGTTTCTCTGTTCCGGCAATATCTGCCTTGTAATCAGTATGATTTAAGTCTATGATAACATCATTGCCAACAATACCTCTCTTAGTTAAAGACTCTTTATATGCGTAAACCTTTGAACCATCCTCATTGGTTTTCAGAGATTCCTGCCAAATAACTACTGTATAATCTGCTTCATTAGCCGGAACCCACTTAGCGTATAGAGTAGTCTTCTCGGAAAGGGGCTGTCCAAACACAAATTTTGTTCCGCCAGGTTCACCACCACGCTCTGAAGGTGCCTCTGTGTACCAACCTTCAATTTTATATCCTATTCTTGTAGGCCATATAGGTTGGTCTTGTATGTCGTTACCTGCATCATCCTTATTATATTTTGTAGGATCTTTTGTATTTTGACCAAGCTCTACAAACTGAGGTCCTACATAGCTTGCGCCTGCAGCATTCTCATCAAACACAAGCCAATATCCTTTAGGAGTATAAGCTGTAAACTCAACGCTCTTAGTGACCTTTATCTCTGTTCCGTTTTCAAAGGGTGATGTCCTGCCTTCGGTTATTACAGTTATGGCATCTGGATTCTTTGTAGGCTTCCATCCAAGGAAAGCAGAATCCTGGCTCATAGGTGTATAAGGCCATTCAATTTTATAAGTACCATCATCTGATACAACATCATCAGTATGAATAGCTGTACCCTTCTCATCGCAGTAAGTAATTGTGTAGTGATCTTTATACTTAGCTCTGAGTTCAACGGTTTCATCGGCAGTAATACCATTTATAACCTGTCCGAGTTCTACCTTAGTGTCTGTATAATCATGGCTTGTTTCATCAACTAAATACCAGCCAATAAACGCCCATCCATTATGATAAGGGGGTTCAATTGCTGCAAGTGTGTCACCATTCTTTACTATCTGGCTATCTACTTTTTGACCCAGTTCATTAAAGAACTCATACGGTGTTCTGTCTGAATCTGTGAATTTGTAAGTACGTCTGGGTGTAACAACAGTAGGATCCGGATCAATTACGATAGCATAGATTGAGAAATCGGATGAAGTAAACTCAGCTGCATCATCGGAAATAGTTGCTTCAATAACATTAGTATTTCCATCATCATCTCTATGTACTACCTGTGTATCCTCTTCAGTACTTACTATTGAACTTGTAATCTTTACAGAGATAGGAGCTAAAGGTTCAATTTCAATGTCGTCATGTGTAAATGAGATATCTACAACGATGGCTGTCTGCTCTGAGTTATCAACTTCATCGTTGGCAGTATCCTTGATCTCATTAATGATAGCCTCATCCTTAACTTCTGTAACAGTCATCTGGGTATTTTCAGGAAAAGCACCCTCGGGAGCTTCAACATATACAGAAGCATCGCCGGCCTGTCCTTCGAAAGTCTGTGCAGGAAGTTTCTCCTCAAGCTTTTCAAAATTAGCAGTATAAACTGCACCATCAACTATCTGAGCATCTGAAGGTACAAAAGTCTTATCTGTCTCAACTTCCTTACCGCTCTCATCTGTCCAGTTTGTAAACTTGAAGCCTTCGTCAGCTGTTGCAGTTGATCCGTTGAATTTTGCATCCTCTGCATTAACATCAACTTCTTCACTCTGAACAGAAACTGAACCACCTTCGGTTGTAGCATAAGAAATTGTAACTAACTTCTCTTCAGCTACAGTTACTTCTTCCTCTTCCTTAGCTTCTTCCTTCTCTTCAGCAGGAGCTTCCTCTACTGCTTCAGGATCTGCAGGTGTTTCTGCAGGAGCAACTTCCTCTGCATTTTCAGCAGCGGGTTCTACAGCAGTCTGTTCTGCGGGAGCAGCCTCTTCTGTCTTGGTCTCTTCAGAAGTCTGACCTTCTGCAGGAGCAGCTTCCTCTGTCTGAGGCTGAACCTCTTCCTGTACCTGAGGTTCTTCCTGAACAACCTCTTCCTGCGCAGGCTCTTCGGCTACAGGCTCCTCTGCCTGAACCTCCTCCTGTACCTGAGGTTCTTCCTGTGCAGGCTCTTCCTGAGCAGGTTCTTCTGCTACAGGCTCCTCCTGTACAACCTCATCCTGAACAGGCTCTTCCACGACCTCTTCAGCCGGAGCCTCCTGTTCAACATTTTGCTCATCACCGATATTCTCGGTAAAAAGCGATGAATACTTTTCAGTGGATGCTTGCTGGATATCAGCTTCAGATGTAGCATGGGCACCTATACTGTTGTAATCTGACCCAAAGGTCGTTACAAGTACTACTAGTGCCAGAAGCATAGCAAGTTTTCTTGCAATGTTCTTTCGCATTATGCAATTCCCCCTTCATATTATTATAAATATAATAGTTCATTTAGATTATACGAAACTTTATTTCAAGAAAATTTACAAATTATGCACAATTTATTTCAAAACTCGTACTTGACAATTTTTAACTAATATGAAAGTTGTTAAGCAGTTATATTCTGAGGTCAATAGCATATTAATAGACTGAAACTTCGCAGTTACAAAACTGCGGTTGAACCTTGATAATTCAATAAAAATTGGCAATTAAGTACCAATCATGCTGCCTGAAGATGACGTTGCATGGATGGTGTAAGTGCAGATACAAACTTGTCTATCATTAAAGATATTTTTTCTTCATCGAGATCAAATTCTTCTATCATCATGTTTGAGAAAATCTCCATAATGATGTTAAAAGCATAGATGAATGTTACATCGGCCACCTCATCCATGAAGTATGCAAACAACTCGCCTAAAGTTCGAGAATCTTCTGATTCGCGATTTTCTACTGCAAGCATCA
>NZ_AUJU01000024.1 GCF_000424385.1 Butyrivibrio sp. LC3010 | reverse complement strand
TCTCATGGTGGAAAGATGGTAAGGCACGGATCATCTCCATTGCGATATGTCTTGCTAAACTGCTGTCTTCCTTTAATTCGCTTCGATATGACTTTTGCAACTTACTATGCCAAAAAGCGTCATGAAGGAAAACCTCATCGGGTAGCTATAACCCATGTTGCAAAGAAACTTATACGAGTTATCTTTGCTTTAGAAAAGCAAAACATAGACTTCAATTCTAAGAAACTTCGCTAACGTCAAAAGACAGGAAAGCCGTCCACCATCTGAAATACGATGTATTCAGATGGTTTATTAAAGTTACCCTCAAATCAATAATTATAAAATATTCTCTAAAACCTATTGACTACTAATAGTTTGTCACCTCCCTAAAAATTTTAAAATACCTATTGACTTAAAGTATGCTTTAACTTGTATGATTTGAAAAGAAGAAAAAAATAGGGAGGTTGCTTTATGTATATAGCAAAAGAATCAAGATACGACCATATGATCTACAATCGCTGCGGCTTAAGCGGCTTGAAACTGCCGGCAGTATCCCTTGGTCTATGGCACAATTTCGGAAGCACATCTCAGTTTTCCAACATGAGAGAAATGTGCTTCACAGCCTTTGATAACGGTATTACACATTTTGATCTTGCCAACAATTACGGTCCGGAGCCGGGAAGTGCAGAAAGTAATTTCGGTAAGATCCTTAAAGAAGATCTTAAGCCTTACAGAGACGAACTTGTTATTTCTACCAAAGCCGGATATGCTATGTGGCCGGGTCCTTATGGTGACTTCGGAAGCCGAAAATATCTTTTAGCCAGTCTCGACCAGTCTCTCAAGCGTATGAGCGTGGACTATGTTGACATCTTCTACCATCACAGAATGGATCCGAATACTCCACTCGAGGAAACGATGGGAGCCCTTAAATCAGCTGTTGATAGCGGCAAGGCTCTCTATGTCGGAATATCCAATTACAATGGCCCTACACTCGAAAAAGCCACAGCCCTTCTTACCGAAATGAAGGTCCCTTTCATCATCAATCAGAATTGCTACAATATTTTTGACCGTACGGTTGAAAGAAACGGTCTTAAAGAAACTGCTCACCGTTTGGGCAAAGGTATCATCTGTTTTTCACCGCTTGCTCAGGGACTTCTGACTAACCGCTATCTGAATGGTATTCCGGCAGACAGCCGTGTAATGACAGACGGACGCTTCCTTAAGGCTGAACACGTTTCCGAAGATAAGCTCCGCCGTATCAAGGCTCTGAACGAAATTGCAGAAAGCAGAGGTCAGACTCTCGCAGAGATGTCAGTTTCATGGTTACTTCACGACGGAATCGTAACAAGTGTACTTGTCGGTGCTTCTAAACCTTCACAGATCCTTGACAATATTGCCGCACTCAAGAATATAAGCTTCACTGACGAAGAACTCCGCCGTATAGATAAGATTGCTTTATAAACCAATAACTAATAAAATTATGAGCCTCAGTCCTGATCGGGCTGAAGCTCATTTTTTGAAAAAGCCACCGGCAGCCATATATATTAAAATTCCGGTTGAACTGCACGAGCATTCCGATTTGAACTGCATGGTCATTTAGTGTAATTCAAAAGCGGTATCAAGATGGCTGTAGAACGAGTTCCTGGTTCATAGTCGTATCAGTTTATATCAACCGAAACATGACCCTTGCTATTTCCCGGAACCTTTAAGCCGCATCAGTGATTGGCTCAGCTACAGGTTCCTCAGATATTTTTTTATTAAGTTCCTTCAATGTTATAGCGGACATGATCACTACAGCGATAAGTGTTCCAACATCTGCAATAGGTGCAGAATATAATGCTCCTTCTACACCGAAGAACATGGGCAGGACTATTGCAAGAGGAACACTAAGGATAAATTCTCTAAGGAGTGAGAGCCCCATTGCCATAGAAGGTTTGCCAAGTGCTTGCAGGAAAACGCTTACCGACTTCTGGATGCATGTGAAGATTATCATTGACAAGAATATCCTAAATGCCTTTACAGCAAACTCGTTGTATAGTCCGTCTTCGCTTCCGAATATCGCGGTTATCTGAAGAGGAAATGCCTCAAAGAGGACAAGTGCGACCGCTCCTACTATTGCCTCTGCTTTTACTATTGTGGTAAACAGCTCTTTTACCCTCTTATACTCTCCTGCTCCATAGTTATATCCTATGACAGGCTGAGATCCTGCTGCTATTCCGATGCATACAGAGATCACTATCTGGAATACCTTCATGACTATTCCCACAACTGTGAGAGGAATATCTGCACCATATTTGCTTCTTGCACCATAGGTGACGAGAACATTGTTCATTACTCCCATGATAACCACAATCGAAATCTGTGTAAGAAAACTGCTGATTCCAAGAGGCATAAACTTTGAAATAATATTTCTGTCGGGGATAAAGCTCCTTTTATCAAGCTTCACAGACTTTGCTCTCGTAAGATATACAAGGCCGCAGACTGCCGTCACTATCTGTCCGGTTATCGTTGCAAGGGCAGCTCCCATCATCCCCCAGCCAAGAACAAATATGGCAATCGGATCTAGGATTACATTAAGAAGACATCCGATCAGCGTTGTTATCATTGCGAACTTAGGACTGCCGTCCGCCCTGATGATCGAATTAATACCATTTCCAACTACAAAGAAAGGAATTCCTATTATTATGAAATTAAAATACTCGTCGGCAAGAGCAAAATTGTTTTCTGTTGCACCAAATGCTGTTAGAATCTGATTCTTAAACACTGCAAAGACAGCTGTCATCACTATACCAGTAAGTACAAGCAAAGTCACAGCATTGCCAACACTTTTATTTGAACTCTCAATATCTTTTTTGCCCTGGCAGAGGCTAAGGTAAGCTGCACATCCATCACCTATCATAAGTGCGATAGCAAGTGAAATGACTGTTATCGGGAACACGACATTTGTAGCGCCATTACCAAGATAACCCACACCTCTTCCGATAAATATCTGATCCACTATGTTGTAGAGTGCAGATACGAGAAGCGACATGATACACGGGATTGAAAATTTAAGCAGAAGTTTTCCTATCTTCTCTTCTGCAAGATATCTGTTTGTGTTCTGATGCATTGTTTTACCTCCATAATCAAATAGGATTTCGCTTGCGAAATCCGCGCGCGAGCGGTATTGCGCAGCAATTAACTTTCATCTCCGCGAGCTGCGCATCCCACGGAGTGTCTTTTTATATCATAGGAAGCAATTTCCTATGATATAAAAAGAACGCATGCAAAGGTCTTCACTTCACACGCGTCCAGTTACAACCTGATTGCCGGAGCACCACCGACAACCAATATTCTATTTTCTTTAGCTCAGTTTTTTATTTTACTCATTTTCAGATTTGAAGTAATAGGCAACAATCACAAATAATCCTGAAGATTTTCAAAATCCATGCGCATTATAATAATATCATGCTTATAATCGGATGACATTTTCAAGAATCATTGTTCTTCAACCACTTTATCATGGAAACTTATAGCTTCTATATATAAAGCTCTTATGTCTTCTACTCCAGGCAGAATAAAACCATCTGTATCAGAATAATCATCTGTCACCAACCTTAACTTTCTTCGCCATAACCAAAAGTCCAACGAACATCCACAAATTCCCTATACTGATCCAAGCAGCAGTAATAGCATTGCGAACTTCTGATTCAGGAAGGAACTTAAACAGCATGACTGCAGCCATTCCTACCGCAGGACAGAATATCCAGCACCATTTAGGATATGGAGTCAGCCCTTTTGTGAATGCTGCAATATGTGCCACATGTTGGATGATCCAGAATAGAAAGAACACTATCATTCCCGGCAAAAGAAAGTATTTACCAAATTTCACTGCTGCATCTACTGCAATCTCCGGGGCAGCATCGTTCATATACTTGTAAAAGAAGCATGTGGACAAACACGGGACATGCACTCCACATCCCGCGAAAGCCAATACCCCAAGTATTCCTGTTCTATAAAGATGAGCATATTTCTGTGATTTAGGAACAATCAGCCTGTACACTCCAAAATAGCAAAGTGCCTCAAGCGGAATACCTATGAATCCCAGAAATGCTGACCAAAACATTCTGGTATCCGATAATTGCAAATATGCTGACAAGAACCATTCCATACCTGTTTTAGAGGAATCATGCATCCCATAACCTATAAGCACATCTCCCACAAGCACCATGCATGCGGCAAATATGCCTATCCGCATAAACTTCTCTATCCTGCTCCAGTCTAACTTGTCATCAATTCCGATGTCATTAAACTTATCCATACATTCCACCCATCATGCCTTACCACTTAAATACTGCAAGCCTGTTATTGATATTCTTACCCACAATGGCAAAGAGTTTTCCGCGTATTGAGTACTTCTTCATTTCTTCGTTATAATTCGTCTCAGACACAAGGCTCATCCTTGGTTCAAGATCCAGATATTCACGGCCTGACTTTGTTCCCCATCCGAAAGTGGCATTGGTATGCTTCACGGCATCATGATGGCTGCCATTCTTTTCAAGGAACGGTGAATGAAGTTCTGCAAGAAGATATCCATGTTCGAAACTATCACAGAGCATATTAATGCATGTCTTCACCTGGTCTTTGGAAAAATACTCAAGGACTCCCTCCATTACAACGATTGTCATGTCCCGCTTAGGAAGCTGCCCGGTCCATTCTCCGTCAAGCGCACTCCCATCGAGCATTGTGCATCTGTCCCTGTCAGAGTACACTTTACGTCTCTTCTCTATCTGATCCGGAAGATCCACATCAAACCACGTGATCTTGCCATTGTCTACCTGAGAGAACTTATCATCAAAACCACATCCAAGATTAATGCAGAGAGCATCAGGGTACTTGCTGATAAGTCGTTTTAACTCATTCCTATACAGTATTGTTCTGGCTACAACTCCCTCATGTGATAAAAAGGGATCGTATTTACTAACATCAACTCCAAGAGCATCAATTATCTCTTTTGCCTTAAGGTCGATAATCCTGGCATTAGACCTTGCTGTCTCACTTGCCTTTATTGCAAGCGGGATAAGCGCTGTTTCCTGTACATCACCAAAAGTAAGTTCCATTGTCCACTCCTCCTTTATATATGTTAGCCTATGCTAACTTAAAATTATAATATTCTCTTTCCCTTCTGTCTATAGGGCATGTCCTTTAGTTTCTGCCGTTACTTCTTATATCCATTCCCTCTCATCCTTGTCTACCAGGCTTAACGCACAGACCAGATACATGAGCAGCCATCCAAAAGACTCGAAACCGGAATCTAGACCTTCAGAAATGTAATTCATGAGCTGCCCTAATATTGAGGTAATCACCGGGCAACAAATAAATGCAGCCTTTTTCACAGGAATCATTTTCTTAAACACCATTCCGATCCAGGCAATTGTAACGAAAACATCGCATACTACAAATCCGATGCCCATGGGAACTGCAATACTTTTCAATACTCTGAACACCATATCAGCAGAAGTTTTCACATCGCCTGTAGCAGCCATTCCTGCATTAAACACAACAGGGAGCATGCATATACCTATGTGGATGAAAGCAAAATAAAGTATTCCGCTCCAGTTTGCAATCTTGAAAAGGCCAAACAGCTTAGAATCATTAAGGTGATATTTCTTTTCCATAACCCTAAGAAGCTCAACAGCCGCCACAGCAAACAGCGCAGCACACGCAAACCCTAGAATGGACGATACTGCATATCTCCAATCGGAAGCAACGCTCCACTCAACTCCCATATATGCATTCGGAGAACTGGACGTGCTAAATGTACCGTAGCCAAGGAGATAATCTCCTATAATCGCTAATATCATCGAATATACCCCGAACATGATCTTCCGTCTTGATGTAAGATTCTTCATTTTCTCCCCCTTACAACGACTTTGTGAGCCTGTAGTCACAACAGTCATCACCTTCAGCCACTGATTTAGTCCGTTTATAATCAACTCCCCTGAAGCCGTTCATGTATCGCTTCAATTACCAATACATACCAAACCATGTTACCTGCTTCCCTCCCTCATAATACGATCATCATAATCCCTGCCAATACAGCTGCGATAATAGGACTGCCTACAATTGAAATCAGCCATTTCACAGTCTTCGTCTTTTTGGGGATGTAAGGCCTTAGATCTTCGGTTCCCGGAATCGTCCAGGCTTTTGTATGTTCCACCCAATACCAATCAATGAAGAATCTGTCGAACAGCCCTTCTGCCATTGTCATCGCATAAATTTGAAGAAATGGCACTATAAAACCTCTGGCTCCATTGATGCCATAAACTGACCAGAGCACAAAAGCAATCATTACTGTAAGCGTGCATAACTTGAATAACTTACCGTTCTTTTCAATCTGTGCCTTTGAGATAAGTCCCATCTCTACGACGCGATCCTGCACATCTTTTTCATACAAAAAGGCTCCCTGTTCTGTTCCATTTGCTATAACAACAACGCAGGGAAGAAATAGTATAAAGCAAACCACAATGCACTCTAATATTAGAACCATAGTCACCCCCCGTATTACCCTCAAACTGCCATTTCCATAAATTCATCTATAGCGCTCAGTACCAGCTCCGCATATATTTCTCGATTTTCTCTGTTACCGTAATCATATCAGGAAAGATACAATCACTTCCATCAAACCCATCATAGTTCACGCATATAAGATGATATTTCTCTGATAACCTATCGATTACTGTTCCAAAGTTTGTCTGCCAGTCACAGCATGTCCCGGGAAGCAGCATAAGCGTCTTTCCTGACATATTCCCAATTTCTTCAAATTGCATTTTTCATACTCCCCTGTTTTGTAGTATTTCTGATTAAATCCACCATCTTATCCCAGCCTTCCTTGGCCTCTTTCACTATTGGGAATGCCGGATAGCAGTGGAACATGCCTTCGCCTACGATCATCTCATAATCCACTCCATATTTTTGCATGACTTTTTCGAAAGATGGAGCGCAGGCATACAACGTTTCTTCGGAGCCATAAACAAAAGTCACTTGCGGACAATTGGTAAAATCGGCCTTTTGAAGCCATATCATGTATTCAGGAACTGACAAATCGCCATGTCTCATGATATCCACAGCGGTTCTCATATAGCTTGCCGGAATTGCCACATCTTTTTTATCAAGTTCAAGCATTCTCTGCCACTCTTCGTCCGTTTCAACACAGGTTCCGGGCGAAATTGCGAGGATATATCCCGGCATTGGGGTGTCATCATGTCCATCATTGATGTATGGGACTATTCCAAGCGCAAGATTCCCGCCTGATGATGTGCCTAAAACTGAGATGTTCTCAGCATCATAATCCCTTAGCATCTCTTTATATGTCTCATGGATCATGGCGTATGCTTTTGTCAGAGGATAATCGGTACAAAGTGGATAATATGGCACATACACATCTACGCCTGTTTCCCTGGCAAAGCGCAGTGCTTTCTTGACAGCGTCAGGTCTTGGCGCCATTACCATTCCACCGCCAATGATAAAAAGATTTGCATGAACTGCCTTAGCTTTGTGCTTCATTCTGATCACTGTGAAACCCATTACTTGGATCTTATCTATATCAAAATCAGAATCTTTCAGTTCAGGAATATAGTTTTTGGCATTTGTTTTTTTCTTCTCAGCAACAATTTCTGCGGCAGATTTTCCCTCCCACATCTTTTTGAGTCCTGCAGTTTTTACTACCCGTTTAAGAATTTCGTATTTAACGCTCATTACTTCGTTCCCCACATAAAAAATCTTATTTTTCAAAACAATGTACATATCCAGGCTGCAAGTGCTGATGCTGCCGGGAATATGATCAACAGCTTTAATAACTGACTCTTGATGTTATAGCCATACTTTCTATTCGCATACACACTTTCCACCTCAGGATAGTAATACTGGAAAAAATGGAACTTCATAAGCAGGAAGTAATCAAAAAAGACCATGTCGTAGATTTTGTAGGCAGCGAATATAAAGACGAATCTGAAAAAGAACTGTCCAAACGTGTAACCACTCCTGAAACCGTCTCAGATTGAGATAAAGCCTACCCCCAGTATCATCAGAAAACTAAATATCATTAAAGTCCATCCGATTGTCCTGGCGCCGTAGAATAATTCTTTTTCCCTTGGCAAAATAGCCTCCTGCGCCTCTTTCGGTGCTGAAGAAAAGAACTTCTTATCCTGAATAAATGCTACGGCAGAAAACATCATCAGTGTTATAGCCACGCAAAATATTATTGTCAGAAATATAGTTAGAATCATCTCTTATCCCCCTGCCTTATGACCTTCTCAATCCCCCTCACAAACTTTTCCGGCTTAAATGGAGCCAGCCCTCCGTGGCCTGTGTCCTTGATCTTTCTAAATATTGTATGTGGAAAGATCTTTTTTATATATTCCACATCCCACTTTCTATCTTTTACCTCTTTTTCTGCAACCCAATATTCTATGTATTTACAGTCAGTATGGATATACTTCGGCATGGAATAATTGTTGCAGGATTCAAATGTCCTCCAGATTGTTTTAGCGCTAATCATCTTAAGGACCTTTGCTGCGTACTGCACATCTTCCTCTGACAGTTCATCAGTAGAAAAAGCTTTTTCCAACAGCTCTGTTCCACCAAGTTTTCCTGTGTATATCAACAAAAAATCCTTTATTGCTATCAATCTTGTAACGATCCAAGGAAGCTGATATGGAGTAATACCACCATCGATTACTGCACTCTGTATTGTCACTTTGTTGCCTGCAAGCATCCTGACTACAATGCTTCCACCCATGGAGCAGCCGTAAAGACACGTCACATTGCTCAGTCCGTTCAGGTTCAGCCATTTTTCCAGTTCTGCTGAGATCTCTTCAACACTTGTGAAATCGCTCTTGTTGTCAGGGTCATACCCCGGAAGTGCAGGAATTATCAGATGGTATTTCTTTTCCAAAAGCGGAATCACATACTCGAAGTAATCCCACATAACCACGGACGGATGTAGCAACACTATGACCTTATCATTATCTTTTCCAAATTCATGTATCGTCATTTTTCCTATCATTCCTCTCTTTTAAAGGTCACAAAGATGAGCCCTGCAAACAGAGCACATAATACTGCTCCTGTCAGCATCCATAGGGATAATCCCAGATAGCGCAAACCACAAGCCGCTGTACATCGGGTTCCGTACCTATGAATAAATGCCATTGGTCTGAAGCCTGTTCTCTGTTATAGAATCATCCATATCTGACCGGACAGCTCCTATATACCATACACCGATTCCCATTATTATGAGTAATGTACCAACCACTCGGAAAATAAGTATCCATGAATCATACAGAATTCCTATCTTAAGCACATAGCCAAACAAGATAATTCCTATTACATTGACCATAGCAATTCCATAAACAATATATGGCCCGACTCCAAAGAGAGGGAGTTTCTGCCCTTCCTTCATGTAGTTCTTTAACATTTTCTGATCACCTCATCATGACATGCAGGCCCATCTGATAAATCCGAATGTCTGATAAACTCTACATGCCGTGTAAGTCCCGAATAGGCTTTTATCTTTCTGTCCATCCCTTATCCTCCAACTTTACTGAGGATTCGCTATCTTATCAGGTACGATCCAGTAATCACAGATATGGCCTCCGGTGGCCAAAGTATAATCTCTATGCAGCACCCCGTGAGAAGCTTCTACAGAAAGATAATCTATATCACAGCACATTGGCAGTACTTCCAGATATCCATTTTCCCTGGCAAATTTCTCTAAAGGACACCGGGTGAAATGATAATAACTGCCATCTTTATGCTTAGTATCATCAAAGTTAAAATCCCAGGTCTTATCCTTATACTGCGGATGTGCATCAGCCCAGTCCTGCATGGCATGAAATTTATCTTTTGCTTTCTTAAGATCTTCCGGTCTGTTTAAGTCTGCTCTGCCCATGATTTTACTGACCATCGGGCTCTTTATGAATCTCTTTATCACAGTCCTGAAGCTTTCGACATCGATTGCTCCCTCAGCAGCTTTCCATATGGCCAGAAACACAAAGCAGGAATAGATATTACTCGCCATGGGATTATCTGCCCCAATATCATCCACCTTTTCAAGCATTTCTTTATATATTGTCTTTGATTCCTTAAGAGCTTTCTTTGTTACTTCAGATCCATATTGTTCCTTCAGGTACTTCTTAAGCATTATCGAAAAGAGCTTCAGATAAGTTCCTTTATACTTCATCATAACCGCGCCATCTACTCCTTATTTCTTTGCAATGACTGTAATCCACGGTTTACTCTCATGATGATCTGACTTAACCTTTGAAAAACCCGCTTCTTTCAGAGCCCCTTCGATTTCTTCTACTGTATGACACTTCATGCCATCAATGATGCTCTCAAACTGTAGACTCGCCTTATCAGTTCCATCAGACTCATTTACAATCATGAAGATTCCACCAGGCTTAAGTGCCTTGTTTACCTCTGAAAAGCATTTCTCAAGTCCCGGCCAGAAATATATGGTCTCAAAAGCTGTTGCAAGATCATACTGCTCATTCATGTTCAGATTAGAAACGTCGCCCTGCTGAACCTTGCAGCGTCCCTTGCCTCGTACAATACAGCAGATATCCTTGCAGCAGGCTCCGTCATTATCCGCAATGACATCTGCAACTATCATTCTCTGTCTGGTTATTCTCATACCGCTCTCTTTTAAAGCCTCAACAATCTGCTCATTATTCATCATGCCATCACTTCCAGCCAAACATTATTTCGTTAGCTTCAACTAACCCATTCTCAAAAGAAAAGCCCGCACTAACCGGGTGTTTTTAATAGATATTTAATATCATGAAAATCATTATCAGTTATCTTAAATGTTAGCATTCACTAACTCCATTTTCAATAGTACTGCAGTATTTTTCTGTCTCATCTCCTATCCTTATTCAGCAAGATCTATTGCCCCACTCATCAAGGAACTTCAATATTAGCTTAAAGCTGTCCTGTCAATCCCATGCTTTTACTCATAGGAAGGGGGATCTCGATGTCTTTACAGGAATCCGGAGAAATGTATCTGGAGACAATCCATGTGCTTTCCAAGAAGTCAGCAAATGTACGCGCAGTAGATATAGGCGAAGAACTCGGATATTCAAGACCATCCGTAAGCCGCGCCATGCACATCCTCAAAGCTGAGGGCTTTATTACAATAGATGACACCGGCTTTGTCAAACTCACAAAAGCAGGGCAGAAAATTGCGTCTCGGATTTACGAAAGACATACTGTCCTCACTCGTCTTTTCATCAATCTCGGGGTAAATGAAAAAACTGCTTCCTACGGCTCGGGAGATGGCCAATGGATGAGAGACTGGCAGGACAGGCTGGTTGCTGCAGGCGCATCCATCATTGGTGGTGAAGGCGTAATTGCGAACAATGCTCCGGATGATGATGCCGTTTCACAATGTGAGGATCTTGGAAGACAGCTCGCACAGGCGTAAATCTTTGCCCCTATAAAAGGCATTGGTACAAACGCCAATGCCTTTCTGTTTCTATTCACGTTATGCATCATAATGCATGAAATATACAGATTGTTAAAAATCTATAAGTAAATTATTCTGGAATATATTCCGAGTTATTGTTTATTCGTTTCCTTCTTAAATATCAAATGATTAAAAAAAGCAATCTTTTTAAATTCTTCCATAGTACTTGTTTTGATTTCCAATGCAAGCATTGATTGATACCATTCATTTGTATGCTTGATCTCATTATTCGAAGACAGTCCGAAGAATGTCCTTATTCCATAGCTATCGGAAAGTTTCATATCATGAGACAATGTTTCAATAAGTAGCTCGTTACTATAAACACTTCTATTTCCAAACATGCTATCCTCGGAAATATTGTTCAGCAGTTCCAATGCTACGTTGGGATCATCAGCAAGCACAGCACTTCCCATAACTCTACCAAGAAGATTATGTTTGACTATAGAAAGAATTCCTTCCGGCTTTACTACTCTCACCAATTGATCTAAAACTGCTTCGCTGTTTTCTACGTATTCCAAAACATTATGACAAAGAACAACATCGAAATAATTATCAGGAACGGCCTTAAGATAATCCACCCCTTGAGTAATCAGAGTATACTCATTATCTTCCGCTCGCAGATTGTACATTTCCTCATTCGGCTCAACAGCAACAACTTCGTGATTCTTTGCATAATAATTTGCTGTTATACAAAATCCTGCTCCAAAATCCAGGATTCTTACTCTTTTTTCTTCTGAAATATTCAGTTGTTCATAAATCAATTCGTAGAACATCTTTCCCCAGGGTTGTTCCACCATGTTTCTATAGTCCCTAATTGTTCCCATTTTTCCTACTTCCTTAGCATGTTTTACAGTAATTTTATATCTCTACCTCAAAAGGTGATTCGTTGTCAAAAATATCACTGTAGAAGCCAAACCAACTAAGCCCCTCCACAAGGCACTCCACATTGTAGCTTTCTTCCTCATCGAAAACTAATTCTTCACCGGAAGCCTTCTTTACCTCAAAGACATCAATGATATTTTCCATCAATACTGCATTGACCATCATTTCCAGATGCTCAAGTTCTTCATCGGTTATGGTACACTCAGTCCGGTATCCATTAATGACCATCTGCATATATTTTTCCATATATGCCCGTCTTTCATCTGCGTCTTCATTCCAGGCAATCCACCCAAGACCATGGGACCATAAATTGGCAATATCATATAAATACCAGCAAGTACGACAATTATCAAAATCAAATACATTGATTTTCCCTGTATCATACTCAATGTTATAGTTTCCATCGCTATAGTCAAAGTGAACCATTCCGTAGTTTTCGGAGTTCTGCGGAAGTTTGCGCAGTTCCTCCAGAATTTCATGCAGTCTGTCTTTAACCCGACGCCCCATCTTCATATGTAAACAAAAGAAATCATCCGGAATAAGGCTCTCGAAATAGTCTTCATTGTACTTCTCGAAGAAATCAAAACGCTTATGAATCGGTCTGTAGTTCTTTGAAAGTGCATGTATTTTCCCTAAAACCTTGCCAGTAAGAAAGAAGTACTCGTCTATCGAAACTTCTTCAA
Source organism: Butyrivibrio sp. LC3010 (assembly GCF_000424385.1). GTDB lineage: Bacteria > Bacillota > Clostridia > Lachnospirales > Lachnospiraceae > Butyrivibrio. The sequence goes on along the minus strand of NZ_AUJU01000024.1, from coordinate 82,226 downwards.
TATACCGGTAACCATGATCGGCTATCTGATCACCTTTTGCAGTCTCGAACATGGTAACTGCCTTCTCATCGATAATTTCAATACGATTACCTTTCACTGAGGGAATGGAATCTGCCACACTGGCTCCGCCTGCAGAAAGATAATGTACATACTCGATTTCCGCCTCATAATCTTTAATGCTTCTATCTGAAAGAGAAGACACTCTGAGTACCGAATCAGTCCCAATCATAAATACCAGATTCCTTCCGCCTTCATGCCCGGGGACTTCCTTGGCAGAGGCAGTATCGAATCCGTAAAGCTGCGCCGCTTTGACTAAAAAATCTTTTTTCATCATATGATTATTTTTTATCCTTTTCTTCTTGGTCGATTATCCAGGAATTCAAAGGTTTTTATCCGGAGATATCGCCGTACAACTCCCGCTGAATTTTTGCTGCCTCCTCGGAAAATGAAATCGTATGCCAATAATCCTTGACAGCAATCTCAATCACTTTAATTGGCTTTACCGGTGTTCTGGAAAGCCATTCCCATTCATCGACAAGTTCAAAGGAATCCGACGGCAGAACATATACATAGCCTTTTCCGTTTGGATTAATGGCCCCGTAGCGCAGGTAGCTTTTGATCCCGTCAGAATCAAATGATAATTTTCCCTCAGGACAGTCCGGGTAGAAGCGAAACGGCAGTGCAAAAGGAATTACTTCCTCCATCGTTGCTGCCGCGTAAATCCCCATTTGGGCTTCAACCTCACATTGTCCGTTCGCCTGTCGCGGCATCAGGATGTCAAATAAATACTGGCTGCCGTGGTATACCACCTTCGGTTTCTCCTTCATAGACAACCTCCACACTTTGCTTTAATTCTTCGTTCATTAAAACTGAAAGTTATTTTAGACTTAAGATTTACACACTATTGTCTATAACAACTTCCTCATAACAGCTACACCATTTTGCTCTATGATTTGGGAAAATCCAGCCTTTTCGTAAAGATGGATAGGTCCCGTAAAATCATACTCATCACGATGTTCAATAACTTTGGCATAACCTTCTACAGCAACATATCCCTTTGCCTTTGCATCTACACATACTTGTTCAATAAATGCTGAAGCTATACATTGGCCCCTATATTCAGGAGCTATTTCAAAACACACAATCGAGATTGTTTTTCCGCACATATTATCTCTGGCAAAATCCGGCACAAATCCTTTGTAACTATCAATATCGGCTGCATTACACCAGCCTATTGATATATCACCATCAAACGCCAGATATCCTCTTATATTACCTTTATCAAGCATCTCTACTGCATATTTTCTAATGGTTTCTTTTTACACCATTCGCTTGGAACTCACTAACCATTTGCTTTATAGCTTTTTCATCTTGATTCGGCGAAGTACAATAACAAGGTCCATTGGGATTATTATCAGAAAATGCTCGATTATCAAAAAAATCAAGGTAATCGTCTTTTAATTCTAAGGACAATTTCTTTATAGTCACGTTTTTCATAACAATCTCCATCAATCGTAAAACTGGAACATATAACTTATAAATTCATTCTCATAGAAGCCACGCCATCAGTACAATTTACTTCTTCAAATCCCATGCGCTTGTATAATCCATATCCAACACTCATCACTTCTGGTTTGGTAGTAAATGTGACCTCTTTAAAGCCTAATTTTCTGCTTCTATCCAGCATCTCATTCATAAGAACTCTTGCATAACCTTTGCCGCGAAAATCTGGCTTAATATACAGTCTTTTTGCCTCACATGTGTCTTTATCAATACGCTTAATTGCTATAGTAGCTATAGGATTCTCATTTTCAAATCCGATCAACAATGCGCCATCTTTATAATATGTATCAAGATCAGCTAATTCTTTATCCAATGATACAAAGCAGCTCTCAGCGCCTTTTATCTCAGAGTATTCCCTTATAAGCTTCTTCGCTTCTTCGTAATCCCCACAATCCTTTATTTCAAACATACCGCGCTCCTCCTCTGATAGTAAGTTTATACTGAAAGTTAATATGTTCTACTCGCCATATCCTTTTTTAAATTATATATATAAAATATTCCACATCCTTAGTACACTTATTTCAATCAAACAGAATGACGTTTGATACCTGTACAATTTCCTAACTCATCAAAACTAAATTCCACAATCCAGGGCATCAGAAATCTTATATTTTCAAAATCATCATAGCCAAAAGATTTATCATAAAAATTTATGATGGTGCTTAAGGCTGTACCATGACTTCCAACTACTATATTTTTCCCTGAATACTGTTCCAGAACATTATTAAGCGCAGATATATTTCTTTCCTGAACTTCTTTAAGACACTCTCCATCTGATAACTTGAAAGAAAAATCGCTCCATTGCTTTTTGGAAAAAGAAGTAAAATCTTCTATCCAACCACTATCGACCTTTCTTTCTCTAAAGTCCTCAACTATCTCAACAGGCAGTCCATTTTTATCTGCAAAATCCTTAACTGTATCAACAGCTCTCTTAAATGGGCTTGAAATAACTATATCTATATTTTTATCAGCTAAAAACGCTGTAACTTTTTTCCTATCTTCCATTCCACGAGGACTCAACTCGCGAATTCTGTCATCATGATTTTCATAATTTGGCTCTGCATGCCTTACAAAAAATACTTTTGTCATTTTATCCCCTTAGTAATTTATGCTGGAAGTTTAGTTACATCTGGTCAGCGATGAACCGCATCTATAGGCATTAGAGAACTCTCCCTCAACCGGATCAGCGTATCTTAACTCTTCCTTATCGGAAGATGGTGCAAGATAAATTGAAGTCGGCCCGTCTGCGCCACCTATTATCGTAACGTTTTCATCTTTCTTTTCTCCGAATCCTGATGCTCCTAAAGCAAGAGCCATAACTAAAGCGGTAACTACTACTTTTTTCATATTCTATTCTCCACATGTGCCTTATTCTTTATATAATGAGTCGCATAAAGCTTTTCCATGTATTCATTACCGGTCTTACTGAACCGTAGCTGTATTGTAGATTTATTCTTTCGTCCCCACTGCTTATAAAAGGTATAGCTTGGTTTAAGATTGTTCTTTGCAGCGTAATGATTCATCTCTTGAAGAACTGATGCCAGCTTCTTAAGGTTGATATGACAAACTTTTTCCAAATAAGGAACCTGTCCATTACACCATCTTTCATAATCCTCTTTAGAAAGAATCTGCATATCCATCAGTGTCTGAACCGCAGTTGCGTAGCCTATATTATTAACTTGTTGGTACATAGAAGAGCCGACCTTCTTGATCAGTTCAGATTGGTTCATATTTGCTCCTTGTATTCCTTTAACGCTGCATGCTCTCTTCGATAAAGCCCATAATCAGGGATATCTGTTCTCCTCTGTCTTATCTTGGGTAACAATATTCGCGTATACAGACCATTATATCAGAAAAATCGTGAATCTCACCGGGTTGAAAAAACTCTGAAGTAGTTGCATTATCTAATAGAACATATATTCGATTAAATGATTTTTGGTTTATTATGAATAAGATTATCGATAATGATTACAAAAACATGGATTGTGATACCGGTGTACATATTTTTGCGGATGGAACAGATATATACACCTATGTTACAAATCCCGATGATCGAGATCCAGTGAATATTTCAGTTTCTCTCGAATACGTAAATGATCTTAGAATAGTCATTGATCGTGAACGAGGCTGAGGAAGACAGATGTGCGCAGCAGACATGGTTTTATATAAGGTAGAAACACCATCTACCTTTTTTTCATATGAAAGATTTGCTACGATTTAATCATCACAATGGAAATGGATATGGCATATCTATTTTTTCATGCCGCCCCCTCTTCACAATTCACTCAATAAAGATATTTTATCAAGAAATCCCTACTACTGTTATGGTACAGCATATTCATATTCAAAAAAATAAAATAAACATAAACAGGCAGATACGTTTGTACCTGCCTACCATGAAGAATACTGTCTATTATTATGACTATTCCAATCCATGTAGCCCAATTAAGACCTAGAAATTATTAAAATTTCAAGCTACATTCTTTTTTTTCTGTTTTCTTATATTAATAAAGCTAATTATGAATTCTAATCCATGAATTATTGTCACTACTAATACCGGCAAAAAAAGTGTAAAAGTAGCAACATATATCGTATTAATTAACAAATTGCAAAGGGAAACCATAAATCCCTTGAACGCATCTTCTGTAACATATTTATTAATAATTTGTGGATATTTCAGTACAAACTTTACACATATAGCAAATGCTGCGATGGGGCATACATAATTAGTCCATAAGGCCTTAAGTATTGATATAAAAAATGGATTATTATATTTCAGGCACGCTACATTCAATAAAAGAATAGCACTCAAATAGCAGGGCAATACAGAGCGTTGTCCTAAAAGTACGGGCAAAAATAATAAAACAAAGAAAAAGAAACTCGCTAAGAGACAAAAATATAAATCTCCCTGACTTTTAAAGCCCTGTTTTATTAGTTCACTTATGCCATTATTAATAGTTCTTTCTAGATATGAGTCGGATGAAAAACCATCACTCAATATACTTATTATAATTATCAGTATAAATCCGAATAATATCGCCAGTGGCATCGGCGCCACTGAAACATCCTCGCTTGGATTAAGAAGAGAAAATATGGCAACCCATACATTAGCTGCTATTACCAACAAACTATTTATTACATTTTGTACAATTTTATTATTTGACCACTTGCTTAAATGATTATACATTGTTCTAATTTTTTCCTTCATCATACTAATTGCTCCTTGAATATCAAAACATCATCTCTTAAAGATACACCTTTCGACAAAAAAACAGATCAAAATAATCTGCCTTTCGTAAAAATCATATTATTTTGTAGCTCTTTTATGCTGCAGCCGTTGCTGCGTCATAATCTCTCCAATGGAAATACATACTTATTGCAAATGTGGTGATTCCAAGGAATATTCCCCATATCAGATCATAGGATTTCCAGTGCCTGCTTATCTCTCCTACTATAAGATCTGTCCAGATATAGCTCATGAACAGTGCTGATAATATGAATCCTACTTTTGTATGCATCAGGAACATGCATCCGAAGAATATTCCACCAAATATCAGGATAATGAATACCGGATGAAGATTTCCCTTAAATACCTTATCCTTGATCAGGAATCCAAGCAGTAGCATTATCAGCGCACTATCTATCACCGATACATATCTGCAGATGATAGGCCACACAATTTTGAAAAAGAAATAAATAATAAGACCGTTTGCAACTAATCCGCCAAGTTCAACACAAATTTCATTCATAATAATACCGCCTTACCTGTTGTTGATGAAATACCGTAGTTACATTTACATTATAGCACTCATGTTCTTTTATGGAAACACAATATCCGGATTTGGTTTACTTTTTGGGGCTTTTGATTTTCTTCTCTACATAGGTCTGATATTCCCTTAGTTTACTGATACCAGATTCCCTGCCCTTAGCATCTTTTCCGGAAGCTTTTCTCTGAGAGGGCGAGGGACTTCTTCTGATTTATTTTCTGATTCTGAGTTCACTGTCTTATTTGTGCCAATATTTGTATTCTCTCGTTCCTTTTTGCTACTATCTTTCTTCAATTCGACCTTTTGCAGCATCATGAGCTCTATTATCTGAGAGCAGGCAATACTGTCTCGCATCTTTTCATATTGGGATATCTTTACCTGAGCCTGAAAATCTGAAAAGGATAGTACCCTATTAACAAGGACATTTCCTAAGTAACAGAGTTATTTTGAAATCCTTCTTCCATAAAAGAGAATGCTTGCAACTCTCATCAGTTGTCAGCATTCTCTCATTTTACTTTTTATATCCCATATGGCCAGATTTTATCTGCCAGAGTCTGTCTGTTTTCTTTATCTGATCGTTCTTCCATATACATATCATGTCCGAAAAAGCCTATTTGTATCGCTTCAAGATCAAGCGTCATGTTCGCCCCGTCCTTCTGACCATAATCTATCAAATAAAATATGCCATCTTCCCTTAATTCAACATCCCTTACCATGTAATAGTCTACTTCACCAGACAGTAACTCATCGACTCCTGCTAAACCAGCGGCACCATCCTCATCTACAGCCCATTGCTGCTCCCATCCGCTTCCAGACCAGGTATAAAGTTCACAATTCGATGCTATTGGGCCTCCGGTCGAATCAGTGATGTGTACTATCAGTATCTCGTCAACGTTATCTTTATCAAAATCCCTAAATGAGATCAGTTCCCCAGTGTTTGGATACATTGTATATGGAGCAGAAACAAAGCTGATTCCATTACCAAAAGAAAAACTATATATGCATCCATCCCCGGTATGGCCTATAACCCTGGAAATATGATCTGTCAATCCATCTCCATCCAGGTCAATATCCTTGTATTTTTCAGGAAAAGCTTCTCCAAGATTCACTCCACCATTGTGCGCATATTCTTCATTTTGATTTACAGTACAGTTAAACAGAGCCTCTGTTATGCTTTGATCCTTGCAAAAGTCATAAACCTCGCTGGGTTTATATGTTCCTATTATGGCTGGTTTATTTTCATCCTCCTTATAAGGATCTTCCATTTCTGACTCAACCGTCTCCTCTTCAGTAGTGACATCAGACATGCTTTCATTACTTTCTTCAAGAGCGACAGAATCCTCTTCTGTAGGTTCTTCATTTTCCACTATAGATTCTTCAGTTTCCGCTGTAGTTGCTTCTTCTGAAGTATCATTAACAGTGTCCGTTGTTTCGCTGGATTCTGTGGATGCCTCGGAACCTTCCACGCTGCTTCCTATGCCACACCCGCTTAAAGAAAGCATCAATAACGGCACAGCCGCTAGTTTCAGAATAAATGTCCTGTTTTTCATATATACCCCCACATAAATTATGTTTATATCACATGCTCCTTTCAGAGCACTTATCAAATAAAATTATTACACATTAATATCAAATACACCAATGATTAAGAATCGTGCATTTATAATCTGCTACATCATCCTGTAATAGGTATGACGCATATTCATCCTGAAGATTTTTCTCACGATATGATACTGCTATTTTCTCATTAGCAGTCATACTATCCGTTCTATATTTATATTGAGAAAGTTCAGAGTCCTGATCGACAAATTCAAACTTTTCGCCATACTTCTTTTCCATATCACGGGCTACCTGTTTCTCGCTTGGCGCACCTATACTGCATCCTGCCATCCGCAAAACAGCTATCAGTGATAAGCCTACGGTCATCATAGTTTCATATACTCTTTTCATTGCACTTCAGTTACCCCAATAAGAACTACTGCCACATCATTCACATTTGTCCCGGTCGGTCCTGTAATTATAAGCCCTTCGGTCTCCTTAAGAGCGTTATATGCATCATTGTTTGAAAGAACATCATGGATATTTATTCCTTTATCGGACAGTTCCTTCATAGTATCTGTATCCGCGTAACCCCCGGCAGCATCAGTAGGACCATCCGTACCATCGCTCCCAACTGAAAAGATAGCTATACATGACTCCAAATTCCCGATTCCCTCTGCAGAAGCAAGGGCAAGTTCCTGGTTTCGTCCACCTTTTCCTGAGCCTGTAAGGTGCACCACAGTCTCCCCTCCTGCAATGAACGCCAGCTTTTTCCCAGTCTTTGCATTAGTCCTTGCGATGCTTGCAAGAAATCTTCCCGCTTCTTTTGCTTCGCAGCATAGTTCATCTGTAAGTATTAAAGTCTCGTAGCCTAACTCACGGCAGTTGTCCGCTGCAGCCTTGCATAATTCACGAACGGACCCTGTAATGTATGTGTCCACATTTTTTATTTCTTTTGGGGTTTCAACTTCCAGTAGTTTTAAGGTGGTATCAGACAGAGTAAGTCCATATTTTTGAACTATAGCCTTTGCCTCATCGCATGTAGAATTATCAGGATATGTAGGACCACTCGCTATCATATCCAGCGGATCGCCTATTATATCGCTTAGCACTACACTGAATACCTTTGCGGGAGCACAGGCCAGCGCAAACCTCCCACCTTTTACGTGACTAAGTCGCTTTCTTATTGTATTTATAGAAGAAATGTCCGCCCCGGATGAAAGAAGCTGCTTTGTGATATTCTGAAGCTCGTCCCCGGGTATAAGCGGAAGCTCAAATAATGCACTGCCTCCCCCTGATAACAGGAAAATTACTGTGTCTTTTTCCGAAAGATCACTGACCATACCGAGAGCTCTCTTTGTGGCATTAAAGCTATTTTCATCAGGAACAGGGTGTCCTGCTTCATAACACTCTATTCCGGAAATTTCCCCTTTTATATGCCCATACTTTGTAATGACAATGCCTCTGTCTACATGATTCAATACCTCGACAGCGGCAGCTGCCATCTGCCATGCGGCTTTTCCCGCTGCAATAAGAACTACTTTTCCATTTGTATGTGTAAAATTACTGAGTGCCTTTTTAACAGCTGAATCAGGCAAAACAGCCTTTATCGAATTTTTTATTATGAATTCTGCATCCTTATGTAATCGCTCAATCATGATATCATTACTTCACTTTAGTATTCTTTGAAAGCCCTTTCTTGACAAATAACTTAGAATAAGCTTTTTTCTTGCTTTTAGGAACTTTCACGGTTGCATCAGATCTTAATCCTTTAAACGTATTCTTTGAAAGTCCTGATTTATTGAGCTTCTTGGACTTAATCTCTACTTTTTTCACACTACTGCCCTTGAAAACTTTATCTCCAAGAGTTGTAAGATTTTGAGGAAGTACAACTTTTTTAAGTTTTGAGCAATCAGAAAAAGCCTTATCGCCTATCTTCGTTACATTTGATCCAACCTTTACAGACTTAAGAGCTGTACATCCATCAAATGCATTGTCGCCTATCTCTTCTATGCTGTCACTCATGGTAACTGTTTTTACCGTCTTATTGTCTTTAAAAGCATTATCTGCGATAGAAGTAACTTTGTAAGTAGTTCCATCAATATCAACTGTCTGAGGAATTGCTATGTTCTTTGAATCTGCTAAAATGTTAGCCTTATATTCTACTGAAGCATCTTCAATAGCAGATGAGGTTACTATATATTCTGCATTCGAATTTGTATCCTTTAAAACAGTTCCATTTGCAGCAGGTGTAGCTTCTTCAATTCTTGTTACCTCTTCATGACTTTGTGAAGTTACCTCTCTTTCAGATGAAGCCTCGGTGTTAGGTGCAACTGTTTCATTCCTTCCAGCTGATGCTTCACCATTTTCAGCGGATATATTCTCATTCCGGTTTACTGCTTCACCTGAATCTGCCGAAGGTATTTCTGCCTCTGATGAAGGAGTATTGTTTTGATTTCCGGATTCTTCTGTTCCTGACTCAGGCTCATTGTTCTGGCTTTCGATTTCTCCTGTTCCAGTCGCTGGTTCCTCTGAGCCGGATTCAGGCTCAGTATTTTCAGAGGCTGTCTCCTCTGTTGAAATAGACACCTCAACATAAGAGGGCTCAGTACCATTATGATTTTTATCGCTCAAAACCTTATACCAAACTTTATATTCTCCAGCTTCAGCAGCGCTTGGAACTGCCTCGCTCCAGTTTTCTTTATCCAGAGAATAAATAATTGTTCCACCTATAACAGTACCCGGATTAACAAGTGTCAGTGGCTGACCATTTGCCTTTAGTTCTGTTATTGCAGTAGGTGCTGTTACCATAGGATCGACTGTATTAATATCGAAACTCTTTGTAACAGAGCCACTATAGTTTCCCTTTGCGGTGATAATAACTTTTCCGGTTCCTGCATCTATATTATCGGTATATGAAACTGTATAGTCTTCATCCTTCTTTAAAGTTATCTCACCATCCTTTACGATAACTTCAGGAGTTATCTCCCTGCCATTATTGTATGTCTGTGGTGCGATATCCAAAATCATGTTATCGGAAAGTTCCCGTTTGTATGCTGCTGATACTTTTACATCCAGGTTAGGCATTACGAAGGAATTATTTTTCACATCCACTTCATTACCATCATCATCAGTGACTGTAAGGTAATCTAATATATAACCCTTATCAGGATCGGCAGAAATAGTAACTGTATCTCCACTCAGATAATAATTATTCCCGGCAATAGCAGCACTTGATGTTCCGCTCACCTTAATGGTTCCATTTTCGTTTTCAGTATTCACTTTGACAAAAGCTTTTAATGCTCCTTCAGATCCACCCCAGCTATCAGTATTTGTATATTTATTTTCTGCATAGTAATAAATTGCCGGAGAGCAATCCTTAAATGCATCTTTTCCCACTTTTCTGACACTCTTTGGAACAATCACCTCGTTGAGCTTTTTTGGTCCCTCAAATGCCGACTCGTCTATTTCGGAAATATTACCTGAAAGGACAAGTTTCTCAATGCTACAACAGCCATAATATACAGAAGGATTAAATATTATAAAATCTCCGCTTCCACTGGTCGAAGGATCCGGGTCTTCAACAGGTTTTTTCTCTTCACTGAAAAATGCAAACTTTCCTATCGTCACTACATCTGTAATCTCAACTTCATCAAGAGATTCTACACTTTCAAAAGCATAATCCGGAATTACAGAACTAATTCCATCCCCTATAATCTTAAGATGCTTTATTTTTGCATTATAGAATGTTCCGGGTGTCATACTATTAAGCGCATTTGATTCTATATTAACTGTCCCCAGTTTGCTTCCGCCAAAAACTCCTGAGCCAATTTTCTTTATATTTTTAGAGAAAGTAATATCCACAGGAGTTCCATCAGTGGGATTTCCATCTATCCAGCATCCGCTAAAAACTGCGTTTCCTATCTCTGTAAAATGCGTCAAATCAATAGGTTCAAGACTTTCGCATCCCGCGAATGCCGTATCAGGTAATGTTGTAAGGCTGGCAGGAAAATCAATCTTTTTCAGACTACTACATCCATTGAAAGCAGCTTCTTCTAATGTGGTAAGACTATTGTCAGTTATTTTAACAGTTTCAAGGGTAGCACACCCTGCAAAGCACCCTCTTCCAATTTTTTGAATTCCATCGATAGTAAGAGATACCAGAGGCGTCCTGTTATAAACATAATCCAAAGTAGTTTTACCAGTACCATGGATTGTTACATCTTTAAGTGAAGTACATCCATTAAAAAAGGGTGCATATTGAAAATAGTCTCCAACATATAATTCTGCATACTCTAATGCAGAACAGCCTGTAATGATATTCCAATTAAACTCCACTCCTTTTCGAAATTTAATGCTTTTCAAGCTTGTACAATTCGAAAATGCACCACCATCAATTCTTTTTACAGATTCAGGAATCTGTATTGATGAAAGCGATGAACAGTCTGAAAATAATCCATTGCTTATATAACCTAATTCCTTCGGCAAAGTGACTTTAGTAAGTGCTTTACAGGAAGTAAACGCACAACTATCAATATTGGTAACCGAATCCGGAATAACAACTTCTTCTAATTCACTACAGTTTGCAAAAGCCCCGGATCCTATAGTTTTTAAACCATCCTGAAGAGTTATTCCCTTAATCTTCAATCCGCTAAAAGCACCTGCACCAACTGAAGTGATTGCATAGTTTTCATCTTCAATATTAACCTTTTCAGGACACACTAAATCCCCTGTCTGAGGTATTTTATCTGCATCGAAACGCACAATCTCAGCTGTCATTGTCTCTTTTGATAAAATCCGGTATTTTGTTCCATCAACTGTAACCGTTCCATCATAATAATCAGCATACACCTGTATAACAGGCTCTCCTTTTGGAATAGGCAGCACTCCCGTAATAACTGCCATGGAAAAGAGCATGGAAACTGCTCCCCCAATAATAACTTCTCTTTTCATAAAACCCTCCTTATTAACCTCCTAAGAAAACTCTTTTTACAGTATAACACTACTGTTCATGTTTTGTTTCTCTTACTTCAGCTATCTATTTTCAATTAATGACTACCTCGTCTCTCCCATATATGTTACCTGTAAGAGTAAGTCTTGCTGTTCCCTTCTTTACGTTGTTAGAGAATGCAACAACTGCAGGAAAGCTGTTTGGCTGACAAATTTATAGGTTTAAGGTTCACTATGTTGCATGCAATGCAAATTTGGCTTTTTACAAACCAAGAAAGGAATTGATAATATTACATATTTTGTATAAAATCGTAAATGCGGTCATATGATAAAATAATATCAAGCAGGAATACACCCTGTTTTCGGTATCAAATGATATGACAAATAATACAAATGAGAAGGTTAATAACATGAACTCACCCGTTGAAATTGCAGCTAAATATGAATCTATAGGAAAGGGAAAAACGGAGTTCTCAGCTTTTAAGACATTTCTTTTAGGAATTCTTGCAGGAGTTTTTATTGCTCTTGGCGGTCTCGGAAGCCAGATAGCAAGCTGCAGCGCAGCTGATCCATCCAGTGCACGCATGATCAGCAGTGTTGTTTTCCCAATAGGACTTTTCATGGTTCTTGTTGGTGGCGCTGAGCTGTTCACCGGTAACTGTCTCATCATTATTCCTGTTTTGTCCGGAAAAGCTAGACTTTCAGGCATGCTCAGGAACTGGGTACTTGTTTACTTTGGAAATATGGTAGGCGGATTTCTTATTGCACTTTTAGCTTCCACCTCTCACATTTACTCATTTGCCAATAATGCTCTTGCAGAGTCAGTTATTGCAACTGCTGTTACCAAGGCAAATATTACTTTTAGCGATGGTCTGCTTAGAGGAATTCTCTGTAACATACTTGTTTGCCTTGCAGTATGGTGTTCGTTCTCAGCTGACGAAATTGCAGGAAAAATCCTTGCTCTGTGGCTTCCTGTAATGCTATTTATTATCTGTGGCTTTGAACACTGTGTTGCTAACATGTACTTCATCCCCGCCGGAATACTGACATCAGCTATCTACAACCTTCCTGCAGATGGACTTAGCCTGTATGGATTCTTTGTAACAAATCTTATTCCGGTAACAATCGGAAATATAATTGGCGGATCTGTCTGCGTTGGCGCTATGTACTACACTATCTACTTAAAAAAATAATCATCAAAAGAAAAACAGTCTGTCGCAACAGGCTGTTTTTTTAGTCACATTTTTGTATATTCTTCTCAAACATTTTTTTGGGCAAAACTGTTCTGTAAAATGAAAAATAGAGTTCTTCTATTTCCTCCGTTTGTTTTCTTTGGTTCCCACAGGATAGAATCAGATAAGGTACACCAAAACAAAGCATTTTTACTCCCGTGTTATAGAAGCCGTTTCTTATATAAAAAGATAGCCTCCGCTGACACACAGTTTTATCCTCATCATTCGTGGATGCATCAGGATCTTCGACTTCCAAAATGATATTATCAGCACAGCCAAGATATTCCTTTACAAGGTGCAACATTTCCCCGCCAATCCCTTTATTTCTATACTCCGGGTAAATTGCAAAATAGTCCAAAAGATAATCATTGTTCTTTTGAACAAGGAATGCGTAACCTATTATTCTCTCACCATCATTAAGTCCAAGGCATTCATATTGTCCCTGTTGAAGTGGTACAATGATCCTCACTAAGGGCCTTAGTTCATCTGGTGGGAAGTCATACACCATTCTTTCGTTATAGACCTTTTTAATTTGTTCTATATCTAATTTTATAAGATTCATTTCAATCCCAACTGCACAAAATTTCTTCGCGTTACTTCTTTTGGCTTTGCTTCTACACAGACCCACCTTCTTTTAATGATACAGGTAGCATGGTCAAGTGTGGATGATCTTCAGATACATAACCTGAATTATTCAGTACACGTAACACTGTTGCCGGTCCCACATGCGCCAATTTTGCTACATCTTTTATACTTGCCATATACTCACCAAAAATTGATCTTTTATTTTATTATACATTTTTTTATCACTAATATAAAATCCAACGGGAGCTATATGATAAAAAAGATTCCTGAATAATCTCAGAAATCTAATCCTATCGTTCTTAATCCATAATATATTCCATCATCATCATTACTTTTTGTAATATTCAAAAACCTCTCCTTTAAATCAGCAGGAGCATTCCCCATGATAAAAGGAAGTCCCACCGTCCTTAGCATTTGCTCATCATTATAATGATCACCAAATGCTATTGTCTTATCTGTCGTAATTCTCCATTTATCGCAAAGGTAACGAACTCCACTCCCCTTTGTGACTCCATTAGCCATGATTTCAATTGATGTAGCGTCTACCCTGCATATGCTTAAATCAGAGAATCTTTGTTTTATTCCACATATTATTTCATCAAGATTATTACTGTCAAACATGCACCAGATTTTTCCCACAGGAACACTTTTTTCAAGAATACTTACACTACCTTCTGCAGATTTAGCATCTATGATCTCTTCCTCAGTTCTGATTCGTCTGTCATTTATATGGTTAACTATCCACATTTCTTCAGCATAGATATTCCATGTGCAATTAATTCTACAAGATTCTATATAAGAAATAACTTTAGTGGTAACTTCTGCTGACATTCCTTCTGACTTTAAAATATTGTTGTATTCATCAATGATTAGTGCTCCACTGTAGCATATCATGGGACATACAAAGCCATATTTTTTGAATAACGGTCTCACCCCAAATGGCCCCCTTGCAGTTACTATCGCAAACTTTATATTATTTTTTTGCAATGAGTCTATCACTTGTTTTGTACTTGGTAGCATTTTATGTTCACTATCAAGAAGTGTTCCGTCAATATCAAAAAAGATAGCCTTGTAGTCCATTATATATCTCCGAATTCTTATTTCATTATCATCTCACCATCTGATGGTAAGCTATATCCGGCTCCAGCCGGTTCGTTCTGATACCACTGACATACACTAGTGTAATCATCATATCTGGGTCCTGTCCAGCCCAAATTATCAAAAGTCATCCGAAATATTACCAGTATGCAGCAGATAGTCTAAGGGATCATAAATATTCCAGGTGCTACCGGAATAAAAGGTTTTATGGAAACAAATTATATCTATCAATCTTCTCCCACAAGATGTACTATCTGTGGCTCATGTCCTGTAACCGGCAGGAATTTATTAAGTATATCTGATGTCTCTATCTTCATGCTGGATGTGCAGACACATGGATGACAGCCAATAAACTCACCCGCTTTTACATCCTCATCTATCAGAAGCTGAACCTCATTATCCTTGTCATTCATAAGTCCCATAACGCTAACAGCACCGGGCTCTATATCAAGATATTTGAGCATATCCTCAGCATCTGCAAAAGACAATCTGGCAGAACCTATCTGACTTGAAAGCTCTTTTGTCTTGAACTTCTTGTCCCCGGGCATGAGCAAAAGATAAAACTTTGTCTTTTGCCTGTTACAAAGAAACAGATTCTTGCACATGAGCGTTCCAAGTGCTTTATCAATTTTCTCACAGGCTTCCATAGTTGTAGCAGGTTCATGATCAACTCTCTTAAAATCTATCCCAAGCTGATCCAGACACTCATAAACTCTTATTTCTCTATCCAAGCGACCTTCAGTTTGCTGAGGTCTTCCATTAAATATTTCCATAACTGATTCTTATTTCCTCCATAAACGCTGGTTTTGCTATATCCGAAATTATAATTAACAAACTATATTTTACACTCTCTTCTTATATATCTAAACACATTGAATTATATAATTTTATATTGTATTATAGCGGTATAGAAAAATTATAGTGTATTATATGATATTATAGTCAACATTATTAATTATAGTGTTTTATACATGGAGTGTTTTTGATGAACAAAAATCCTTATGCAATCAGTTTTGGTCGTATTCCTACTCAATATATCAGCAGGGACGTAATAATTGATGAGATTACAACAACATTTAATAGTGATGTAGTTGATGAGCAGGCATTTAAAATTACCGGTATCAGAGGAACCGGTAAGACAGTCACGCTTACAGCAATAGAGAAGGCTCTGGCTGAAGAAAAGGATTGGATTATCGTCGACTTAAAACCCGGAGCAGATATTACAAATGATCTTATCGCTAAACTCTACACGGATGTACCTTTTATTACAGACTTTATAGATGTGAACTTAAATCTTACTGCTTTTGGTATAGGTATAAGCCTTTCAAAAAAAAGTCCGGTAGCGAGTTTAGATGTAGCTCTGGAGAAAATATTGGCGGAGCTGGAAAAAAGGAACAAACGTATTTTAGTTGTAATAGATGAAGCCAGAAAAACCGATGCTTTAGTGGATTTTATACAGGAATTCCAAATACTTATAAGGCGAAATCTTCCTATATTTCTGATAATAGCAGGCCTTTATGAAGATATTGAAAGTATTGAGAATACAGACGGGCTGACTTTCTTTTTGCGCGCAACCAAATATGAGATGACTCCACTTAATATAGGAGTTATTAAGGAAGACTATAAACAGACACTTGGTCTGTCAGATGATGTTGCGTATGAACTTGCAGTTTTAACAAAAGGATATGCATTTGCTTATCAGGCATTTGGCAAATATATGTGGGATGAAAAATGTAAGACAATCACTCCTTTAGTACTTGCAAAAGTTGACGATGTTTTAGCTCAAAAGGTATATGACAAGATCTGGAGTGAGCTTACCCCTAAAGACCAGTGGTATGTGCGATTTATAGCTGAGAAAGATGCTATGGATGCAGCTGAGTTACTTGAAATCACAAAGAAAAGTCATAGTGATTGGAGTGAACCAAGAAAGCGCCTTATCGAAAAAGGCGTAATAGATGGTAGTATACGCGGGAAAATAGTACTAAAGCTCCCTCGATTTAGAGAATATATTGCTAATAGAGATATTTGGCAATGATTATACTAATTCCAGGATGAGAGTTTTAGACTTCTATTATATTTTTATAAACTGTGTATAATAAATTTAATTGTATTTATTTTATTAACGGGAGAAGACAAAAATGGGGAAGGACCTTATAACTCTTGAACATATTACAAAATCTTATGACGGACAGGTGATTTTGGATGACCTGAACCTTCATATTTATGAAAATTCTTTTGTAACTCTTCTTGGACCTTCCGGTTGTGGAAAAACCACCACCTTAAGGATAATAGGCGGTTTTGAAAAACCTGAACAGGGCCGGGTAATCTTTGATGGAAAGGATATCACTAATCTTGCTCCAAATAAGCGACAGCTCAATACTGTATTCCAGAAGTATGCTCTTTTTACTCATATGAACATAGAAGAAAATATAGCCTTTGGTCTAAGGATAAAAAATAAGCCCGAGAGCTATATTAAAGATAAAATAAAATATGCTCTTAAGCTGGTTAACCTTGAGGGGTATGAAAAGCGTAAGCCTGACTCACTCTCAGGCGGACAGCAGCAAAGAATTGCCATAGCAAGGGCTATTGTAAATGAGCCTAAAGTTCTTTTGCTGGATGAGCCTCTTGGCGCTCTTGACCTTAAAATGCGTCAGGATATGCAGTACGAGCTGAAAAGGCTTAAGGAAGAGCTTGGAATCACTTTCATTTATGTAACGCATGATCAGGAAGAGGCACTTACCATGTCTGACCACATTGTGGTTATGAATCAGGGATATATACAGCAGGAAGGCTCACCTGAGACCATCTATAATGAACCGGAGAATGCCTTTGTAGCTGACTTTATCGGTGACAGCAATATTATCCGCTCTACTATGATCAGGGATGAGCTTGTAGAGATTCTTGGCTCAAAATTTGCCTGTGTTGATAAGGGCTTTGGTGAAAATAAGCCTGTAGATGTAGTAATTCGTCCTGAGGACGTTGAGCTTGTAGCTCCCTCCGAAGGTACGATTAGCGGCGTTGTAACCGGTCTCACCTTTAAGGGTGTACACTACGAGATGGATGTGGAAGCAGGTGGCTTTGAGTGGCTTGTACATTCCACAAAGCTTTCGGAAGTCGGAACACAGGTTGGTATAAAGGTAGATCCTTATAATATTCAGATCATGAATGTTCCTGAGTCTGAGGATGAGGAGGCCATAAGTGAAACTGTTTAAAAACTCAAAAACTGCTCCTCTAATTGCATCCCCCTATCTTGCCTGGGCAGTGATATTTATTCTGGTGCCCCTGGCAATGGTTTTCTATTATGGACTTACAGATGATCAGGGTGGCTTTACATTTGAGAACGTAGCAACGATAGCAGAATACGGATATTTTAAAGCGTTGATAAAATCTGTTAACCTTGCACTCATAAGCACTGCTATCTGCCTTGTTTTGGCATATCCGCTTGGTATGATACTAACGTCCATGAAGCTCACAAGAAACACTTATCTTGTAACACTTTTTATCTTACCAATGTGGATGAATTTCCTTCTAAGAACGCTTACCTGGATGACTCTTCTTGAGGGAAAAGGTGTTATTAATGCAGTACTGACTTTTTTGCATCTGCCTACTATTAACATTATCAATACACCATCAGCCATTGTGCTTGGTATGGTCTATAACTTCCTGCCATTTATGATATTGCCTATCTATAATGCACTTAGCAGGATTGATGATAATGTAATAAATGCTGCAAGAGACTTAGGGGCAGGAACCTTCCAGACCTTTTTGCGCATAATATTCCCATTGTCACTTCCTGGAATCATCAGCGGAATTACAATGGTATTTATTCCCGCCCTTACGACCTTTGCAATCTCGTCAATGCTTGGCGGATCCAAGATACTTCTTATCGGAAATATTATAGAGCAGCAGTTTACCCAGCTCTATGACTGGCATTTGGGAAGTGGACTTTCAATAGTTCTCATGATCTTTATAATTCTGAATATGATAGTTGAGAACATCACTGATACTGAAGGAGGTACACTGGCATGAAGAAAATTCTTGAAAGAGTTTATCTTGCTCTCCTTTTGGTATTCATGTATGCGCCAATTATTGCACTCATTGTGCTGTCCTTCAACTCCAGTAAGTCAAGGGCAAAATGGGGAAGTTTTACTCTTAATTGGTATATAGAGCTTTTTTCCGATGAAGCGATAGCCAGTGCCCTTGTTAATACCCTTTCAATCGCAGTGCTGGCAACGATTCTTTCAACAATTATTGGTACGGCCACCTGTATTGCAATGATTGGGTTAAGTTCGAAATTCAGATCTGCAATAACTGCAGTGACCAATATTCCGATGATCAATGCGGATATTGTAACAGGTATTTCCCTGATGCTTCTGTTCAGATTTCTTCACTTAAGCTCAGGGTTCTCTACTATCCTGTTGGCACATATAACCTTTGATATTCCTTTTGTCATGTTAAGTGTTCTGCCAAGGATAAAGAATTTAAATTTTTATGTATATGAAGCAGCTCTGGATCTTGGAGCCACACCTGTTTATGGCTTTTTTAAGACAATATTTCCAGATCTTGTTCCCGGCATAATATCCGGTGCACTTATGGCATTTACCATGTCAATCGATGACTTTATCATCACATACTTTACCAAAGGTTCCGGATTCGAGACCGTATCAACTCTAATATATAACGAGGTTAAAAGAGGTATCCAGCCGGAAATATACGCATTATCTGCTATAATATTTGTAGTTGTGCTTGTTCTTCTTCTTGTGATTGACAGAGCTCAGAATAATATTGCCAGGGAGAAATGATCATTATGAAAAAGAAATTGATTTCCGTGGCACTTGTTGTCATGATAACTTGTGCTGCTTTAGCAGGCTGCGGGTCAGAGAAAACTGATTCAAACAACAAACTTTATGTCTACAACTGGGGCGAGTACATAGATGAAGATGTAATAAAGGAATTTGAAGATGAGACCGGTATCGATGTAATCTACGACATGTTCGAAAACAATGAGATCATGTACGCAAAGCTTGCACAAGATACTTCAGCCTATGATGTTATCTGCCCATCCGATTACATGATTCAGAAGCTCATTGAAAATGACATGGTTCAGCCCCTTAACTTTGACAATATTCCAAATGTCAAAAATATCGGTCAGCAGTATTTTGAGACTTCAAAAGATTTTGATCCTGAGAATAAGTACTCCATTCCCTATTGCTGGGGAACAGTCGGAATCCTCTATAACAAGACCATGGTAGATGATGTTGTTGACAGCTGGGATATCCTTTGGGATGAAAAATACAAAGGTCAGATACTTATGCAGGATTCAGTAAGAGATGCTTACATGGTGGCTCTTATCAAAAACGGTTATTCACTTAATTCTAAAGATCCTGATGAAGTTTCAAAAGCGACAGAGGATCTTATTGCACAAAAACCACTTGTTCAGGCATATGTAATTGATCAGGTAAGGGATAAAATGATCGGTGAAGAAGCCGCTCTTGGAGTAATCTACTCCGGCGAAGCAATTTATACCGCTAGAGAAAATCCTAATCTTGAGTATGTTGTTCCAAAGGAAGGCACCAATGTATGGATTGATTCCTGGGTTATTACCAAGGGATCCAAGCATGTTTCCAATGCTGAAAAATGGATTGATTTTATGTGCCGCGGTGATATTGCTCTTAAGAACTTTGAGTACATCACCTACTCCACTCCCAATACCGAAGCTCAGGAAAACATCGAAGATGAAGATATAAAGAACTCTAAGGTTGCTTTCCCTGATCTTTCTACTATGAATGTTGAGGCTTATCAGTATCTCGGTGAAGAAACCGATAAGCTCTATTCCAATGAATGGATGAAAGTTAAATCCGCTGATTAAGGATTTAAAACCAGAATTTCTTTTGAAATGGTAAATGCCAGGAATCTAAACAGACTCCTGGCATCAGTTTTTTTACGAACTGTATATTATTTCGTATATCGCTTTATAAAGATCATTCTCAATATTCATTTGCTCAAGGCTCTCCATAATCTGATCCGGAGTATCGCCGTTATCTACAGCCCAGTAAATATCGTTTTTAAGAGCAAAAGAAATTTCAGCCTGATTAAGAAAATCAAATATTACACTTTTTACAGCATTCTTCTTTAAGCAGATGTCAGCAGGAATCGTAATGGTTATATCCTTATCCAAACTACACTCAGGCATGTTTACAATAAGCTGATTAAGCTTTTCATTGTAGGAAATCTCCGCGCCTATTGGAGTACTTCCATCAGATACGGTAACATAACTTTGGAGACCACCCTTGTACTTACTCATATCTGCGCCATGAATTACAATTCGGTAATCTCTCTTCCTGGGAAGAAGACTGATATTACCTGTTGGAGCTTTGATGGTAAAACTCTTTTCATCAGACCACTTCAGGATAAATTCTGTAAATACAGCATCTCCATCCACATAACCCATACTTACATTGTCATCTTCATACATTGTGAAGCTGCCATTTTTTCCTGCATAAGCATGAATTACAAGTGAATCCGGATTAGTAGTTACATCCTTAGTTCCTATTTTGTCCGTCATTGGAATGATTCCTCCCTCCGGTACAAACAGAGGTATCGATTCCAGGGTGCGGTAACAGTCTATGTTTTTGCCTCCTGAGTATATGACATCTGTAAAGAAATCATAGTAATTACCTTCCGGCAGGTATGTTGTGGTCTTTGCCACATTTATGCCTTTGATACACTTACTTGTCACAGGGCTTACTATCATTTCTGTTCCAAAATAATACTCATTTTTTACTTGTTCGTATGCCTGCTCAAAGGCCTCATCCGGCATAATGTTATAGTACAAAGGCTGTATGATTGGCTCATCAAATTTATATGCCCTGTAATTCATGGTATAAAGATATGGCAATAACTCATGCCTTAACCTAAGGAATCTCTTCATTATTTCGCTTATATCTTTTCTAAAGCGCCAGGGTTCTTTTCCATTGAATTCATTTTTTTCCGAATGAAGTCGCATGATAGGTGAAAAGACACCAAACTGATACCATCTGCATTCCAGCTGATCATCCTTATAACCATGAGTGTGACCGCCTATATCATGACTCCACCAGCCATAACCTATATTTGAGGCTGTAGCTGTAAAATAGGGCTGAAACTGCAGTGATTCCCAGGTTACAACTGTATCTCCTGAAAATCCTATAGGATATCTGTGGGATCCGGGTCCTGCATATCTTGAAAAAGTAAGAGGCCGCAAACCATTCCTTCCACTATCGAGATAATGATAGTGATTTAATATCCAGAGAGGATCAAGCCCTTTTAGTCCCGTTTTTGTGCCTTGCTGCCAGTCTATCCACCAAAAATCAACTCCGTCTTTTTCATGGGGATGACAAACATACTCCAGATAATTTTCTATGAACCTGGAGTTTGCAGCATCAAATTCAACGGTCTCCTGGTTTTGAATATCTACTCCCATTTTTTCTGCTATATCGTGATAACAGTCCTCGTAAGCTCTTATCCCATCAGCAGGATGGAGATTCAGCGTGACTTTCATACCTCTGTCATGCAGATATTTCATGAATTTCGGGGGATCAGGAAAAAGCTTCTTGTTCCAGGAAAATCCGGTCCAGCCGCTTCCATACTTAGGATCAATATCAACAAGATGCCAGTCCATATCTATTACTGCTACAGAAAAAGGTATTCCTTCATCATCAAATCGCTCCATAAGCTCTCTGTAGCTTTTTTCAGAGTATTCATAATATCTGCTCCACCAGTTACCAAGTACGAATCTGGGAAGCATTGGCGTTTTGCCTGTAAGAGTATAGAAATCATGCAGGCATCCCTTATAATCACTACCATATCCAAACAGATACAAATCTGTTTCCGCATGCTCACGCAGAGCTACCCAGCCATCTTCCGTAATAACAAGCGATGTTGAATCATCATGAAGACCCCAACCGTCTTTTGAAACAAGACCTGCATCGATTGGACAACTTCCATTTACTTCATCGAGAGTTCTTATTGTTCCGCCAAGGTTACCCGCCATTTGAGCTTTTTTCCCATAGTACCAGTGACCGACATGAGATGTTTTACTGTCCTTTATTTCTACCTGAAGCCCTGTTTCACCAGGCTCCTTTTCATCATAATAAAGATGAAGATATCTTGTCTTAATCTCAATCCTTTCAGAAGTCTTATTCAGACTAAAAGATACCTTTGGAAAATCTCTGTTTAGCACAACCTGCGTTGCTCTGTCTTCAAATACCTGATCTTTACTGTATTCAAATCTTATGAGTCTTTCAGTTAAAATCGTAATCCTGTAATTTCCCTGGCATATTACATTCTCCGGTTTTGAAACAGGATGTCTCGTAATGTTCAGTGTTTTATTCATCTTAGTCCTCCAACTTATTCCTTAACCGAACCTATTACGATTCCTGTTATAAAGTACTTTTGTAAAAACGGATAAATGAGCATTAGCGGAATAACAGCCACTACGATTTTAGCAGCATTCAGGTTCTGCTCGGATACCTGCGAAGCCCTGATAATGTCTTCCATTGTACCGTGCTTTACTATCTCTTCCATGTTTATGGTCAGGCTCTGAATATAAGTCATAAGCGGATAGTTCTCTATTCTTGTGATGTATATAAGTCCGCTATAGAAATCATTCCAACTGCCTACGATACTAAAAAGTGTTACCGTTGCAAGAACCGGCACAGAGCAGGGAATATATACCCTGGTGAGAACCTGTAGCGGATTTGCACCGTCAAGGACTGCTGCTTCCTCCAGAGACTTTGGTATTCCGAGGAAAAAATTCATCAGCAGTATTACATTAAAAATCGGAACAGCTCCCGGAAGTACCAATGCCCATATAGTATTTAGCAGATGATACTTTTTTATCGCCAGAAATGTCGGAATCATTCCGCCATTAAAGAGCATGGCAAAAATAAGAATGTTCATATAAATATCTCTTCCGTGGAACTGTTTATTGTTCTTGGTAAGCGCGTAAGCCATGCTGACTGTCAGGGAAAGGTTAATGATGACCGCCAGAATTACGCGCAGAATAGATATTAAAAAGGATCGCCAATATTGAGCATCTGTAAGAATTTCCTCGTAGGCCACTGTATTAAATCCTATTGGTATCAGTGATACCATATTTCCTTCTACAGCAGAGGCTTTTGAAAATGATATTGCCACGATATACCACAATGGCAAAAGACAGCAAAGCCCCAGGAAAACTACAATTCCATAGATGCAGATAATACCGGTTTTTCCAGCTATTTTCTTTGTATTCATATGTATTTTCCTTCTCAGAATATTTTACTGTCTGTATATTTCTTAGCCAGATGATTAGCAAGCATCATAAGCACAAAGGCTATAACTGATTTCAAAAGTCCTATAGCCGTTGCAAAACTATATTGCATTGAGGTAAGACCTACCCTGTACACATAGGTGTCAATAATATCACCTGTCTCATAAACCGGCGCAGTATAAAGGTTATAAACCTGATCAAAGCCGGCATTTAGTATACTTCCAAGGCTCATGGCGCACATAAGTATTATGACAGAGCGCATTCCGGGCAGGGTTACGTGAATCACTCTGTCCCACCAATTTGCACCATCGATTTTTGCAGCTTCATGGAGACCTGGATCTATTGCAGTAAGAGCCGCCAGATAGACTACGGAATTATAGCCAAATTCCTTCCAAACATCACTTCCTATCAGCAGAGGTTGGAAAAAAGAATTGCTGCCTAAAAAGTTGACTCCTGTTCCAAGTACTGCATTTACAAATCCATCAAGCCTGAAGAGATTTTTAATGGCTGTTGCAAGAATTACCCAGGACAGGAAGTGAGGTAGATAAACAACTGTCTGAACACCTTTTTTCAGCCATACATGTTTTATTTCGTTTAACAAAATTGAAAAAGCTATTGCCATAAGCGTTCCTATCACAATCTTGCCGACTGCGATAACCAGCGTATTTCTGAATATGTTAAATCCATCGGGAATTTGAAAAAGATAGATGTAATGCTTAAGACCGACGAACTTAGATCCCAGAAATCCCTTCGCGGGCTTAAAATCCTGAAATGCCATGATGATACCAAGCATAGGCACGAGGTTAAATAATATAACGAATACCATGCCCGGTAACATCATGCACTGATAGAACACTTCTGAGGCAATATTTTTAGTTTTAATCTTACTAGCAGTATTATTCTTTGCCATATTGCACTCACCCGTATTTTATTTATTTGTTAGCGTAGTACTCTTCCATTTCTGCAATGATATCAGCACCACCGTAATCCATCCAATCCTGCTTATACTGTTCGAAGTATTCGATAGGCTGCTCACCTGTTACAATCTGGATATATGCCTTAAGCTCAAGCGTATCCAGAGCAGCTTTTTTCTGCTCCATTGCTTCAAGTGTCGGTGGATAAAGGGGTGATACCCAGTTGGCATTACCATTTTTATTAAGTCCGTCGATGGCTGCACCAAGACCTACGATTCTTGAATTATAGAATGACCATCCTGTACGTGTTTCTTCTGTTACATTTTCAGGATCCTTCAAGTACTCAAGCATGATAGATGAGCTGTTCTTGTTCTCTGCTGTCGATGTATCCTCGGGCTTAAGTTCTCCCTTGAGAACAGCCTGATGCTCATTAAAGTAAACATCTTTGGTTGTAGAAGGCAGACATTCGATCTGTACAGGCTTTGTGAAGTTATCACCGCCGTTCTGGACAAATGACATTACTTCCGGTGCTGTATCAAGAGTTTCATGTACAAGCTCATCAAAAAGTACATTTTGGATCTTTACTGCAGCTTCAGGATGCTCGTAGTCTTTTCTTACAACAATGAAGTTATTTGTCGGATTTTCATGCGCAAGATTTACCTTGCCTGTTGAATCCTTAATTGTGTAAGCAATGTACTCAGCCTCCGGATTGGCATCCTTAACATGTGAAAATCTCCAGTCAGGCATATGCCATGCGCCAAATGCGATACCGCACTTATTATCAATCAAAAGAGCTGTAACATCCTCATAGGTTCTTGTACCAAACTGAGGATCAAGAATTCCCTCTTCAAACCACTGGTGTAAGATTTCCCAACTCTTCTTGTTTGCATCTGATAATGTAGACCATGAGATTGTTCCATCACCGTTATCAAGCCATTTTCCTACAAATCCGCCATTTGCATTGGCAATCCACTCAGCATCACCGATGCCATCACTCATAGCGATACCGATTGTTCCCTTACCTGAAACATCTTCCTTTACGAAAGCTCTTGCTACATCTGCAATTTCTTCATAGCTAACGCACAGATCCCCGTCCTCATCAGGGTTGATATTCAGCTTGTCAAGCCAGTCTTTTCTTATCCAGCAAAGTGTAGGAACACCATTATCAGCATTGGTTCCCGGAAGAGCCATCAGCTTACCGTCAAAGGTAACCATATCAAGACCTCTTCCCTCGAAGGAATCATAGATCTTCTTTATATAATCACTGGCGTATTCATTGTATACATCTGTTAAATCGCAAAGCAGATCGCTTTCTACAAGATCAACCAGAGTGTCATAGCTTGTAACCGTAAACATCTCCGGGATATCTCCACTTGATGTTGCAAGCGCTATATTGTTCTTATAATCCTCATCTGCTGCTTCAATCTCATCTGTAAATGTAATGTTGAGATTATCTGTCACATATCTGGTATAAGGATTGTCCTCAAGAGTATCTCCCGGAAGAAGTGTGGATACTGTGTGCTGTGAAGCCAGTCTTCCGATATGAATATTCAGCTCATCCTCATATGGCTCAAAACCTTTAAATGCTGCCTCATCCCCATTTGAAGAAGCATTTTCCTTATTGTCATTACTATGTGTATTATCCTGAGCTTCCTGTGTTTCCGAAGCAGAATTTGTGTCCCCACCTGTGTTTCCGCAAGCAGTCATTGTAAGTACTGCTGTTGAGAGTACGGCACAGGATATTATTCTTTTTGCCCTTCTCATTAACATAACATTCTCCCTTTTACTTGTTTTTTGTTCCCCATTAGCTAATGTATCGACACAGATATAGTAGCATTCGATTTTTATGGATTATATATAAATTTTTTTGGATTTGTATCATTTTTTTAGGACATTTTATTTTACAGATTGTGCTTCCTATTTTTATTGATATAATGAATTTTGTAAAATCGTTTTAATTTCGGAGGAATGCACATATGTCCTATAATATGCTGATTGCTGAGGATGAAAAAAATGAATATGATCTTGTAATTTTCCTGCTGCAAAAGCTGGGACTTACGGAAACTTTTAATGTACTCCACGCATCAAATGGCAAGCAGGCTCTTGATATACTTGGCGGCACTCCGATTGATGTTCTTCTTACAGATATAGAAATGCCATTCGTAAGTGGTATTGACCTTGCTAAAAAGGCGCGTGAAGGCAATGACGAACTGCCGATACTTTTTTTTAGCTGCTACGATAATTTTTCATATGCAAAAGCTGCTCTGTCTGTTCATGCATGTAACTATATGTTAAAACCATTAGATCCAAA
The DNA here is from genome assembly GCF_000424385.1 of Butyrivibrio sp. LC3010. GTDB lineage: Bacteria > Bacillota > Clostridia > Lachnospirales > Lachnospiraceae > Butyrivibrio. The sequence continues at coordinate 54,975 of NZ_AUJU01000024.1, read as the reverse complement.
GGAGTTCGAGGCAACCATGGACAGCACCTTGAAACTCCTTGATAACGCAAGCCAAAAGAAAGAGCTGCCGGAAACAAAAATAAGCGGAACTGACGGCGGCAAGCATTCCGTTGAGCTTGTAAAAAAATATATTAAAGCCAATTACTATAAAAATATATCACTAAACAGCCTTGCTGAAATGGTCTACTTAAACACAAGCTATCTGAGCACAATATTTAAAGCAGAGACCGGCTGCGGAATCAACAAATATATCAAAAATGTCCGCATGGAAAAAGCCAGAGAGATGCTTCTGACCACCAATATGAAAATTGCTGATATTGGAATCAGTGTAGGCTTTAAAAATGACTCCTATTTTGTAAAAAGCTTCCGTGATCATTTTGGGAAAACACCTGAAAAAGTAAGAAGTGGAGAAAACTGAGATTATGATAAGCGGTATGTCCTGGTATCAAAACCTTAAATTCAGAAATAAAATTCAGATAATATGTTTTGTAGTTAGTCTGATTCCTGTAATACTATTAGGAGCCTTCTGTACTATACAGTCCAGAAGGCTTCTGGTTTCTCAGGAAAAAAATAATATCAATAATGTTCTGGATCAGGCATCATCTTCTTTAAGTCATTATCTGTCTCTTCAGGAAAGTATCATAACTACCCTTGCCTGGGATGAAGCCATTCAATCAGCTGTGGACAAAAAATATGGCAGTAACTATGAGATGTTCCTTGCAAATACTGAGGTTTTTGACTCTAAATTTCTTATGATACAGGCCATGCATCCTGAGATTGAGGGGATAACTCTTTATACAGAGACCAACCTGTATCCCCACGGGACCACACTTAAACAACTGTCAGACCTCCAGGAGTATAGCTGGTATTCTGATGCTCTCTCAGCCCAAAAACCCTTCTACATATTCGATAAAAACAGCAGCAAATTCTTATTGGTATATCTTGTTCCCTGCCGTTTTTATAATAATATCATGACTATCACGTTGTCCTACGACTATGCGTTTTCTTCCTATAAAACATTATTTGAGGATGATTATGCGATTGGCATATATGACAGTGCGGGACAGCTTATTTTTGACTATTCCACTTTTTCTAATGCTCCCTCCGAATTATTCTTTGAACAGAATTTGGAGCAGACACTTGGTAAAAATGCAGGTTCCGGATATTTTAGAGAAGTCTCTACAGAAGATTCCCACGGCTGGAATATCATTGTTTTCAGACCGCAGAAATTTATAACAAGTACCGCCAATTCATTTATTCTTGTCATCATGGGAATGATTGCTTTATGTATAGTTTCCATGATCTACCTTGGTGTGGTTCTATCCAAGCATCTGGTAGAGCCTCTTGAAAAGCTCGCAAACAATATGGATCAGATTCAGGCTGATAACTTCACAGTAACCGTAAAAAGCAAAAACAATGATGAAATAGCCAAACTCATAGGCGCTTTTGATAACATGGCAAGACGTCTCGAAAACACCATTCACGAGCTATATATTAATAAACTTGCGAAGCAGGAATATAGGCTTCAAATGCTACAATCTCAGATAAATCCTCATTTTCTGTACAACTGTCTGTCCATGATAAACAGTAAAGCTATACAGGCGGATCAGTCTGAGATCAGCAGCATTGCGCTTCAACTATCCACTTTTTACAGAACTACCCTGAATAAAGGGCACAATACAACCAAATTGGCAGATGAATGGAGAAATACTTTATCATATCTGGAGATACAGAGGATGCTCCACTCAGACTCCTTCGAATTCAGTTATGATGTTGATGAATCCTTGTTTGGCTGCAGAGTCATCAACCTGATAATTCAGCCTCTTGTTGAAAATTCCATTGTTCACGGCATAAGATACAACGATAAAGAAGACTATATTGGAAAGCTTTATATCAGCATAAAAAGGGATGATGAAAATATACTCATTACCGTGAAAGACAATGGCTGTGGTATGGACAAAAATACGCTGGACAACATTCTGACAGCAGAAACAAAGGGCTACGGTATCAGAAACGTTGACCAGCGTATAAAGCTCTATTTTGGTCAGGAATATGGCATTTCCTATGAAAGCGAGATGGGGATTGGCACAACAGCTACCATAAAGCTGCCTTTAAACTAAATACTTTCATTCTCAAGCTAACCTAATATCAGGTCATAGATTATATGAAACACAAAATGAAAAAGGACAATAATATAAATGACTGATATAATATGTTATAGAAAATATTCTGTTTTACCGTTTTTTGCAGGTCCAAATGACATAAGGAGTTACGCTTATGAAAACAGAAATCCGGTCAAAACTGAGAGTCTATATTTTTATGGCGCTATGCTGCGATCTTGGTCTATTTGCCAAAAAACTCATATCGCCGGCAGCCAATGTGATCACAGAGTTCCTGCATATACCGGGTGGTATCGCCACCAGTTGTTCTCTTATGTTCCTTATTATTGCCGCATCCATGATACCTGCTTTTGGCTGCGGAACCCTCATGGCGATAGTGCAAAGCGTTTTGGCACTATGCTTTGGGATGACAGGAAGCATGGGACTACTGGCGCCTGTGGGATATATTCTGCCGGGGCTTACAGTCGATATGGTCCTTTTTATCACGAGAAAAACTGCAAAAGATATGTCTTTGAGCATCATGATTTCATCCATCGCAGCTTCAATCACTGCAAGTCTGACCGCCAATTTCCTGGTATTCCGGCTGACCGGAATTGTACTTATATTATATGCATGTGTTTCAGGTACAAGCGGCTCCATCTGCGGACTTCTGGCTGCCCAGCTGGTGAAACGCCTTAAACCTGTCATATTATCAGAAAAGGAAATCCAATGAAAAAAAGTAATCTCATTATCGTCATTGTACTTTTGCTAATAACTACAGTTTTCACAGTCATTTATCTGCCCAGTCGAACTGCGTCCGCCCCCGGAACTCTTACCATTACATATGAAGGAAAAGATATTTCGGTAGACCCGTTTAAGGCTCCGGCCGTTGATGTTCAGGGCACAACCATTAACGGAAAAGGCAAAGAAAACGTAATATCAGATACCGGAGTGACGCTTCTTAGCGTCCTTAATCTTGCTGATATTACGTTAGATGATTTTTCTGTGGCAAAAATCGTTTCCACTGATGAATACTCTGCTGAATTAACAGCAGCTGAGATTTCTTCAGACGGAGTCGCATATCTTACAAGTTCTACAGATGATGCAGGTGCATTAAAAATCAAACTGGTTGTTTTTGGTGACAGTAATTCTAAACGCCAGGTTAAGGATGTTGCGAGGATAGAGTTAAAAAAATGAATTTCAGCGGAATAATACTTGCAGGCGGCAAAAGCAGCCGCATGAAAACTGATAAGTCAAAGCTCCTCCTTGGCGGGAGGATTCTGCTTGAAATTCAGATAGAGAAACTTGAAAACCTTGGATGCGATGACATCATTGTATCTGGAAAAAGTTTCCACTCTGCTAACGCCTTGACACCGCCCGGCTCAGATTCCCTTGCTGACCCCCACCAGAGTCCATACGTCAGTCAGGTTTCTGACCTTATCCCGGACCTTGGTCCAATGGGTGGGCTATATTCCTGTTTCCTCAAATGCAAACATAGCTGCGCCCTGGTTATGAGTGTTGATATACCCCTTCTCTCAGAAGATACCTTAAACATGCTACTTGCTGCACATCTGGACAATAATCCCGATGCCACCGTTTTGACATATAATGGTCACCCTGAGCCTCTTATCGGTGTTTATAACACCTCCCATGCAGATTTGTGCAAAGAGCTTATAGACAATAAAAAACTAGCAATCAGAGCCCTCCTTGAAAGACTTGATTGCCAGTATTACGATTTTCATGGTAATCCTTACGAACTGCTAAACTGCAATACTCCTGAGGACTATGAGCAGATTTTGCATATTTTTCCTAATGAAAAATAAATATGCAGCCTACTTTCTGTCATTATCAGATTATGCTCATCTCTTCTCCAGCTTAACTGCGCATACCTTGTACTCCGGAATCCTTGCGTACTCGTCAAGAGCTGCATTGGTTATCATATTTACAGGAGAATCCGGGAAATGGAAAGGCATCCAGGTTTCACCCTGTGATACTTTTCTTCCTACTCTCGCCTTCGCTTCAATCGTTCCTCTCCTGCTGCTTACAGCTACCATGTCTCCGTTTTTAACTCCAAGCTTATCAGCATCCTTATAATTTAGTTCAATATAGCCCTCTCCCTCTATTTCCATAAGACCCTTTGAACGGGAAGTCATACTGAACGCATTATAATGATAAAGAATTCGTCCAGTCATAAGAATGAACGGATACTCCTCGTCAGGAAGTTCCTTGGCTCCCTTAAATTCCGCAGGATATAACAACGCCTTTCCACGCACAGGATGTCCCACATGCATAATTGGCGTACCCGGATGATCTTTTTCAGGGCAAGGCCATTGAAGATTCTCACCCGCATCCAGCCGTTCATAGCTTACTCCGTGGTAACTGGGGGTTAGCTCTGCAATCTCATCCATTATCTGAGAGGGCGTAAGGTATGGCTGCTTGTAACCCATGGCGTTCATAAGGTCGATTATGATATCAGTATCAGCCCTCATTTCTCCTTCCAAAGTGACAGCCTTCCTTACTCTTTGTATTCTTCTTTCTGTGTTTGTAAAAGTTCCTTCCTTTTCTGCAAAGCTTTTAGCCGGCAATATTACATCCGCATACCTTGCCGTTTTTGTCATAAAAAGATCCTGAACAACAATAAACTCCATACTCTCAAGAGCTTTAATAATATGCGTGGTATCAGGGTCAGAAACCATCGGATCCTCGCCACATATGAATAAACCTTTTATTTTTCCTTCAATTGCAGCAGGGAAAACCTCTGTTGCACGAAGTCCCTGATTAGGATTGAGACTTACTCCCCAGGCCTTTTCAAATTTCAGGCGGGCCTGTTCATTATCGACCTTCTGATATCCCGGATAATCTGTGGACATGGCTCCCATATCACAGGCACCCTGTACATTGTTCTGACCACGCAGAGGATTAACACCGCATCCCTCGCGTCCGATTTTTCCGCACAGAACCGCCATGTTCGACATGCTCATAACACCTTCTGTCCCTGTTGAATGTTCGGTCACTCCCAGACAGTAGATTATAGGTGCCTTCCCGGCAGTGGCATACATTCTGGCAGCCTCGATGAGCATATCCTTATCAATGTGACAAATCTCTGCAACCTTTTCCGGTGTATATTTCATTACAAGAGCTTTCAGTTCTTCGAAACCTTCCACATTTTTATCTATGTAATCATGATCTATGAGGTCTTCATTTATCATTACATTCATCATTCCATTGGCAAATGCAACGTTTGTTCCCGGTCGGAGCTTTATATGAATGTCAGCCTGTCTGGCAAGTCCTATTTCTCTTGGATCTACCACAATGAGCTTCGTTCCGCGCTTTACCGCCTGCCTTATCTGCATTCCCACAACAGGGTGCGCCTCCTCAGGATTAGAACCCACCAGCATAATAACATCCACATCGTGGGTTATATCATGGATGGGATTAGTCATGGCGCCCGACCCCAGAGTCTTGGCAAGGCCTGTAACTGATGCTGAATGGCAGACTCTTGCGCAATTATCCGTGGTGTTAGTACCAAAGCAGCACCTCACCATCTTCTGAAGCATATATACATCTTCATTTGTAGATCTGGAGCAGGCAAAACCGGCAAGGCTCTCACTTCCATACTTATCCCGTATTTCCATGAAACGCCTGGCAGTATAAGAAATAGCCTCATCCCAGCTTACTTCTCTAAAACTTCCGGTATTTTTGTCTTTAATCAGTGGCTTTTTCAAACGATCTTCAGCTTGAGCAAAATCGAAGCTTGCATTTCTTCCCTTAACACAAAGTCTCTTATGATTAGCAGAGCCGTCCGCAGATTCCACATTTACTATCCTGTTATCCTTAACCACAAGGTATAACTGGCATCCTGTTGCGCAGTGAGGACAGGTAGTCAGTACCTTTTTTACCTCCCACTCCCTGTAGTCTTTTTCTCTTTTCAGGATCAAAGCTCCGGTTGGGCATACCGATGCACAATTGCCACAGCTCTCACATCCGGTATATTTGTAATCATCTCCAAAGGGAGCTTCAACAATATGGTAATTACCAAGTCTTCCGCTCTTAATTGATCCATTGCAGGCGATTCTGTGGCATATGCTGATACATCTCTGACAATGAATGCATTTACTGGGATCGTAACTGATGTAAGGATTGGTATCCATGTAAGGGAGCTTCTTTTCTATGTTCACGCGACTTCCTTCGTGATCAGCCCGCTCTACTCCGTATTCATTACACAACTTCTGCAGCTCACATTTTCCATTGGCAGCGCAGCTCATACAATCAAGATTGTGATTGGAAAGAAGAAGCTTTAGCATTCTCCTTCTGTAGTCTGTCAGCTTGGGTGAATCCGTGGTGATGACCATCCCTTCCCTGACTCTGGTGTTGCAGGCAGCAAGAAGTCTCTCGTACCCCTCCACTTCAACCACACACATACGACATGACCCTATGCCATTTATCCCTTTCAGGTAACATAAGGTAGGAATATGAAAACCATTTTCTCCGGCAGCTTCCAGAATTGTTCGTCCTTCTTTAGTCCGGCATGTCTGCCCGTTGATAATAAGACTAATCATTCTCCCCTGCCTCCTTCCATAGCGCCGCAGCCGTAGTGATCGCATCTAAGGCATCTTCCTGACTCACGCATAGCCTCTTCACAGGTCATAGGAAGCTCCACATGATCAAAATTCTCCCGCCTCTCAAAGGGATCCTTCTCCTCAATCTCTGCCCGGCCTGTTGGTATACATGGATTCGGCAAAGCAGGAGGAATACTTGCTTCCAGTCTTACCGTGTGATGATATCCAAGATATTCATCTATGTTGAATGCCGCCACCTGTCCTGCCGCAATGGCATTTATTGCAGTAGATGGGCCTGTGACGCAGTCTCCGCCTGAAAAGACTCCGGGCGTATCCTTTATCATGCACATTTCATCGGCCTTTAGCCTTCCTCTTTCAACAGGTATGCCAGCCTTCTCGAAGCACTCTGCATCACTTCTCTGTCCTACTCCAAGTATCAGATAATCGCACAAAAAGCGGTAAGGATAATTACTCGAATGTTCTGTAGTCATCATCCCCAAATTATCATACTCTGCCACTATCTCAGGCTGGAGCCATACCGCTTTGACCTGATTTGTCTCTTTATCTGCTTCTATATTCAAGAAGCTAAGCAGCGTTCTAAACCGCACTCCTTCCTGCATTGCAGCTTCAATCTCACTTTGAAGGGCTGTATAGTCATCTCTTTTTCTTGTAAAAACGTGTATGCTTTCAGCATTAAGACGCGCTGCGGTTCGGGCAGCATCCATGGCCACGTTTCCGCCACCGATAAGAACAACCTTTTTCCCTGTAAGATCTATCTTTTCTCCCAATGCCACCTTCTGTAAAAAATCAGCAGCCGGGATCACATTCTCGGCATCAGCCCCGTCCACAGGCATCCTGTTTCCAATCTGTGCTCCGATACCTATGTATAAAGCGTCATGCCTCTCTCTTAGTTCTTCAAATGAAATATCCTTTCCAATTTTAGTATTATTGGAAACCTTGATATTTCCAGCATTTATAATCGCATTTATATCCTGATCGAGCCTCTCCTTGGGAAGTCTGTACTCAGGAATTCCATATCTGAGCATTCCACCGAGCTTTTCGTGCTCCTCATATATATGCACTTCATGACCCATTAGCGACAAAAAATAAGCCGCAGTAAGTCCCGAAGGTCCACCACCGACAATTCCGATTGTTTTGCCTGTAGCTGCACCCGGCTCAGGTGTGGGAACTTTATCTGCTGCTACGCTGTCTACCGCATATTTTTTTAAACCTCTTATATTAATGGGATCATCGATGAGCGATCTGCGACATTTCCTCTCACATGGATGTTCACAGATCATTGCGCAGGCTGTTGGCAGAGGATTCCTGTCACGGATCACCTTGATGGCTCCCTCGTAATCCTCTTCCTTAATCATGGCAATATACCCCGGCACGTCCACATGGGCAGGGCACAAAGTCACACAGGGAATAGTCTGACTTGTGTTTTCAATACATCTTCTTCTCTCAATATGACTCCTGTACTCATCCTCAAATTCCGAAAGTGACTCAAGAATCATATTTGCACCGACAACACCTACCGCGCAGTCGGATGTCTCCGCGATCATTTTGCACTTATCTTCAATTTCGTCTAAAGTTGCAAATGTCGCATCACCGTTTATTATCTGATTTAAAAGGTCATATACCTCAACAAGGCCATCCCTGCAGGGCACACATTTTCCGCAGGACTGGTTCATGGATATCTGAAGTATCGATCTGTAAAGCGTAAGAGGACACATACCCGGTGGATAGGATGTCATCCTTCCCCTGACTTTACGCAGAACAGTATCAATTCTGTCATTCATGTTACCCTTTTTACTCAGTTTTCGCATAATGCCCCCTCAGACACTTAATTTTATAAAACTATTTTACCCCTCAGTCTCAAAATTAATCTATTAACTAATCATAAACATTTAAAAAGGACATATCGAATGATTTACTCACCATTCTGATACGTCCCCTTGAGTTTTTTTACGCCTTAAGACCATTTATTATAATTATAACAATTAATATAGGAAGAACTATTCTGTAAAAATGCTTTAGTGAAGCAGGCATTTTCATGCCCTCACCCGTATTAACCTCTTCCAGGTAATTATCGAATCCCCATCCGAACCTGGTCACGCAGAATAACAAAATTATAAGCGCACCTGTTGGAAGAATAAGATTACTAACTAGAAAATCCTCGAAATCCAGCACATTTCTGCCGCCAATGAATGTTACATCTTTTATCACATTAAACCCAAGTACGCAGGGAATTGATGTAATCAAAAGAAAAATGCAGTTCACCACAATAGATGTCACTCTTTTTATTCCCAAAATATCAACTACACTTATTACTATATTTTCAAATACAGCTGTAACTGTTGAAAAACTGGCAAATGTCATAAGTACGAAAAAGAGTGTTCCCCAGAATCTTCCAAGCGGCATATTGATAAAGATCTCAGGAAGTGTGGCAAAAATAAGTGACGGTCCCTGCGCCGGTTCAACTCCATATGCAAAGCAGGCAGGAAAAATAATTATTCCGGACATGATAGCAACTAATGTATCAAGCGTTGCTATGGTGATGGCTTCACCTATCAGTCTTTTTTCTCTATCCATGTAACTTCCGAAAACTTCTATCGATCCCATTCCTATACTAAGCGTGAAAAAGGCCTGATTCATAGCAGAAGAGATTACCTTTGCAAGCCCGACTTCCATTGCTCTTTCCCAATTTGGATAAAGAAAAAACTTAAGTCCTTCCATACCGCCTTCAAGCCTTAAGCTGTTTATTGCAAGTACGCCCAGAAGCAGCAATAGTCCTATCATCATAAATTTATTGGCTTTTTCAAGACCATTTTTAACACCAAAGCTTAAAACACAAAATCCTATCAAAACCGTAAGTACGGTAAATAGTCCCATTTCAATCGGATCAGCTAAAAGGTAGTCAAAAACTGCCGATACATCCACTACAGATTCCCTGGTAATAAACTTTCCTGTTGCAAATCTGGCAAAATAATCCATCATCCAACCTGAAACCGTAGTGTAATACATCATTAAAATATAACATCCGGCAAGACATATCCATCCGTGAAGATGCCACTTTTGTCCTGCTTTCTCAAGTTTTTCATACCCTCTGACCATCGTAAGCCCGCTTCGTCTCCCCATTGCAAGCTCCATAGTCATTACCGGAATCCCCATTATTATCAGGAACAGTAAATAAAATAATACGAAAACTCCACCGCCATTCTGCCCTGCCACATACGGAAATTTCCACACATTACCTATTCCGATTGCGCATCCTGCACTAACCAGAATAAATCCAAGCCGGGATCCAAAACTCTCCCTTTTTTCTTCATTCATAAATAATAACCTCCAAAATATCGCAAAGGTTTATTATATCATTTATCTCTTCGGGAGGAAACTTAATAATAAGTATGCAGATAATGCAATTAACAGCGCTGTCAGTACATTTAATGACAGCTACACTAGTCAAAAGAGGTTCCGGATATTTAACTCCGGAACCTCTTTTAAAATGAATTTATTTATTTTTAGCAAATTCTTTAGCGTCTCCGCTGAATAGTTTTTTAACCTTTTCTGTCTGCATCATCTTGATTGCTTCTATAGCACATCTATAAATCATTTTTAACTCTCGTCCGTCAGGATCATCAGAGTTGAATTTCTTCTCAACAGATTCAAAATATCTTACTGCCTTATCTGCTGTAACTTTTGATATAGCCATACCGTTACAATATAGCGTACCTGTCTTTGGATCATATCTTGATGCCGTGTACTTTGTTTCATCAAATTGTACCACTCCCATTGATGCTGCGAGTGCGTTTATTAGATTCTCCCTGTCTACCATATTTGCTGTCACCTCATATTTTGTCAGGATAATCATATCCTTCAAACTAGTAAATCATCAATTTATTCTGCCATGTACCACTAAATCTGATTTCGAAGCTGTAATCCTTAAAAAAGACTCACAAAATACTTACTAACGTCCTCGTAGTCATATCATATGGCACACAAGAAGAAACTATAGCAGATACATTTCGTGTTGTAAATAGATGAATTAATTTACATAAAAAAGGCTGATTTTTGAAAGTTACTTGCATTTTTAATTTGTGTGCAATCTTTTCTATTTCTGAAGTTCTTACCCTTTTCCCTGCTCTACCGCCTTTACTTCCTCCTCCGATGCCTGTTTTAACGAATAAGTATCAAAAATCGGCTCATCAGGAAGCTTAAGTTCTACTGAATTTATCTTAGAGATAAGTCCCTTACCGGACTTCATGACTATTTCGAAAACATGTCCGCCATGCTTTCTGTCATCGGAGATAAAATGCAGATGCCAGCCGGATGCATTAATCCCATCCATATAATCAGGGAAATACACGCAGACAAGCGTTCCTTTGATATTCTCAAATTTAAATGATTTCTGGGTTTTTCCGAGTATAGTTTTAAGATCAACATGCACAGATTCATAGCCCGATTCTGATCTTGCATCGATAAGCTCAAATTCACCATCGATACGGGCCATATGCATGCTGTTAAGACCAAAATGCTCATCAATGATATTATTGAGAGCTATTTTCAGATCCCCAATGTTATCTGTATAACCAAATTCCATGGGAGTAGTATCATCCATAGTACATACAGTAGAAAATGGAACACCTCTCTCCGGCTCAGCCAGCACCACATCTCCATTCTCCATAGCTCTGTAGCACGAACCATCAAGTACGATCATTTCTCCATCTACATCTGTGAATGTTCCCAATCCAAAATTACCATGTTTAAGTAATTCCTCCACCGAGATTACCGCCCGGGAGTATCCGAGCATCAGAGCCTGTAAAGTAGATACCTGAAAGATTTTCATATCAACCTCGCTATTCTTTGCATCATGGGTTGCCTGTTTCATATCTTCATACTTTGATTTTATTCCTACAAATATTAGCTTGCAAATTAAGAAAACCTAAAATATTCCCATATCCTTGGCCGCTATTATGCTCTGTTTAAAGGGCAGTGAAAAAATGATTTCTCATTTTTTCACTGCCCCCATAGCTTACAGTTTTTCACTTATTCAGGTGCTCAGCCCTATATGCAATGTTTTTACTAAAATTTATTACTTCATGGTCATACTCAGAATCCATAAATGTAGAATGTATAAGAAAATCTGCTGTTGCCTTGTTATTGGCAAACGGAATGTCGTATACCTGGGCAATTCTCATAAGTGCCTTAACATCAGGATCGTGTGGCGCCGCTGTTAAAGGATCTGAGAAGAAAATCACAAAATCCACTTTCCCTTCAACAATTTTTGCACCTATCTGCTGGTCTCCACCAAGAGGCCCGGAATTGTAGCCTTTTACAGGAAGCCCTGTGGCATCAGTAATCATTCTTGCTGTCGTTCCTGTTCCACACAAAAAATGACGTTTTAGTGTTTCAGCATTATCCTGGCACCATTTTATCAGCTCAGCCTTCTTACCGTCATGAGCTATAAGCGCTATATTTTTTTGTTTTCCAATCGTTAAAGTAATTGTCTCTGACATGAGAATTAAACCTCCATAGAAAGCTTTTAATAAAACAAAATAATGTTTTGGGTAATATACTAACAACATCCCTTACTTTATTCAAGCAATTAATTGCTAATGTTCACACCCTACGGTGCTCACATAATCATCCTAAAATATTCTTAATCCGGCAATGCATCATAATCTTCTACAAAGGCAGCACTCTGAAAACATATTAAATTACTCCGATTTCTGTGAATGAATTTATATCTTCATCTGTATAATCTAAAAGTTCCTTTAATACATATTGATTATCCTGTCCCAAAGTCGGGGCACATCTGTTAATCCGGGGCATCATATCCATAAGCTTTATGGGATTGCCGTTTACTTTCATTTTTCCGATAACAGGATGATCCGTCTCAATGAACATCTCCCTGTCACCTGCGATATGATTGTTCTCGACAATCTGTTTTACATTATAGATAGGACCTGCAGGTATCCCTGCCCCAAGTATAATGCTTACTATTTCATCAACTGTTTTGTTAATCGTCCACTTCTCAATTTCAGCTTTCTGAATGAGATTGTTCTTTACTCTGAGAGGTACCGTCAGAAATCGCTCATCTGTGATCATATCCTCACGGTCTATCAATTTACAGAATTTCTCATATAGTTTCTGGTTCCCGCATGCAATTATTACATGACCATCCTTTGCATGATATGTATCATAAGGTGCAATTGATGCATAGGCATTACCGCTTCTTACAGGTATTTCACCACTTTCAAAAAATCTGATATAAGCATTTTCAAGACTTGCCACTACTGAGTCCACAAGAGACACATCTACCCTCTGCCCGACTCCGGTCCTTTCTCTGGCATGTAATGCCAAAAGCACGCCCATTATCATATTCATTCCGCCAAGTATATCTCCCATGGCATTACCCGATCTTGTTGGATCTCCACCGGGAGCTCCCGTCACTGACATAAGACCACCCATGCCCTGCGAAATAATATCATATCCGGGCCTCTGACTGTATTCGCCATAGCTCCCAAAACCTGAACAGGCAGCATATATAAGTCTCGGATTTATTTTCTTCAGTTCACCATAGCCAAGCCCCAGTTTATCCATAACTCCGGGTCTGTAGTTTTCAAGAAGTACATCTGCTTTTGAAACAAGCTTTTTAAAAATATCTTTCCCTTCGTCAGTTTTAAGATTAAGCGTCATCCCTCTTTTGTTGCGATTCAGATTAGCAAAATACATGCTCTCACCATTTCGGTAAGGTCCGTACCCTCTTGCATCATCACCTCTGCCAGGCACTTCTATCTTTATAATCTCTGCACCAAAATCCCCCAAAATACTACCACCATATGGTCCTGCAACAACCCTTGTAAGGTCAAGCACCCTTACCCCCTCAAGTGCCTGGGGCTGATTATTATTACCCATGTTATCAATCCTCCTCATAAGGGTCTTCAAATGGCATAAGCTTCATTCCATTCGCCAGAATACCTTTAAGCTCATCATCCGACACTTTTATCTTCATTCTCATCACTGCAGATCCCATCGATTTGCCAAGTGAATCCAATCTGAGACTCATAGTAGCTCCACCGCCAAGAGCATGATGCATTACAAAATTCATCCCGCTAAGGCTTTCCACTTCGTATCTGGTTATGTCACCCCTTACCATATCGCCAAAATAGCTCTTTAGTTTCTCTGGAGTCACCTCCCTAAGAATAATCTTGTATACTTCCGGTTTTCTGGCAAAAACGCAGACATTACTTGTATCTCCTTTATCCCCACTTCTTCCGTGGGCAATATCGTATAAAAAAATCCTGGGCATATTTTTCACCTTTCACCATTTTCATAATTTGTTTTACATTACTCAGACCGTTAAAATGTGACTTTCCACTCTTAATGCTTCTCTTGGAATTACAGTAGGATATAATGCCATTACTTCCTGAACATGTGCTCTGCCTCCAAAGAATGAAGCTCCCTGTGGACCATTTAACTGCATGGGACTGATCTCCGGAATAATCTTTGCACATTCATTTTTGTCCTCTGAAAATACTGCAATTCTCATTACACATTCATTGAGCCTTGCAATAGTTTCAGGACTTTTATCTGCTACCCCAAGGTGCAATGCATCAAGTCCTATGAAGCTGATATGGACATCATCTGCCTTCATACCCCGCTCTTTCATCTTTTTCATGATGACCTCTGAGCAGTACTGCGCCTTCTCATAGGCATCAGGCCAGGCAAAGGAAAGCATTGATACTGTTTTCCATCCCTTGTGATAACCAACGCAAAGCTTTATGGTATCCGGACGTTTTTTTCCTCTGATTCCCGCCACAGAAACTCGGTTTTCTCCTTTTTGAGTAATTGTTGCATGACTTAAATCCACATTAACGTCGGGTGTATAATAATTAGAAGGATCCAGTACTTCATATAAAAACTGCTCTTTTACACTTTGCTCAGTTATGAGGCCTCCACAATCAGGTGCCTTAGTTATTTCGAAACTGTCTTCAGTAAGCTCCGCGATAGGAAAACCAAGATGCACCATATCCGGAACCGATCTCCAGTCATACATGAAGTTTCCACCTGCTCCTTGTCCTCCGCACTCAAGAAGATGCCCTGCCATTATTCCTCTTGCGAGATTATCCCAATCATCATCTGCCCAGCCAAATTCATGTGCAAAGGGTGCCAGGAAAAGTGCTGAGTCAGCAGCCCTTCCCGTGATGACTGTATCCGCACCATCCGCTATACATTTCTGTATCTGCTCGTGTCCTATATAAGCATTGCAGTTGTATATTTTGTCCTTTATTTTTTCGAAAGATACACCGTTTGTATCATCACTACCTGCCGTGTCCATTGAAGGGAATTCCCATCCATCTGAAATCAGCTTAGGGATTTTCTCCTTTATATCATCACCTGTTACATATCCGATTTTATATCCGCTAAGTTTTTCCCTTTCTGCCCAGGATTTAATGCTGTCCACACATCCCTGCACATTCATTCCTCCGGCATTTGTAATAAGTCTTATCTTCTTTTCAAATGCCTCACGTCCGACTTCCTTCAAAAGTCTTGTCACAAAATCCGGTGCAAAGCCTTTTGAGGGATCCTTTATCTTTTGTCTCGCCATTATCGATAACGTGAGCTCTGCCAGATAATCACATGCCAAATACTGAATATCAGCTTTTCGTATCATATGTATAGCAGCATCAGGAGAATCTCCCCAAAAACCCTGACCTCCACCGATTGCTATTTTCTTCATCTGTCTATTCCTCCATACATTTAGTACAACGTTGTAATTATTAATTGAATTTTATAACTCTAGTAGTAAAATGTAAATAGTATAACGTTGTATCTAATTAATTTTATTACTTTCTACATCATTATTTTGAATTTCTGTAGAAAATTTACTTTTGCCCCGTACTGATGATACAATCAAGAAAAATCTAAAGAGGTTTTGGAAAATGGTAACTATCAAAGACATAGCTAAATATACATCCCTATCCCCAAGTACAGTTTCCATCGTACTGCGCGGCATGGGTGAAAAGAGAAAAATATCTGAAGCTACAATAGAGAAAGTAATGTCCGCTGCCCAGAAAATGGGATATACTCCGAATATGCAATCGAAGCTGTTAAGAAGCAATCTCAAAGGTTATCCTGTCATCACTCTTTTATGGGATTCATCCATCCGCCAGTATAATCTTTTAAGATTCCTTGATGGTTTACATAATTCTATACTGAAAAATGACTATCATTTCGAATTACAGATAAAGCCATACTCCATCAATCACCTGGATGAGGCCATCACAGAAAGGACCCTGCTTGGAACCAACGGTCTGATAATCTGTAATGCCTCGGAAAGTGATATAGCATTTCTGGAAAATAACGATTTCAATATTCCAATTGTTTTATATAACAGATATTCAGCAAAATACCCTACTATCACTATGAACGACAAAGACATCGGTCGTATTCCTGCAGAAGTATTTATTCGCCATGGCAACAAACGTCCTGCTATCTTAACTTCAGAAACCAACTTTAAAGGAATGAACATCAGAGAGAATACCTTCTGTTCTGTTTTGAACGAACATGGAATTAACGATATATCAAAAGTAATCGTAAGTGACACTTTGGCAGGCGGCTATGAGGGAGGGACTCGTCTCGCTGGATTGTCATCTCTTCCGGATTGCCTTTTCTGCACATCAGACACACTCGCCATTGGTGCGCTTAAGGCATTCCACGAAAAGAATATTTCTATTCCTGATCATATTGAAATCATAAGCATCGGAAGCGGCCCCAGAGACCTTGAAGAATATTCAATCCCATCTCTATCCGTAGTAAGCCTTCCTATGGAAGCCATGGCAGATGCCTGCCTGGCACGTATTTCAAGCGCCATAGCTACATTTAATTACTCACCTGATACCAAAGAATTTTCATCAGAATATTTAGTAAGGGAGAGCTGTCCATATTAAAGCTGACACTCTTGAAAATAAAGGGGCTGTTGCTTTAGATGATGATATGCTACCCCAAGTAGGACACTGAAAAATAAAACCTACTTGGGGGTAGCAGTTCACTGACTGCGACAGCCCCTTTATTTATTACTCACTTATGTTATAACGATTCAGGCATGGTAACCACTCAATCATGTCCTGATGTTTTCATCAGCAACTTATGTTATGAACATTTCTGTTATGTTGGTTTTGTATCTTTTTACTCTATCTTCTTCGTTCCTGCAATTAGCAAGGTATCACTTACATTCCAATAGGATACATTCGATTTTGACAACATTTTTGCCGGCTTTAGGATTTTGGAGGGTTCTGCATTTCGCATTACCTTTCTAGAAAAATGTGTTTTATAAATGTTTAATATATCTTTAACATAACCTAAATTGAACTTTCATCTTGCATAAATTAAACTACCATTATAGTTTCCATAAACATTGTTAATCTGTACAATATTTCTTTAATTGATCTAAGGAGGCTAGCATTATGAAACACAATCCTATCAATTATTTCTTCCCTCTAATCTTCTGCATGATTTTCTGCTTACTACTAAATACTCATACTGTATCTGCCAGTGTAAATTCTAATACAACTACCAATATTCAATTATCGAAAGATACGTCTATCATTGATGCAAGAATTCTCAAAACAACACAGGATGTAGGAGATAATTTATCCTCTCCGGATATTACATACGAAGGTTACAATATAAAACTTAGCCTATCTAATAATTATGCAAACTCTCCTGCTATTTATGTGGAAATTATTCCAGCCAAAATTAATGGACTTGATATAGGAAATTATGGAAAATCTATTTTCAATTACTCCAATGGTTCTGATTATAGCAATATACCCTATGTTAAAACAAATGGGACACGTGTTCCAAAGGGTGCTACATTTTTTAGAACAGCCACCATTCCATATGAGTATTATAAAACGTTAAAGACAAAGAGAATAAATAAACTGTCGGGCTATCTGAAAGTAACTGATAACAACGGTAATATTCTGCTTGATGAAAACAATGGCTCCTTTGATATTACTCTCGAAAGCGGTTCATCTAATGACAGTTCAGCTTCCAAAGAATATGATTCAAGTAAATATTATTCACTAAAATATGCATATAAAAATTATTACTGGTCTGCGGGTGATACATACACTCTATATATTGGCGGAGATATGCTTGACCTCGTACTCTCTGATATAGATGATAATATTGTTGCAGATAACAAAATTGTTTGGAAAAGCAGTGAGCCGGATATTGCTATAGTAGATAATTCAGGTCGGATTTCCTCTCTTCAAAAGGAAGGCGTAACTATAATATCAGCAACTTATAATAATGTTGATTATATCCTTCCTGTTGAGGTGAAAAAACCTACTCTCACTATTACTCCTTCAAAAATCGCAGTTGGAACAACCACCAGGATTAATTTTGAAGTAAATCCGGATTTAGAAGAAGATAAAGAAATAACTTTTACAAGCAAAAATTCTGACATTCTTACAATTCAAGGTGATAAGATGACTGGAGTAGCCCCGGGAATCGCAGAGGTGACAGCCACTTACTATACCGGTACAGGAAATCAAATAACAGCCAATACATATATCCGGGTAGAAGCCAAAAAAGAAACAGGTACATCTAAGCCTACTACTGTAAAAGCACCAACACTCACATGTAAAGGAAATATATACATCGCTGATAAAAAAGTATCAGCGGTTCTTTCCAATGCCCATATGTCTAAAGACGGATATGAATTGAATTTCCTGATCAAAAACTTATCTTCTGAGCACTTATTTTACAATATTGAGATTACAAGCATAAATGGTCTCAAATTTAAGCAATATGATAATTATGGAATAAGTGACTTTTCTTCTCTCAGTTCTGGTGAAAACGAAACCGAAAAGCTGACAATTACTCCGGAAATGTTCACACAGCTTGGCACTATGGAGATAAGCGAAATAAGAGGAACTTTTTCATTTGACACCTCATCAACTGATGAAGAATCTCATGAATTTACAATAAAGCCAAACAATTCTCCATCAACTTCATATGAAAGAGTCCTGCCGGGTGGAAAGGCTGTATCCATAAACAACTCTGACATAGCAATGGAAATTACAAGCATTACTGAGCAATATTATTTAAAGAATCCCTATGCTATTGTGAATTTCTATATTACAAACAAATCAACCACTAAGAGACTATATCTCGAAGGAAACGTAGAAAGAATAAATGGAACGGATGTCCTGGAAAACATAGTATTTATAAACGCTGATACCGGAATACTTTATCCAGGCGAAAAAATGTATGGTAGATTTACTGTACCTTGCAGCACTTATATGCGATATAAGCGCTCAATTAAGAATATGGTTTTCAATATTAATATACGAACTACAGATAAGAAGTCTGATTTTAACACAACAATAAGTCTTGATGATTTAAATGTACTCTCTTCAAAAGAAGAAATCCTTACAATATCAGGAGATAATTATTTAACAGCCGGTGATGTTCCAGAACCTTATCGAGTCTATGACGATGTTTCACTTGATGAATCTTACAGTTATTATAGCCAGCCCGTTGATAACAAAACTTTAATATGGTCTACATCTGACCCTAACATAATGACTGTGTCTCCCGAAGGAACAGTAACCCCGCTATCACCAGGTTATGCCTTTTTATCAGCAAAAGATAATCAGGGTCGCATCGGTACTTTTTTAATAACCGTAAAGCCACCTGAAATAAAAATTTATCAGGAAACCATGTATGTAGACACTTTTGACAAGCCACTTGTAACTGTAACACCATCTACAGACTCTGTTAAAAGTAAAATAACAATAGGAAGTCAGAATTCTGACATTATAGAGGCCAGATCCGGTTATGTTATTGCCAAAAAGGCAGGTACCGCAACAATAACCGCATCATATCCACGAGAAGATGGCACGCTTCTAACAAGTACATGTGTCGTTACTGTATTACCACTGGAACAAATTGTTCTTGATAAAGATGCCGTCTCAATGTATTTGGATGACAATGGCAATTATGAAATCAAACATCTAATAGCAACTGCCAAAAAAAACAATTATTATTCAGATAAAATCTTTCAGGCAACCTGGAGCAGCAGTAATAGTAATGTAGTAACTGTAATTCCTATAAACAAATATGCTTCGACCTACGACAAAAACTTACTTAAAAATGTACCGCTTCAAGATTTCACCGGTGAAGCTATACTCATTCCTAAATCTGCAGGACAAGCAACTATTACTGTCTCATATGGAGGAAAGACGGATACATGTCTTGTTACTGTATCAGCACCAGGGCAAGATAATAGAGAACAGGATAATAAACAAGGAGAGACCGACCCTTCATTGCCAATGCCAAACCCTGTTAATCCCGGAGAAACCTTTACAGAACCAAATACAGGTGCAACATATGTAATAACAAATGATGGTGGGGTAAGATTTGAATCTACTAATAATCCTAAGGCAACAAAGGTAGTGATCCCTGACTATATAACAATCAAGGGAAAGAACTATCCTGTAACATCAATATCTGACAATGCTTTTAGTAAGAATAAGTCCTTAAAGAACCTCGTTGTTGGTAAAAATGTTGCTGTCATTGGAAAAAAGGCATTTAACTCGGCAACAAACCTGCGTAAGGTTGACATGAAGTCCAGTAATGTAGAAAAAATAGAATCCAGTGCTTTCAAGAATTGTAAGAACCTTCGCTCACTAAAGATAAATGCGAATACTTTGAAAACTGTTGCAAAAGGAGCATTTAAAGGATCACGCAAAAAAGTTAAAGTCACAGTTTATGCTAAAGACAAAAAGAGCTTCAATTCCTGTGTGAAAAAGCTCACGAAGGGTGGTCTTAAAACAGCTTCATATAAGTACAAAAAGAAATAATAACCAATCAAGTTTCATTATTACCCATAAACTGAGACAAGACTATCGCACCAAACATTAACATACATCCTGCCGCTTCGCGGAGCGATAGTTTCTGTCCAAGCACTATCCAGCCTGAAAGCGTACTAAATACGCTTTCAAGGCACATAGCGATGGAAGCAATTGCCGGATTTAAGTTCTTTTGGCCCAAAGACTGAAGTGTGTAAGCTATACCGCTGCTAAAAACTCCTGCGTACAGAATTGCAGGTAAAGCACTTTGGACAGAACTTATATCCGGTTTTTCCATCGCAAACATTACTATTGTTGCAAGAAAAGCTTCAACTATGAATTGAGCCAGCGTCAGCTTAACGGGATCGATTTTCCTGGAATACCTTGAAACTGCAAGTATCTGAATTGAGAAACCCAGGGCAGAAAGAACCATAAGGGCATCTCCTTTTTCCAAATAGAAGCTGCCCTTCATGCATAACAGATACATTCCCACTACAGACAAGGCGATACATATCCATAACTTGTTGTCAAATCTGCGCCCAAATGCAACCGAAATAACAGGCACAAACACCACATAGAGCGTGGTAAGAAAGCCTGCTTTTGCTACAGATGTATAAGCTATGCCGTATTGCTGGGCAAAACTAGCTAAAAATATAAATAATCCCGCAAGTACACCGCCCTTAATAAAGGCATCTATCTCCAGACGTCGCTTTTTCTGTATTGCCAGAGAATGTGCACTATGATGTATTATCTGCATATCACTGTTTTTTTTACCCAGTGTAGCGTTACCTGCATATTCTTCGGCGAATCGTTTGTATTCTTCTCTGTCCCTGTATAATACGAATGGAAGCAAAAAGACAATTCCTATATACGTTCTCAGAGCCAGATAAGTTCCGGCACCAACGTATTCTGCTCCAAGACTTTGGGCTACAAAGGTCGTCCCCCAGAAAAATGATGCAACCAGCAGCATTAACGTGTGTGAAAGTGTATAGAATTTGTCCTTTTGATTCATAATTAAATTAATAGCCTCAATTTCGTTTTTCTAATATTTTCCTGTACGATCAGGGGAATTTAATCCTGGGCATGAACCTGGTTTTTATGTCAGATACTTTGTATTCGACACCTTCCCCCTTTAGTACATCCAAAAACAGTTCCAATGGCTTTCTGTTTTTGTCAAGCAACTGGAAGCATATACAGAATTTGTCCTTTAATGCATTAACTTCCAGCATAAAATCTCCATCAGTTATATTATAAATACCTGTGATATGTTTCTCAATCTCTGCAGGTATCAGAATTCCTTCACCTGTATCAAAGGTGTGATGAATTACAGGATCTCTGACCTTTGACAAAAGCGACTCTCCATATCCGGTGGTTGAAGCCGCTATGATATTGAGTTTTGCACCTGCCTTTTCATATTTTTCATAGATGGATAGCAGTTCTTTTATTGCATGTCTTTTTTGAATTCATAACTAGCATTGTACCAGCTTATTCAATTAAATTGTGAATAAATAATTCAGGCCATATTTTTTCTGTATTCTCCCGGAGAAACTCCGCACATGGCTTTAAATGTCTTCATAAAATGTTTTTCATTCTCATATCCTACCATCCGGCTTATCTCCAATATCTTGTAATCGGTGCGGGCAAGCAGTTCTTTGGCTTTATCTATGCGGATTTCCTTCAGATAATTTACAAAATTACTGCCTGTATACTGCTTAAAGGAATATGAAAACAGTGAGTAATTCATTGAGACATAATTTGAAACTACTGCCATGTTCAGATCGCTTCTGTAATTCTCTTTTACATAATCCTGTGCAAGTAGTATTTTCTGTCTGATATTGGTGTCATCAGGCCTATTGCCAAGCCGTGTACTAAGGTCCAGTAACCACTCCATAAAACAGGTCTGATAGTCGGTTAAATTCTCAAAATCATTGAGCGTTTTAAGCTTTTCTACCATAACTGCGTCATTGTCAGTAATGTACTCTCTATAGATATCAGGTATCTGAGATATACTTTCCCCTATTTCATTTGAAAATTCGTCTGCATCGAGCTGGCGGTCTTTAAAAGCCTTGAAGATTTTTTTCCATTTATCTATGGCATCATCAGTCTTATCTGTTCCTATGATCTGAAGTCTTTTGGTTCGCTCGGTATCAGATAATAATTCTCTGCTTTTTTCCTTGAGATTATCGTTAACAGCACTCCATTCATCCTTGCCATAGATGCAGGTTTTGTCACTGATAAAGGATAATTTTCGCATGGAAATTGCTTCTTTATAGGCATCCCTAAGTTCTATCAGTCCCTTATGTAGTCCACCTATCCCTACACATTTCTCATACATTTCGTTTTCAATAAAATCATTAACATATTTGTCCTTTAGTATGATCACACAGCCATTTTCATCCGGAGACAGCACCATGCCTTCATATTGTTCTGTGTCCGGCTCGCTGTTACAAATGCATATCCTATACTCATCATCAAAGAAAATAGGCTCACATTTACTGATGATAATATTTCTCATGGATTCATCCATGGCTTTATTATCGATCAATTCTCTTATATGACGTATCCCAAGCTCTTTTTCAGTGATATCTTCATATTTCATCTGTTCCAGTTCTTCATTTAATTTCTTAAGAACTTCTGCGATTTTTTCTCTCTCGACAGGTTTTAACAGATATTCTTTTACTCCGTTTCTTAACATTTCAACTGCATAGGTGAAATCATCATAACCGCTTATCGCTACAATGAGAGGTTTATCCTCCATTTCATTGACACGTCTTACCAGTTCTATTCCGTCCATCTTCTGCATTCTTATGTCAGTAAGCATTACATCGATATGTCTTTCCGCCAGAAGATTCAGTGCATCTATTCCGTTTGAGCAGTCAATTATAGTATCAACAGGCACACCACTTCTCTGAACCATCGCTTTTATGCCCTGTCTGATCATTTTTTCATCTTCTACAATAAGTAATGTCTCCATTATGTAATACTCTTTCTGTTTGATGATTTTCTTGGAAGAACCATTGAAACCTTAGTGAATTTGAAGGATTCTGAATATACACTGAGTCCGTATTCATCTCCATAGAACAACTTTATTCTGTCTTCCACATTTTTAAGTCCGATTCCGTTTCCGCTTCCTCCGGTCTCTTCTATTTCGCCGTGAATATGACGCATCAGATTATCAAGCGTATTTTTATCCATTCCTCTGCCGGAATCAGTTATTTCAATTTTAAAATTGTTATCCTCTTCCCATGCCTTGATATAAACTGTCGTGTCTTCAGCAACCGGCTCTATTCCATGCAATACAGCATTCTCAACTATAGGCTGCAGAGACATCTTAAGAATCTCCTGATCCATAAGTTCCTCGGGAATATTGAAGGATAAGATTACTTCGAAATCATATCTGAGATTTATCAAAAGAACATAGTTTTTAATGTACTCCAGCTCCTCACTTAGCCTCACATTTCCCAAAGCGGACTTTATGCTGTATCTCATAAGTTTTCCAAGGGATGTTATGGCATCTGATATCTCATATTTTTCATCAATTTCAGCCATCATCTTGATTGCTTCAAGGATGTTATAGATAAAGTGAGCATTTATCTGATTCTGTAAAAATCTTATCTCGGAATTTTTTTCAAGAACCTGTTTTTGAAAATTGCGGACCATACGGTCTATGAGCACGGCAGTTAACAGCAGCACAATCGTCATAATGAATACAAACATGTTGCGCCGTCTGTACACAGCCACAATATTGTCTGTTATATCCTGAACAGAATACACAACACCATTCATGGCTTTTACCGGATATCTTCCAATTGTTACGTATTTTCCGCCTTTCTTATAATAGACAATCTGACTTTTGTTATCCTCAAGAGGTGTCTTGAATGCATTTACTATTTTTTGTTCATCTTCATTTGTTTTGCCAAAGATAACATTTCCTTCATAGTCGGTAAAAAAACTCCATTCACCCTCTATATCCTCATAAATTCCAGGAAACATGGATTCCATTGTCATGACAGCCTCAACGTATCCGATGGCTTCCTTGTTATATCCTTCAACCTTAGTCACAAGTGAAGCCAGCTCATTTTTCTGGTCTGATATAAGGGATGAGAATATCGTGTCATAATATCCGAAATGCCAGCCGGTAGGATCCTTTGAGCCAGCCCACTCCAGCTTATGCATTCTTGAATTACTATATAAAATGGGCATCATCTCCTGCACATTATCGGTGACAGAGAATACGCGGACAGAGTATAAAAGCGGATTATTATTTACAAGCCTCTCCAGATCAGCAATCTCTGAATTATAGAATTCCAAAATGGATCTGGTATCTACGTCCACATCGTTGTAGGAATCTGTAAGGATACTTACAAGTCCCTCATCTGAAAGGAAAAATCTTGTGGACATATTTATAGATTCAATATTGGTCTCTATTCGTCCAAGATCCCTTAGAATCTTTGATTCCATGTAGTTGTGACTTTCCTTTATGGCATCGTGTTCAAGATTATAGAAAAGCACCCCGGAAAAAATCGCAATCGGTACAAATGTAAGCGCAAGTATTATGAAAGTGAATTTGCTATTAATCCTGAATAGATTCACAAATTTTATAAGATATTTTTTTATCTTCATAAGGTAATAATGACTTTCTATTGTTTATTCAATCCCAAGCTTCTCTTTGTTGAGCTTAATCTGCCTCGTTTCTTCTTCCACCAGTTTGTCATACCCAAGCTTCTGCCTCTGTTCAAGGTAGTCTTTAAGCACATTGTCGAATTCTATATCTGACCTTGCAAGCAACAGCATAGGAAGTGTTTTACCCCATAAACTTCTTGTGGATGCATATATTCTTCCAAGTTTTGAATCTTCGTTTATATACACCTCGTATTGCCCTACATAAGCGGCATATTGGCATGCCCATTCAGACATCTGCTTTAATGGTTCATCTAGCTCAGTCTGCCATTTCAGCTGCATTACATTATTCTGCAGCATCCAGTAGGTATTATCGGCACCATAGAGCGCGTTGTAGGCTTCTCTGTCTGATGACAGAAGCTCTTTTACTTCCGGCTTTAAGACCGGTTTCCCCTGAATCATGTCATAGGTTTTACCTTCTATTCCAAGATATGTTAGTTTCTGCCCCTTTTCACTCATAAGATAGTCCATAAGTTTTATTGCACGCTCCGGATCTTTGCAGTTCTTTGATATAAATGTAAGAGTCCATCCGGCTATTCCGTTTACCGGTAAAACAGGATCATCACCTTTACTGTTTCTGGGGCCATCCACAGCTATGTAGATTTTGTCAGGATTTTTGTCATAGAGAATCTTTTCCTGATCTGCCATATCCGTCCTCTGATACAGCATGCAAAAATATCTGCCCTCCTCTATCTTTTCACTTGTCTGTGTCCTTTGATCCACAAAAACATCATCCGGAATATACCCTTCACTTGTGAGTTTTCTGAACATCCTGAGCCATGTTAAATATTCAGGATCGGTATATCTGTCATACTTTTTACCGTCTTTTTCATATGGAACAGCCAGAAAACACTGAAGATACTGATCAAAGGATACACATCCATCCGAGTTGAACTCATGGCCTCCGACAGGAATTAAAGGCTTGCCGTCAACCTCGGGAAACATCTCTTTTGCCTTAACCACTGCATTATAGAAATTCTCCGGTGTACTCATATCCGGACTTCCAATAGCTTCATAAATATCCTTTCTCACAAGAAAAGTCGGGTTTGGCGCGATATTGTCATTATTTAAAACATCCTCCGGCGTATAACTGGAATTAGGATAGCCATATATATTGCCGTCGCTTAATGTGTACCAGTCACGAACCTTACTGCTCGTGACATCATAAAAAGACGGATCGTACTTATCAGCCAGTTCATTAAGTGAATACACAAGTCCGCTATCTATCATTTCCTTAATCTGAGGCTCCCACCATCCGACAGTCACAATATCAGGAAGGGTGTTGGAATCTATAAGCGTATTTAATTTGTTGGTTTCGTTTCCGATAGGTGTTATGAAATTCACATCTACACCTGTTTGATCAGTGATCTCTTTTGAAACCATATTTTCGCCCCAGTCTGTCACGAACCATGAGTAATTCACATACCAGTCCATTGTGATAGTATCATCAGTTTTTTCCGGAATTACATTAGACTCAGAACATCCCGAAAGCATCATGGATGACAGTAATAATGCGGCTGAAATTTGTACTAATCTATGTTTCATTTTTGAACTTTATCCTTTCAGGAATACAAATGATTGTGCGTGAATCAATTCTTTTTAACATAATAGTACAGATTACCTACATCTTCTATATGGAGTACCAGGATTTCGAACGATTTTTCCTTATCGGTTTAAAGAAATTACAGAAAAATCCGGAACCCTGTTAAATCCAAGAGTTTCCGGATTATCTGAATTATTGTGTCGGATTCACAACAGTAGATATGTTTTTTATTCCTTTACAGCACCTGCTGAAATACTGCTGATAATGTACCTTGAAAAGAAGCAGAATACCAAAAGAATAGGAATAACTGAAATACTTACAGCCAGATAGGTTGCACCCTGGTTTTTAGCTGCATCTATTGATGCACGAAGTGTTGCCATCATAACAGGAAGTGTGAATTTATCATTTTTATTCAAAATGATCATGGGTAAAAGATAACTGTTCCAGTTTCCAATAAATCCCATAATTCCCATTGTTGCCATTGCGGGAGATATAATAGGCAGAGCTATTCTGTGAAATGTGTAAAGTTCAGGTGCTCCGTCAATTCTCGCAGCCTCAACAAGTGAAGGAGGAAGTGCTGAAAGTATGTACTGTCTTAAGAAAAATACTGTTCCGGGCGCTGCAATAGCAGGAACGATAAGGGGTATATATGAATTTACCAGATGAAGTTTAGTACACAGCTGATAAAAACCTATAAGTGAAAGCTGTCCGGGAATCATCATAAATGTAAGGATTGCTCCGAATATCACCTTGTTACCCTTAAACTTATACATAGCAAGTCCATATGCAGTAATAGCTGAAAAGTATGCACCAAGCAAAGTTGCAGGCACTGCCACGATTACACTGTTAAGCATACCTCTGAACAGATTGAAGTATCCGAACAGTATGTCCCAGTTCTCCTTTAAATGTGTACCCGGTATAAATGTAAATGAACTGGAAATCTCAGCACCGCTTCTTGTTGAGTTGACTATCATCAGAACGAAAGGAAGTAGACATGCTACTGCAAGTATTATAAGTAATACATAAAGAATACCCTTTTTAATTTTAGAGCCCATCTCATTTCTCCTTTCTATTAAATAGTCTTATCTGTAAAACTGATACCGACAGAATAATAAGGAACAAAACATATGCAATTGCAGATGCATAACCTGTCTGTACTGTACCAGAAGTAAATCCAAATTTATAAAGGTACATCATAACTGTCTGAACAGAACCATATGATGCAGATGCAGTTTCTGACATAAGAAATGGCAGATCGAACATCTGAAGTCCTCCGATAAGAGATGTGATCGCAACGTACATCATGATCGGCTTTATAAGAGGAAGAGTTATCTTGCCAAATATTGTCCATCTTCCTGCTCCGTCAATGGCTGCTGCTTCAAAGTAATCCTTTGAAATACCCTGAACACCTGCCATCAGCATGATAAATGAATTACCAAACCACATCCAGGACTGAATAACGGCTATTGTGTGACCTGCTGTAGCATTTGTGCCAAGCCAGTCTATCGGTGAATAACGTGCACCGAACGCTTTGAAAACAGAATTGAGCAGGATATTGAAAGTACCAAATCTCCAGTCAAGAAGTGTCTTAAAAAGGAAAGCTACAGATGTAGCTGCTATAAGATTGGGCAGGTAGTATAACACTCTGAATACCGGCAGTCCTGCCATTTTATACTTAATATCACTAAATACCATCATTAACAGGAATGCTAATCCCAACTGAAGAACGATATTAACAGTCCATATACGAACTGTATTCCATAAAGCTTTCCAGAAAAATTTATCCGTAACTACTCTTATATAGTTGGCTAAACCGATAAAATGCGCATCTCCCATTACCTTAAGATCCGTGAAGCTAAGATAGAGAGTTCGCAGTACAGGATACACACTGAAAATGAGGAAAACTATTACAAATGGAGCCACAAACGCATATCCCCAGTTATTATATGCAGTTAATTTACTGTTTCTTTTTATAGTTTTCATAATACCTCGATTTCGCATTGCTTTTATGAAATTACGATAAGTGCTCTGTTAAATTCAGAGAGAAAGAGCCTATTAAGACAATTTCTC
Source organism: Butyrivibrio sp. LC3010 (assembly GCF_000424385.1). GTDB lineage: Bacteria > Bacillota > Clostridia > Lachnospirales > Lachnospiraceae > Butyrivibrio. The sequence continues at coordinate 26,156 of NZ_AUJU01000024.1, read as the reverse complement.
TCTGATTAGGAAGAAAAAATATGTTATCTTGTTACTGTAATTTCAGGATATGTTGATTCAATAGTGTCATAGAAAGTTCCAAGTGCCTCTTCCTTTTCTGCCTGGCCTGTCTTAATGGAACCAATTGCTGCTCCCCATGCATCGCCGATTACCTTGTCGTACTTTGTAACCTTTGAATAATCAATACCTTCAGCCTGCTTAAGCCAGAAGCTATAGAGCTTTTCACCACCATAAATTGAATTTTCGTCGTCCTTGTGCTTATCAAGTGCAGAGATAAGTGATACTGTGTCACCTTCTGATTTCTCAATCCACCAGTCAGCTGTATCTTCATTAAGTGTGCAGAACTTTATGAAATCCCATGCAAGATCTTTTCTCTCTGAAAGTGATGAGATACCGATATAAGTACCACCACCGAAGCCATATGCAGGACCTGAGCATACGCCCCATTTACCTGATGTCTCGCCTACATTGTCTCTCATTGTAAGAACACCCCATGAAGGAAGACCAAATGCGAATACTGTTGTCTTTTCAAGGTCAGCTGTTGCCTCTTCGAAAGCTTCTGCATCCCATACATTTACCGAATCATCTTCATAGTTCTGAATCTCAGCTGTAAGGATCGGAACTTCGCCGCTCATAGCCTGATACCAGGGAGTTGACCACTGGTTTGCATAAGCTGTAAGATCATTCTGATAAAGGTCAATTACAAGATCCATATAATCAAATCTTGCATCTGATACGTTGAGTGCTCCATCTACAACCCATGCACTGTCGCCTGAGAAATAGTTGATCTCTGAATCAGAAGCAAAGATTCTGTAACCTGCATCCTTAAGTGTCTTTGCAGTATCAAGGATTGTGCTATAGTCTGCAAAAAGCTTGCCGATTTCTTCCGGATCATCTGTTCCGAATACTTCAGAAGCGATGTCTCTTCTATAATAGATACCTGCAGGTGTGATCTGATAGGAAATAGCTCTCTGTACACCATCGGCATCCTGTCCTACCTTCCAGACATAATCTACAATCTGTCCTTCGTAATCCTTTGCTCCAAGTTCATCAAGATCAGCAAAAAATCCATTGTCGTAGAAATCCTGAAGCATCTGAGGTTCACCAACGATAATATCAGGTTCTGTCTCCCCACCCATAAGAGCAGTCTGTACTTTTGTAGGATAGTCTGCAGGCTCTATAACCACTGTCTCTACTTCGTTACCTGTTTCTTCTGTATACTTATCTGCGAACTGCTGTAAGTCAGAAGCAAGTGTCCACACAACAAGTTTTTCTCCATTTGATGCAACAGTTTCGCTGCCTTCTGCTTTCTCTTCAGATGAAGACTCACTGCCGCTTGTAGTCTGATCAGAAGTCTTTGTCTCAGAAGTAGAAGCACCGGAACTTCCGCATCCAATCATAGATGCTGCCATTACACCTACAAGTGTAAGGCTCAATAACTTTTTCATTTTCATAAAGAAAACCCTCCTTAAATATAAAGTTCTTCGTTGCCTGTGCTTCATATTATAGGAGGGTGGTTTTTTGTATTAAATTATCCAAATTTTAAAAAGGTGTCATTTTTTTAGTATGAAAAATTTTGGAACTAAAGATCTTTTTCATTTCTTCCCGGAACATTCTGTTATTTTTCAAAATGTAGCTTTTCTTCCTTGAATGACTCTATATGTCCCATATCATTGAAAAGCTCCAGCCTTGGAATAACTGGCTTACCTCTTTCAGCTGAAAACTCAACAATTGAAACAGAACATACTCCATACGGCATGGTAGTTAAAACAAAAGGAAATGGTAGCGACAATATATGTGAAAACATGATAGCACCAGATCCCCCATGTGCAAAAAGTGCAATGGTGTCATCATTTTCCTCTACGCATTTATAGATATTGCCCGTTCTTACAAGTCCATATTTTTCAAGCAATGCATCAAACTCACGGGATATCATTTCATAATATTCCATACAAATATTATTTTTGAAAAATGGATGTTCAGACCACTTGTCATTGTCATCATTTTCGGGTGAATCTGTTAAGACCCTATATGCCAGCGTCCAGGGATGTCCATCATATGGGATTTTATCCTTTTCTGATACCTTTTCCCTATTATCTCCCCAATCTATTTCATGCATAAATTCAAGCACATTTATATCAAGATTGTGATCCTTTGCTGTATACGATGCAGTCTCCTTTGCCCGTCCCATTGGTGAGGAATATATAGTTTTTATCTGTTCATCACTTAATCTCTTTGCTGCACTTTCTGCCTGCTTTTTCCCATTCTCTGTCAGGCAATCATTTTGATAATCAGGTTCTCCATGTCTTACAAATATTAATCTCATTATTTACCGGTCCTTATCTTTAATTGTTCCACATCATTCTGAATTTATGAGCCATACTGCTCCTGCCATCAGATAAGATGAATAAGTTTTGACTGAAAATCTCCCCAGGGTCTTTCTATAAGAAGTCCTGCATGCTTTAAGGTACTTCCACGGAACGTTTTATCTGTCCCCTCTATTCTGTACACCCTCTCATCATCCAGCCCTTCAATCTTAATCCTGCGGCTATGACTGTTGGCCTGATTAAGCACCTGTACAAAAGTGATCAGTGCCTCAGATTTATCTTTGCTTACAACCTCATAACAGTCATAGAAATGATTCTCTCTATAGGAAGCAAGTCTGTAATAATCCCCGTTTCGTATAAGCTCGCTATATTTATGATATGTATCAATCTGGTTTGGAATGGCAGCTTTGTCCTCATCAGAAAGCTTTGTAACGTCAAGCTCATAGCCAAATGTACCTGCAAGTGCAACATTTCCTCTCGTCTCAAATGGTGTCACTCTCCCAACTGTATGATTAGGGCAAACAGACACATGTGCTCCCATGGTTGACAGAGGATAAATCAGCGCTGTGCCTTCCTGAATTGTCAGACGTTCGATTGCATCCGTATCATCAGAACACCATAACTGCGGGCTATAGTACAGCATTCCGGGATCAAATCTGGCACCGCCGCCTGAGCAGTTTTCCAAAAGCAGATCAGGGAAATCTGTGATAAGTCTCTCCTGCATCTCATACATTCCAAGAACATATCTGTGCATAAGCTCGCCCTGTCTGTCCGCATCCAGACATGAACTGCATATATCTGTGAGCTGCCTGTTCATATCCCATTTTACATATTCGATGTTGGCAGATTTTAATATAGAAGCTACGCAGTTGTAGGCATAATCTCTAACCTCAGGTCTTGTCAGATCAAGAACATACTGATTTCGGCTTCTGCAGGGAGTCCTGTCAGGTATAGCAATCGCCCAGTCAGGATGTGCACGGTACAGCTCTGAATCCGGAGATATCATCTCAGGCTCAAACCATATGCCGAACTTAAGACCTATGGCATTTACATCGTCTACCAGTTTTTTCAGACCGCCCTTAAGCTTATTTTCATTTACCTGCCAATCTCCAAGGGATGAGTTATCATCATTTCTATAGCCGAACCAACCATCATCCATGACCAGCATCTCTATTCCGCATTTTTTAGCTGTACGCGCTATATCAAGCAGCTTTTCATTATCAAAATCAAAATAGGTAGCTTCCCAGTTATTTATCAAAACAGGACGAGGTTTTCTAAGATAAGGACTTCTTATAAGGTGATTACGGTAAAGGTCATGATAAGTCCTGGTCATCTGTCCAAGTCCTTTATCTGAATATACCATCACTACTTCCGGTGAGAAGAATTCATCACCTGGTTCAAGCTTAAATCTGAAATTATCCGGATGAATTCCCATTACAACCCGAAGTGAATCAAACTGATTTTTCTCCACCTGTGCCAGGAAATTCCCGGAATAAACAAAATTGAAACCGTAAGCCTCCCCTTTTGACTGGGTAATACCATCTGAAACAAGAGCTATAAACGGATGCTCCTGATGGGAGGACTCTCCCCTTACTGAGCCGCAGCTTTGCTTGCCATAGCCTATTTTTCTATACTCAATATTTCGTTCCCTTGCCCATGATCCATGAAGAACCAGCATCCTGTAATCTTCATCATCCATATCAAGGCACATGGACATAAGCTTATCCAAATATAAAGAATTCTCTGATACATTTTTTATCTTTATACTTCTGGTAATGGCATCAGAATCCTTGAAAATACTATACGAAAGAATGCCCTGAAGTCCGATATTAGTATCTTCTACCTCTATTTCAAGAGTCATGGCATCCTCGTCATCTGCAAATGTCGCGGGAAGCCCTTCGATTTTGGACTTGCCCTTTATAATTCTGTGATTTTTATAAAGAAGCTGAACTCCGTGAGTTCCGTTTTTGTCTTCTATATCTATAGAGCTTTCCCTGAAATCTCCTACATTATTCCCGGAAAACTCAGTAGGAAAAGTATCTAAAAATGCGCTTCTGTCACGGCCGTTAACTGATGGCACCATAGGATTTTCATTGATTCGCATCAGATAGGACAGGTCATCATCAAATAGCTTTGCCCCATAATATGCATGCCCGATAAAGCCTTCTTCATCCACAATACATATAACATAGCTTGTATTTGCGGTATCGATCTTTATGCTTCTACTGTCTTTTAAATAAGTAATATTCATAACCCTCTCTCCTCATCTATAAATATCGTTTTTATCCGACTCAGACCGGTCTGTTGCCAGTACACCCGGCACTGCCTGAGTCTATTCCCATTTTCCTAAGAAAGAACATAGCAACCTAAAGATGAGTATATCACTTTAACGTTTTAAATAATTCAAATATTCAGTTTTTTCGTCCTTTCTTTTTCTGTGCGCATCGTGATGCGTGAACATTAACAGGACACACAAGCCTCACTAAATTCATTACATAAAAATTCCCATCGTCAAGTAACATTTATAAATGTCGCTTGGCGATGGGAATTTTATTTTATATATTAAATATATTTCTAATTTACATTATCCAAAGCAGTATGTAGCGATATAATCTGTATCATCAGGTACTGCTATGCTCAGAGCTTCTGTAGTAAGCTCAGCCTTCTTTCCTTCAGAAATGAGCTGACTCTCAAAATGATATAATGCAATTCCTACATCAATTCTCTGAAGGTCATAGTTCTCATTAACAAAGCCTTTGTCATGCTTTTCAAAGAAGTGAGCCTTATTTCCTTCAATCACTACTCTCCAGGGCTGCTTATTAACTGCAGAGGGTGCAAGTCTTACTGCCTCAAGCGCTTCGTAAAGACCATGCTCCTTAGCATATTCTTCTGTTAATCCTGTATTAAAATCATTTACAAAGAATAACTTGTCAAAATCATAACGACTGTCAGCCTTAACGCCCTTTCTCATAAGAGACTCTTTTACTGACATCTTTGCAGCAGTTTTTCCTAAAGGACTCATGCAGGGCATGAACTCGCCTTCTTCAAGCTTGGAAGCAGCTTCAAATTTCTCTCTTGGCATTGTTCCGCCAATCCATACTGTTCCAAGACCCATTCTATGTGCCTCAATAAGGAGCTTTTCAAAGCTGTATCCATAAGCTTCATCTGCATGAGGCTCTTTCTTTACCATTGCACTTACATAGCACTTCTCTCCTGAAAGAACAGGGCTTGAAAGATTATTTTCCTTCGCATCAAGAAATGCAAATCTTATCTTCACACCGAAAGGATTGGTTACTTCATCAGCAAACTTCTTCATATCGTTGAATGTCTGCTCATCAAGTCCATTTCCATCGAATGTTCTTACGCTTCTTCTTGACTTAACTTCATCTAAAAAATTACCCATAATTATCTCCATTTCACGATTTTAGCCATTCTTGCCAATGATATATCTGGCGAAGCATGCTAATTAGATTCCATTTAATTGTTTGCAATGTATTTGTATTATAATATAACTTGCAAAAAAATCAATACGTTCATTGGAGATATTATTTGGACGTTATTCTGCTTTCTTTAAAAGGCTTTTTGTAATACAGATTGTAGCGGAAAAGATTTTTTCTTCAAAATCATCAAAATCCACAGTAATTCTGCCGTCAGATATATTTGTAACTGTTCCTTCACCATATTTGCCATGCAGAACCCTTGATTCAAGAGGAAATATCTCACTGATCTTTTCAGCTTCTATCTCAGGCTCTTTTTCCTTCTTGGGAACGAAAGTATACACCTTCTGAGTACCTGTCTTCTTTCTGCTCTTCTCGTTTTCAGCGATGATATCAAGTACAAATTCCAGATTCTCATTAGTAAAGAAAACGATCTTGTGTGAAATAGAACATTCAACCGGACTTGGCTGCATTATTCTGTTTCCGTTTCTTATAAATAGAATAGCCTTACTCTTAACATTCTCATACTCATTTATAACAGTATCGAGAAGATCAGCAGATTTCTCTGTTAATATCAAAGCCAGACCTTCTTCGTCAGCTTTTTTTCTGATAGCATTATAATCAGATTCCGTAGCATATAATACGTATCTGTCAAAGACTGTTGTGTGAGCCTGAAGACATGAACGCTTTGGTCCAAACTGCCAAATGGAATTCAAATCAGCATTATCACGCTCAAACCTGTTCAAACCTTTCTCTTCAATAAGGGAACAAACCTCTTCAAATGAGTAAAATCCTGTTTCTGTCATAGTTACTTCCTCTTCTTAAATATTTAATTTGCCCCATCTAAGAAACCAACTCCACAAGGCAATTTACTGTGGATCTGCACATGATTCGACATTAGCCGGTGAAAACCTGACTATTTGCTCTATCAATAACAAGGCTGCTTGGAATCTAATTCCAGGCAGCTCGATTATTTTAATAAAAAAGTCATCCATAGTCTATATGAAATCTAGCCAAAAAAAATTAAGTCTGAATTTGCCAAATAGTACAAATTTCATGCGGTTCCAGTCATAAAATTTCAAAGAGGAAAGCTATATATGAAAAGATTTTTCGGCGATTAACACTTTTGCAATTTAATTGTTGACAATCTTTAATCCATGTGCGATGATTACATCATCAAAACCGCAAACCCATAGCTAGTGTAAAGCAGGTTATGGAAACTATGAAACGTCCTAAACCCTCGCAAGCGGTAGCCCTTAGGACCATAATTGGAGGATATTTTAATGGAATACATTTTCACAGAAGAGAATTTTGAAAGCGAAGTTATAAATAGTGACATTCCCGTACTTGTAGATTTTTATGCAGACTGGTGTGGTCCTTGCAAAATGATGATGCCTATAGTAGAAAGTCTTGCTGAAAAGTATGATGGCAAGGTTAAGGTAGGTAAGTTAAATTCAGACGATAACAGTGCTATCGCAGCAAAGTACAATATCATGTCAATTCCTAACTTCCTTGTCTTTAAAGACGGTAATGTTGTAAATAACATTACAGGAGCAGTTCCCGCTGCTACACTTGCAAAAGCACTTGACGATACCCTTTAAATAGCTTGAAGCCTCAGATATTTTGTCTGAGGCTTCTATATTTTTAAAGACACACAAGATTACGACTTCTTACAGGTAAAGTAGAAATAGCCCTCAAGAATCATTCCTTATTGTCTGCTCTAAGCATTCTATAGCCGATCCCAACATGAGTCTGAATATATGATACGGAATCATTTTCATCCTCCAGTTTTTTGCGCAGAGTTGCCATAAAAACGCGGAGAGAAGCTACATTGCTGTCCCAGGCACTTCCCCATATTTTCTGAGTTATATATTTGTGGGTCAGAACCTTTCCTGTATTTTTTGCCAAAAGACAAAGAAGTTTATATTCAATTGGCGTAAGCTTTAATTCCTCGCCGTTCTTATAAGCACATCCGGCAGCAAAATCTATCTCCAGCTTACCGTTTTCATACACTGAACTTTCTGACATGCCATTATCTGAAAGAAGAAGAGCAAGTCTTCTCTGCATTACACGCAGTCTCGCCAGAAGTTCCTCCACAGAAAAGGGCTTTGTGAGATAATCATCCGCCCCTGCGTCCAGAGCTTCTATCTTATCTTCATCCTCACTCCTTGCGCTGATTACGATTATCGGCATATTAGACCATTCTCTTATGCGTTTTATCACCTCAATCCCATCCACATCCGGAAGACCAAGATCAAGGAAAACCACATCCGGTCCATTGGTAGAAGCCTGTAAAATAGCCTCCTCCCCGTTCTTTGCAAGCAGATATTTATAATCATGTGTCTTAAGTGTCGTGGCTATCAGATTTCTGATGGGCGGATCATCTTCAACTACCAAAACCTGAAATTTATTCATCTATATATATGTCTCCTTTTTTCAGATAAAAAGTTATTATACACCCGGAAGGAATATTATCGAGTATTTCAATTTTTCCTCCATGAGCCTCCACAACCGATTTACATAGGGCAAGTCCAAGTCCCATGCTTCGCTTTCCATCTGCAACCTTATTAGGTCCCGTGTAAAACATATCAAAAGCATGCTCCTTCATATTTTCATCCATACCGGGACCATTATCCGAAACACTCAGATATACCAGATCATTTTGCACCCCGTAAGATATCTTTATCTCAGATCCTTTCTGAGTATATTTGATCGCATTATTAACAAGATTGATAATGACCTGGGTTATAAGCTTTGCGTCCATATCTGCAACCACCAGATCATCAGAGCGGACTACCTTTACCACATGCTCATCCTTATTCCGGTCAATATGCTTTACGGCCTCATCAACCACATCATCCAGGACCTCCAGCGACTTACTTATCTGCATCTCGCCATTTTCAAATCGTGTTACAGACAACAGATTCTCCACCAGCTGTATAAGCCACTCAGAGTCATCATATATATCTGAAAAAATCTGTTCTCTTGTCTCATCATCAAGGACTTTGTAATGGCTGCATAGATTGCTTGCATTTCCTGAAATAGAAGTAAGCGGTGTACGCAGGTCATGTGATATTGTCCTTAGGATATTGGCTCTTAGCTTCTCATTTTGAGCAACTATAGATGCCTCTTCCTTAGCCTTCTCATTATCAAGATTTTCCAGCGCTAGTGAACACTCTCCCAGAATTGACAGCAAAATACTGTACTCAAAAGAATTAAGCACTTTCTTTTCCACTCTTATTCCCATGATACCAAAAATAGTTCCGTTTATCCTTATGGCCAGATACAAGCACTTCGCCCTGGGGAAGACCTTGGTTGTAGCTCCTGCTCTCTTTTTATTCTCAAGTACCCATCTTACAACATCATCTTCTTCGTGGTCCGTATAAAGCGTCCGAGCACCGTCTTTGTCGTGTGCATATATGTATCCATCGCCCAGTGCACCATCCTCGACTGAGTAAATAATTACATCCTTATCAAGAAGCAGAATTACCTGATTTGCCATTACATTCAGGATTTCCTCAGCGGTTCTCTTCTTTTGCAGAAGCTGGTTCGTATCAAACAGTACCTTTGTGTGATACGCTGATTTAGCGGATTCTCTGGCGATATCCTTTAGTCTGTATGCCAGTGACCCTGTGAGCAGTGCGGCTATCATCATAATAATGAATGTGAATGAATACCCCGGTTCAAATACATGAAAAGTAAGACGTGGCTCTGTAAAGAAGAAATTAAACAGCATAACGCTTCCAAAAGAGCTTATAAGACTGCAAAAATGACTCTGTGTAAGGATTGCATTAAGAAGTGTCCCTAAAATATAAACCGTTATTATGTTTGATTCAGTAAATCCCAGCATACTAAAACAAATACCTACCACTGTCATACTGATAAGTATTACAACAGTAATAAGCAGATCCTTCCATGTGGGAATAATCTGCTCTGCAAATCTACTGTTTCTCTCTATTTTATTATTAGTTTTAGAATCAGGAATGATGTAAATATCTATATTTGGTGCTATGGAAATCAGCTGCTCAGTCACAGTCTGTTTTTCCCAAAAATGATATCTTTTTGTATTACTTCTACCGATAACTATTTTGGTAACACCTGAAACCCTTGCAAATTCAGCGATCGCGAAAGGTATGTTCTCAGCAACCACTGTTGTTATGGCTGCCCCTTTATCCTCGGCATAACGAATATTGCTCTGGAGCCTTGCCTTATCTTCTGCAGGAATATTATCCTCCTGCGATTTTGCAACATACAGAGCGGTAAAGCTGGCATGAAAAGCCTTGGCCAGCTCAGCGGCCTCTTCAATAATTTTCCGGTTCGTGGGTGACGAAGAAATACACACCAGAACATGCTCAGAGATATTAGTATTTTCAAGGCTGGTCTCGAAGGTCATGTACGCTTCCTTCCTTTGCGTTTTTCTCATTCTCTCTCTTGTTTTCTTTAATAAAGATAACTATTTTATTCACAATAAAATAGCCTGCAAGCACAAATAAGATAAGTACCAATAATAATACTATATTCAACATAAATATACCCTCTTTTGATGTCATAATGAAAACATTTTCGCTTATCATTATGACTGTCCATATTTATCAGCTGCCTTCATTAGATATGAAAACACTTCTGTATTGCCTTATGTTCACCCAGTACCAGTAATGTCTGACCTTCCCTTATTATTTCATCCGGTGAAAAATTAAGATTCATATCACCGTTTTCCTTGATAGCCATAATGTTGATGCCGAATTTCTGACGTAAATCCAATTCTCTTACGCTTTTCCCTATCCAGTCTTTTGGTAGCTTCACCTCAAAAATGGCATGACTATCATCAAGTTTCACGTAATCAAGTATATGCTTGGCTGTGTATCTTATAGCGGTCCAGATGGCTATCTCCTTTTCAGGATTAACCACTTCATCTGCACCGTTTCGCAGTAAAAACTTCGCCTGAACCTCTCTGTTTGCGCGGGATACTACCTTCTTTCCACCAAGCTCCTTTAATAATGAAGTAGTTTCCAGCGAGTTCTGAAAGTCATTTCCTATTGTCTCAATACATACGTCAAAATTGTTTATACCTATAGATGCCAAAAAGTTCGCATTTGTGCTGTCTCCAATGAGAGCATTTGTCACATAGGGCAAAACTTCATTAATACGTTCCTCATTCTTGTCTATTGCCATAACCTGATGACCAAGCTCATGTATCTGCTTTGCGATCATCATTCCAAAATTTCCAACTCCGATTAATAAAATAGATTTCATATTTTTCCTCAACCAACGATAATATTCTCTGTGGGATATTTAAGGATACTCTTATCCTTGTGTGAAAAGGCTGCATAAATAATAGTCAGTCCGCCAACCCTTCCGAAAAACATAAGCATAACAAGCATTATCCTTGAAAGTAACGATAGCGTTGGCGTTATCCCCAGTGTAAGTCCAACTGTTCCAATCGCCGAAAATGTCTCAAACAGACAATCACCTATAGGCAGTCCTTCCACAAAACTCATGACAGATGCAGACATAAACGCACAGGTCACATACATAAACAAAATAGTAGAAGCATTCTTAACTATACTGTCCTCGATTCTTCTTCCAAAGAAGTTTGCGTTTGGTCTGCTTCCGAAAACCGCAACGGCGTTTGCAAATAAAATCGCCAGTGTTGTTGTTTTCATTCCTCCTGCTGTCGATCCCGGAGATCCGCCTATAAGCATTAGGATCATGATAATCCCTTTACCAGTACCAGACATCTTTGAAAAATCAGCAGTATTAAAGCCTGCCGTTCTGGGAGTTACTGCCTGAAATAATGACACCCAGAACCTCTCTTTTGCAGGAATATCCTGAAATTCCGTAAAATAGAAAATGATAACAGGGACAACTATAAGAATCGCGGTGGTAACAAGAATCACCTTTGTTTGCATCTTATATTCCCTTATCACCAGTTTCCTGGAAATCACATCACTCCAGGTGACAAAGCCTATTCCGCCTATTACAATCAGCAGGGCTATCACCACCGTCAGATATCCACTGCTTGAAAATGAAGTAAGTGATGAGAATTCTCCAGTCTTATTTCCCATAAGGTCAAAGCCTGCGTTACAGAAGGCAGATACTGCATGAAATAATGACATCCACACTCCCGCAAGTTTGTATTTAGGTACAAAAACCGGCAACAGCAATAAAGTACCTATAGCTTCTACCAAAAAGGAAATTTTAAAGATAAACCTTGTAAGCTTAACGATGCCCCCCACCTGAGGCGCCGAAATAGCATTCTGCATGGTCTGTCGCTGCATCAGGCTTATTTTCCTGCCTGCCAGCATTACCACCAGAGATGCCACGGTAATAACTCCAAGCCCTCCAATCTGAATAAGAATCAGTATCACAAGCTGTCCCCAGAATGACCAGTAACTTGCAGTATCTACTACCACCAGACCTGTCACGCACACAGCGGATACTGATGTAAAAAGAGCATCCATAAAGGATGTAGCCACCCCTGCCTTCGATGAAAAGGGCAGCATAAGCAGAATAGTTCCGAGAATAATAACACTCGCAAAACCTAAAATAATAATCTGAAAAGAAGTTAATTTCTCCTTCACACTCAGAATAATTGACATAAAAAACTCCTATCAATCCTTGTTTATCTGAATTTTATACCCAAATAAAATAAGACAGTATTAAGCCTTGCGCTCTCGTATTAAGATTGTATAAAGATTGAATTGGAGTTGAGCTTTATTGCATGACACATAAATGACAAAAAAGAGACTACTGAGCGTCATAGCCCGGTAGCCTCATAACTTTAACTTTATGCAAGAGAATTAACATTTATCTGATCATATTTTTCATAGCCTTCATGGAGCATTTTTGTGCTAAGCTTTCCATTTTCATCAGTTTCAAATTCATAAAGATTATACTCACCTTCAAGATATTTATAATCTTCACCATTGTCCTGATAATGAACATATTTACCGGCACCCGGAGTTACCAGTAATTCAAGCTTATCATAAGGCTTTTCGCCTACATACTGAACGGTTTCATAAGTAGGAATTATACTTCCGCCCTTGATATAGATAGGGCATACTCCAAGCGGTGCATCCTTAATGATATACTGCTTTCCTTCGTGCTTTTCTCCTGTCCAATAATCATACCAAGTGCCCTCAGGCAGATATACCATTTTCTTTGTAGCGCCCTGAACCACAACAGGTGATACAAGTATGTTCTCACCAACAAGGAACTCGTCATTAAGGTTGAAGACATTTTCATCATCTTCATAATGAAGAACCAATGGACGCATTATCGGAAGTCCTGTTTCCTGACACTGATAGAACAGATCATAAATATAAGGCAGGAACTTGTATCTAAGCTCAACATACTTTCTGTAAATGTCCGTAGTCTCATCATTGAACTTCCAGGGCTCCTGTGCTCTGGTTGCTTTAGCTGTGTGATTTCTGAAAAATGGTGAAAATACAGCAGCTTCTATCCATCTGCATAAAAGCTCGGAATTAGTATTTCCTCCAAAGCCACCAATATCAGTTCCGGCAAGAGCAAAACCGCTCATTCCCAGATTGCAAAGCTGCGGTATCAGCATCTGCAGATGAGGCCAGATACTCTGATTATCTCCGGTCCATACTGCTGCATATTTCTGTGTTCCTGAGTAACATGCTCTTGTAATTACAAGAGGTCTTCTTCCGGTAAACTTCTTCATTCCATTAAATGTTCCAATGTCCATAAAGTGAGCATATACATTGTGAACTTCTCTGTGGTCTGTCTTACGATCACCAATATGGAAAACCACATCATCCGGCAAAGGTCCCTCGAAGCTGGCAGGTTCATTCATGTCATTCCATATAGCCATTACACCCATATCCGTAAGATTCTTATGGCTCTCTGCCCACCATTTCCTTACTTCTTCTCTGCCGAAATCAGGGAATGTGGAATCCCCGGGCCAAACCTTGTTTACGTATATGCTGCCATCAGGATTTGTAGCAAAATAGCTGTTTTCCACACCTTCATCATACATGAAGTAGCCATCTTCCTTCTTGGTTCCGGGATCTATGATCACAACCGGCTTAAATCCTTTTCCGGAGAGTTCCTTTATAAGCTTACCCTTCTCCTCATAGAATTCCTCATCCCAGGTAAATACCTTGAATTTATCCATGTAATCAATGTCGTACTGAACAGATTCACAGGGTATTCTTCTTTCTCTCATTCCATAAGCCACATCTCTGATATCTTTTGCTGATTCATAGCCCCATCTGCACTGATGATATCCAAGTGTCCACAGCTGCGGAAGCGGAGTTCTGCCTGTAAGATATGTATAATTTTTGATGACCTCTGCCATGCTTTCCCCATAAAGGAAATAATAATTCAGATTGCCATCATCTGCTCCATATACGAAATATTCGCTGTTTTCTTTACCGAAATCAAAATATCCATGATAAGTATTATCATAGAATAAGCCATATACACTGTCCTTTTTCTTACATATGAAAAATGGTATGGACTTGTATAAAGAAGGCATATTTTCAGTATGAGCCTGCGGAATATCTGAATTCCAGTTTTCGAAATAATACTCTCTCTTATTTAAATAACCGGTTTTATCACCAAGACCATAGAAACAATCATCCTTATCAATCTTCTTCAGATCCTGAACCTTGTGATTCTTGCCTATAGCACCGAAAACCTCATGACCTTCATCGCCGAGCTGTTTTAGAGATTTCTCGCTAATGGTTACCGGTATGGTTCTCTCGCCCTGATAATCAGTTACGATTACTTTACCTGTCTTATCAAGGATTGTAATACAAAAATCGTCACTTACCTTAATATCCAGCTTCTTACCTGTTATATAAATATCATCTGCATCCTTTTTTACTTCATAGTTACATGAAACTGCCTTATCACCCTCTACGGCAACAGACTCGTAATTCTCTGACTTGCAGGGAATCTCAAATCTTACGATTTCATCACTTATAAAGTTAATATTTGCCTTTCCTCCTGCATATTCGATTCCGAGCTTGTTCCCTTCCACATTGAAATTCTTTATTTTCCCTAATTTCATTTCATCCTTCTCCATAAAAATTTTATCTTTTGTAATGCGGATTCATAAGAATAGTTTAACTTCACAAAATCAGAAAAATATGATTCCACCATTCAATTATCATCTACCGCTTTTCCTTCGTCAATACTTCAATACTCCATAAACAGGCCTTTTTCAGGTATTGATAACCCTTTAATTATTAAATTATGAAATCATATATTCAGAAATAACCGTCTTCATCTGAATAATGGCTTTCGAAAAATCTGGTTATATAAAAAGTATCAAAACTGAGTATATTTATATAATCAAAAATACCGTATAGTTTCACATAACAAATTTCTTAGGGAGCCTGGTGTATGAAAGTTGCTGCGATAAATGATTTATCTGGATTTGGGAAATGCTCACTTGTGGCAGACATTGCTGTTTTGTCATCTATGGGGATAGAAGTTAATCCTGTACCCACCGCTGTGCTTACAGCTCAGACCGGTTTTTCATCATACTACCTTCACGATATGGACGATATGGTGAAACGTTGTAATGTGGAATGGAAAAAAAGCGGTGAAGGATTTGACGGAATTATCACAGGTTATATACCGTCTTTAAATCTGGCTGATCAGATTCTTGATTTTACTGATTCCTTCAAAAAAGAGAATACCCTTCTTTTAGTAGACCCTGTTATGGGTGATAACGGGAAGTGCTATTCTAATTTCTCTGAAGGCATGTTGGAAAAGATAAAAGAACTGACGATGAAGGCAGATATTATAACCCCTAACTTAACTGAATTGTGCCTGCTTACAGGAACCGAATTTAGCAAGTTCAGCATTGAAGAAGTTATTTCAATTGCAAAAAGTGTAAAAGCTCATGACCTCCAAAGCGTTGTGGTAACCGGAATCCTGGAAAATACAAATACTGTATGCAACGTAGTGATTCATAAGGATGATGCTACTGTACTAAGATCATCAACCAATGGCAGAAGCTATTCAGGGACCGGCGATCTGTTTGCAGCATCCCTTATGGGCAATCTGCTTAACGGCAAATGTATTACTGATGCCGTTTCAAAAGCAGCGGATTTCATCAGTAGAGCAATTTCAAAAACAGACTCTGCAGACAGAAACTACGGCATAGATTTTGAAAAAATATTAAAAACGGAGGAGTAAAAAGTATGAAAGAAGCAAACACAAACTCAAAGACAAGACTTATTACATTAACCGGTGTCATGGCAGCATTAACCGTGATTTTCACTGCTTATATCTTCCATATACCTGTTGGTATAAACGGCGGATATGTTCATTTTGGCGATACCATAATTTACCTTGCAGCGGTACTTCTTCCTACACCCTATGCTATGGCAGTCGGAGCTATTGGCGGAGGAATTGCTGATCTTCTTACAGCTCCCATGTGGACCGTTGCAACAGTTATTATAAAGATGCTTATAGTTTTGCCCTTTACCAGCAAAAAGTCATCTCTTCTCTCAAAGAGAAACATTGTGGCTCCAATAATATCATTTTTCATTTCAGCCACCGGTTACTACATCGCAGAAGCAATTCTGTTTGGAACAAAAACAGCTATATTTTCAGCCTTTACCGGAAGCCTTGTTCAATCCGGCGGAAGCGCACTGTTTTTCTACATTGCGGCTATTGCATTTGAAGGCGCAAGCATCAAAAAGACTATTTTTCAGGTTTAAAAGATCTGAGTATCATAAGAGTAAGATTTTGACTATTAAAAATCAGAATCTGACTATGTAAGTCAGAAATAGAGTTTTCGAGGTAAATAGAAATGGCAGATATTTTATATACATACAAAACTTCAGTGTATGCGAACATCACAAATAAGTGTAATTGCAGATGTACTTTCTGCATAAGATTCTTAAAAGACGGTATAGGTGATGCAGATACTCTGTGGCATCAAGTAAATCCTACAAAAGAAGAGGTTATTGAAGCGATAAGAAATTATGACTTCACAGGCTTTGATGAGCTTGTCTTCTGTGGATACGGTGAGCCGACCTGTGAGCTCGATATTCTTCTTGCTGCAGCAAAGGTTGCAAAGGAAGAAAAGCATCTGAAAATCCGTCTCAATACCAATGGTCTTGGCAACGAAGAAAACGGAAGAAACATTGTTCCCGAGCTTGCCGATATTATTGACAGCGTTTCCATAAGTCTTAATGCTCCCGGCAGCGAAGAATATGAAAAAGTTACAAGGCCTCAGGTACCGGATGCATTTAATAAGATGGTAGAATTTGCTGTGGAATGCAAAAAACGTATTAAGAATGTAAAATGGTCCATCGTAGACGTTCTGCCTAAAGATGAAATTACAAAATGCAAGGAATTATCCAGTAAAACCGGCATCGATCTTCGCATAAGACACTACGCTTAAAATCTCATAAAATTAAAGGCTGCCAGACAAATAATTGTTTAGCAGCCTTGTTTTTATTATGTTTTAAAAGTTTAAAGCTGTTAAATCACCTTCACTATTACCAAAAATCATCTGACATAGTAATGGCGTCCAAGCCATTTAGAAAGCCCATCCAGCCCCGGATATACGATGCGTTCTGAGATATTTTGATGATCCAGCATATCTCTTATCTGCCATCTGATCTTCTTACTTATAATGTAGCGAACCGTGTTTTTTGTATGTGCATCAAGAAATCCTTCAATATCATTCATCTTGCTTGGAATTACCGAGAAAAAAGAATACTGATTGACAATTCTCACATCTACAGACGGAGGTTCTATCATAAGCATAGCCGAATCTCCCATGTCTGAATCATACATAGCAAGACTCTCACAGGCCTCCGCCAACATATCTACTGAGAAAACTGTTGTACTGTATTTATCAGATATAGCCCTATATTTTTCCGGAAGAAGATCATGAAGCTCATGGATATCCGTGCGCCAGACAGCACTGTCTCTGCTTTCCATATCTTCGAGATCACTTTCCGTCACTGAAAAGTGCAGCGCAATAAGCGGTGAAAATGACCAATCAAGAAGTCTTGTGGGAAGCCCATGATGCTGTCCAAAAATCATTTGCCGCCACACAGATTTCTCAATTGAGGGTTCTTCAAGAACTGCATATTTCGTGAAATTTCTGAGCATACATGGTTCAAGCTCTTTTTTCTTTTCCTTACAGTTCCTTGCAAGGCTGGTTGTCAGCACGAATGAAGCATCCGGCTGTCCCCTGTAGACATAGAGATTTCTGTTTCTCTTGATATCAGAACGATATGCCTGCTCATTTAAAAGCTCATAAAGATGGTTCATATCCTCGATAACTACTGTCTTTACCATAGATTCATCTCCACTTTGCAAAATAACCTGTCTGGTTATTTAAGAAACTATGTACAAATATCTGCTTGATATTGGCTCATCAATAATGTGGCAAACTTCTACTTATCTTTAATTCAATAATATCATTTTTTCCTAGAAGTTATCCATAAACTTATCAATAAGTTCTTTTTGATACTCCATATCAAAATTTTCTTTAAGAAATCTTGGCATTGTCTCAGCCAAAAGTTCTTTCCAGGATTCCTCTTCATGCCTTACGCGGATGGGATAATAGTGTACCCCTACTGAATTTGCAGCATTAAGATCTCCAACTGCATCACCGCACATAAGGATATTTGATAATGCATATCCCTTCTTTGCCAGTTCACCAATACAAAATGCCTTACTTCCCATATCCTGAGTGCACACAACATCCACATAGGGTAAAAGTCCAAATCTGTCCCATTCGGCTTTAACTGCTTCCGGATTAGCACTTGAAACTACAGCAATATCACAATGCTTGTGTATTTCCTCAAGGGCTTCCTTAACTCCTCCAAAAGGCTTAATCTCCTCCTTTGGTAACGCATCTATTCCTTTATTAACAGCTATGCTCCAATTTAGTGCCTTAGCAAAAATCTCATTTGCATTAATCATTTTTTCCATTGCATCATTTGATAACTCAGGTGCATCCTCAGTCCAGGTGCATAAAGCCTTTATACCATCTATCTCACAGTATTTATCATTCACTTCAGACAGCATCATCGCAAGGCCTTTGAATCTGTTTATTCCTCTTGTTTTTGAAAACAGATTAATCTCATTCCATCTGTTTAAAATGTCATCTCTCCACTGATCAAGGTCCCACTCATCCACCATACAGGGGCCAAAGCATCTAATGTGCTTAATATTCATTGTATCCATGGCACAGCCATCAGAATCTATACATACTATGAAATTATTCTTTTTAATAAAGTTATCAAAAACTGACATATTTCTCTTCCTTCTATAAATATTGCCATTCATTGCATATAAACCTGCAATGAATGGCTTTATTATCATTTTTTAGATTTTTAAACTTTTTTGCTTATTGCGGACAAAATCGACCTCAAAATCACAATTTTGTATCCCAGCGCCCGCACCATACCAAATCATTTGCAGTACCCTTAAACCCTGATTTTCCAACGATTTTTTCAACCAAAGCATGAAGATATTCCTTAGAATCAGCATATGCATTTATAAAGGTTTTCATCATAGGCACATCTATAAGATGATTCGTATAATTCAGCGAAATAGCTATTGTAGGAACTTCTCCGACAAACCATGGATTCTGTGATGAGTGTGATGCATCATAACATAATCTGACATTGTTAGTCTGAGCATATCCCTTCATGTTTATGACAAACAGAACCAGATCTGTGTTTTTCTTGAATTTCTCACGTGACTCATGACTCATTACCTTAAACTTATTAAAAGGACTTGGTCCTTCCATTTCATATTCATAATAGTCTTTTGGCGCAGTTACATTAAATCCAGCAGCTTCCAGCTCTTTAATAAGGTTTGCCTTTGCTTTGTCAGCACCATTTGCCATGGATACCGGTGCACTCTCAATAAAATATAATCTGAGTTTTTTCTTATCTGCAGGATTTACCGGAAGTACGCCCTGGGTATCCTTTACAAGAGTTATACTTTCATCTGCAGCTTTAGCAGCAAGTTCATGATGAGCATCACATCCAACTGTTTTAAGACCTTCTTTCCCAGGGAATTTAAGCTCATTTAAGCCAAGCATAGCCTTAAGTCCAAGAATTCTAAGGAGTGCATCTTCGAATCTTTCCTTTGAGATTACCCCGCTCTCAAGACCCTCTTTCACATATCCGATGTCTTCTTTTGGATCATTGAAAAACAGAATCATGTCACATCCGGCTGCTATAACGCCCGGAATATAGTCTTTTCTTGACATTGATGCAGTAAGTCCAACCATATGAGACGCATCAGTTACAATGAGTCCGTTGAATCCAAGCTGGTCCCTAAGTAAATTCTGAAGCAGTTCAGGCGAAAGGGTTGCCGGCTTTATTTCACCGTCTTTGATTCCAGGAATAAATTTTTTCGAATAAGCAGGCTGGCATATATGTCCAACCATGATACTTGCAAGACCTTCATCAATAAGAGTTTTGTACACATAACCGAAACTTTCATCCCACTCTTCTACTGACAGATCGTTGCATCCCATAACCAGGTGCTGATCTCTTTCTTCAGAACCATCGCCCGGAAAGTGCTTGGCAGCACAGGCAATACCCCTTTTCATGTTCTCTTTCATATATACAAGCGAACGCTCGGCAACAAGTTTAGGATCATTTCCGAAAGCTCTGGTATTTACTATTGTATTTCTCCAGTTTGAAACCACATCGCAAACAGGTGCAAATACCCAGTTACAGCCTACTGCTTTTGCTTCCTCAGCTCCAACTGCAGCCATATCTCTGACTGTTTCATCGCTTTTTGAAGCTCCGCAGGCAGCTCCTGATGCTACCAGCGTTCCCTCAGAAACAGCACCGTTTCCTCCAGCCTCCGTATTGGCTGCTATAAGCACCGGAACCTTGCTATTTTCCTGGAAATATTTATTCTGCTCATAGACCTCTTCAAGTGTACCGCCTTGCCAACGAACACCACCAATGTGGTATTCGTTCACAAGCTTTGACAGTGTCTCTTTATCCCTCTGTACTGTGAGATTTATGAAAAGCTGTCCTATTTTCTCCTCTTCACTCAAAGATTCTAATGTATTATGTACCCAACTTATTTGTTCGCTATTAAGGTTAAAGGGCTTTGCCTTAAGATCTACCATTTATATCATGCTCCCTTTTTTTTTAATTCAATTTTACTTTCATTTGTTGATTCTCTCTTTATTCTCGCAATGTCTGCTGAAATAGATTCCATTTTTTCCTTAGTAAGCGGATAGAAATGCATTGCAATTATATTGCAGAGATATCCAAAAATAATAATTCCAAACATGCAGAACAGGCCAACTGCTGCAAGTCCTGCAGAATATGGTGTCTCAGCTGTAGGAAGCTCAGATGAAGAGCTTACTGCTGCGCAAAGAACGCCAATGATAAGTGGTGCCAATGATGAGATGAGCTTATCAATAAAGCTGAAAACTGTTCCGATAAGTCCCGGTACGTATTTTCCACTTCTATATACTTCATAATCCGTGCAATCTGCTGTCATAGGATAAACCAGGCTTCCGGCTATCTGCTTAAATCCTGTATAAAGAACCATAAGTACTACAAATGCCAGTGAAAATGTATTCCATCCTGCAAACTTTCCATCTCCTGGAAGTGAAAGCTGAGTGGGATCACCAAAAATAAACATAGCGATAAGAGCAATCATAGTAAAGAGTGCTGCATAGCTTGAATACTTGAATCCCTTCATCTGTCCAAACTTTCTTGCCACATAACCGATTCCAAGGAAAAGAATTATTATGCTGGGAACAAGAGTATAAGTACCAACCAGTCCTGCTGCTCCTGCGTTTTTGCAGATAATTGCATATACGATAATTGCTACTGTCGCATTTCCGTTCATTGAAGTTGCAAGCTTATCTGTAGAAGCTGAAATTACAAGCATCTGTAATGCGCGATTTTTCTTAAGAACCTCAATGTAATCCTTAATGCTGACTTTCTGTTCCAGGCCATTGCCAATTCCGTAAAATTCAGGCTTATCTTTTCCTCTGATAGCGATATATGCTATTGCTGTAAGAACGAAAGAAAGAACAGCTACAACTACCCACATTTCCTGGAAGTATTCCATTCCGAACTGATACTGATGCTTTCCTAAAAGATATGTGTATGAATACAGAGGAGCTACTGTGAAGAATATGGAGCCAAAAATTCCGGCATAAATTCCAAATGTAGGTCTCTGCTTCGGATCATTAGTAAGACATGTCTGAGCTGATTTTGTAACTACGCACTGGCATGTGTAACCTATGATGTATAAAGCATAGAATATTACAAATACTGCAAACTGTGCTGCCTTTGGAAATTTAGGTGTTACAAAGAACATAAATGCTGACATCACAAGCATTATGAGCTGACCAATTACAAGAAAAGGTCTGTTCTTTCCGAACTTTCCACCAGTCTTATCAAGAATGATTCCTATAATAGGATCCGTGATTCCATCCCACAGTCTCATTACTGTCGCAAGAGAAGATGCGATTACCACCCCGGCACCAACAATACCATTCAGATAATATGAGATAAAAATCATCTCCCACATATATAAATTGGTAGCAACGTCATTAAGTGCAAGTCCTGCTATTTGCCACCATTTGGCCCTGTTAACACCGCTAATGTTCTGTTCCATAATTACCCTCCTAATTTATGTTGTCCCCAATACAACATGTTTTTTGTGAGGTTATAATAATCTTATTTTTGAAAAGCAAAAAGAACTATATTTATTCATTTTAGTATTATATTTACTCTTTATCTCATAAACAAAATATAATACAATGTCATCAAAATATAGTTCTATTTACACTGGAAAATATAATATAATTTCTTTTTAGATATATTTCAGTTCTATATTCTAGGGAGCGCCCAACTAGAGATTACTATGGAGGTTTTGTTATATTATGCAAAATCAGTTTTTAAATTATGCAGTGTCTTTTTTTAATAAATTAAATTTAGGTAACCACGTTGTTAACATAAATGAGCCTTTATCAGATGAAATTGACCTGGGACTTAGGAGAGCTATTCTGCAACCAACATCTGTATCCGTAACACAGTTTGAAGGAATAGATCCCCATTTTACCGATAATCACATAATCTATATGTTGAGTGATATGTACGAATGTCACTATATATTAATTCCGGTTCCAAACCAGGAGCTTGAAACTTCACTATATATAGGTCCATACCTTACAGAAATTTCCGGAGTATATCGCACCACTGAAATCTGCGATAAACTTGGAATTCCTTCATCACTGCACTCTTTTATAAATCAGTATTTAGCAACCATTCCCTGTCTTCGTGACAGTTCCGTAATTGAGGCTTTCCTTGAAACCCTTGGCGAAAATGTCTATGGAATCGGGAATTTCAGAATAGAATATCTTAAGCAGCCTGTTAAAGGCGATACCGATTATCTGACTGCCATGGATAATAACAATTATGAAGATATTATGCAGAGACTCGAATACCGCTATGGATTAGAAGAAAAAGTTATTGATTCCATTTCAAGAGGAGACTTCAACTCTGCCATGAAATACAGCACCGATCAGGCTCTCAGCAATATCGACAACCGCTCCACAAGCACACTTAGAAGTAAAAAGAATAATCTCCTTGCCTTCAACACCATCTGCCGCAAAGGCGCTGAAAGGGGTAATGTCCATCCCATCCATCTTGATGAGATGTCCAGACGTATGGCTATAAAAATTGAGAATATGACATCTCCTAACCAGGATAAGGATATTCACAGAGAAATACTTAAAAAATACTGCACAATGGTTCAGCACAATTCCACAACAGGCTATTCAGCTACAATGCAAAAAGTCCTAAACCACATTATGCAAAATTTGACAAACACAGAACTCACATTACAAAGTACAGCCGCTAGCCTTGGACTTAATAAAAGCTATCTGGCTACATTATTTAAAAAAGAAACATCCAAAACTTTCACCGGCTATGTTAATTTTAAACGCCTTGAACATGCAATATTCCTTTTAAATGCCACTGATCTTCAGATTCAGGAAGTGGCTAATTCATGCGGAATTCCTGATGTTACTTATTTCACCAGAATATTCAGGCAGGAAAAAGGAATGACTCCAACACAATACAGAAAGATGATAAATCAGTGATTCCTCCGGATGCTCGAGGTCAATTCTATTGTTTACAAAATTTTCCAATAGAAAGTATCAAAGATTATGCAGGGCCTGTTTCAAGTAGTATATTTGAAACAGGCTCTGTTTCGGTTGAAAATATAGCAATGTTGTTGCTTCTTATGACGTAGAGCAAATCGGAACTACCGGAATAAAACTGTCTGACGCTGATATTATGGAAAGAATGCCTGATCTCAAGTGCCTTTTTTATTTATTGTCTGGTGATCCGGATTAATTGGCGAAGCCAGACAACACCGTGGGTATCCCATAGCACTGCCTGGCCTCTATTATCTGAAGAATCTTCGAATCTCTTCAAGTAAACATATTTTAGCTTTTAAAATTATCTTTGACCATTAGTAAAACTGCCGAAAACAGTTGTTATCGAAAGGAACTTTCAAAAGCACTTTCGTGTCCAAATCAAAGACTTGAACCTGCATAAAATCCTTCTCTTATTTGCGGCATATATTCCTTGTTGCAGTACGCTACCCTCTAATATAATGAGTATTTTAAGGGTAGTTGTGTTTTTTGCAGTATGAAGCAACAAACAAAATCATTATGCATGCAAAGTAATAAACACTTTACATGCATAATGCTGTTTACTATCCGCTTACGCCGGTTTCTTCGCAAGATACAGCACATAGGTATCCCGGAACTCTACTTTATCTCCGCCCGCAAGCACCGCACTCCGCAGTCCTTCGAAAAACTTTGTTTTATACGGCTCGGGAATCAAAATGTGATCGCTATGCGTACCGCAATACATCACGTATTCATCTGCGGAAAACGTGCGTTTTCCATAAAAATCATGTCGTGTAAGATTATCATAACCATAGTCAGTAGCATGAAGATAGTCAAAAGGCTCCTTCATGTTCTTGTATTCCGTCACAGGCTTATGAACTACCTCCACCGACTCTGCGTCGGAAGAGGTTTCTGTTATGCCGCAAAGCGGCATGAACCTTTGGGATGCTTAACGCATCCCAAAGAACAGGGCATGTCCACTATGCCCCTATCCCATTGGGTTACCTTTGGGAATACTTTTCTTAAGATATTTGCAGCTCCGTTTATGTCTGCATTTGTTATTGTCCCATCGTAGTGCCTGTAAAGTCCACGTTTTATCCTTTTTCCTGAAAAAACATAGTCAGCATTACTTCCCTTTTTATACACAGGGATTGCATCCATCGCAAGGAAATCCGCTTTGGATGTATAGCTCTCTTCTGTAAGCGCAAACCTGATCCCGTATTCAGCAAGTTTATATCTAAGCATATCTGCAAATATCAGCATTGGTATCTGCACAAAATTCTGGTTACTAATATGCCCCATACCCGCTTCCTGTTTCTGGAATACGTTATGCCCCATCACTACTGCATCTACGTGGTTATCCCTCGCATAGTCTGCTAGCTGTCTGCTTATCTTATGGAACTCATCCTTTATGCGCCTGTTGCGTTTTTCTGTGAGCATGCTCATTTTCCTGGTACGGTATCTATTATTGCACTTCATGGCACATGAAGAAAGCCGCCCCATTTCTTTGTTGTAGAACTGGTTTACGGACTTTATCAGTCCGCCCTTTATCACAAACGGTTCTGCTCCAAAGTTGTTCGCTACGGCTGCTATATTGTCCGTACCCGGATCTATCGACATGACCCTGATATCGGAAATGTCATCTTTTGATGAAAGAGATCTGAGAACATCCTTGTCATCCAAAGGCTCTATACCCACTGTTAAGACATCGATCACCACATCCATCACAAAGTCCTTACCATGTGGTTTTATCCGTACTTCCTTAAGTTTTCCCTGGGGCTGGGGAAGGTCCCTGCCAAGTTTTAAAGTATCTGTTGTTCCGGGAAAACGTATATAGGAATCATCCTTTATCCTGCATATCTGATTCGTAAGGATGGCAGTCTTGTATTTTCCCTGGCGTACATAACCCGGCATGCGGGGACGCCCCGTAAATGCAGATGGTGTCTTGGCGTATGTCTTCACTGCTTTAAAAAATGATTTGTAATCCCTAAGAAGAAGCTTAAGTATCTGCTGGTTAGCCTGAGAAGGAAGCCCATAGTATGCCTTATCCCTGGTACTCTTCAAAAGATAGTCAAGGGCATTATAAGAAAGCCATGAGCCAGCTGCATGGTATTTTGTCCCTTCAAGGTTTTCACTTACAAGTTTATACACCTGCATCTGATTGGGAAAAAGAGGCCTGTAAGAGTCAAATGCCTCTATGGCAGAAGCATACTGTCGGATGATGAAATTCGCCCTGTTGTAAAGAAC
>NZ_AUJU01000023.1 GCF_000424385.1 Butyrivibrio sp. LC3010 | reverse complement strand
ATACACTATACTCCCAAGCATGGAAGTTGGCTTGATATTGCCGAAATAGAACTCAATGTTATGACAAGGCAGTGCCTATCACGACGGATATCAAATATTGATTTGCTTATAAAAGAACTCAGCACTTGGGAAGATGAGCGTAATTCAAATAAAGCAACTGTAGATTGGCAATTCAAAACATCTGATGCAAGAATCAAACTCAAATCGCTGTACCCTGTCCTTTAAGGCAGGGAGCGACTTTGATTAATTGTCAACATGTCAGTACACTAGTTGCTTGCTTTTTTCGCTGACTGATAATGTTCGGAGGTGACAAAAACATGGCAAAGAAAGATAATCCCTATAAGGGATTGGGAATTAATACACAAGCAATACATACAGGAACAGGTTATGATGCAGAAACAGGAGCTGTGAGGCGACCTCTTCACATGGCAAACAGTTACAAACTTCCGGATGATCTCTCACAGGTAAACTATTCTTCAACAGATATACTAATGTATGCAAGAAATGGTAATGCTAACCAGCATTGGTTGGAGGAAAAGATAGCAGCATTACATGATGCTGATGATGCAATTGTTTTGGCTAGCGGAGTGGGAGCACTTCACGCTTTATTCTGGACACTTCTGAAAACAGGGGACAGGGTTGTTTACCCAAATGTAAGCTACATGGCAGTCTACAGGATGTTCCATGAGCTTTTTAATAGGAAATTTGGTGTGGAAACAGTAATGGTGGATATGACCGATACCGAGGCTGTTAAGGCAGCAATAACGCCTGGCACCAGACTAGTACATATAGAAACACCGGATAATCCCACTAACGGAGTAACAGATATTGAAGCTATAGTAAAGATAGCACATGAGAATGGAGCGCTGGTCTCTGTTGACAATACCTTTGCCTCACCATTTAATCAGAAGCCACTTGAATATGGGGCAGATTTTGTAGTGGAATCTCTCACAAAATATATCAATGGTCATGGGGATGCACAGGGTGGTGCCATTATATCGAATGATCTTGAAACAATGGACCGTATACGTTATGAAGCGCAGGTTAATGTCGGAGCGGTGATAAGTCCATTCAATGCCTGGCAGATATTCCGTGGCTCTGTGACATTTCCTCTACGTATGCAAAAGATAAATGAGTCTTCTATGAAGATAGCACAGTGGCTGGAGCTACGGGATAATGTTACTTTTGTATCCTATCCGGGACTTTCAAGCAATTCAGGTTATGCGATTGCAAAACGTCAGATGAAGAACGGATTTGGCGGTGTTATATCTTTTGGTATCAATGCTGATGACAAAGAAGTTGAGAGATTCTGTTCAGCGCTGCAGATAATTACGTTTGCAGTTTCATTAGGACATGATGAGAGTCTTATTTTCCCGCAGCCAAGTTATGACGAGAGGATAGACCTGTATCCTGAAAAATTCAGAAAAGGATTTATCCGATTTAGTGTAGGACTTGAGGATGTGGAAGACATTATCGCAGATCTGGATCAGGCGTTAAAAACGATTGGGCTTTGATCCTACAAAAGATGTAGAAGATTGAATATAATCATTGCTTTGATAAGGATGAAGCTCCGGATAAAAAGATAATTGAGAAAATAATAGAAGCAGGACGCTTTGCATCAAGCGGATCTAACAGTCAGTCCTCGCATTTTCTTGTAATCACGGATAAAGAATTTCTTAAAGAGTTGTCATAGCTTGTGAAAACAGAATTTGGCAGAATGGAAATAACAGAAGACACCTATATTTCTCTAAAAAATTCTATAAATGCATCCAAGACAGGTAATTATAATTTCTATTACGGTGCACCGGTGTTTATAGTAACAGCAAACAGAAAAGGATATGGAAATGCCATAGCTGACAGTGCCTGTAGCTGACAGCGATGAAGTACTTCTTGTTGAAAAATGGCAGAACGTGGATGCTACAACGAGCCATGGTAAGCAGCCGCATTATAAAAAGCTTGGTGAGTTGAAAGCAGATTATGTAATAGATACAATAATAGAAAGATTTGAGGTAATATGTTAAAAGTATATGGAAGCGGAATGTGTCCTGACTGCATAGAATGTAAGTACAATCTGGACAAAAACAATATTGATTATGAAAATATCGATATCACTCAGAACTTGAAAGGCCTTAAGGAATTTTTGAAACTCCGTGATAAGGAAGAAGTCTTTAATGATGCCAAGGAAAATGGATATATTGGTATCCCTGCACTTATTACAGAAGATGGGGAAATAACCCTTGATTGGGAGAACTATTTTACAGAACTGAAAATAGAGGTAGTCCATCCTCAGGAAGAAGGTACTTCCTGTTCAGTAGATGGAAAAGGGTGTTAAAAACTACAAATAAAAGGAGATATAGAATGAGCAGAACAAACTTTGGGGCAAAGCCCCTTATGTATCCGCAGCCGGTCCTTATCATCGGAACATATGATGAAAATGGTGTACCTAATGCTATGAATGCAGCATGGGGTATCACAACAGATTTTAATGAGATCTCTATCAGCCTTTCAGAGCACAAGACAACTGATAATTTTACTAAAAGAGGTGCTTTTACTGTAAGCATGGCTACTGAAGATCAGGTAGTTGCGTGTGATTATGTAGGCATAGAATCTGGAAGAAAGGTTCCGGATAAGTTTGAAAAAGCAGGTTTCCATGCAACAAAGAGTGAATTTGTGGATGCCCCGCTTATTGACGAGCTTCCACTGGCATTGGAATGTAAAGTTAAGAGCTTTTCTGATGGAATCCTTGTTGGAGAGATAGTAAACGTAAGTGCTGATGACAGTGTGATTACAGATGGCAAGGTAGATATGAAAAAGCTGAAGCCTATAGCATTTGATCCATTTAACAATGCTTATATTGGAATTGGAGAGAAGGTAGGAAATGCCTTTTCAGATGGACAGAAAATTAAATAATTTTAAAATCGGGCTCTGGATGATATTGCGGTTTAATGTCTCCAGGGCCCGATTTCACAGGGGAGTGGGGCAGTAGGCCATGATGGTAAAATGCACTAATAATATATAAAATATTGATATATAATAAATATATCTATATCAAAATAGAGTTCTATCTAAAATCAGAAAAACAGATTTTGAGAATATTTCCTTATAAAATAGAGTTAAGGGTGTCTGTTCATACAGTTCTGTGCACTGTTGTGCTAAGCGTGAGATTATTTATAGCTTTGAATATTGGATTTGCCCCTTGCCAAAACCTCCTTTTGCTCTGAGCTCAAAATAATTGATGAGGTTGTCGCTGAAGCCACCCTCCTCATCATAGGACAATCCTCCCATAGTCATGGGAATTACAGCGAATCTGTTCTTGATTTCTAAATTCCCGATCTTGTACGGACTACCCAATACATCATACTTAGACATTTGAAATCTCCTTTCATACATTAAAATACCCCACCCATTGAAATGCCTATAGATATTTTACTATCAGCTGGTAAGAGTTGCGAACAATTTTATTGAACAAGACCTAATGATGATGTAAAACCAAAACTTGCACTACGAATGACCAAAAAGAGTAGGGAGTTATCTTAACCATGAGATAAATACGGTTGATTTCGTCGTGTGGACACGATAAAATAAACGTAGAGTATCGTTTAAACATGATAGGTGGAGGCCGCTATGAATCACAATATCTTGAAGCATGTTATTTTAGAGCAGATTGAGCTAATACAAAATGCTGAGATTATAGGCCGTGACTATGATTTCGAAAAAAATGTCAATTATATTTTGGTGGGACTTAGAAGAGCTGGAAAATCGACCCTTTTATATAAGATTGCCAGAGAACTTGTTGAAGCAGGGTGTGACTGGTCTCAAATAGTTTATCTTAATTTCGAGGATGACAGACTTTTGGGGTTCACTAAGGATGACTTTAATGACATAGTCGAGACTGCCTATGAGCTTACAGATGCCAAAGAAATATACTATTTCTTCGATGAAATCCAGATCATAGATGGATGGGAACATTTTGCCAGGAGAATGGCAGATCAGAAAAAACATGTGTATATAACCGGAAGTAACGCGAAAATGCTTAGCTCTGAGATGGAAAAAGTTCTTGGAGGCAGATATCTGTCCAAAATGATCATGCCTTTTTCTTTTAGAGAGTCTCTTGATTATAAGGAGATATCACATGATGATAAGGCACTTTTGACGACCTCTAAAGTTGCAAAGGTTCGTAGAGGATGCCAGGAGTATATTTCGAGTGGCGGTTTTCCTGAAGCACAGCTTTTATCAAACAAAAGAGAATATATTAAGAGTGTCTATGAGAAGGTTCTCCTTGGCGATATTATAGAACGTGAAAAAGTAAATAATAAGATGGCTCTCAGACTCATGATAAAGAAAATAGCCGAGACAGTAATGCATGAGATTTCTTTTAATACACTGGCGGGAAATGTAAAGGCAACCGGAATCAAGACATCAACAGACTCCATGATAGATTATACTTCTTATGCAGAAAATGCATATCTTCTGTTTAGAAACAGGAATTATGTCTCTAAGTTTGCAGAAAAAGAGAGTACTCCAAGATTCTATTTTTACGATAATGGCCTTTTGTCATTGTTCCTGATAGACAAACCATCTGCGCTTTTGGAAAATGCAGTAGCAGTGTATTTAAAGCGCAGGTTTGGCGAAGAGGTTTACTATTTCAAATCCTCACAAACAGGAATAGATATTGATTTCTACCTTCCCGAAGAAAACTGTGCTATTCAGGTTGCATATAGTTTGGAAACAGCAGAAGACAGAGAAACTAAAAGTCTCATATCTTTTGCTGAAAAAACAGAAGGTATACAACGCCTTATCATAGTGACCAATGAGGAAGAACGAATAATAGTTAAAGGTGACCATATAATAGAAGTAGTGCCCGTTTACAAATTTATACTGGGTAACACGGATGCAACATAATATCGCTTTGAAAGGAAAAAACTGTTTTATAATTTATATTACCGTTGTTTAGGAGATAATTTGAGAGATTCGTTATCGGTCATAAGGAATGGCCAGAAATTAACTACAAAAGAAGAAATAATACTTATATTGAGACTGAGTTTCCCGGCTATTCTGGCTCAGATATCATCAATAATTATGCAATACATAGATGCATCCATGGTTGGGCATCTTGGGGCAAATGCTTCAGCTTCCATAGGACTTGTGTCGAGCAGTACATGGCTTATTGGAGGTATACTGACAGCTGCAGCAATGGGCTTTTCAGTATGTGTAGCTCACAGGATAGGTGCAAAAGATGAAGAAGGCGCTCGTGTAATTGTAAGATGGGGACTTCTTTGTTGTCTGCTTTTTAGCTTATTCATTATGGTAATAGGAGTCATGGTAAGTTCAAAGCTTCCTGCATGGATGGGAGGAGAAGCTGCCATAAAAAAGGATGCAACGGCATATTTCCTTATTTTTGCCCTGTCAATTCCTGCAAGGGAGATGCTGTTTGCATCACAGGGAATGATCCAGTCAAGTGGAAATATCCGTGTTCCAAGTATACTGAATGTTATCATGTGTGCGCTGGATGTCTTTTTTAATGCACTTCTTATTCCTCATTATGGGGTAATGGGAGCAGCACTTGGAACAGCTTTTTCCTTTGTAATAATCGCAACGGTCATGTTGTACATACTACTTGTAAGATCATATTCACTTAGCATTGTCAGAAGAAGGGAAAAGAAACCTGTCGGATTAAAAGGATTTGTAGAAAATGAACTTATTGTAGCTTTAAAAATAGCGGTCCCCGTGGCTATTGACAATATCATCATGGGATTTGCCTATGTTGCATTTACCCGTATTGTTTCACCATTTGGAACGGTTTCCGTTGCTGCAAATTCATTCTCGATAACAGCAGAAGGCCTATGCTATATGCCGGGCTATGGAATAGGAGTAGCTGCAACGACGATAGTAGGGCAGTGTATCGGAGCAAGGAGAAAAAACCTCGGGAAAAGGCTTGGCTGGATGGCAGTCATATTGGGGATGATTATCATGGGTATCAGCGGAGCTCTCATGTGGGTATTTGCACCATTCATGATAGGGATTTTGTCCCCTGATACAGAAATCAGGAAACTTGGAACCCAGATACTAAGGATAGAAGCATTTGCTGAGCCTTTATACGGAGCATCAATTGTAGCTGCCGGTGTATTCAGGGGAGCAGGAGAGACTCTTTTATCAAGTGTTCTTAACCTTCTTAGCGTTTGGGTGGTCAGAATTCCTTTGGCATATATTCTCGGTTCAAAATACGGACTTAAGGGAGCGTGGATCGCCATGTGCTCAGAGCTTTGCATAAGAGGAGCGCTTTTCCTGATCCGTCTATTTTTGTGGGATACCAAAGATAGAGGATTTCTATAAAGGATAAACTTGGCAGAGAACAAGGACGCCAATGCAATGTATGAGAAGTATGGTTTTGTGAAAATGAATGATGAAATAGAACTTATTAAGGTACAAAGGTAGTTTCCGACTATTTTTAATCCAGGATAAATGAGAAAGAAAAATCGCGGTTTGTAGTGGAGAAACGTGGATATAGAAACGAGATCATTGACACCGGATTTGTTGGAATCTTATATAGATATTTTTTGATTTCGTTCTTCATTGCAGTTCCCGTGATCATTCGCCAAGGAGCTGTGGGTTTAATAGAGAAAAAAATAATGATAAAAAAAGCGATCAGGGTTGCTCTTACGATAGTATGCACGCTTGCAGGAATCCTGATAATATTTTTGTTGATGATAAAATACGAAATGTCATGGAAGATTACTAAAGTCGGGCTCGAAGAGTCTCCAGATGGGAGATACAGCATCCTTTTTCAATCGGTTGGAGAAGCTGACTGGCCTTTTGGTTATTCTCATGCCAAAGTAACGGTTAAGGACGGTGGCAAGATCATAGAGACATTTTGTGAGGATATAGCCGATGATGGAGGGCAGTTTAGACCGGACAATTATTCCGTGGAATGGATGAAGTATGGTGCTGTAATAACTTTTATGGGTAGCGAACAACCAGATCGGGAAGTCGAGATATTCTACGATGGTCGGGATTCTTTTTCAGGCTATACCAATGAAGAAATTGAGGATATCTTAAAGGATCGGTACGACATTCATAGGGTTGATAAGGTAATCAAAGATAAAGATGGGTATGCCATCAGAGCTGATGGTATTGATTTTCACGCGGATACTGGTCTGGCCATGCATGACAGTTATCCTCAGGAAGTATTTAAGGCTGTGACTGAAGAACTTTTCCCAGAGAGGTTTAACAGAAGCGTAGAATGGGATGTAAAAAAAGGAGAAGATCCTTCAGACATTGTATATATACCGGTTATATCTATGAACGGTCCCGGTGCTCTGGACATAAATCCCTATTGTGATGATATATGCGAGTGGCTTGACAACTGCTTTGAGCGGCTTCCGTACAACAAAGCGAAGACAATGTATGACGCAACCGGCTTTACAGCCGCTACTCCGGGTTATGGCAATGTGCGATTATATTTTAATAATATGCTCAGACTGGATAACTATTCTGAAGACAGGACAGGCTTTTACAATAACCTGTATACCAGTATAGAACGTTACTTAAATTATGAATATAGTGCGTTCGGAGGAGCAATGCCCATTGATTCTGCTGATACTGAATCTGCCGATGAGATTGAAGCTACTGATGAGATAACTGATGATGTAATAAAACAGTGGGCCACATATGATTATGAAGTGGCATATGATTTTTCTGATGGGAGAGAGTATGCTCTTGTGCCCATAGACCGCGCTTTGGGAAGCAGTTTTTACGTTCTTTTGGAATTTAATGAAAAAGGAAATCCTGACACCGCAGAGCTCATAAATCAGGACCCTTTCAACCAGCACGGAGGAGAGGCAAAGTTTATTTCATTCCTGGATGATGGGGATACCGGCTTTGCTGCGTTATCATACTCAGGTGGCAGTGAGGGTATGCTGTTCGAAACATTCGACGGAGGAAAAAGCTTTAGGGAGGTAATTCTTCCTTCCCCTAAAATAGAGCTTCCGACGGGAGAGTATTATAATCCCTTTGTAATGCTGGAAGAAGCTTGGGAAGAGAAGGATACTATCTACCTGAAGGTTGGTCAGGGGCCCGATGGAGATCATCATAGTGAAGCACTTGACGGAGCATATACCGTAGGCATTTATGCTTCAAAAGATGGTGGAAAATCTTTTGAGTTTGTTAGAGAAGAGGCGGAGTGATCAGGAGCAAAGACACAAGGATGAAATTATGCGTGAAGGGATGAAATTAGTATTTCCTACTTTAGTCTATAAAGATAAGGCAATTGAGTATATAAATGAGTTCTATGAATACGGATCAGAAATAAATGGAAGCGGAGCACTTGACTGGTTTTTAAAAGAATCTACATATGAAAAGTGGTTGGACAGACTTATTGGAGCTATGGATATAGCTAATCTGCAGGAAACGAAGGTGCCTGGTCTGACATATTTCTATGTTAGAGAAACAGATAACAGGATCATCGGGATGATCAACATTCGCCTTGCCTTAAATGATTTCCTTCGTAAAGAAGGTGGTCATATAGGCTATTCTGTTAGACCGACCGAAAGAAGAAATGGCTATGGAACAGACATGCTCACTGAAGGGCTCAAAGTATGTAATAAAATAGGAATTCGGGAAGTATTGGTTTCTTGTGATAAGGAGAACCTTGCTTCAGTGGGAGTAATAAAGAACTGCGGTGGATTGTTGAAAGAAGAATTCTATAGTCAGACTTATGATGAAATGTTGCAGATGTATGTAATAAAACTTGAGAAGTGATGGGGGCTCGACTGGGTAAGCCTGGCTGATGAGTTTATAATGCCGACAAACCGTATGTGTATTGAAGATGCAGTGACAAAATATTCAATCACTCTTTTCGATGGCGGAAAATACCATGATTACGAAGGTGATATCGGGGATGTGATTCTTGAATATAAGGACAGGGATCTTGATGGTGATCATAAACCGGACGTGATAAAGCGTGAAGGGCAGCATTATGTCTTTGAGTTTACCCGTAAAGGGACATTTACGACGGATGATTATTCTGCTAGTCCCAATGAGGGAGAGGTGATCCAGTTTCAGGATATTGCATGCAGAAATTTTGATGAGATAGAGATAGTCCATTTTACGTTCGTAACTGGCGGACCGTCTGCATGGGATACAACAGTATATTCCTGGCAGGATGGGGAGTGGAGAGCATTTACTGTCATTGATAAGGATGGAGAAATCAATTCGAGCCAGCTCCAGGAACTTGTTGCAAAAGAGACAGGAAGGCCTTACGAAGCAGGATCAGTAAGGGTTGCAGCTGTTAAAATGAATCTTCTCTTGCTTGATCTCGGAAGTAAAGACGGATCATCTCAAACAACGGATTACAGGACAGCAGATTTACATATGAACTTCTTTCCGCAATACCTTGTTGAGGGAGATTATGAGTGTTCGAGTTTAAATTTCGATATGGCGCTTGTCAGGACATGGCCTTTTGATGTGACCGGTGATTCGGTTGAGCTTACTTCCGGGCTGCAGCGAAAACTCAATATATTCCCGGGGAGGACAGGAACTTCCTTTCAATCAGAACCAAATATGCTATGGATTAATATACCAATCACACAGATGGAGGTGTTCATGGGTAAGATCAGCAAAGCTATTGAAAAGAAAAAGAAAGAGCTAATGTGGCTTAAGATAAAGCTTGGAATAAAGGTTGGTGCCATAGTTCTTTTACCTGTAATAATAGGGATAGTTATCCATATTATCAAAAAGAAGGCAAAAAAGCATGTTAAGAGTAAAATTCAGGAGAGCATCAGAAACCACGCTGTAAAAAGGCAGGAAAATGATGAAGAGCCTGAATTAAACGATGATACTATCGACTGATTTAGGAGTTGCTTTTTATCATCCGGGAAGGATCGATAGTCAACTACCCATTATCTTTAAGTGATGGGGAGTTGACATTAGTTGGATTATGTCAAATAAAATACTTAAGCCGGAAATCAGTATTTATACGGATTTCCGGCGATACTAATCTTTAAATCATTGATTTCTGCACACAGCAAGAAGGTGGCTGGAGCTTCCAAGGAGCTCTCGCTTTTCACAAAAGGCAAGATGGTATTTCACATACTTTTCGAAGTTCTCACCCTCAAGACCAAAGTCTTTTCGGCCCTCAGCAAGCTCAAGAATGCCATCTGTTGCAACTATAGTTTTAATCTCCAGGGGCGCCTTTGCAAGGAGCTGTTCAAATTCAACTATATCAAAACCTGTGAAAAGCTGCTCGGCAAAGTGCCTGTTCTTGAGGTTTTCTGTGAAGTTTTCATTAAAACCATCAATGAAGCTTCCACACTGGCTGCACACATAGTTGTTGTTCATGATTGCATATACAGATAGGAATGCTATAAGGATAATTCCGCTCTTCTTTGTTATACGCTTTGCTTCTCTAAGAGCCGCAAGCTGCTCCTCCTGTGTGTAAAGATGGTACATTGGACCAAAGAGCATTGTCATGTCAAAGCTCTCGTCATCCAGCATGTCCAGCCGCACTGCATCTCCATGAAAAGTCTTAATGTTTGGAATTCCTTCAGCATTTTTTTGGAGTTTGTCAAAATTGGAATCAGAGTATTCAACTGCTGTGACATCAAAGCCTTCCTTAGCAAGTTCAATTGAAAGTCTGCCTGTGCCTGCACCTATTTCAGCTACTTTTTGGCCATCGTTTAAGTATTTGTGGATGTAATGCATGGTAGTGATGTACTCGATCTTACCCTGTTTTGAACCATCCAGTCTGTTCTCCTCCGCATAATGTGCGTAAAAGCCCTTTACGATTTGTTCTCTTTTTTCCATAATTTGCTCCTCCAAATATTATTATTTTTCTGAAAATAATTAGTCTCGATTATAATTGTCAAAAAATAATGTGTCAACATGATTTTTGTCTAAAAAAGGTTTGTTCATCCTTTTGTCTGAAACATCATCTTGTAAATTAAAATTACCGGCTATAAAATCGATATTAGCTGTTTCAAAAAAGAGCCAATGCATCAATCAGCTTAGGAATGACTGGAGATATACACAAATGACAATAAGCGAAAAAGACAGGAAGCTCTTTAGGAAAAACCTCTCGGATGTGATACAAAGTAATCACAATGGATGAGCTTTCTGAATTTACTCCGGAAATAAAGAAATCCTTAAGAAATGGCACTTTAAAAATTCAAGAAAGAAGAAAAATATAAATGACAAATGACGATAAAATCATAAAACTACGCCCGCACCATCTTTTGTGTACGCAGGGCTACAGTGGAAAAGGTTACGATGAAAAATTTGTTCTTAACATGACACTGATAACAGACAGAATGAGGACAGATCCCGATCTCAAAGTCCGGATAGTTTTTTCCACGGACGATATATGCAGATTCTGCCCAAGAAAAAGAGGCGAAGGAATATGCGCTGATGATGAAAAGGTGCTCATATTTGATAAGAGAGCAGTATCCCTCCTTGACTTTGAAGAAAAGACCTATGATTATCAGGACCTTATAACAAAAGTCCATGAAAAGATGACTCATGAAAAAATGAAAGAAATCTGCGGCATCTGTGAATGGTATCATATGAGTGCCTGCGAAAAAAACATACTTACAGGCAAATACCTGCTAAGAAAATGATAGTTGAGTTTTTAAGATAACTTTTTTATTTGCAATAAAAACAGAATTGTGCTTGCAGGATCCTGAGAAAAATATATAAAATTTAAAAACTTACACACTTAACTTGACATTCTCTAAGGCAGACCAACATCACTTAGTATTGTGATAATGGTCTGCTTTTACATCATTCTTTATCTTTCTGAACCATAAAAAGCTTCAATCGCTTTCCCAATGTAATTTGCTGCTCCGTCACCGTAGACGGAATCCACTCCCTTTGCAAGTGCTTCGTTTTCCTGATACCCCTTAGCCATATCAAGCAGAAGCGCTTTGGCGTCCTTTACCTGGTAGAGCTGCTTTGCAACAAAATCGTACTCGCCTATCAGTTGACGGACTTCAAATGAATTAACATCCGTTCCGTTCTTGTCAGCGATTCTTCGCTGGATGCTATCCATTCTCTTTTGATATGAAGCAAACACCTCTGATTTGGGCTGGTTCTTCACAGTCTCCTTTACTGTATCCTTGTCTCCGTACCATTCAACCATCTTCGCAAAGTTCTTCTGAACCTTCTCATTGGAGGTACTGTCCAGCATGTGTTTTTCCCATGCCTCCATACTCCCATAATGATCAATAAAAATCTGCTTCTGTGACTCATTCATATTCTGAAGCATATCCGTAAACATTTCGCGCATTTCCGTCTCATCAAATACCGCAAAGTCCATATCAAGATCCCCTTTCAATATATCATCTATGCTGGCGATTATGCGCTCGATCCGCTGCTTTTTCAGACGCAGCATATCACGCTGTTTTGCCAGAATTGTGTTGCTATCAAGATCAGGGTTGTCCATAATGAGCTTTATATCAGCAAGAGGCAGTTCAAGTTCACGGAAAACGAGAATTTGTCCCAGTTTTTCAATAGCCTTATCGTCATAAAGCCTGTATCCTGCCTCAGTTACTTCGGTTGGCTTGAAAAGTCCGATTTCATCGTAGTAGTGAAGCGTGCGCACAGAGATACCCGTGATCTTCGAAACTTCCTTTACTGTTTTCATGCTTGTGATCCTCCTGTCTCTTGATATAGGTAATCTTAGACCCTGACGGAACGTGAGAGTCAACATTTTTTACCACAATTTGCAGATTATGTTAAAAAACAGTTTTTTGTAATATGGATTCAGAAGATGGTCTAAGGGTAACTCGATAAACCTCAAAAAGAGATTTTTAATATCGGTTATGTACTTTTTCTGCAAAGCACATCATATCTTTCACAGATATTTTAGTGCCATCATCAAGGACTGCAGTTCCACTCATTTTTCCGAAGACCTGATGCTGGTCAGATACGATAAGCTTGTAGTCGAGGCATGCGGATCTGTCCAGGACAGGGACAAAATCCATCTCGAATCTTTTATCTGATGAAGTGAATTTCCAGGGTTCAAGATAGCTTTTTTCCGGTAAATGAAAAGTAATATCATCGAGTTTATGCACTTTTCCGTTGTAGAAAAGGACGTTTTCAGTAGCGGCTTTGGTGTTACCAAAGCCATACCCGATATTAAAGCCAAAGGAATTTTCGTCAATGTCGATATTACCAGATCCCCAGTACCATGTGTTGTCATAAGTCCATACGCCTCTTCCCCAATCAAGGGTGCCGAAATCTGTTTTTGGATTAAATTCATATCGCTGACCGGCGTATTCCATGTAGCCGGATGCTCTCATGGTATTTATCTTTTGATTATAGTAAAATGCATGGTTTTTATTCCAGGGAGTAGCTATCACCATGGAATCCATGTCAGGCTGATTAAGAGATATGTCACATTCAAAGGGTTTGCCCGTATAGAAGTTGTCAAAATGGCATGTAATTCGCCTTTTTCCCTCATTTACTTCGAATTTCATCTGAAGGCGGTTGTCAGAATACTTGGTTATACCAGTTGTTGAAGAAGATGGGAGGGACAGTTTTTCCATTGGAAATGCATTCAATACCGTCTCTGTATGTTCCCAGGGCTTATCGTCAAAGACAAGAAGTGATACGGACTGAAGACCGATGTATCCATCGTCGGAAATAGTGAATGCTCCGGCAAAAGAATCAGACAGTACAAGGTAATAATCCCATTCCTTGATTCTCCATTTTGGAGCCTTGATCATGGATCTGTCGTATTCCTGGACAAGACTTCGCGACCAACCTGGCTCTACGAGATTTCCATCACTTCCAAGTAATGGATGGTTTGTTGTTACTTCGTGATTTCTGCTCATTTTCTACTTGATCCTCCTTACTGTGGAGATGTTTTAGAAAAATGCATACGCCCCCAAGTGATAATTTAATAGTATCACTTACTGTGTGTTCAGGAAACGCATTGTAATAAAAGATAATCTGATACTGTTTTTGCGAAATTTTCTTTAATATTTTCTTGTGCATTATTTAGAAAAAATTATTTCTGCAATTTCTTTGTAAATATTTCATAAATATGTGCATATTCTTTATAGTCATATGGCATGACAAGGAAGATGCAGTAGTCGAGGTACTGGAGGATAAGTTAAAAAGTCTTCAGCCGGACATAAACATCGTTCTTGAGAAAAAGAGTGACTTAACAGAATCATTGAAGAAGTACTCTTCGCTTTTTTCCATGGATTTTTGACATAAGATGCAAAGGATGAAAAATATAGATGTGTTTTTTGCGCTACCTGATATGTAACTGCTTCATCTTTTTGCTTACAATATGACTATAGACAGGAAACAGTTGTTGGAACATATAGAAGGATGGTGATGATCATGTTACTGACAATGCTTTTTATGATTTGTATATTTGGTTTTGTAGGAAAGCTCATAGGATTTGCTTTTAGGTTTTCCTGGAGCTTAATCAAGGTAGCCTTTTTCCTTGTGTTCCTTCCATTCATTTTAATTGCAATGGTAGCCTATGGTCTAATTTACATAGCACTTCCTGTACTGGTAGTTGCAATGATTGTTGGGCTATTGGTTAAGGAGGCTTAAGGAGTTTAAACATGATGGAAACAGTTAATGCCTAGATTACAGATTTTCTTAGCAGGGGCTCAAAGGAAGAGGTCCTTTTAAAGAAAATAGCGGCTATTGGTCTTGTAATGATAGTTATTTACAGGCTATGTTATATAGCTGGCTTAGCAATTTGTCATATAGTTTATTAAGAGGAGGAAGAATATTATGAATATCACATTAGAAGCTATTGAAAAAGTAATGAATGAGGCAGGAGTTGATTATTCTACTGCAAAAGAAGCGCTTTTAAATGCAGATGGTGATGCAGAAAAGGCTATAAAGGAGCTTCAGCCAAAGGCTTGTGAACTTGAAGAGGATGTGCAGAAGCTCATTGATAAGGTTAAGGCAGTTGTTGCTGAAGGAAATGCAGACAGAGTACAGATTCTTAAGGATGATGAGATAGTATTGAGTGTGCCGGTTAATGTAGGTATTGTCGGTGGCATTCTTGGTATTACAGCAGCGCCTTGGGCACTTATTGCAGGTGCTGCAGCAGCATTTGGCCTTGGATGCAAGCTCGTTGTTGTAAAAAAGGACGGAACAAAGGACGAGGTTAAATAAATATCAGCTGTGGCATTATTATTCGTGTCTTAAAGAGGGTTAAGAGTAAGCATACTATTGTGATGGACGATGCACCTGAAAGATCAAAGACCACAGGTTACAATAAAGAAGAAAACAGTTACTCGGCAAATGATTATTATGAAACAAGTGAACCTGTTGGTCTTAAGCTATTTCAGATGATTTTAAGATCATAGGATTTAGTATTTAAGAAAGAGATGGGGAATAAAGATGAACAAGGGACTTAAAATACTTCTTGCAATTCTCTTGGGAGTATATTTATTGTCTCCGGTAGATCTGGTATCTGCCTGTCCTATAGATGACATAATAATTCTTTTTATCGCAATAGCATCCAGTAAAAAACTTGGGCAGAATCAAAGAAGAGGATTGATTGAAGATAAAAATGAAAATGTAATAGATCAGTAGCCGCCATGAGCAGGTATATTATTATTGCATGTTACATCTAGCAAAAAACGAGTCGACCCTATCGACTCGTTTTGTGGTTAATGCTGATTATAGCTGTATAAGCAAGACTCACATTTCTGCATTTTTATTTAATGAGAAAGAGTTCCAAAGTAATTTAAGGAAACTACGCCTGCAGGCTAAAAATTAGAATCCCAGGTTCTCATCTACAAGGATTACGTGGATTCTGCCTTCATGTCTTGAATATCTGGTCATGAGGAATTGACAACAGATGGTATCGGGAGATTTGCAATCCATGCACTTTCCTGTTTTAGCGCAAGGAGTTGCAAGACCAAATCTCTGGGCGTTTATAGGTGCAGCTACATTTCGTGCTCTTTTCATGGCGCTGTCAACATCAGGACAAACCTTGTTCATGCCGACGATGAAGATTACTTTTTTGGGACCCTGAGCTATTGCTGATACTCTGTTCGCATTCCCATCAATATTTATAATAATACCGTCATCTGTCATGGCATTTGCACTGGATAAAAAAACATCAGCGTCATATGCAGCCAACATGGCAGCACGTTTATCTTCTGCCTTATCCCTGTCGATGAAGTTGTAGTCGGGAGTCTGCAGAGCGTCAACAAGACCGATTTCATGAGCGCTCATTGCTCCGCCCATGGTCACA
Organism: Butyrivibrio sp. LC3010; assembly: GCF_000424385.1. Lineage (GTDB taxonomy): Bacteria > Bacillota > Clostridia > Lachnospirales > Lachnospiraceae > Butyrivibrio. The sequence goes on along the minus strand of NZ_AUJU01000023.1, from coordinate 88,946 downwards.
CTGCTTCCCTTAGGTATAAGTTTTAGGGCCAACCCCAGAGCTTCTTCCTTTGTTTTTGCATAATAACCGGACATGTTTCTGGATTTAAGTCCTTCGATGATTTTTGTGGACAAAAGATCATTTCGTTTTACAATGTTTTCATTCATAGCCATATTCCTCCTACAGTTTGCATGATGAATTATGATTAGTCTCCTTTGCTTATAAATGTATCATCCAACCGTAGTGATAGCCATAAGAAAATTCGAATTAAAAAATCACTGTACTATATATGGAATGTAAAGAAGGTCAGATGGGGCCTTCTTTTTGTGGTTTGCGCGCTTAAAGCAGATGTGCAGAAGCTCATTGATAAGGTTAAGGCTGTTGTTGCTGAAGGTAATGCAGACAGGGTCCAGATCCTTAAGGATGATGAGATCGTGTTCAGCGTACCTGTTAATGTAGGTATTGTTGGAGGAATCCTTGGATTTGCAGCTGCTCCTTGGGCACTTATTGCAGGAGCTGTGGCAGCTTTTGGTCTTGGATGCAAGCTTGTTGTAGTAAAAAAAGATGGAACTAAGGACGAGGTTAAGTAAGGCAAATGAAAAAAGTTTTATCAGCGGTGGCACTATTTACCGTGATATTTCTTGCAGGTTTTCTAGCTGCGTTGGTTAAGGCCATGAACCGAAATGTGGGTGTGGGGACATGTGCAGCTGCCTCGGCAGTCGTAGCACTTATATCCACGATAGTTTTCTACGTTAAGGGCGCTACTAGTAAAAAAGAGGGATACGAGGAATCGTAAATATCATTTGGGCAGGGCAGGCCGTTATCTTTGCGAGAGGGCTTGCTTATTATGGAAATTACCACTGGAAGGATATGACCAAAAAAATGCTCTAAAAGAAAAATAGCTATGCCGTTTTTGCCTAAATGAACATTTATCAGAAGGGCAGAAAATCCTAGAATAATCTCATAAACAATGAGTTGCTTCAAAGGAAGCGAGGGAAAGGTTATGAGAGAAAGAAGACTTAGAAAAAGTGCAGATCAGAAAGTTTGTGGCGTATGCGGTGGCTTGGGCGAGTATTTTGGGATTGACCCTACGATTATAAGAGTTATCTATTTGGTTCTCTTATTTACTACAGGCATAGGAATCCTTCCTTATATCATCCTTGCTATAGTAATGGATGATGCACCGGAGGGTGCAAAGACCACAGGTTACTATGAGAAAGAAAACAGTTACTCGGCAAATGATTATTATGAATCAAGTGAACCTGTTGGTTTTAAGCCTTTTACAGATAATTCAGAGATCAGAGGCTTTAGCATCTAAGGAATATAAAGGAGGAGTATCCGGATATCCTTTTGGATATGCAGGGCTGTTCAATTAAGCAGGATAATCTCTTTCTACTGACACAGCTATTACTTAAAGAAAAAGGAGATTAAAAGCGATGAAATTAACATCAAGATCAACATTAGTTATGGGAATAGTTTTTGGAATGAGCGGAATCATTTATCTCGTATCTGGCAAGCCACTTTTAGCAGGAATATGGCTTTTCTGCTCAGCAATTCACTTTATTGAAGCATACAGGCTTCATTGTAAGGAAAAGGAAGAGCCCTGATTGACACGACAACCATTAACGGAATATCGTGAAATAGGCAGATATCAGTGCCTTGGCCATGACAGTTTTGGTCCTTTCAAGATTGCGGGTGGGATCCAAAAGGGGCATCCGGATGAAAGTGAGCTCCAGGCGGCTGTTGAGTTTTACAAGAATTTATAATTCTAGGATTAACATTGTGTACGAACCTAGTACACAATTCGAAAGCTTAGCTGAATGATAATAAGAACCTAAGCCCTGAGAGGTGAGTCTACTTAGGGTGAAGACAAGGGCGTGAAAGCGTCCTTGTTTTGCGTTGTGCATAGTGAAATTTAAAGTAGCTTCCTTATACCGCGGAAAATATCAATTTTATGTGGTATAATGGAAATAACAGAAAGCTCCTGCAAAAATCGTATGTTTTTGCGGCTTCGGAGGTATGAAATGGGAAAAGATTCCAGATATTATGCTGAATTACGCAAGGATAAACTTGCAAGAATCACGGAAATCAAAAAGCAGCTTCCAATATATACACATAAATTTATAGAATCCTGTGTCCGCAAATATCAGATAAACACAGCGCTTGCGTATGCAAAGGATGTTCTTTTATTCTTTGAATTTCTTAAAGTACGGAATCCGCGCTGCAGATCTCTGGAAATTAAGGATATTTCCCTGGAAATTCTTGATGCACTCAATTACGAAGACATAAATGAATTTCAGGAATTTATGGTTCTTAATGAATCTGACTCCGGGCATATGGTCAGCAACCGGACGCTTGCCCGTAAAATGGCAACTCTCCGGAATTTCTTTGGATATATGGCTGATAAGGAATATATTGCAGAAAATCCCACGCTTAAAGCAGATAAAAACCAGAAATATGAGGAAAATGACATAAAACGTCTTGATGTTGATGAAGCAAAAAGGCTTATAAAGGCTGTTGAAGAAACCAAAACATCAACAAAAAGAAGCTCTGCAAGGTCCCAAAACACAGCAAAACGTGATCTTGCAATTGTAATACTTCTTTTAAATCTGGGGCTTCGCGTGTCAGAATGTGCCGGACTCGATCTAAATGATGTGAATTTTGAGGATAATACCATCAGAATTGTTAGAAAAGGCGGTAAGGAAGCAATTCTTTATATAAATGAAAAAATCCGCAACACGCTCCGTGATTATATAAAAAATGAGCGTCCCCTGCTGGCACAGGATCCAAAAGAAGAAGCTCTTTTCATATCACTCAAGAACAACAGACTTTCCGTTAGAAGCATTGAGGATATGCTTAAAAAATACGGAGATGGCGCAAAACTTACAGACCGCGTTCATCCCCACAAACTCCGCCGAACCTTTGGAACCACTCTTTACAATTCATCCGGTGATATATACATGGTTGCAGACGTCCTTGGCCACAAGGATGTGAATACCACAGTAAAGCACTATGCAGCAGTTGATGAAGAACACCGGAAGTCAGTGGCAAATTATGATCTTTTTGGTGATGATAAAAATGAATAGTCAGGGAACTGAATCAGAATCAATTAGACATCTAAACTATCCTAAGCATTGCTATATTTCCATACACTTTTCATTTGTGATACCAAAGAATCAACATCCCAATGCTTACTACTATTTTTAGGGCTGTTAGGATCGTTCACTATAATTTTTCCGTCTGCATCAATGCCAGTTAGCACAATAAAATGACCTGTCTTAGTAAAATCTCCGGGTGACATTGAACAGATCATCGGCGCCTGACTGGATAAATTAGCCAAGATGTAATCTGATGAAACATCGCCGGAAACTACATTTAATCCATAGTGTTTGGCACCTTCTGTCATTATGGACCAGGATGTGCCTTCGCCGTATGTGTAGAAACCTTCTTTTGACGCATAAGTTGCAACAACGAATGGATTAAGCTCCGAATCATTCTTAAGGCCGCATGCCACCATAGCTAAACAAGTAGGCCCGCAACCGGCAACGCCTACATAGTTTGCTCCATAGTTTTTATATCCCCATCGCTTGTCCCACTGAATAAAAAGTGGAATATCAGATGCAGCCATTTCCGCTGTGACATCCATATCTAAATCTTTATCAACGTATTCCGTGAAATTTTGGACGTATTCTCTTGCTTCCGGATATTTTTCACCGAACTCAATTACATTTTCCGGAACATCTCTATGAGTATCTTGATTAAAAAAATTGTAACCACCAAACCCTAGCCCAACCAGAAGTAATACAATCAATGTAAAAGTTAAAGCAGGCTTTCTCGTAGAGCTTTGCTTTTTAACAGCTTCTTGGCAATTTTTGCGCATGTTATTGGTTTCAGGACACCCAGACACATTTACTGTAGATTTATTATTCCTTCTAATTCTAATTATTCCTATCCAGCAATGTATTATTGCTGCAAAAATAAGAATAGAGAATGCCGCTTTATCAGTTAACCAGGATGGTGCAAAAAGATAGTCCAGTGCTATAAGACCTATAAATATCAAGATTAACAGAAAAATGCCACGTAAAATCCATAACAATACTCGTTTCATACCCACTTACTTCCCCTTTTAAGTATCCCCCTTATAATTGTATGAAAACTCTGATCATCTGTAAAATAAAATAACGGTGAGAAGTCATTAAACTTTTCCTACAAAACAGCTATTGTGTTATCATATTCCTATACTGATACGGGGAAACCAAAACATGCTATTACTCATACTTTCTGTTCTTGAAGATGATCAGAGAAATCTTGTTGAAAAAATCTATAAAGAGAACTACCAGGATTTTCTAAGAGTTGCGATGCAGATAACCGGATCCACAGCTGATGCTGAAGAAGCTGTAAGCTCTGCACTTCTAAAAATATCACTCAATATTTTAAAAATTTCCCATTTAACCTGTCCCGAAATGAAAGCCTTCTGCGTTACTATAGTGAAGAACTGTTCATACGACGTGCTGAGAAAAAGCAGCAGGATCATTCCTGATTCTGATGAAGCACTAAGCAAAATGGATTCATCCATACAGGGACCGGAGCACCAGATGCTGGATAAAGAAAAAAGCAAATCCCTTTTGAAAATGATTGAGGTCTTAAGCTCCGATGAAAAGGTTCTTCTTGAGCTGCGCTATACCTATGAGATGAAATACTCTGAAATAGCACGGATGCTGTCAATATCTGAAGAAGTAGCCAAAAAGAAAGGTCAGCGCATTATAGGTAAACTACGAAAGCAGTATGAGGAAAATTCTGATGAATACGACTTTTGAAGAATTATTATCCGGAACAGTAAAAGAGAATATGATTCATCTCCTCTCCCCGGAGCTAAATGAATGGGAAGAACGTGTTTGTGAAAAAAGGCTTTCTAGGAAAGATACATCAAGGCTTGCAGATTTCATATGCTCTCTTCCACAGTCCGGACAGTATCTTATATTAGGAACCTATACTTTTGGATTAACTCCGGAAAGCATAGAGATTCTTTATGGTATATCAGATGCAGGTGAGCGCCTTAAATTCTTTGAAAAAATTCTTGCCAGGGAAATGGAACTTGCCTCCGATGAACGCATTTCAGAAGATTCCCTTACATCTGCATGTAAAACTATAATATCCAATCTGTCAAAAGAAACCGCGACTACTCGCAATACTTCCAACATTGTAAGGATATTTACTAAAACAGCCGCTGCAATACTCATAGCCAGCGTTATCTCATTCGGCACTGCGTATAGTGTAAATGCTGAATTCAGGGAAGCGGTAACAAAATGGTTCATTGAAACCTTTAAAGAATATAGTCTTATCAGATTTGACAATACTACCATCTCTGGCAACAATTTAGAAGATTACAGGATTACTTACGTGCCTGAGCGCTTTAGCTTCGACCATATCGATAAGGCCGATTCCTTAATATCTTTCAGCTATCTTGATGCTGATGGTTATTATCTGAGTATAGACATTGAGCTTCCAGGTGGAAACAATTATGTGGATACGGAAAACACCCAGCTGGAAATCCTGGACTTCAGAGGCCATGAAGCTCGCTATTATTCTAAAGAGAACTACAGCCTCCTCGTAACGGAGCTTGATGGATATGCACTTTTCATATCAGGGCCTGTTACCAAAGATGAGATATTGAAAATTGTAAACGGAATAGAAAAATAGCAAAGTGCATGTTCACTAAGTTGAGTGAGCATGCACCATTTATAAGAGCCTTTGGTCACAAAAGGCACCTATTATAATGAATGTCAGAAGACAGCGCGTATGAGTCCGGTTTTCTGAAGAAGTGTATCCAAAGTGCGTATATGTTTACTACATTTCTTGATATCTTCTCCCAAAAACGTACTTGCATCTTCCGCAGTAATCGTAAGCATTTTTTCAACCCCTTCACTGTGATAAACGTATGTCACATGATCAAGATTCTCAATCAGCCCTAAAATCACATATCCAAAGGCCTCCATATCCTGCTCCTTCTGTGCAAGCTTATCCGAAGAAACATCCTCTGATAGAATTATCTTCCACCCATATGGTTCCGATGAAGTTTCAAGTTCATTTGTAAATGCTCCAAGAGATGTTCCCATATTCAAGGCCAAGGCGGTACGATTGTTATCGGACATAGCACCAATATAACTGTGTCTTGTGGCATAAAGATCTGATGCAAAAGACGTCACCGGAGCTCCTTCAGACCAGACAATCCTGTTTCCGATGCGCACTTCTTTAATGGTTTCGGAAGCAACATACCGCCCTTCCAAATTCCCCTTGTGAAATGGACTTACCAAAACAGTTCGGGCATGCATCATAACAACACCAGCTTCCTCGGTATAGTAGATCGAAGCAACAGCATTACCGCTTCCAAATGGCACCGCTAAAAAATCCAACTCGTTATCCTCAACATTAAGATGCATAGCCATCCAATTGGTATCGTTCTTAGTACCTACCACAAAACAGCCTAATGTTATAATAAAAAGGACAAGAAGAAATGCTCCAACTACACTTCCTATGATAATTCTGAAGTTTATTTTTTTATTTTTCCTTAAAAAATCAATTTCCTTTTTATCTTCAGGCGACATTTCCAATATCTCTGAAGACGTTTCTTTCATAGCAGCCAGCACGCTTCTGCATTTCTCGCAACCGGTCAAATGCTCTTCAATCACCACATTAGTCTTCTCGCATGTAAGGCCATCAATATAAGAAGGAAACAAATCCTGTATCACTTCGCAATCTATATTGTTCATCATATTTCTTCCTTTCTCAGTTTTTCTTTTGCACGATAGAAGGTGACACGAGCCCAGTTTTCACTCTTCCCCTGTACCTCTCCGATTTCCCTAAATGACAGTCCACCAAGAGCTCTCAGATACATAACTTCGCGGTAGGGATCTTCAAGTTCATGTAGCTTTCTCAATAGTTCAATCCTTGAAATCTGACTGATTGCATCATGCTCAGCCGAGTCCGCCTGAAGCTCAGATGCTGCCTCTCCCTCGATTTCCGCCAACACTGGATGTTTTCTCTGATAGGTGAGAAGTACATTTTTGGCTATGCCGCACAGCCAGGTCGATATTTTACAGCTACCATCATAGTGATCGATGCTTCGTATTGCCTGATAAAAAGTCTCTTGGGTCAGTTCTTCCGCCAGATCAGCATTACACGTGCGCGCCAGCAAGAAATGATAGACGTTCTTCGCATAACGCTGATAGATTTCGTCCATGGACTGCAACTCCTCACCTCCTTTCCTTAGTTTTCATTAAGTTAATGCAAATTATGATTGTTTCGTTACAGGAATTTAAAAATAAAAAATGCTGCCACACCATATAGTGGGGCAGTGTCAGTTTCAATTGCACTATATATTCTAATATCTATAGACTAACTCATCTCATCCACCCAAACTCATTCATATATGCGCAGTAATCGGATGTAATATATGCGATACATTCATCGTTCAGTAAGAATTCAATTTTCCAGACAGCATATTCTGCGTCTTTATCTGTCTCACTAAACACATCCCAGTCATTAATCTGATACAAGTAATTATATAGAGAATAATCTTTCTTTAGGATAAGCCTTATACCACTATTCCTACCACTTCCATTAATGCAAGAATAAGCAAATATGTAATTAAACATATCCCAATCACAAATGGAATGCCGGTAATGATTCCAGGCAGTAATACCAATACTTTCTTTTTTCTGTTTGTTATTCCGTAAGATGATATCAGGAATAGACAACTTATAAGCATCGGAACAAAGCCTATTCCGAGAAAATTTATACATCTTTCGTATATTGTTTCAGGAAATATAGCATTCGGATCTATAACTATATTTCTTCCTATTATTGCTCCAATTACCAGAAGTAAAACACAGAATACACCTATGCTATAAATAATTATTGCTATAATCTTTTTATTCATTTTTGTCCTCTGCTTTTTATAATCAAAAAATATTTCACAAACTAAAAGCAATCAACCCATCCACAGCTTTTAATATCTTCAAAAGTAATCTGTTGTTCAACCTCTTGCATAGTATCAGTAAAAGACTCTGATCTTGGCCTTAAGATGAAAAATATCGCTGTCACAATAATTGCAGTTACGACGACCCCAAACCATAATATTATTCGCTTTTTTGCATACATAGTTCACCCTCCGAATTCATTATTCCTATATATATAACGCGCGAGCTGCCCATTTCGGGACACAAAGTATAGAAAAAAATGTAATTTTCCATAAAAAAGTAGATACCAGTAAAACACTGGTACCCACCACTATGCGTCTATTTCTTAATCAGAAGCATGCTCCGTTTCCTGAGTCCGGCATAGAGCAAAACTCCCAATTTTAACGCTGCCCACTTGAAATATATGCCGTCTAAAAAGCCTTTTAAATACAGCTTTCAATCTGCCCAGAGAGTATTTCTCCCTCTTCTTAACATCCGCATCCCCCCATGTGCCACATTTCAGCATGCGATACAGTGCGTTCCAATTGTTCATTTTTTGCCCATGTTGGAACAGTATGCAAATCTCTTTTACTTATTCCATATTTTGCTTCTATTATTGTCTGGGTATCCATGATGATTTCCTCCATTAACTTCCTCATGAAATACCCTTCGGCCGAAAGGTTTTATATCCTTTAATACTATTTTATCTTGTCTATCAGTCTTCTCTTTTCCTCCTGAAGCGCATCAACATCCGCGCCTTCAGTAATATTCCATTCCTCTTCCAGATACTTGATCTGAAGCTCAACATACCTGATGGCATCTTCATATTTTCCAAGTATTTCATAAATCCTTGCCTGTGCCTGGAGATGATCCATGCAAATATGTTCCTTATGGTTAGTTACATATATCTCCTCAGCTTTGTGATATCTTTCCAAAGCCTCCTCATATCTTGCATTGGATGCAAAAATGCCTGCTACTTCAAACATTGCATCATAGCTGTCATGGAACTTTTCCTCGATATCAGATACTATTTTCCATGCGTCCTCAGCACGATACTCAGCAAAAGCAATGTATGCTTCATATACCGGAACAAGAACATCCTTATGATCCGGCATTTTTGAATATGAAGTCAGATAATCTGCAGCCTCTTTAGTGCGATGATCCGCAATAAGGTTATCCATAAGAAATAGATAATTCCTGCCAATTTCAGGATGTTTTTCTACTAAATCCTTGAAAAACTCTATAGTGCTGTTATGCTGCCTTGCGTTCCAGTCCCAAACAACTGCACCTTCACTCTTTTGCAGAAGCCACTGGTCCTCCTTCGCATCAGGATGAAAATTCATGGCTTTTCTTGCATACAAACTAACATATCTGCTGTCACTAACTATTCTGTGATGATAAAGATGGGCCAGGAACGTGTAAATCCTGCCATCCATCCTGTCCGGATGGCTCTCATCATACTCATCTTTTATATCCAGCAGGAACTCCTTTGTATTATTAAACGCTTCATCCGTGAGTTCATTTTCATAATCAAGCATGTTTTCGATACGGTGGAGCTTTAGCTCTACTGATAGATCAAACAGTTCATCAATCGTAACCCCAAAGAATTCCGATATGGACGGGAGCAGTGATATATCCGGGGCACACACATTGTTCTCCCATTTTGATATAGACTGACTACTCACTCCTAGCGCATCTGCAAGAGCCTCCTGTGTTGTACTAGACTTTAAACGAAGTGCCTTAATTTTGTTACCAATATTCATTTTCGCGTCTCCTTATATGATTTTGAAGAAACGAAGCTTCATTTCAGTTCTTACAAGAATAATTGTAGAATATAGTCGTATTGCCCACAATGACGCAGTTTTCAAGTCGGTACAACCTGAGGTTGATTATTTATAGCGTATTCTCTGAACACAGTCGCTCTCGAAAGAGATATATCCGACATAACCTGTTCTACAGAAAGGTGCTTGTTCTCACAGATCATGTCGTAAATCTTCTGCTGGCGCTCAGTTAATGTCTTATTATCCTCTGCCTCAGCTGCAGCAGATTTATTCAACGGAATTGAAATCCTAAACACATCATCCTCAAACAATTCCGGTTTTCCCCCATCTACATATATTGGAGTATACATATATAGGTTTCTAACACCGGATCCAATTGAGTCAGTCCTACCTATATTTGCAAAAAAGCTCTGAATAAGCGGATTTTTTGGATATGGTGTAAATTCATCACTCATGATGTTTCCATGCTTGCGCGGAATGCTGTTATTCATATTTCATTCCACGCTATTTACCATTATTTCTTCGAATATCAGCAGTGTCCTGAACTGCCTTAGGCAGCCAATCTTCTTTGACATAATCAAGTGGAATAACCAACTCTTGAATTTTGTCATCCTTGCCAGGTCTCTTGATATCGTCTGGCAAATAATCCAGCCCGACCTCCCTTAAGCTCATGACACTATCATAAATCCAGCCAACAGCCTGATTATCACAATACAAACAATAGCACCCAAACATCTTTTTTACTTTTACATCAAGCTTTATGAGTGCATCTAACCATTCTTGAACTATTTGCGGATCTTCATAAGCCATCTTATTCCCTCCGTAACGGTAACGCTATTACAGTTCCTATTTTATTTTTCATCCAAATAGATCTGCACCCTGCTATTCATCACGTTTGCAGCTTCTTCTGCTGTTCTTTCTCCCGCAAAGAACGGGGCCAGTTCCTCGGAGATGATATCACCAATATAAAACAGTTCGTAATTTATTGGATTAGCTTCCTCTGCCATCATCTTTAGCTTCTCTGCATTTTCCTCAGATACGCCTTCTCCCTTATAGCTTATGCCATTCATATAGCTGGAAGCGCCCTCAGATGTCTCATTTGCCTTAGCAAGTTCCAGCTCCTTATAAAAAGCTTCTTTTTCTATCGGGAAATGACCACCATACTTCTGCTCATTAGTTTTCGAATACTTACTCTGCGCATTCTTCATCTGGGCATCGTGAGAAATGATAAACTTAAGGAACTCTTTTGCACCTTCAGGGCAGGTCGCCTTTGCATTAAGGTACAGCATATTGCAAAAGGCATACGCACCGCTGCCTTCATTTCTCGGATATCCGGCAAGAGATACATTTCCATCAAAACAGGCATCAAGGTAATTCATCACTTCTGGACTACCTACGCTCAGATTTTCAGATATTATCTTCCCTGTGTCGATTTTTTCCTTATAGTTGTTTTCATTGATATTCTCAGGACAAGCATATTTTGAGGCAAACATTATCAACTGGACAAATTCAGGGCTATCAAGATGGCTTTTCCTGTTATCCCAGTCAATAAAGGAATGATTAGTTTCGTCCAAAAGTCCATAATAGAAAACGATATCTTCACCTGATGTATTAAGTGCTATTGCCTCTGCATCAGCTTCTTTGGTTATCTCCATCATTTCCTTAAGCGAAAGAGCAGCTCTGTCACCAAGAATTCTCTTTGGATAGGCTGCAGTTTCCATGTAGAATTCATAAGGGATTCCATATTGTTCACCCTCGAACTGTCCGTTCTGGAGTACAGCATCAAAATATTTTGATTTATCCTGAATCAGATCACCCACAGAATTTATCAGTCCATTTTGAACCATGTCCTTCTGTTCCATTATTCCATTGATAATGAGGTCAGGTCCTGTGCCAGTAAGAAATGCTTTCTTAAGATCCGTCTGATATTTCTCCATATCCTCAGGATCTTCAGGAAGACTAACATTTATGTGATAATCTGCATTAGTCCGGTTAAACATGGCTATATAGTAATCAAGACTGGCAATCTTAAAGGGCATGGAAATAACAACTTCCTGCTTTTCCGCTTCTCTTTTTGAGTCGAGATCAGCCTCCAGTACATAATGGCTGCCTTCAAAGTCAGTAAGCACTTTAAGAGTGTTATCCTGTTTTTCAATCTTACTGATATTACTTAGGAAGTATCCCCTGTTTTTCCAGTCTATAAGCTTATCCTCACTGCCGCCCTCTTTCAGAAGCATTAGTGATTCAGTATCCGTAACATACCAGCCATCTGTTGTTTTAGCCATAGCCTGAATAGCAGATATATCACCATCGACTTTATAGGAAAAAGCGCTTTCCTTTTCGTCTACCGCACCTGCACAAAATGTCTCTTCGTTATTACCATACCAAATCGCAGAAGCATCTTCTGACAAGTCTATTCCTTCAATTTTACCGGAATAATTGTCCTGACGGATTTCTTTTGTGCTGAGATTATATGTGATAATCCTGTTTTCAGCAGGATAGTTCTTATAGGAATAAACAGTATCTTTCCCATCAAAAAAGAACTGGTTGTCAGACCACTGGTTTTCCGGTTCTTTTTCCGTGATAGGATACTCTGAGATCAGTGAAAAAGCACCATCAGCATCCATTTTTCCAAATGCATAGTAGTTCTTATCATCATCCAGATATCCTGATGAGACAAAGTAAACCGCATCTTCATAGATTCCTGCTATCCTGCACGGTTTATAGCCATGGCGGATATCTACAGAATCGTATTCTCCATCCAGGTTCAAATATGGGGCCTCATAATTCTTCCACTCATCGAACGGATACTCAGAAATCTGGATATAATATCCCAAATCCATTTCATCATTATATTCCGTATCCTGTCCCCAAAGCTGGGCAAGGCGATAAACCTTATTCCTAGCCATTTTTATATCAAGTTCCTTAACCCAGTCATCACTATTCTTGATCAGACCGGAATCCGCATCCGGTAATTCATGCTCTTTTATCTGGCATTCAAATATCTTTTTGCTTTCGGCTGACTCTATGCCGCCTATAGCATTCTTATCTCCACAAGCACTGCACAATACCACAGCAGCACATAATAATCCTATACCTCTTACTTTTTTCATACCCTATAGAATCCTCCAAACATTTCCCCCACGCCATATTATACCCATAGAAAAAACAGTACACAAATCAAATATGACTCATGTACTGCTCAGATACTGCTAACTTTTAATGCTAATACTCTAATAAACCTATACTGTCTCAAGTGAAACGGACCCGGTTGTGGCGCAAAAATAGCTCCTGCTCCAGAAAAGAGCATCTCCCCACATAAATTTTTCCAGATGCTCAGGATATTTGATCCTGACTTCTTTAGAGAGCTGTGACTTTAATAATAATGACACGTCTGAAACCCAGACAAAAAGGAGCTTCTGGCACCGTCTTCTGAGAGGGAACCCCTGTACTATACATGTTTAATTAAGCTTGCAATTGTAGTTATTTTCTTAGCAAGAAAGATTTTAATTTACCACTAATACTAGTAGGGTATTATAATAAATATTATAACGACATACAATGAAGCCATACTTGAATTAACAGGAGGGCTTCAATATGAAACAAGCCAGCATTACATACACAACAATTATTAAAGATAGTAACTACAGAAAACTCATTTTTTCAAAAATGATTGACCGCTTTGGCGATTCAGTGGATGTTATTGCCTTTACGTGGCTGATATATCAAATAACGCATAGTGCCATGTGGTCTGCTTTAATATTTGCTTTCAATATGCTTCCAAATGTAATTGTTCAACCATTTGCAGGAGCTCTTGTTGAGAAGAGAAATAAGAAAAATGTGATCATAGCCGCTTACATGATAAGAGCTGTAGTAATAACTCTATTTGCCACTTTGTATATGTTAGGGGGAGTCAATGCACCTATAATGGCAGTCCTTACACTTATTATTACTACCATTGAATCCTTTAGCCTACCAGCAAGCTCTGCTTTTACAGCTCAGGTCATCAAAAAGGAACATCTTACCTCTGGTATGAGTCTTTCAAAAGTACTGACAAATTCTGCTTCGCTTGTAGGGACAGGAATCGCAGGCGTGATAATCTCATTATGGGGCGTGGTTCCTGCCATGATCATTGATATCTCAACATTTATCATTGCATCAATACTCATTCTGCTGATGAATACTAAGGAAATCACACACAACAGAACAGATACTGATACAAACAGTCCTTCTGAAAAGTTCATCACGCTTTTTACAGATGGAATGAAATATGTTACAAAAACGCCTATGGTTAAGAACTTCTGCATATTATGCGTGGCGCTTAACTTTATGCTGGTCCCGATAAACGCTCTTCAGGCACCCATTGCGGAAGAAATATTTAAAATGGGCAGTGAGCTTCTAAGCTTTGGAGGTGTTTTCGCTTCACTTGGTGGCATTGTGGGAGCAGCTCTTTTACCCTTGTTCGCCAGAAAGTTTTCAGCCTTGCAGTCAGTCTGCATCGGAACAGGAATCGAAGGCATAGGTCTTTTTGGAATTGCTATGGGAGGTATTGTGAGTGGTGAAGCAATTCTATGCTATATAGATGTGAGCGCATGTTTTTTTGCCATGATGCTTGCCGCCACACTAATTGGTGGCATCATCGGAATACAATTCATGAAAACAGTTGATTTAGAGTATATAGCACGGGCCTCTGCTGTATTTAATGCTTTTTCCACAGCTGCAATGCCCATTGGTTCACTACTTGTCAGCTTGTTCGTATCACATATATCCACTAAAAATATCATGTTATTTGGTGTTGTCTTTGCTGTAGTTGTTTTATTTGTAATACTGGTATCAAGACCGTCTTTAGAAAAAGGGGAAGAAATTGTCGATGCAGCTTAATTTATGTGAAAATATAAAAAAATACCGAAAAGAGATGGGATTGACACAAGAAGAACTCGCTGAGGCCTTTGGAATCACAGTTGGCGCAGTATCGAAATGGGAAAGCGCCAGTACCATTCCTGACATAATGACCTTAATCGAGCTGGCAGACTTTTTTGGTATTTCCATTGACGTACTGCTTGGGTATAGCATTTCATCAAAAAATGTGGATGATACAATCAAAAACATTAACGCCCTTCTTAGGAAAAACAATTATAATAAAGCAATATCCGAAGCTGACAAAGCTCTGATCAGGTATCCAACAAACTTTAAGATAATCTATGGAAGTGCAAAAGCCTATAAGGTAGCTGCCTCTGCTAACGTATACAAAAAGTATCTGGACAAAACTATCAATCTTTATGAATCAGCCCTTCGATTGATAGACCAAAATACCGATCCCGACATCGATGAATTCTCAATCAGATTATGTATAGCAGAACTCAAAAGTCAGGCTAGTCCCGAGGAAGCCCTTGAAGAATTTAAAAAGATCAACTATAAGGGAATTGCTGATATTAATATCGCAAGAATTCTGATGGATATGGGCATGCATGAAGAAGGGATGGATAGATTTACAAAGGTTCTGGTATCTATCCTATTAAACAGCCTACAATATTCCAATAGTATGGCTATTGCGCTTGTTAAAACCGGTAAAAAAAATAATATCATGGAGGCCCGTGATGTTTTGGACTGGTGCATAAAAATATATGAAGCAACAGCAGGCAGCGAAATAAGCTATCTTACTAAGATGCAGGCCATTTTACTGATTCTTAAAGCTATGACTCTTTCTTGTCTTGGGGATTATAAAAACATGAGACAGTCTATAGATGAGGCATATAAACTTGCTGTTAAATTCGACAGATCTCCAGTCAATAGTATCGACGGAAAGATACGATTTTGGCATGCTAAAGAGAATTATAAGCCAATGCTATACGATGAACTTGGAGTAGGCGCCGTTGAGAGCATTGATTCATTATTTTCTCAGGAGCCTCACCCTACCAATCCCATGCCTGCCAGCATTCAAAAAATGTTAAAAAATGCTGAGAAATACTGGAAAGAGATAAAAGAACATGAGCTATAGATTTCTTTTAACCATCACAACTTCTTCATTTTGATACTTAATCATGAATCCATGGCCATGACAGTTTTGGTCCTTTCAAAATAGTGGGTGGGATCCCAAAGGGGCATCCTGATGAAATTGAGCTCCAGGCGGCAGTAGAGTTCTACTAGAATTTATAATAGTCAAAAGTGATATCATACTTTTTATAAGATTTCTCCAGTTCCTTGTTTGGGGAATAAATGCTGCTTTTTCTGTGATACAATGGTTTCTATGATGACTTGCTAAGGAGGCCAGCATGGACATTATCTATAAGGGAGAAAGGCTGAAATACTAAAACAACTACGCTAACAACTGACATATACCGGATAAAACTATTTATTGCAGCTTGTTTTTGATTTCGTGATGAAATGCTATTATGCTGGTGCTCTTGTAACCATTCAAGAAATCTAATGATATTTTCATATGTCAAATCGGATAACGTTACTTTATCAGCGTCAATGGATTCCTCTTCTGAATAGTATTGCAATCCCCACACAAACAACTCGTGCAAACAGCATTCCTTGTAACAGCCATTAAGAAAGACCTTCGAAAAACTGACTTTCCGAAGGTCTTTACACAAGCCATTATTCCATATTCTACACCCCAAAATGTATCACAAACTTCCGCTCCCTCTCTGCGACCACCAGCATTTCCATCAGCCGCCTCATTTCGGGCACATCCTTGACTGCATAAGAAATAATTTACATTTAAATTCGGAACCGTATATCTATTAGCCATTTTTAATTTTTTTCTGCTTTTGGCTAATTCATGCCTCTAACAGCCAATCAGCTAAATCGACAATTTTTATACCTTCGTATTGGTATTCATCATTTCTTGTACGTGCGATAAGCATTTTAGGATATGCATCTTTTATCTGCAAAAGTGGTGAAACTTCTCTCTCAAAAGTCTTATCATCGCTTATGTTATCGGATACTTGAATATAGATTTTTTCGCTACGTTTTATCGCCACAAAATCTATCTCTTTTTTATATAATACCCCGACATAAACCTCATACCCTCTGCGAAGAAGTTCTATAGCCACAATATTCTCAAGGATTCTTCCATAATCCATATTTCTTGTGCCGAGCTTGGCATACCGAAATGTATGATCACTGAGATAATACTTATCATTACTTGATAAATATTTTTTCCCTTTGATATCGTATCTACGGATTTTATAAAATGCAAATGCATTGCATAGGTATTGCATGTACGATCCAACCGTTGTATGGTGGATTTTCTCATTCATGCTGCCAAGGACATTTGTAATATTCCTGGCCGATGAAAGATTTGAAATGTTATCCATAAGAAAATCTACAATTCTGTCCATCAACTGAGTATTTCTTATTTTATATTTCTGTCTGATATCCCTTACAATCAGAGTGTCAAATACATCTGCAATGTAATCATACTTTGCTTCCGGATCTTTATATAGATAAGAGCCTGCCATTCCACCATATTTAATATACGATGATAGGGCCTCATATCTGTCGCTCAAATCAAAATACCTGACATATTCCTTGAAGGAAAATGGAAAAACTTTTATTTCAAATGTTCGTCCAGTAAAAAGTGTGGCAAGATCTGAACTAAGCAAAAAAGCATTTGAACCGGTTATATATATATCATACTTTTCGGATGCATGCAGTCCATTGATGGCCTTTTCAAAATCCTCACACATTTGAACTTCATCTATCAAAACAAAGTTCTGCATATTCTCTTTATACAAAGAGTTTATATGTTCATACAGCGCTCGAAAAGTGAGCAGTTCTTCAAACTCCGGCAGGTTAAAATTGATATGGATTATATTTGCATCTTGTATATTTTCATCTATATATTTTTTAAATGATTCCAAAAGCTTTGACTTTCCGCATCGTCTTACACCGGTAATGACTTTTATATCCGGAGTTCCTATTACATTGATTATTTTCTCCATATAGGAATTTCTTGGGATGAGCCTCATAATATCCATTTCTCTCCTTCTGTTTGATGAGATTATTCTATCATGTCTATTAGCCATTTTCAAATATTTTCCATTTTTGGCTAATAGAAGCATAGCGTTAAAAAACAGCACCGGACATTTGACTATCCGATGCTGTGTAATCTATCTGCTAATCTGGGTCTCAATATAGCTTGTTACAAATGAAATAATGTTGATATTTTTTCTTGGTCTCCCAAATATCGAGTACCATACCGAGTACCACGGGAGTACCATTTTTCTATAAAATACATAGAGTTATAACAAGTTAGATGTGAGCTGTAATTTCTGCAAGTCCAGTATTTATGCGGATTCATAGAGTTTTATAACTCTTTATGGAGATATATGAAAACAGGCTTCAAATAACATACTCTAATAAATCAGAACCATAGCCATTGTTTTGATGTTCAGGTATCACATATAAATCCTCTATAAGATCATTTTTTCCGATACAATGGCAAATAGCTCATAATCTTCCTCTCATATTCATTTTATTTCCCATACTAATAACCCATTATTATGGCTTCCAAACAAACAATCCTTCCCCTGATGATATTGCTGTGATTAGCCTTATCAGCTTCTCGTCCGGATTATATACTGTCATATGGAGATCATCCGGTTCCGAAGCAATATTTCAAAGAACTGTCCCTTACTTTCCCTCGGGACTTGTTCAGGCAATATATCAATGACCCAGTAAGGTTTTTGAAGCAGCTCATCAGTTGAAATTTCAAGTAGCCTTGCTATTGGCGCAACCAATCCTATGTCAGGAAGTGTATTCCCATTCTCCCATTTATTTACAGCAGGAGTTGTTACTCCCAGACGAGCCGCCATCTCTTCCTGGGTTATACCCATTTCTTTACGATATTTTCTGATAATCTTTCCGATATTCATCTGTTCTACCTCCAACATAATATTGGAACCGGTTCAATTGATATGATATCGAAGATAGTATCAAAAATCTATTGAGCACTTGTTAAACAAAAAAGAATTTTATTAACCAATAAGCAAATAACCTCTCTTCCGGATTACGGTCGAGAGGTTATCGTCCTTCGTTAGCCAGATTATCACCTGACTAGAATAACTCGATTTATTCCTACTACAAATCAATTATTCACAGGAAATGCCATCATTCCCGCCATTAAAAACACAATGAAAAGTACCAGTATTACACCTATAGTGTATGCGAGCTTCACATCAAAAATTGTTATGTCTTCATCCCCAAATGCCTTTCTCCCGTACAAATATTCCCTTTGATTATTCTTAAAATGTATTTGCCGTTGTCCTAAGCTACACCTCAATCCATTACTTGAGGCATCGTGCAGGTTTAAAGTGTCTACCTATAACGTTCTTGCCACCAGCCTTCTTGAATAATGACTTCAACTTTTTCATATGCTTCGAGTTCATATCAAAACCAACAATTTTCATCATAACAGATCTTGTATCTCTGAAGGCATCATTACCTACTCGTTTTAATTTATTTCCTTTTAACTCAAATTTATACATGGATTTGCAGCCATAAAAAGCTCTTTCCTTGATCATTTTAAGGCTATCAGTATCGCTGATAGAAAAGTACCTGAGATTTGTACATCCTTCAAATGCACTTTTTCCTATATATTTTAAAGGAGCAGAATAGACTATAAACTTTTTTATCATCTGGTTGTCCCTAAAGGCATTATCAGCTATTCCGACAATCTCATAGTCTTCTAAGTAATAATCTTCACAAGCTACATTTTCATAATTCTTTTTTGTATATTTTGTTTTTGGAGAAGGATTAAATCCTGTTATTTCAACTTGTATGTACTTATTTTTAGATTCACTTGCGGTTTTTACAACCCTGAATTTGAATAGATCATATTTTTCACATATAAATTCGTCTCCCTTCATGAGGTGATCAGCACTGACCTCTTCACCTGTTGAGACATATGTCTCGGCACATGCATTTATTGAATATATATTAAATGAAAAAACCATAGCTAAAACTGCCATCAAATACCAATATATTTTTTTCATACTCATTTTTTGTCACTCCAATACTTTTTTCTTTTCTTGAAACATACCTTTTTAGCACCTGCTTTTGTAAGCAACTTCTTAGTCTTTTCAAGCTGCTTCGGACTGATGTCATAGGCTCTTAACTTGAGTTTAGGCTTCGTTTTTGCAAATGCCTTTTTACCTACGCGTTCCAACTCACTTTTATCAAACATAACTTCACTCAGTTCGCTACAGCCATAAAAAGCTCTTGCTTTAATCTCAGTAAGTCCTGACGCAAAATAATAGTTAAAACTTCTAAGCTGAGTACATCCTTCAAATGCACTTTTTCCTATATATCTGAACTTATCGACATTTTTAATATTGACCTGTTTAATATACTGATTGTTCTTAAAGGCGTTATCCGCTATCCCAACTACATGAAAATCCCAAAAATCATCTATATCCCCTATAACATCAACCGTTTCAAACGGATATGGATATGTGTCGGTAAGCTCCTCATCCGGAGTAGGATTAAATCCGGTAATTTCCACTTCTCCATATGAGTGTATCGTTGCAGGCTTTAGTACTCTATAAGTACAAAACTCATACGCAAATTCTGCCCCTTCCGGCAGGTTGTCCCCATAATAATCGTAGTAGTCGGCCGCAGTAGACTTTATAGGATGCACATTAAAAATGGCAATCATAGCCAGTACTGCCCCCATAGCAAATAAACTTTTCTTCATTCCAACATCTCCTTTATATTTTTAAAATATGCGTTACATATTAATAACGTTTCACCTTCTGATTTCGGGACATCTTTTTCTTATTACTGTTAAATCCCACACTTCCAGACTCAGATATCCCATAATTCCGCCTAAAACATTCATGATGATATCATCCACATCAAAGCAGCGTCCGCCACTCATCTGTATAATTTCAATAATCAGCGTTGCCATGAAAGAAAGTATAAAAATTGAAACCAAACTCCATCTTTTCCTGGTAAATACTATTGGTACTAACAATCCCAAAGGAACGAAAAGTATAATATTTGCCACCGCTTGCGACCAGCAAATGTTTTCAAATGGGACAAGATTTCTCATATATCCGCCAATACGTAATGTATATAGGCTTAACTTCATTTCAGCCAATCCGGTAATTCTTAGTAAAACAACAATGTATGAAATGAAAATGGCATTCTTGGCCATCTGCCATTTATTGGAAATTCTTTTTCTAAAAAAGATAATTTCTACGAGGAAAAATAATACAGAAACAAAAACCATAAATGTGAAGACGAACAATCCAGCATAAAATATTCTCTCCCAACTTCTGCTAGTAATACTCATAAAACTGTAAACCACCCCACTTCCGGCAAAGTAATCTCCTCCACGTTTTCCAGACTTGTTCCTGGATCTGAAGTTGTCTCGCTTTCACTACTATATGCTCCGCAAAAATCACTTATAATGAAAGACTCTTTATACTTTTCATTAATGACAAGGATCCCTCTTTACCTTTTTGTAATAATCCATTTTAAAATACGTCTTCTTTGCACCTGCTTTTTTAAATAGCTTCTTTACTCTTGCTTCATGCTTTGTACTCATATTATAGGTCTGGATCTTTATTTTGTGCTTATCATTTCTAAAAGCATCCTTCCCGACATGTTTTAACGCATTTTCATACAAGATAAATTCTTTCAATGAAGTGCAGTTATAAAATGCTCTTGATTTGATTTTACTGAGTTTTTCACTACCACTACCAAAGATCTTAAGATTGGAGCAACCCTCGAATGCACTTTCCCCTACATATTTTAAACTTCTTGGAGTATAGAATTTACGAATGTTCAAGTTATCTTTAAATGCATTGTCAGCTATTCCGACTATATGGTAATACTCATCTGGCCATAGATCACTTACATGATAGTATCCACCTTTATTCCATCCCCAATCATAATCGGCATCAAAACCTGTAATTTCAACTTCTCCTATGCACCTCTTTTTTGTTATTGGTTTTGTAACTCTGTAAACAAACCCCTCACATTTAAATTCCCCTCCCTTAGGAATATAGAGATCATTTTTAGTATCATAATACGCATTGGATTCTGCATGTACTTCTGCCATTGGTGTTGAAAGCGCAATAACACTAGCCATCATTAAAGCGAATACTTTTTTCATATTCTTAAAACTCCCTTCAATTATTATATTTTTGCTTGTGTGTAAAGCATTTACTATATTGATTATAAAAGCAGTTTCGTGATTGTCATTATTTAATAGTTACATACTAATAACGTTTGAACATATCATTTCGGGACACAAAAATTGGAAATTTCTGATTACATAATAATAATGTTTGATGACTTGCTCTTTGTGACATGCTTTGCCTGATTTTTCTCCCCCCCCTTGTTTTTCAATATGATGTCAGCTTATAAGCATATTTGCCCTTTCCAAATTCTTTTTACTTACAAATACGTGATATACATATGAAACAGGTCCTGCTGACTGTGAAAAAGTAAAGGCTCCCCCACCACCTACACTAGCTCCCATTGAACCATGCACCATAGTTCCAATTGAAGATTCATTCTTTTTTGTAACACACTCATATTCAATATTGTTCTGCTTTAAGATCTCTGTAATTCTGGCAATTTCCATTGCTGATGAATCTGTTAAAAGCTTTGCTTTATCCCATGGCATTAACATACTCATAATCTCCCGTAAACACGTACTAATTGTTTTTCTAATTCAGTCCCATAGGCTCATTTTTTCCGCTTTTTCAGATAAGCTTCTGCCTTTCTGATCAAGGCCGCTATTATCTCTTCTTTTCTTCTAATAAATTGAACAATCAATAATACTATTAAGACTTGTAATGTGAAATTAATTATTTGAGTAAATAATATCATTTCTCCGTACCTCCACTCATAATCTGCAAGAAACTAATAGTAAAATTCAATCGTTCCGGATTCATAACATTCATCATTTCCGAAAGCAGCTTCTCCTTTGCACCATCCACTCATGAAAAACAAAACATTTTCATATTCAAACGTGCTATCCGCAAGGCACTGCTTTGTATCATATACATATTCTATAGCATAATCCTGCTTCGCTTCTGAAACAGTCTCATCCTCTATCATAGTCTCAAGTTTTTCTGTTGATGGGACTTTTAGCATTTTAACAATCTTGTTATATTGAGATGAACCTTCATCATAACGCTCTGTAGTTCCATCTTTATAAACTACAACATGATCCGGCTCCGGAAGCATTTCTATTACTGCATTTTCATCAATGGTACTGCCTTCAACATCGGAAAAATTTAATACAATCCGCACAACAGCACAGACAATAACTAACGCAAAATACCCCCACGCCTGCCATTTTTGTGAAAAGGATTCGCCATCAATCTTTTTAAACATAGAATGAAAGAACAGAATAGTTAGAATTCCATACGGTAATGCCATTGCTAATATTTCTCCAAATCCAAGTGACGAAGGAGCGCAGATTATAACCCAAGGTAGGCAGGAAAAACCATACCCGCCAAACAGAAAAATAATTAATCTGGTTAGTTTTTTATTATCAGGACTCCATGCCCATCGTTCTCTAATAAAGAAAAATATTATAGCGATTAAAAGAGTAATTCCGATAGCCAAAAATGCATTCCAAATGTTAGAAAGCATACCGATTCTCCTCTCAATGTAAACAGTTTTTCTATGATTCTTATATATATAACGTTTGAGCTATACATCTCGTGACATAGAATATTCTTTTTATTAGTAATGAAAAATCATTTTTTTCTGATTTCTTCAAGACAACGTCCAAGCGGTGTTTCACCCTTCTTACATGGAATATTGGGTGCTGTTCCCTGAACTGCATTAATACTTCCATCAGGATTTTCGCCTACGCAGTCTGAAAAACCGATCAGTATACCCGAATCAGGAAGTAACAATAGAATCGGTGAAGTATGATTACCATCCCCCGATGTCTGTGTGCCTACTACAGTAGCCCAACCAGTAAATCATCAGATATAACAGTTTCAACCTCTGCATCATCTATTCTCACTAAGGTAAATGCTAACCCTGCTCTGGATGATATCGGCTACTTCTTCCGCAGATTTCTGATCCTCATAGAAAGCATCTGCCTCTTCATATATGATGGTCCATATCTTATTTTCATACGATACAGTATTTGTCAGGGATTTGATGAAATCCATAAGTCTGTCTGTTTCTTCCTTTGACATCTCTGTAATCTCAACTTCCTCTCCTCCTGCATACCAGGATTCAGAGGTCTCAACTTTTTTGCCATCACTATCGATGTAATACGGCTTATGCTGAGCCTTCTCAGCCTGAGCTTCCAAGGCACTTGTCTTGATTGGGAATCCATAATCCAGACGGTCCTGATAATCATCTACAAGAAACGATTTCATGAATTCCCATGCTGCTTCCTTGTTTTTACAATCCTTGTTCATTGCTATTTGTGTATTAACTGAAATATAAGACTCTCCACCATCGACTGTGGGAAAGCCGTTAAACACTATATCTTTGCCAAAATATCCCTTTTCCAGCACCTGATATTCTTTGAAGGAAGAAATATTATAAGAAAGGAGAAGTGACTTGTTTTCCCTGTAATAGGTATCATATTCTTCGTAATCCATATCCTCATCCATTTCCTCAGGGAACTGTTTTACAAATTTCAAAAGATCAACAAAGCCTTCAGAATCATAGTTGCAGGTCGCATTTTCATAGTTTATATATGTAGTTCCTGTAGTGGCATACAGTTCAGAAGCTGAATTTCTGGTCATTGCTCCCATGCCGACAGCAGGGTCTATACCGTTCTTTTCACAAATATCCTTATAATTCCCAAGTGTGACCTTTTCATCTCCTACATTATCCTTAGCAGCAACACAAGTGCTGACCGAGAACGAAGGAACAACTGTATAAAGCTTTCCGCCAACACGGGTCGAATCCACAATATTTGTCACATAATCAGAGAGCTGTATGTCGGTATCGTTTTCAATATAGGAATCCAAAGGCTCAAAAACGCCCTTTTCGGCATAGCTCTGAATCGGCATATCATAGTCAACAATCAGCATATCCGGGCCCTGTCCCTGTACAAGGTCAAGTCCCAGTTTATTTATGGAATCGCTGTAGGCATCGCCTGTATCATCCAGGTTATCCTCTGCATAGTCGATCAGACTTATCCTGTATTTGTCGCTCTTTCTGTTGAACCTGACTACCTGCTTTCTAACATCCATTGGTGTCCAGACGGTACCGATTGTGATCGTCTCCTTATCAGCAATTTCTGACGGATCAACTTTTACCATGCTTGCAAGCATCGGTTTACTGTCTTCATCGTTATTAAGCACATACAGCTTTCCACTCTCATCATCTCCTATATAGCTGAAATAATTGGACAGTATGTCAGATGATGTCAGATCGCAGATAAGGGTTGTTTTCTCATCACCAATATTAAATGCACTTATGCTTGTTGAATCAGCTATATAAAAATCATAGCATTTTCCGGGATATAAACTGCTTCCGCCATATACGCCTTCTGGAAGGGATGCCTCTCCGTCAAATGACATGTTATCCGGGTTGAATTTAACAAGCCCTGTCGAATCACCATCCCAATTATCTTCATAGATGTATATGCTGCCATCCCTCATGGCATACATGTATGCATAATAGTAATCGTCATCACCATCAGGCTTTCTCTCTGCGATCTGTTTTCCCTCACCGGTATTCTCATCATAGAATGAAAATTTTCCACTACTCTGAGTAAGGATACCTTTGTCCTTAACATATATCATGGAGCGGACATAATCCTTGGCATCAGATTCCGTGAGAGGCTGTTCCCATATAACATCCCCTGAAGGAGACAGCTTGACCATAGTGGTTTTGACATCGGAATCAGTAGCTTCTTCTGACATTGTTGTATCGTCAGTTGCTGCTTCTACATTTTCTTCATTATTATTAGCTGAGTCTGCTTCTTCTGTAGCCTTATCTGAATCTTCATCCTCTTTTGAACCAGCTTCTTCCACGGATGTTTCTTCCGCTGTTTTAGCACTTTCGCTATCTGAAACAACTTCTTCATCAGACTCTTCTTCGTCCTCCATCGCCTGGATCTTAGCCATGTATTCATCAGAGTACACAGTCTTTATAAGATAAAGATTCTCTTTCTCATCAACTGCCAAACATCTGTATGAGGTATTACCTTCTGTATCAAGCGGGATCTTCTCGACATTTTCTGCATCAAATCCCATTTTGAGCAGGGAGATCTCATCCTCATCTCCACCATAAAAATCTACCAGCGTATAGAAATTCTCCTTTGTTGTACAGCAATTCTGAATATAGCTGTCCCCATTGACCGGCAGTTCTATATCCTCCATCCGGTAGACATGATCCTTATCAATCTTGGATTCCACTTTGGTTTTTTCCTGCTCAAGTGCAGTCTCTTTTTTCCCACACGCACTTGTAAAAACCATGGTGCATACCATCCCCATGGTAAGCACCTTCTTCCAAAAACTCTTTTTCATAACCCTTTTCTCCTATTTTGAAAGCCTTATCTCCATCTCGCTTTGCTGATCTTACTAAGCTTATGTCTCGCCCCTATTGGGCATTGCTTTCTTTCTTGAAATTTCTGCCTTTTCTACTGCAATACAGCCCAAGACAAAGTACAACGCACCCAAACAGTCCTATAACAGATCTCCAAGCCATACCTGAAATCCCCAGTAATGGCGGAAACGGACAAATATTAGCCAATATAATCAGCAATCCCCCAATGACCATTGCAAATATATTTTTCATGCAAATCCTCCCAACAAAGTTTTTCCCTTCTCAAGTATCTTTAATTCCCTCATTTATATAACGCATGAGCATTTAATTTCGGGACAGAAAATCTACTTATTTTTTATATTTCTTTAAGTCACAGTATGGCTCCGCCCCAATTTCTTCTTTGCCAATAAGATCTATGTATTCCCCATCAACATAGAGTCTGTATCCCTCACTACATTCAATAAGCTCAGCATTATCCTCTGTTATGAATATTTCGTCCTCAACATAAGGCGGATCATAGTGAGGCTGTATGACCGGTACGTATGATGCAAAAAGAAGAACCAGTCCCAGCATTATGATCACAGAATTCTTCCTTTTATCTGTTCTTATATCCAAGAATACCCGGCGTGCTCTTGATACAAGCATTCTTTTCTGCGTAATTCCTGAAAAGCTTGCCACGCTGTATCCATAAGGCTTCATCGCTCTTATGACTGCCATCTTTTTCATGGTCTCGATATAACTGATCTTCTCTTCCTGTGAGTAACCTCTTACAGCAGCTTCATCGCATCTTCTTTCAGAAAGCATTTCAAAATCAACTTCAAGGAGTCTAAGCACCGGATTCCACCACAAAATACAGCTCGCAAGATGAAGCAGCATTTTGGTCAGGACATCCCTGTGTTTGATATGTGATGCTTCATGGAATAAGATATTTCTGATATCCAGGTCCGAATAATCCACCGCTGGCAATATCACACCATAATTTATAACCCCAACCGAAACAGCCTCTTCAATAAATTCAGACATTACTATTTTCTTCGGATCCAGGCCCGCGCTCCTTGCTATAAAGGCATATTCCTTAGGAAGCTCTTTACCCTGTATAATTAAAAGTCTAATACTGTTTCTGTTTTTTAAGACCTTATATCCCCAGAAGCCAATTGCAAAAGCAGCACCGGCAATCCATATGACTATCATCAGTGAACCTATAGATATAACATTGCCTATCCTTGAGTTCAAAAAATCATTAAGGCCTGTCATCACTATCCTCGATGGGATTTCAAATGAAATGCATGTTTCTATGGGAATTATGATCCTTACGAGAAGCATGACAAATGCTGCAATCCATGGGGTCATTCCTGCGGAAAACATGTTGCTATCTCTTTGCACAGCTATATGAAAAGCCAGCGCAACCGCTGTTCCAAAAAACATCGCAGTAAACACAGACCAGGTACTTATACTTATCATTTCCCGATTTCCTTCTTCTTTTCTTTTACAAGTCTGTCCAGTTCTTCTATTTCATTTGCATCAACTTTTCCAGTCCCAATTATCCCTGAAACCAGCTGAGGCAAAGATATCTTCCCTTCATACTGCATCAGTTCTTCCATCATATATTCCGTGCAGCTGACCTCAGGTGCAAAAGTCCTGGCAATTGTCTTCCCACTGTGAGTATATCCCACTTCTTTAAGAAGGCCTTTTTTTATAAGACTGTTTATGATAGAAAAACCTGATCTGTCCTTCCAACACCTGTTAGGACTTGCCTCGATCAACTCTGCCAAAGACATCTCTTTCTCCGCTGTCCAGTATGCCTGCATTATCTCCATCTCACTCTGTGTTAAGTACATCCGTTATCTCCCTGTATTTTTTTTACAATTTGAATTTCGCCTGATACGGCTGATTTCCCCAAATGTCACAATAAAAGTATATGTCATTTGTTAGTATGAGTCAATTTGATTTGACTGTATCTTTTTGCTTTTATTAAACAAAAAAGCTCTTAGGAAATCCCAAAAGCTTTTCAGTAAATCATTTTATAAATCTTCTCGAACCATTCTAATTTCTACAGCGCCAAGACTCTTAGTTTCCATAGTTTTTATTATGATTTCTATATCATAATCACCCTTTCACAATTCATAATTCTTTAACCTGTTGCGATATTCTGACATTACCTCCACGGATAAGCTGCTCCCCAACTTCATGAATACCCATATTTGCGTGAAAAGCCAGACTCTCTTTATTATAAGGAACAGTAGTAATCGCAGCGCCTACTATCTCTATGTCATTTCCTTTGGCATAATCGAATGCATATTGATATAACTTACGTCCTATACCCTTTTTCCAGTATTCTTTATCAACAACAATTCTGTCTATATAAAGGAATTTGGAATACCGCTCTTTAAACCATCTATAACTCTTGAAATCATAGTCCTCAAGACCTTCTCGTAAGGCAATGATAAAACCAGCAGGACTCTCATCTACATAGATAACATGAAAGAGCACTGCTTTTTCTGCAAAATATTCCAGTTCTCCTCTGTCCGTAGGTATCAGGACATCGACATATTCTTCATTTAATTTAAGGATATAATCATAAACCTTAGGTTCTATTCTTTTAATCATCAGCATATACCTTGAATTCATACCACTCTTCATCTGTTTTCTTAAATCCTACAGATTCAAACATACACTGACTCTGTGTATTAAAGGAATAAATATTAGCCTTGACTGTCTGCATGCCTTTTTCTTTCGCCAATCTCAGCATATCCTCAATGCAACGTCTTCCAATATGCTGATTCTGATATTCCTTGCACACCACAATGGCAACTTCCGTATTATCTCTTAGGGAGACATCTCCAACCAGCGTCCCCTTGTACTCTATATAGTAACAATCTCCATGAGAACTGAGATAATCATACATACAATGCAAAAGCTCCAGATCATATGGTTCATCCCTGTTGTCAACCTGTTTACATACATCAAGGTCTTGATACCAGGGAAGTGATACCTTATCGTTTCTGTAATATGG
Organism: Butyrivibrio sp. LC3010; assembly: GCF_000424385.1. GTDB lineage: Bacteria > Bacillota > Clostridia > Lachnospirales > Lachnospiraceae > Butyrivibrio. The sequence goes on along the minus strand of NZ_AUJU01000023.1, from coordinate 59,721 downwards.
AATAAGTCTTATTTCATCATCTATAAGCCGTTCTTTCATCTTCCTTTTTAATACTCTCCCAATACTTCTTTACTTCAGTTATTTTCTTAACCACACTTTCCGGGAAAGGCTCATTATCATCCAGCGCAAGTAACTTTTCAATACTATCAACAGCGCTCTGTCCCAAATCATCATATAGAGCTGGCTTAAAGTCTTCATTTGCATGCCAAAACTTTATTTTCCCGGAAAGACTATTGGTTGGATTCTTATCATACTCCTGTGCTAACGAATATGCTTCATCCACACTATTTCTCATATCTTCATACTCTTTAAGGCAGGCCAGACACATAGCCTTGAGAATCAGAAGCGTAACTTTCACTTTGGATAAATAGCTGTTTTCCTCTTTGGAGATAGAATCAAAAAACTCCATCCCCCACTGTATAAGATCATAGGCTTCACTGAAGGCTTTGGTTTTGTTTGTAGCAATGAGTGCTCCTGTCATACTCATGGAAAGACCTATCATCCTGACAATTACTGAGACCAAAACTCTTGTAAATACATGTAGTGATTCATCAATCCTGCCTGTCTTCATTAATATGCGAGCTATATTTATATCTGCTATGCCTAAATAATTATTTTTTTGAAATCTTCAATAGCCTCCTCCGGAGCTTTTTCGCTTTTGAGCTCAGCAATCATAAACCGTATAAATATCTCATTAAAATCCGGATCATCATTTTGAGATATATATCTTAGCGAAGCTTCATACAACTCTATTGATCTTTTCTTATGTGCCTCTGAACCGTCTAAGGTGTAAATTACCGAGTATAACTGTGCAGACTCTTTGAGAATTTTAAAGTTCCCAGGGTATCTTACAATTGCCTTTTCCGCCACAGCCATTGCCTCATCATGCTTTCCCTCATTTAACAGCTTATTTATTCTTCTTACTATGTCCGTAACCCTCTTGGAGGACATATCATATCCAAGACCATCTTTTCGACAATAGCGCCTGCAAATGGCTGCACTACTACATTGGGAAGGAAATTAACTCCAAATACTATTGCTGACCACGCCGCACTGTGAGTGATCTGATATACAATCCATGTGAAAGCTATTGAATCTATAGAATCCCCAAAACGATTGACCACGTTGGAAAGAATAAGCTTTCTGTAATCTGATATTCTAAATATTTGTCTGTATGATATATCTTTGTTCTGTTCCATAAAATGAAGCCTCCCATCCGGTTCTGTTGCCTTCATTTTAGGTGGATTTCATATAAATAATAATACACTAATTGTATAGTTTAGAAAGATATATATTTCCTGTCAGGAAAACTATATTTGTGGATTACCTTTATACCAATCTATTTGCCTCCCAGTCTTATTTAAGGGTTGAGGCTGCATACTGTTCAAACACTGAACTGCATACAGCCTCGAATTCATTGATCCCCCGTCACATTATCTTCTCACCAAATTTGATTTTTCTGTACACTTTCCATATCAGGACAGCTGGAAGTGCAAGCACAACATATATAGTAGAAAGGCCTCCAAAAATTGCCATAAAAAATATAAATATGTATGTAATCACATCACTCATGCTTCCTACCCTCCTTAATTTCTTCAGTCTTATCTTCCTTTTCACCAGACTTGCGATAAGCAATAGCCATCCATATAAGGGAAGCGATCACAAGAAGCGTGCAGATTACACCTATAACTGTTGTCATTACTGTTGTATACATTTTTCATCTCCTTGTCTGCTGCTTCTTTGCAGCAATAAGCGTACAAAACTGGCTGCAGTCAAATATCAGTTAGTCTCAACTGACCTGCAACGCGCACGCAAACAAGAGCAGACTATATCTGCCCTTCAAAACTGATAGTTTCTTGTTGGAAATGAAATAGGATTATTTAGCCCCGTCCTGGCTATGGATATACTGAATCATTGTCCGCCTGGAACAAATAACATCTGTCCACGGAAAAATAGACGGTAGTACTGATGTATAGAAAGCACCCTCAGAAATCAGGATGCATAAAATCAATGACAGAACAAGCACCCTCTTGCTGGTGGAACCTTGCTCCAATCGTTTTATGACTTCGCTTACGGTCCTAACATCCCTGACATCAGATGCTGCCATAATGAACATATCGCTATCTTTTATATAAGTATTGGTCCTGAGCGGAAGCGTAGAAGACTCAGAACTGGTTGTTACACCATGTCCAAAATGATCTGAAAGATTCTCTATATTGTGGGCATCAAAAAACAGGCCACCCGCAATGATGGCCAGCGTCAAAAACAACAATATGGCTGTTTTTATTCCGGATAGCTGTTTCAGTTGTCTTTTCCTAATAAATCCCACTAAAGTCTCCTTATAATCTTAACTTTTTTAATTATATCGCATGATTGACACTTATCATATGAAAATCAACTAAACAAAAGTACTGCTTTTACTCCTTAACTCTCCAATTTTATAATACATCCTGATACCATTTCTCCTCAGAATTGCATCAGACAGCATTTCTTAACTTCATAATATTTTTGCCTCATATTCCGAAGTGAATAATATATCTATTCTCGCATTCAGCCTGCGCGATCAAATTCTGAAATTCCTGCAGATTATCTTTCCCAGATACAATGCTCTCAAATAAATTCAAAGACTCAGGCGGAATCAGCGATACACCATGATAAGCCAAATTCAGTATCTTTCACCTACAAATTATAATCAAAATTCGAAATTCACCAATGATGTTGCTAAGCTCATCAACATTTTAGATTATATTCCTATATCCTCGGCTTTATCATATTTCCAAGCATATCAAGCGCCTTTTTATAAGATTCTGCCATGGCACCAGGGCTTTTAACTTCAAATCCAAGCCCGGTTAAAGGTTCAGTATCACCAAATTCTGCTATAAGCATTGTCTCTTTTTCTGATAAGTGATGAGCGTTGCAGTAACTTACAATATCATCATGAAGACTCACCCCTTCGGTCCTGGTCATGGCCTCTTCAAACAGTTCACTATGCTTATCCAACCATTTAGTGTCATCTTCAGATTCCATTACCAGTACAACCTTAGACTGGTATCTTTCCCTGAACATCTTTATCTGTTTTGTCAGGATATCCCTGTCAGCATCCCCATAGCATACAATGATGTTCGCGTATCTGTTATCTTTCATTATCCCCTCATTATCCTATCAGCCTTTTAATTATATCTTTTGTATCATCACTGAAATCCCTAAGATCATCCATGGTTATGACCTTGTACCTTAAAAGAGATACAAGATGATCGTAAAAGTTTGATCTGCTGATATCTGTGATCACAACTCCAGGATTTCTCTTGTCAGACTTTAGGCGCCCTTCAAGTGCCCAGTATTTATCAGATGGGAGCTTATCGCTGTTTAGGATTTCCTTATATTCCTCAACAAGCTTCCCCATATATGCTTCCTGCCACTCAGGAAGGTTCTTTCTAAAAAGTTTCCAGTCTTTTTCAGACAATCCTGCCATATTTCAAGTCTCCATTTTTCTGAATTATTACTTACAATTTTAAGGTTGTATTATGCGTTTTACAATAATGAAGCCATGAACAATTGATGAACTAAACCTCATAAAATCAAGGAAACTTATTCACAAAATACGGCATAAGGCGTAAAACGAGACCAACCAGGGCGCATAAACCCGCAACTACACATTCTTATGGAGGTGAAAAAGTATGAATAAGACTGAACTCGTTGAAGCTATGGCTAAAGAGACTGGCCTTAGCAAGAAGGACACAGAGAAGGCTTTAAAGGCTTTCATCGATGTTGTTTCAAAGCAGCTCAAGAAGAAGGACAAAGTTCAGCTCGTTGGCTTTGGTACTTTTGAGACAGCTAAGAGAGCAGCAAGAAAGGGTAAGAACCCTCAGACTGGTGCCGAGATCAAGATTCCTGCTTCCATCGCTCCTAAGTTTAAGGCTGGTAAGGCTCTTAAGGACCTTGTAAACAAGAAGTAATTAAAGTAACTGCAACTATTAAACCTGTTTTGTAAGGAACGCAAATTAGTCATTACATCATTACAAAAAATTTCGGACTCACTTCCTATGTGGAAATGAGTCCGTTTTCATTTAAAATAATGATACCAGTTACCCTTTTTATGCAAACAAATCATCCAAAGTTATTACATTAACAAATATCCCACTATATGAATTTTTCTTTAAACCATAAGTCGTTACAAGTGTATTCCTGACTACTTTTTTTCGGGAAATCTTTTCCATAACAAGCCTGTCCCTTGTTCGCATCTTTTCTTCATAATTGTAGTCAACTGAAAACTCACCACTATAAAATTTCAGTTCACAGAGGTTCACCACATTATCTGCACGATCTATTAGCAAGTCTATTTGGGTTCCTTCGGAATCATCACTTTTTTCTTTTATCCACATAGACATACTTGCTTCGACGCCATTAATCTCAAGGGCTTTCTTTATCTGAGGATAATGCAGATAACATACATTCTCAAAAGCCAAACCTCTCCAGATATTTAAAACGCTTGAATTAACATTGTGTTGCCAGAAATTTTCTCTATTCCTCTTCCCTTTGATAAAATTTAAATATGTCAGGCAATACGGATCCGACAATCTATATTTTTCTTCTCTTTTGCCGTCTGCAAATGGGATGTACTTTATCAAAAAGTCACTTTCTTCTAGTGATGCCAATATCTTGTTAAGCTCGCTGCCCGAGACATCTTTAAACTTTCCGGCTATTTCACTTCTTGTATATCCAATACCCTTTTCAAATAAGAACTCAACAATTTCCCTGGTTTTTGTAGGCTTATCAAATGCTGATGTGAAGAGATTATCATATTCTCCTTTTAGCAAAGGGTTTTCATCAAACAATATCCGGTCAATATTCTGAGCAAGGCTCAACCTTCCATCCATATATCCAAGATAGTAAGGAACTCCACCAAACACCATGTAACTTTGCGTAATATCATATCTTGAAAACTGGATATTTTGGCTTAGGAAGTATTCTTCACACTCTCTTAGTGTAAACGGTAACAACTTAATCTTGTGGGTAATTCTATTATATAGACCACCTTTATTACTTATCAGCTTATTCTGAATCCATGAGTTAGCGCTTCCACATACTATCAGCATGATATTTCCGCGTTCATTGCACCAGCCATTATAGAATTCTTCGAACGCAGTAATAAATCTGGATCTTTTTGTATCCATCCAGGGGAGTTCATCGATAAAAACTACCTGCTTTGAGCCATCGTCTTTTTCAGTCAGCAGTTTCTTAAGCATAAAGAAGGCTTCAAGCCAACTGGATGGTTTTGCACTTTTTTTCATTCCATACATTTGCAGAGACAAATAAAAGCTTTCAAGCTGGTCGTTTAATGTAACTTTTTCACCTTTTTCATTGACAGGTGACAACCCCGTGTGATGAAAAGCATACCGTCCCCTGAACGTATTGTTTACAAGATACGTCTTTCCTACTCGCCTTCTGCCATAAATAACCACAAAGTCTGACTGGTTTCTTTCGTATAGTCTATTCAATTCATCCTGTTCTTTTATTCTTCCTATCATACTTTAATTATATCTTATTTGTCCTATAAGTCAATTTATATTACCTTATAGGACAAATAAAAGGCTTTTTAAGCCTTTTATTTGTCCTGTTATGTATAAAATATTATTTTTAGGATAATTATATTTATTATTCCATGCCCAATCATTGTACCGGTTCAAAATCAGTTTTTATCAGCATTTCTTTTATCCAAAACCATTAGAATTACCCCTATTGATATGAGCGCACAATATAATATCGCTGTGTACTTGAAAAAAACATGTATAAATACGTCCCCAGTAGTCAGCTCACTAAGCAGCGCCTCATACACCAGCTCCAGGTTAAGTACTACGAGTGAGGCATATGCAGTAACCGGAAAGCTCACGTCATCCTTTATGCTCCTGAAAATCTCAATTGAAATGATCAGAAGATTCAATAGAAAAACTACAAGAAACTGTTTTTCAATAAATGGCCCAACCTGCACAGGCTCCATACCAAAAGGCATCACACCATGCATGATCTTTAAGATGCACCAGCCAAACATAAGAGAACTATATACTCCGCTTATTAGGGAAGCTGCAAATCTTGCAAGATCTGGCCTGGATAGAATCCTCATTGAGAGCTTCCCTCTCGAAGAAATCATCATAAATATGACCATAGCAGCCATGATAGCAAGGATTAATGGATAAAAATCTGCATAAAGTGGGAAAATCGACGGTCCATGGAATATGCCATATCCTGCCACGATGATAATAACTCCATAAATGGTACAAACAAGTGCCCTAAGAAGTATTCTTACTTTCTGCCTGCGCTGCATTTTTAATGTTTTAAGCAGTTCATTAAGAGCAGCTTCCGTGGTCATTTGATTTTTGCTGCCTACGATTATTTCTTCTATACTGATATCAAGAGCATTTGCAAGATTTTCAATTACACCAACATCAGGAAAACTGTCTCCTTTTTCCCACCTCGAAACAGCCTTATTGGTTACTCCAAGGATATCCCCCAGTTCAGCCTGGGTGTACCCTTTCTTTGTCCTTGCCTCTTTGATTACCTGACCTGTTTTTTGCTTGTCCATAGCAGTCCCTCCAATTTCATTCTCATACGAGCAAGCAAAAACTTCAATCTACTGTAGCGAGAACAGGCTTAAATACTGTGATTTTCTCCATCCGCATTTCACAAGTACTTTATTCAGCCTGATATGTATTCTCAATATCAAGCAGCCACGGAAGTATAAAAATCATTCCTATCTGTACTATAGGATCAGGGAACCCATCTTCAACAAGATCAACTTCCCCTTCCACATATACATTAAAGTCCGGAGCCAGTTCTATTCCTTTCTGCTCCTTATCCATCTCAATTATTCCCCCACATACATGGAAAAAGCCTCCACCAAAAATACTTTTTCCTCCATTCTTTTGGCAAAACCAATATGTTTCGCATACTTTCTTAGGAACTACCCCTATCTTCTCGAAAAATGCAGCGACTTCTTGTGGCATTACATCACAAAATTTTATAAAGTTTCTGCATCCATCACACATACAGTCTATCTCCACGGAATTGTCTGAATAGTAAAATTTCCTGGTTCTTTTTACATCAATATCTACAACTGTCCCATTGAAATCTATAATCATTTTTCTGTCTCTTTAATCTTTTCAAATTAAGCCAAACGGAATTTAATAGGAAGCAAAATCGCAGTAATAATAAATCCATAAAACGGTGGCAATAAAATACAAATTATTCTTCCATCATCAAGTAAGTCTGAGCCAATTCCATACACCAAGAAACAAAGTGCATAAACTATTCCTCCTATTAAACCAGAAATGATCACTCCGGTGATTGCACAATTAACAGCAGACAGGCACTCCTGCTTAGATGAATCACTTCCATCCTTTTTTAAAGCCTTAAAAAACGGACCGACTTTTCCGCTTGCTGCAAGAATCATAAGCGGTATCCCCAACACACATAAAAGAGATGGCAAATCCAAGCTGTGAACAAGTGCTATTAACAACATTTCATCCCAGTAACCATTCATAAAAATTACAAAAATTGCGAACATACATAACCCTACTACAAAAGCTACTACATTTGATTTTTTCATGTGTTCCCTCCCGTATTAAAATTGTAATCAGTACTTACACCGTTTTGATGTTTTGAGAAACCCATTTAAGAATCAGCCTTACAACCAGGCAAACAATAATAAGCAATATGTATTCTACTACTGATGGTAGTATCCCGTATGTATACCACGGGGCAGATAAGACTTCATAATACTCAGGATGCCTATTATACATAAGGATGTTCATGTATATATTCTCAACAAGCATCCCCAACCCAAATACCAATATCACAGTCAAAACGTAATTACTCTTCTTCATTCCATCTCTCCCTTTCGATGACAAAAGATGCCGGATTATCTATACTGAGTTTATCTGTAATATCTATCATTTTCCCATCATCAAACTTGTATACAAGATAAAAACCAGCTTCAGGAATCTCATATCCATCTGAATCTTCCGGCAAAGAGACATATTCCTGATGATGAGTGTCCACGTTATAAATTACTATGGATTGTGCATAAATCTCCTCTGGATCATTCTCTGCGTTATTTGCCTCATACCCAACTCTCTCGTTCTACATTCTTTAATTGAATGGCTATGCTGATTCTTTATTCATAGTAATGGAGTCTTCCCATACCTATTGTAGCCCAATGTCTGGCAAGTTCGAGCTCTGAATCAACATAGTCCTGATCATATTCTCCGTCTGCCTTCATTTCTTCAATATCTCTCTGAACCCCCTCTGGAGTTGACTCTCTGGAAATACCAATGCTTATTTCATTAAAGTTATATGCATATCCATTTTCATCATAATCAATTCTGTCATTGTTATGGGATTTCAAAACCTCAACCAAGTCATCAGCGTCGCTATCAAAAGCAGCCATACCATAAATATATGGTTTTATGCATCCATTTTTTCCACCCAGAAATTCTATGAACTGAACTTTGTCACTTTCATCAAAATCGATAGCAAGATCACTATCAAAATAATAATAGCGGTTCTCCCATATATCTGCATTTCCAAGAAGGCTGACGACTTCGCTTTTACTCATCCCCAGCAAAATCTTCTTATCATCCAAAATGATTCCCTCAAGTGAATTTATTATTGCCTTAATTTTGTGTTTTCTCATACCCAATCCTCTCCAATATATTTCTCGTATATCTCATATAATCATTTATTTCGTATCTCCTCGAGACACCGGTCAAGCGGTGTCTCATCCTTGATACACATGATATCCGGATTTGTCCCGGCTACTGCATTTATGCTGCCATCAGGATTTTCTCCAACATTTCCTGAAAATCGTATTAGTAATCCTGAATCAGGAAGTAGGAGCATCACCGGTGTCGGTCCCAAGCCATCACCTGAGGTTTTTGTTCCTACTAATGTCGCCCATCCGGTAGCTTTACAAAAGCAAACAAATTTCTCCGAAGCTGAATACACTCTGTTGCTTATCAGAACCCATTTCTTTATGTCCCTATCAATTATCTCTCCATCAAAGTCTTCCTCTGAAAGAGTCCATGTATTCGTATAATATCGGTCAAGCCCCAACTCTGAAGCCCATTCCGGTGCGTCTGAAAGTTCAGAAACAGGTTTTGATTCAGAATCCGCATAATACTTATTGATTAATGGCGTAGACTTAAAAAAAGACCGATATCCAAACTCATATGTACCACCAAAAGGTGCAACAAGATTTTCCATCCAGTATCCATCACTTCCGCCACCATTTAATGTAATATCGAAAATTATATTCTCTGCATCAGGATATTTTTCCAACCCTTCATAAACTATGTTACTATCCCTGTCCACCAATTCGTAGTGAAAAGATGGAATTTTAATATACAATGCCTTACAATCAGCGATATATTGCATAAAGACATCCGGAAACTGCTCCTGAGTATCCTGCACAAATTGTTCTGATGACTCCAGTATTTTATAACGTTTTGAAAGTTTTGGATCTGTGACTATCTCGTAATATGTCCTCTCAGTTTCTCTGTAATAATCATCATTTACAAATATGTTATATAAAGATGCATAATCCTCGGGTGAAGCGATATTCAGATGTGCAAAGTTTTGTAGTTCAGCTAACATGTTTTGTAACATGCCGTAGAAGTCATCTTCTTTTGTAATATCCTTGGTTTTCTCAGCATATCTGTCGTATATTTCATCAACATCTATGCCTTTATCTTCAAGACATGGCAGGTAAGGATAACTGTTTCGAAGCTCATCCCACAGTACCTCATAATCGCTCATATATGGAGCTTCACCTTTGTCCTGGCCAAAGGTAATGCTAACATCGTTACCGCATAGCACCTTAATCTGCTTTATTAAATTGTCTTTATCATCTTCAGATACCCCGTATGCCCCGGTATCAATAGTAACTTCTTGCACCACTAAATCATCAGATACAACAGTTTCAACCTCTGCATCATCTATGTTTAGCTGTTCCGCTATTACATCTGATAACTGTTTTTCTATATATTTCCCATATTCATCTGCTGTAACCGGTGTAGCATCTGTTAATGATTCTATATCCTCAGGATCTTCAGTTACATTTTGCTCTGATGAACTATTTCCGCATCCACTCAGTAAAAGCATGATGAATACTGCCCCAATGGTGATTCTCCTAGGCCAAAAGCTCTTTACCATACCTTTTCCCCTACTTTACGACCATCATCTATTCTCACTAAGGTAAATGCTAACCCTGCTCTGGATGATATCGGCTACTTCTTCCGCCGATTTCTGGTTCTCATAGTAAGCCCCGGCTTCTTCGGTTATTATGTTTTCAATCTGGATTTCATTAGTTGATACATCCGTCACCGATGAAATGAAATCTATCACGGTTTCTGTTTCTTCCTTAGAGAGTTCATCGAGCTGGTATTCCTCATTTCCTATCCCAAGGATATCACCCGTATATACTTCTTCGCCCTTTGAATTAGTATAGTAAGGTCTTTCCTGCGCTTTAGCCGCCATCGCTTCAAGAGCACTTTTCTTTATTGGAAAATCCCTTTGTAATTTATTTCGATAATCATAGTCATAAAAAGACTTCATGAATTCCCAGGCAGCGTCTTTATATTTACAGTTGTGGTTCATTGCTATCTGCATTCCCATGGAGAGGAAGGATTTTCCTCCATCATTTGTTGGATAACCATTAAACTCTACATCCGTGCCAAAGTATCCATCAAGCAGCAGCTTATAGTCCTGAAAAGATGCCAGGGTATAATCCAAAAGAAGAGCTTTATTTTGCCTGAAGTATGTTTCGTATTCTTCCCACTCATCGTTATCTTCATCATCTTCTGTTTCTTCCGGAAACTGATTAATGAATTTCAGAAGATTAACAAAGCCCTCTGAATCAAAACTGCAGGTTCCATTTTCATAATTAATAAAAGTGCTTCCTGTGGTTTCGTAGAAGTCCGTGGCTGCATCTCTTGTCATATAGCCCATTCCGACAACAGGATCAATACCATTTGCTTCGCATATTTCTTTATAATTCTCCAGTGTGACCTTCTGATTTCCAAGCTTATCTTTAGCTGCAACACAGGTATTCACATAAAAAGACGGAACAACAGTATACAGTTCTCCATTTACTCTTGTGGCATCGACCACATTGGGTAAAAGATCAGAGATGCTAATATCAGGATCATTTTCAAAATATGAATCAAGAGGCTCAAACACACCTTTCTTCGCATAATTCTGAAGAGCTGCAGAATGGTAAACCACCATAATATCCGGGCCTTGCCCCTGAACCAGTTCCAGACCAATCTTATCTACACATTCAAAATATCCTGATAAATCAGTCCCCCCACTTTCATTAGCATAATCAATCAGTTTAATCCTGTATTTTTCGCTATTCTTATTGAATTTAGATACCCGCTTTCTGACCTCATCAGAAATGAAAATGGTTCCAACTGTGATAATCTCTTTTTCCGTAATTTCTGATGGATTGATTTTTGTCAAACTTGCAAGCTCAGATCCTTCATCGGGCATTTCATTTATTACAAAGATTTTTCCGTTTTCATCATCCCCGATATATGTCAGGTAATTTATTACTATATCCGATGACTCAAAGTCACAGACAAGCGTCATCTGCTCGTCCCCAAGATTAAAGACCTTTATTCCGGAGCGCTCTTCAACATAAAAATCGAAGGCTTTTCCTGGATAGATTCTATTCCCATTCTGAGCATCGTTTGGAATAGAAACCTCTTCATCAAAATCCATCGTATCCGGGTTGAATTTTTTAATAATAAGACCATTTTCATTGTAGGAATTGTCATATAGATATACGTTGCCATCTCGCAGCGTATATAGATTTCCGAAGTAGTAATCATCAGAAGAATCATCATTTCCCCCTATGATTTCTTCTCCTTCATCGGTGTTTTCATCATAAAATGAAGATGCGCCTCTACTATAGGTCAGGATTCCCCTACCCTTAACATAGGCCATGCTCCCTACTGTCTTCTTAGAGTCTGTCTCTGTAAGCGGTTTTTCCCAAATAATATCCCCTTCTGCTGAAAGTTTTACAATAGTAGAAGTAGTGTTGTCAGCACGAAATTTTTCCGAGTAGGCAATCTCTTCCTCATTTTCATAAGCTTCCAGCCAATCATCGGTGTAAACTGTCTTTATCAGATACAGATTTTCGTCTTCGTCAGCTGTCATCTCACTGTATGCGATGTTATAGGCAGATTGAAGCGGAAGCTCAGTAACAACTCCGGAAGCATAATCAACCTTCATTATCTCCGGAGCAGCTTCGCTCCCTTCGTAGTAGCCTATCAGTGTGAAAAAACTGTCCTCTGTGCTGCAACTGCTAATGCAGTAACTACTATCCTTTATAGGTAAGTCGATGTCCTCCCACCGATATACATGATCCTTGTCAATCGCAGGTTCAGAATCAGCGTTTTCCTGCAGAGCAACATTTTCCTTATTTCCACATGCACCAAGGATAGTCATGGTACATATCATGCCCATAGCTAATACACTTGTCCCAAAACTCTTTTTCATAGTCCCCTTTTCTCCCATTTTGAAATCCTTATCTCAATCTCGTTATGTAATGCCATAAGTATCGACTTTTAAAAACAGTAAACCCATCCACAGCTTTTAATGTCATCAAATGTAACTTCTTTATTTAAACCAGAACCATTAGTTAACGGCTCTGGTTTGGAAGACATCTCCCCAAATGACACTACTGTTATAGTAATTGCCACAACTACCCCCAAGCAGATTCCTACCAGCTTTTTTGTATGCATATTATTCCCTCCGCTGATCTTTAGAATGAACAACTAACTTTCTACACAAGACTGTACTAATCAGGAAATGTCATTATTAAAACCATGCTTCGTAATAATACCAGCCGTTACCAATTTTCTTAGTTATTCCGCCATTATCACCTTCGTCATGCCACTTCCAGTAGCCATTTTCTGCTTCCAAATTGACCTCAACATTCTGAAAAGCTTGTGGCTGATCTGAAGGAGAATAATAAAAGCCATAATACTTGGAAGCAGGAACTATTCCTTTTCCTGTATACGTAAATTGAACAATTTCTTCACTCTCTGAATTTCTGAAAACCCCATCCATTTTAGCCTTTTTGAATGTTTTTTTAGACAAATCCCCATCAATCATGTTCTGAGCTATATCTGTAAGTTGAGGTTCGTTCTCTTTTACAAAGGCTACTATCTGTTTTTCTCTAGATGGTCTTGTACATGTAAAAATCATAAATGCCGCGATGATGCCGATTAAAACTGCCATAAACCTAACTTTTGCAAATATATTTTTCATGTAAATCCTCCTGGCAAAGTTTTCCCTTCTCAAGTATCTTTAATCCCCTCATTTATATAACGCGTGAGCATCCTATTTCGGGACACAAAATCTGCTTATTTTAAGATTTTCTTCTGCCATATAATCCCCAAATAAGAATAGAACACCCCATCGTTCCTACAATAGCTCTCCATATCAAACCGGGGATTCCAAATAATGGTGGGAATGGAGATCCTTGCTAAATTCATATTATCATCTATTTTTTCAGATAAATCTTAATAATTCTTAAGTTTTCCAAAGTCGTATAAAATCTATGTTATAGTAAAGAAAAACCATAATAAGGACACGTTATGAGCTCACAGACCATACTGATAATTGAAGACGATGAAAGCATAAGAGATAGTGTGGAAATTCTTCTTGGAAGTGAAGGTTTTTCGGTATTAAAAGCCGCTTCCGGCGAACAAGGTCTTTCTATGCTAACTGATAATACAGATCTTGTAATTCTTGACATAATGCTTCCCGGAATGTCAGGTTATCAGGTTTGCGAAGAAATCCGTAAAATTTCTGTTGTCCCTATCCTATTTCTAACTGCCAGATCTGCTGAAGAAGATAAGGTTCTTGGGTTCTCTCTCGGTGGAGATGACTATCTTGTAAAACCATTTTCATATGTTGAATTATCTTCAAGAATACACGCTATGCTAAGAAGACATAAGGAATACGACTCATCAGCATCTCGCATTAGTACCTGCAGTGAAGAATGGCTTGATCACAATGGTATAAAAATAAACACATGCAAAAACGAGGTGTTCATTGATGGAAATGAAGTATCGCTCACAGAAACTGAATACCAGATTTTACTACTTCTGATCAGCACTTCGGACAAAATCTTTTCAGCACAGGAATTATACGAAGCAGTATGGAATGAAACATATCTCCAGGATTCATCAAATACTGTAATGGTTCATATAAGGAAACTACGAACAAAAATAGAAAAAAATCCACAGGAACCGCGCAGAGTCTTAACTATTTGGGGAAAGGGTTACAAAATTGGCTAAAACTAAGACACGAAGCATTACACAGAAAATAATGATATTGTTTGCTCTAAGCATGGCAGCTTCGCTTACATTATTTTTTATACTCTTCTCCACAACAAATTATATTCTGGATGACATATTTCAAAACTCCAATTTTCGAAAAGACATATCTGACCCTCTGGTAAGCCGGTTTCAATACTACGTAACAGAAAAAAATTTAAAGGCGACAGAAACTTTTGCAATCCGTGACTGGGCCGAGGAAAACAAGGTCGACTATTTTACTATATCCAGAGAAAACCTTCTTCTTTATGACAATGCGTATATGGGCAAGATTCCTCTTGATGATACAGAATCCGAACAACTAAATTACACCAGACTATATATGAGCAATGTTAGATTTGCCGATGGTGATGCGGATGTTTTCATCTACAAGAATGTTGAACGGAAATACTATTTCACAGCATATGCAATATCTGCCCTACTAAGCGGATGTGCTGGTTTTGTAATAGTTCTGTTTGGAATACAAAAGGAAGTACTTTATATCGTAGAACTTGGAAATGAAGTAAACAAAATGAATTCCGGACTCGAAAATGCCTCATTCCGTGTCATGGGTGATGATGAGATTTCAAGTCTCGCCGGTGCTATAGAGCACATGCGTACTGATCTAATAGAAAAACAAGAAAATGAGCTTAAGATGAAAAAGGCACAGGATAATCTTGTTCTTGGCATGGCCCACGATCTCAGGACGCCTCTGACAAGCCTTATGGCTTACATCGAAATAGTCAAACGACAGGATAACCTGGAAAATGTATCTGGTTATTCCGATAAAGCATTACAAAAGGCTTTTGAGATAAAGAATCTGTCAGATCAGTTGTTTGACTTTTTCCTGATTAATTCCGGAGAGAAAGACAAATTTGAAGTAGTTACGGTAGAATATGCATTTAGCGATTATCTTTCAGAACTATGTAATTATCTGGGTACGCAAGGATTTTCTGTAGAAGTGCAGGAACTATCATGGCCAAATCAGAACGTATCCGTATCTTTTGATTACATTGGCAGAATTATGAATAACATCCAGTCAAACATAGTTAAGTATGCGGATAAAACAAAGCCTGTATATCTTGATACCAAATGTGATGGGAAAACTTTCTGTATCTCTGTTGAAAATACAGTTTCTGCCAATGCAAATAAAAACTCAAGTAACGGAATTGGACTAAAAAATATCAACTTAATGATGAAAAAAATGAATGGGGATTGCGTTATACATACAACCAAATCCATTTTCATAATTGAGTTGATTATAAATATGCTATGAACTTCATCTCCAAAAGGTCCTGTAGACAGTTCTCTTATGCACTCACATCCCTATAGTATTTCGCTTGCGCCTCAAACATGGTGGCATATATACCCTCTCGCATTTTTATGAGCTCATCATGTGTGCCGTACTCTGCAATATGTCCATCAGAGAAAACTGCTATTCTGTCACAGAACTTGCAGCTTGATAATCTGTGCGAAATATAAAAAGCGGTTTTACCACCCACAAGGGTGTGGAACTGTTTGTAAACCTCGTATTCAGCCAATGGATCAAGGGCAGAGGTAGGCTCATCCAGGATAACTACAGGGCTATTCTTATATAAAGCCCTTGCAATTGCAATCTTTTGCTGTTCTCCTCCGGAAGGTTCTATTCCCTTTTCATCAAAATACTTGAATAAATTAGTCTTTGCGCCTTTTTCAAGCTCATCAATTCTATCCCTTAGTCCTACAAGGTCAATATACTCATCAACCTTGCCCTCATCAAGGCTATCAAACGCTATATTCTCGTCTATAGGAAAAGAAAAAAGCTTAAAATCCTGAAATACCGGCGCAAACTGCTTCATATACTGCCTGTAATCGTAGTCCCTTATATCTATTCCATCAACCAGAATCTGACCTTCCGTGGGATCATAAAGCCTGCAAAGCAGCTTAATAAATGTGGTTTTGCCGGCGCCATTTAGACCCACAATAGACAAATGCTCACCGGGTCTAATCTTAATACTGATATCATCAAGGATCTTTTTATCAGTTCCCGGATAGGAAAAAGAAACATGCCTGAATTCGATTTCATGGGGCTTTTTAGAAACCTCTTTTTCTCCCTTGGGAAGAGCCTCAGGATATTCCATAAATAAAACATACTCATAGGCATAGTTGCAATCCTTGATAAGTTCCGTCACATTGTAAACAAGTCCGCTCAAAGTTCCGTTGAGAGCTGCTTCTGTGCTGATTAGCTGCACTAAGGTTCCAATACCATAGACTCCCTTTATAGCCAAAAGAGCTACATAAAAGTATGCTGCAGCACCTTTTATAGCAGATATTACATTAACACCAATACTATATGGAAGCTGGGTTACTGCCTGCCATCTCCAGTGCTTATTGCTCTTATCTGTATTATTTTTCCAGCAGTCCAGCATAAGGTTCTGAGCATCATAAAGACGAATATCCTTGCCAAATCTTGGATCTACTATTTCCCAGCCAAACAGCCTATTTACCTTGGATAGTTTTCCAAAAGCTTCAATTTCTATCTTATTCTGCTTGGAAACCACATATAGATTTACCAGCGAGTATATAGCCAAAAGAAGAAGCAGGAGCGGTGCATGAAGAGCTATAACAACCACAAATCCAATGGCTCTGACTATGTTGGTAATGAACATAAAAAGGATTTCAGAAATGCCATAAACTCCCCCTGAGTACCAGCTCATTCCTGTTCTTGCTTTTTCAATCTGATCCAGAGCCTCTTTATCCTCTGTGAGCTGATAATCCAGTTCCATGGAATGTTTCCCCATGAGTATTGAAAAATAGTCATCAAGTCTTTGCTGGTATTTACTCAGTACAGTATTACTGCGGCTGGTAACCATTGAAATAACGAATTCACCTATAATAAGACTTGCTGCCAGAATAACCAGTTTGCTTAAATTTCTATCACCTACTATCTCATCAACTATTAGAGGCGAAATTATAATTGCCACAAAGGGTTGGAGAATCTGTGAAACTGCCTTTATGCTCTCCCACACGAAGAATCCCGGGTATTTTTTATATGTTGTCGAAAATAAAAGAGCTACAACTTTTCGTATCTTATGGAGAGCAGAAACATTTTCTTTACTGTCTTTGTTTAAGTTAGCCAACCTTCTCTACCTCCTGTTGCATTTCCTCACCTTCCTCATTATCACGGTAATACTGAGCCTGTACATTAAACATATCTGCGTATTTTCCATTCTTCTCCATAAGCTCATCGTGACTTCCAAGTTCCACCATGCTTCCATTCTCAAACATAACTACTTTGTCACAAAATCTGGTAGAAGCAAGTCTGTGTGAGATATAAACTGCACTCTTTTCTCCGATCATTTCATCAAACTGCTCATAGAGCCTTTGCTCAGCAATGGCATCAAGGGCAGATGTAGGCTCATCCAGGACAACTATCTTAGAGCCTTTATACAGAGCTCTTGCCAGAGCCAGCTTTTGTTTTTCGCCACCGGATAAATCGATACCATCTTCTTCTACAACATTTGTAAGCGGTGTATCAATTCCTTTTATGAGTGAATTTAACTTTTCTTCAAGGCCGGCGGAAATTGCACACTCTTTTACCCTATCTCTATTAAGCTCCTCCCTGCTATACATGGCGATATTCTCAGACATAAGGAATGCGAATATCTCAACATTCTGAAATACCGGAGCAAATAGTCTGTAATAATCTTCTCTCCTGTATTTTCTGATATCTGTACCATTGATGGTAATAACACCTTCTGTGGGATCATAGAGTCTTAAGAGGAGCTTTATCATTGTAGTCTTCCCTGCGCCATTTAGTCCTACCACAGCAAGTTTTTCTCCCGGATGAATCTTCAGATTAAGATCCTTAAGAGCATAGGTTTCTGCCTTGGCATACTTGTAGGATACGTTCTTAAATTCAATTTCGTAGGTGTCTGACTTCGGAATCTCTATGCAGTCTTTTTCATCGTCATCTATATCAAGCTCAATAAAGGATCTGAAATCATCAGTTTCCAGTGATGCCTTCTTATAATCTCCAAAGCGCTGCAGGAGATTTAAAAGTGCCTGAGAAAAAGCCATTGATAGAGACAAAAACAATGTGAAATTTCCTACAGACAAGTCTTTTGTAAATACAGCAAAAAACAGTACCGCATATATCAGCGCCTTGATCACAACATTCGCTATCTGTGTAACAAAAGAGTTTTTGAACCAAAGCTCATGATGAAGGTCCATTTTTTCCTCTTTATCAAGGTATGTTTCCTCCTGCTTTTTTGAAAGGAACTCAGAGAGATTAAAGAGCCTGATCTCCTTGGCATGGTCACAGTACTGGGTTACTCTCTCCATATAATCAGTTTTTCTCCATGAACCTGAGAGCTTATCCCAAACCTCCTTTTTGTCCTTCTCAACTATTTTCCTATAATACAAAAACTGAATAACGCATAGGACTATCAGCGCCAGAATTAGTCTGAAGTCCAAAACCATAACTGCCACAAATGTGACCACTACGGTAAAAAGACTGGTAAGAAGCTGCTGCATATAACGCATCATACCCTCAACGCCGTTCATGTTGCCACCTGTCGCCTGGGCTGCACGCTCTGCAACATCAAGGACATCCGGTCTTTCAATAAGTTCATATTTAAGTGAAAGAACTCTTGCTATTCTCTCGGTGATCATATGCATGCGTACATATATAAATCTGTACCAGACAAGACAATCCGATAAAACGCTTCCTATATTGAGAAGACATGCGATAAATCCTGCGGCAAAGATCAGCTTAACAAGTCTTTCCATAGCCTCTTTTTCCGGAAGTCCCATCTGAATAATATCAATTACATATTTACTAAAAATCCCCCAAAAATAAGAAAGAACAGATGAGCAAATCATCCCAAGCAGTACAAGAGCTACTACATCCGGCTTGTACTTAAGCATCTTACCTATGATATATCTGGTGTTACTCCATATCCCAAACTCCTTGTGTAATGGATTATCTTTACTTTCTTTGTATTCATCCTCAAGCCACATGGCTACTTCCTCCCGTTTCTACACTTTCTACTTTTCTGACTTTCTTCTGCCATATAAGCCGGAACCCCAAATAACACACCCCAGTATTCCTATAATAGCCCTCCATACCAATCCGGGTATCCCCAATAGTGGTGGGAATGGACATAAAAGAACAAATATAATAATCCATATTCCAACAATACAAAAAATCAAATTTTTCATATATCCCCTCCATAGCTTTTTAATATCTATCTCTTCATAATGATTCCTCTCACTCCATCGGAATCATTCCCTCAGCAACAAACATGTTCTCTTCTACTGATATCTCAAGTGTTCCATTTTGCTCATTCACCAGATCCTGAACGCTTCTTAGTCCAATCCCATGACTGTCTTTGCTCTTTCTACCATGAATACGCCCATTATCGATATTTACTATTCCGCTAAATGTATTCTTGATCTGCAAAAACAGCATTCCCCCTGAATATTTCATAGTCAGGAAGAGCTTTTTATCTTCTGCTTTTGACGCAGCATCTATCGCATTTTCCAGAAGATTTCCAACAACTACATTAAGCTTGCATCTGGATACATCCATGTCCTCCGGAATCTTTATATCGCAGGTAACTTCTATTTGATGGTTCCTGGCATTATCAAGTAGATAGTTGATAAGACTGTCGGTTTCATACTCACCGGTATGTACCAGTTGTTTTGAATCAGCAAATGTCCCTCTTAATTCCTCTATATAGGAACAGATCTTTTCATCTTCACCCTGCTTTGCCAAGCCTTCTATTTCAAACAGATGATGGCGGAGATCATGCCTGAAATTCTCTTCTTTTCTGTTTGAAATGCGCATCAGCTCCATCTCATGCCTGTAAGCTTCAACCTCTCGTTCAAGGTATATTTTCCTCATCTTGTCTCCGAGATTAATAGCCAGTCTGTTGTACAATACGATGGACAGCGCTGATATTCCGACAACACATATACAGGCAATCAATCTGTAAATTCCGGATTCCATAGCAGTTACACAGTATAAGATCACCGCCGCCATAACCGGGAATCCTGATAGGACAATCATCTCTTTTCCGACTACATCCCAGGTCTTTTCCTTGCGGATTGTAACCCCCAGGATTCTTTCCAATATAAGCAGGAAGATTACCGTAAATGGCTGACTGTAGAAATAATCAGAGCTACTCAAAAAAGGTGTAGTTATTGCATAGGCCAGCATATCGCAGGCAGCTCCTAATACAGCAATTATCATGCTTACCAGTATTATCTTTAGCAGACTGCCCTTATATACACTTGCTATTAGTATCATCAGCAGAATGTTTACAATGAGATTTATGGCCGGCATATGTAAAAGTTCATTAACAGCAATAGTACCCACGAACCAGCTCAAAGAAAATACTTCTCTTTTCACTCTGTTATCTGAATCAAACAGGAGAAAATCCCCCATGCCGCTCCGCATCTGATATTTTCTATAAGTGATTCGCCTGTATAAAAAATCTCTGTGTCGAAGTTCACACCAATCTGATGCGAATTGTTTACCAGAATGTCTTTTATTTCCTGGCATGTAAGTGATTCGTCATCACATATTGCTATCCTGTAAGTATTCATTACCTCTCCCTTAGGTCAAATGTACTCTCATATGCACAAAGAAATTATAGCATCCATATACGCTTGAAAATGGTAATTGTAATAATTAACGCCCAGATTGTAATAATTTACATCTGCACTATGAAATAAGATTTCGCATGTGAAAGAAAAATAAGGTACCGCTAAAACACCGGTACCCATCATCATATAACTATTTAACCATTCTTATTTCTGTAGCACCAAGACTCTTAATCTCTTTTTGTGTCCCATCCTCTTTAAAACCATATTTCTTATAAAAGCTGATAGCTCGAGGATTGTCCTTAAGTACCCACAGCTCTTTTGTATGATAGTCTTTCAGGTGTTCAAGACCTACATCCATGAGTTTCTTAGAAACTCCGGTGCCATAATAATCTGATAAAACATAGATAGCGTTAATTTCTCCAACTCCCGGAGCATCTTTGCCTTTTCCAAAGTAGCAGACAAATCCAACAACCTTATCCCCATCCAAAGCAACATATGTATTCTCAGGCCACTGAAAAGCCCATTCCTCACACTTCTCCAGCGTGAGCTTGTTCAAATAGTCTTTGCTTACAATATTTTCATAGGACTCGTGCCAGGATTTCCAATGCACATATGCTTTACCCTTTTTCTCACTGTCTGTTTCCATCGCTTTTATTATGATTCCCATGCCATAATCACCCTTTCACAATTCTTAATTCTTTAACCTGTTGCGATATTCTGACATTACCTCCACGGATAAGCTGCTCCCCAACTTCAGTAAATCCCATCTTTGCGTGAAAAGACAGACTCTCTTTGTTATAAGGAACAGTAGTAATCGCAGCAGCCACTATCTCTATGTCATTTTCTTTAACATAATCAAATGCATATTGATATAACTTACGTCCTATACCCTTTTTCCAGTATTCTTTATCTACAACAATTCTGTCTATATAAAGGAATTTGGAATACCGCTCTTTAAACCATCTATAACTCTTGAAATCATAGTCCTCAAGACCTTCTCGTAAGGCAATGATAAAGCCGGCAGGATTCTCATCTACATAGATAACATGAAAGAGCACTGCTTTTTCTGCAAGGTATTCCAGTTCTCCTCTGTCCGTAGGTATCAGGGCATCGACATTTTCTTCATTTAGTTTAAGAACATAGTCATAATCCTTAGGTTCTATGCGTGTAATATTTTCCATATATCAGGTTCCAACCCCTCCCTACAATCTTTCTATGCCTTTTACCGAAATGGTAAAGACATACATCTAATATATCAGAAAAAGCCCTCAGAAATAATCCTGCAGCTTGTGTACAGATCAAATGAAAAATCTTGTATTTTAACAATTTCATGATAGAATTCAAATCGTGCTTTTGCATGATTGAAAAATGATACACAAAGAAATGAGCTATAAATGAACGAACCAAAACTTGCCATACTAAAAAAGATAAATAAACTGGCTATTCCCGGAATACTTTCCATGATCCTGTCAACTATCTTTACCATTGCTGACGAAGCAATCGTAGGGCGTATTGATGTAGATGGGTATACCGCTGTTTCCATATCTGCAAATATCATATATCAAGTGATAGGGAATCTTGGCGCGATTTCAGTTGCTTTTACCATTCTTTTCGCCAAAAGCATAGGTCAAAAGGATAAAAAAGCATCAGAGCAGATCTTTAATACAATAATTTCCATATCAATTCTAATAGGAATAGTGTCAGAGGTACTGGCAATTTTCTTTGGAAAAGGCCTCATACATGCAATCTATGGAGTGTCTGATGGAATTCTTAATGAGGCATACAGCTATCTGGTGATTGCAGGATTAAGTATCGGAATCAATCTAGTATGCTTTGTGATGTCAGGTTTCTTTAAGAACATCATGGAGCCTAAGATTGCTTTAATAGCAACCAGTGCATCTCTGCCTGTAAACTTTATCCTGGATTATGTTTTGGTATTTGGAAAATTTGGATTACCTAAGCTCCGAGGATCCGGAGCTGCTATCGGAACCATTTGTGGACTTGTGGTAGAAATAACAATATACGCTAACTACTTCATTAAGAAGAGTGAGTTCCATTACAGCTTTAAAATCAATGGGGATATCCTTAAGAAAACCATGGGATTATTTATTCCTCTGTTAGGGCAGGATTTTGTTGAAAATACAATTTTCGTAATTGTAATAGGTGCCATAATATCAAGATACAACACCGTACTATATGCCACCTATTCAGTGATTAATGCGATCATTATTGCCCTGACGACCATCATGTATGCTTATGCCGGAGCAACCATGACTTTAGTAGGGCAGGCATATAGTTCTAATACAGATAGAAAAGCCTGTAGCCGTTACCCTAAGTATTCCGCAATGATAGCTGTTTTAATTTATGCGGTAATCTTAGTAATTACAGTCATTTTCCCAAGCCAGGTCTGCGGCATTATTACTGACCAGTTCGAAATTTTGGAAAAAGCCATACCGGTAGTTGTGTTCGCACTTTCAGTGCAGATACTGAACATACCTTGTCAGGTCTATAAATATGCGCTTCAGGCAATAGAACAGGAGAAGTGGGTTCTGATTATATCGGTTCTGATGTCAGCAGTATGTTGCATGATTATCTTTATAAATATGTTTGTATTTAAACTAGAACTGATAGGTGTTTTTGCTGGCTTTGGAGTGTTCTATGCTGTACTTGATGTACTTTTTTATGTAAAGTACATACATTTGCTGATTTAAGGACTGCTCTCTCACATATTGGAAAGGGCAGTACATTTTCTTTTATGCTGTGGTTCATGGCATGGAGCTTTATGTAATTGTAGATGGGCAACAGGGATATAAAAGGTCCATTTCTTTGATATCTTTTTCTATGTGCTCATATAACACCGCTTACAACTGACTTCCATTATTTGCACGTCCTTCTTTTTCTCGTAAAATAGCGGGATTTTCTACTAAAAAGAATTTTTGATTACTCATGTTCATTTCTTTTCAAGTAAATCAGTATTCTTTTCATGTAATCTGCCATCTTTTTATACTAAAATCAGCCTGTTTTACTTGAAATTTTGAATTAATAACCATGATCGACATGCTTCCATGTTCCTTTATCAGATCTGACTAAAATCCAATTCCACCTGTCATAAGTGCTGTTCGGATCTAGTGAGCCATCTCCGCCTGACGAATCGACATCAAATGAAGATAGCAGGACTATCACCTCATCTGCGTCATTCCTGTCAGCCCAATCCTGATATTCTTTCGAAATATCATCTCCGGCATAATAAATTTCTGTTAATGTACAGCCTTTCCAATTAGCTGCAAATTCACTTTTTATTATCGCTATAGCTGAATCTATATCGGCCTGTGAATAAAGTTTAGATTGAACTTCATGGGTTTGTACATTCTTAACATTTCCATTACAGGCACAAAGACTGACTACCATTGTCAACAATAAACATATGGCCAACATTCGTTTCATGTTTTTCATCTCGCTAAATTCTCCTGAAGTTTAGAGATTTTTTCAGAAACTTCTTTATCTTGTGTGAGGTCATATACCATGCGATAACAGTCAAGTGCCTGGATAAAATCACCAGCACTTTCGGCTTCTCCGCCAGCCTTAAATAAAAGAGCAAGTGTGACAGAATTAGCTTCAGTGGGAATGTTATTCTTTTTTAATATTTTCTGAAGGTCTTCTACGCTTTTCTTCTCTATTTTCTTATTAAGCGCCTTTTCAAGGAATTTCAGCTCTTCTTCTGCCTGCTTTGTCTCATCAAAGAGCTGGCTATACATATAGCAGACTGATGCAAGGTCAGGGTCATATTTCTCAAGATAGTACCATCCAAGGTTCCTGTAATATGCCGCCATTTCTGCCCTGGTGCAGCAGAAATTGTAAGAATCCAGAGTATATGCATACTCACCCTCAATATCACCAAGCTGCTTGCAGCATGAAATAATAGAGAGTATATTTTCCATGTCTACAGGATTCTCGAAATGTGCCTTTATCCATTCCTGCTGAGCTTTTGCAATATTTCCTGAACTCATGAATTCCTTAGCTTTTTTCTTGTACTCAAGTGCTGTATCTGTTTCCGATAAGTCATATTCTTTTCCATCAGATACAAAATACTCATATAGGAACACTTCTGATATATGATTTAAGCTTACCTTCATAACGCTATTTTTTGCTGACATACACTCTATCTCCTACTGTGTGTTTCTTTTAGCAAATATTATAAGCGATTGTGCATTAATTGACGAGACCAGACAACACCTGACATATCTGCCCGGCACCGCCTGGCAACGTTACTAATTGAAGAAAAAATTCTCTATTAATATTCAGATGCACCATGGTATGCAAATAGAGCGATAAATGATATAGTCATGTTATAGAAATCATTAATAGTAGGCTCGGGAGTAGCTATTAGGACTTCATAAATCAGAAAAGAGGATGAGAATGAAAGTAAACGTCGCAGACTCGGGAAAAGAGCTTCTTATAACAATTGCCGGTAGTATTGATTCGCTTACTTCTAAAGACCTCAGAGCATCAGTAGAAAGCTATCCGTTTGACAAAGCAGATTCAATCATTATCGATCTTGCTGACGTACCCTATGTTTCATCTGCAGGCTTAAGAGAATTTCTGATAATGCAAAAGCGTTTTAAGAAGGGTAAGCTGATTATTAGAAATGTCAGTACCGCTGTCCGGGATATATTTGATGTAACCGGATTTTCGGATATGTTTACTCTTGAGCAAAAATTCGGAAAACCTGACGATTATACTATCTATTCTTTCAAGGATTTTTTGGCTTCAAAAAAGGAAAATAGCCCAGACCGTGTCATACTTGACGACGGAGTAAGTCACTGGTCATGGAAAGATCTTGACAGAGCATCGGAACTGATAGCCGAGGATCTTATAAGACTTGGTGCCAAAAAAGGCAGTCATATTGCCCTCTGCGGAAGCAATTCGCTTAACTGGATTGCTGTCTTTTTCGCGATCCAGAAGATTGGAGCAATGGCAGTACTTGTAAGCCCTTTATTAAAAGCATCGGAAATATGCTTTTTATCTCAAATAGGTGATATTACAATATTCTGCCATGGGACAGGCTCATGGCTTTTAGGAGATTCCGGAGCGTTTTTTGAGGAAATAACAAATTCCGAAAAGTCACAGATACGTTTTCTCTACAATATGATGACTCCAATAGACATTGCGGACAGAGAACCGGATGAAATGATGAGCAATGTCATATCTTCCATAACTGTTCAGAAGGATGATCCCTGCGTTATGATCTTTACCTCAGGTTCCACCGGAGTACCAAAGGGAGTTTTACTCTCTTCATTTAATGTTCTTACAGCCTCCACCTGTGGAATGGATTTGCTTATGACGGATGAAAATGACGTCTATTGTCTTGCTCTTCCATTGTTCCATATTTTCGGAATTTTAGCAGGTCTTATGGTCCCGATGCTGAACGATTCCAAAATAGTTATTCCGCCCAGGATTAAACCGGATGACATACTGCATATTGTTGAAAAGGAGGGCTGCACCATACTCAATACAGTGCCGACAGTCCTTCTTGGTATAGCTGCCCTTCCTGCTTTTAACAGCGACAAAGTCCATACACTTACACGCTCTGTAATTGCAGGAGCCGCAATCTCAAAATCGCAGCTTTTACTTCTGATGAAACTGTTTGTGAACACGACTTTTGATATCGCCTACGGCTTGAGTGAGATCAGCATCGTATCTTATACAGAAAATGACGACAGCATAGAGCGCAAAACAACTACTGTCGGTAAACCAAAAAGTCTTGTCAGGGTTATGATACAGAATCCCGAAACAGGTGAAGAATGCATGGCGGGAGACATCGGTGAAATAATTGTTCAGGGCGAGTTCCTTATGTCCGGATATTATAAGACTCCATTAGAGAAGCAGGACTTTGATGAAAAGGGCTGGTTCCACACAGGAGATCTGGGATTTTTGGATGAAGACGGTTATCTTCATTTTGTAGGCAGAAAAAAAGAGATCATAATTCGCGGCGGAGAAAATATTATTCCGGGAGAGATTGCGGAAGCAGCAACATCTTTCCCAGGTGTTGCTGCGTGCCAGATTGTAGGAATTCCCGATGCCTATTGGGGCGAAGTTGTGGGATGTGCTCTTATGACATCCCCTGATCAAAGCTTTGACGTGAATGCTTTTAACCAATATCTTGTCAGCAAACTGGCAAAATATAAGCTTCCTGAACACGTTTTTGTTTATGAATCTTTTCCAATGCTTCCTAATGGCAAGGTAGATATGGTCAATCTTAAAAAAGACATGATCAGAAGGTGGGGAAATGACTGAAACAAATAAGAAAAGCAGAATGGTTGAACAGGATATAGCAAAGGGTGTTGCTATAATTCTAGTGATGATAACTCACACGCTGACCTTAAAAAGAGAGATATTCCTGATCTTAGGAGGCTTATTTGGTTTTATTCTGCCTTTCTTTTTCTTTATGGCAGGATATAATTACAAACCGGGAAAATACACTTTTGTTCAAAATGTAAAAAGACGTTCTACCCGGATGCTGATTCCTTTCATCGTGTATCTGACGATCGTAACTGTGATTTCAGGTATATATTATTATTTTGCTAAAGGACTTACACTTAAGCAAATCATGGATATATATCTGAAGGCGTTACTTACCAAGCCTTTTACCAATCTGCTTGAGATTGAAGTGCCTTATGGTGGCATGTGGAACTGCGTAATGACATATTGGTTCATTCAGATGCTCTTTGTTGGAAGTGTTGTGTTCTTTCTGGTTGTTGACCGCTGCCTTTCATCTTTATCAAGCCTTATTTCTATCTGCATCGGACTTATGGGAATATCTATGATCTTTGCTCATTTCGATATAAGGATTCCTTTTTATATAAATGAAGCTCCTGCAATTGCCAGTATTATGATAGTGGGCGCTGCTTTTGGCAAACATAATCTGCTGGGACCGGGGATCGGCAGGAAAAAAATAACCCTGAACGCAGTCATAGCTTACATAATCTTTCTTGTGTTTGCAGCAATGTTTAGAGGTTCCGGATTCATCATGGGCGGCGTACTCAGCAGTGAACCTTTGTATGAGTGGAACATCCCACTCACCTTGCTGTTCGCGGTAACAGGCAGTTACGCTCTTGTACATTTCTGCAGACTTTTAACAAAGCCTGGGGTTATATCTTCTGCACTAATCTGGTGTGGCAGGCACACCTTACCGATACTCTTTCTTCACAACCTGGTTCAGCTCTTTGTATGCAGCCTCCTTGGCATTGAACCCTTCAGATTGTCGACGCGCTCTAAGATCAACGACTTTAGAACTTTCGGAATCCTTGCAATTGAAATTGCAGTAACGGCAGCCATCATAATTGTGATTGAACATATACAGAAAAAACTCACATTAAGAGATAATACCTAAAAAAGTGCGCAATTCCTATTCTTTTATTCCCGTGTATTTACTTATTCCACCGATATTTTTGACATCGGTGTATCCTAATGTTTGCATCTCTTTTACCGCTTTTCCTGCCCTTCCACCGCTAAGACAGTATGCAAATATTGGAGTATTTTTATCGGGAATTACTGACACTACGTTTTGTATCTCGTCAACCGGTACATTTATACTTCTGGGAATATGACCGTTCTTATACTCATCTGCACTCCTCACATCAAGTAGTACTGCCCCCTCGGTTTTCTTACAATTTTCCACTTCTGAGTTGATATCCACTCCCTTAAAAAAATCTGCTAATGCCATTTCCTTATCCTTTCTGTTTGCTATTTTGCCCGTATTTAAAACCCTCCCGGAAAGATTGCTTTCCGAGAGGATTCTTTGGAATTTATTTATAATATTACTTTATCTCAAATTCAGGACGAAGCTCTCCTGACTTTGCATTTATTTATTATTACTCCTGTGCTCCAAGATCAAGAAGCTGTTTCTTCATCTCATCAAAGCTCATATACTTCTGTGTTGAATCGGTTTCAAAATCGGTGGAACCATCTATTACCATTATGTTCACCATGTTTAGACCATCAAAATCAATACCTGTATAAGGATTGTTTTTAATTATTGATTCTTCAAACACTTCAGTATACTCTTCTTCTGTGAGCTCGATAGTACCGTCATAATATTTATATGAATCGTCTTCCATATCATAAACTGCCTGCAACTCTTTTATGCCTTCAAGTTCCTTGCCATTAAAAGCATAAAGATCGAAAATCTCAGTTCCTGACATTCCGGATGTTTGAAGAACAGTATTGCTGGCTGCTGAGACATATATGTGGTTTCCGTCATAGCCGGAAGAAACACTCATGATCTCATTTATTGTTCCATTAGAAATTGAAAACAGATGAGCATTTCCGTTTTCTTCTAAAGGTCCTTCTGAATTTACTGCAGCAAGATAAGGAATTCCACTACTATTCGCATAAATCAGAGCGAAGCTGTCTGCTATTTTTTCCTTGTCATACTCTATGATCTTTTCAAGGTAAGCTGTAGCAAAATCTTCACCTGCAGCATCGCTGCTTCCATCAAGCGTTATAAGCTCGATTTTCTTTAGCTCTTCCTCATAAAATTCCTGATTATCCTCAAAATAATCTATAGGACATTCGTATCCGTAATAATATGTAAAGTTGTCAGTAAGAATCACAACACCTACTGCCTGCTTGGTGTCTTCATTACCTCCGCTCTCATAATCAACCTTGAATACCGGATATGTAAGAGTTGCAGAAAGCTCATCATCCTGCTCTGAACCCGTAATCCTTGCATCGCTATTAACCTGCGCGCACACGATATTCTCAGCATAGGCATCCATATCCTGTCCATCTCTCTGAGAATTCACATAACACATATTTGTGATGACAGTGAGCCCATCTTCCATCATATCCTCATAATAGTAGGTTCCGTCATCATTGTTTTGCGTTCTTAGATTTGTAATGTCTGAATATTCCGGCGACTTTACTGACAACATATTTTTGGAAGCCAATTCCTCTTCAGCAACTGCTTCCTCTGCGTCAGCTTCTTTAGTATCAACTTCTTCTGAAATTGTTTCTTCAGCATCAGCTTCTTTTTCAGGTACACTATCAACAGTCTTGGCAGCTGAAGCCTTAGCTACTGCATTCTCCGGCACATCAACAGTCCCGACACTACTATCGCCACATGAAACAAGCATTGTTGATATTGTGAGTAATGCCACCAATGATACCAGTTTTTTTCTCCTGTCCATCATTTCTCACCCCTCCTTTAATAACTTATAAAGGTTAATCTCTTTATCCAGTTACCGTAACTTAAGGCATTTTCATAATAAATACCCTCAAGCCTTATCATATGACAGTTAATGTGAAAAAAAAATTAAAAAACAATAAAATCGGCACAAGTTTACAAATATATAAAAAAATGATCAAATATCACTCTATTTCTATTCTCTACATAAAATTAGAGCAGGGATAACATACCATTATCATCCCTGCTCCATTAAAAATTGAGTTCACACATCCCTATATGCTGACAGCGCTTCTGTAAGCTGCAGTGTATAGTTCTTCGTCAACTTTGAGGCTCCAAGTGGATATGCATCCGGAAGAACCTCTGAACATACCTCGGGTTCCCAGTAGAAAATGCCCAATCCTTCATTATCCGGTACTTTTTTTAGCATCCTGATAGTATTTCCGATTAGCTGTCTTGTTTCTTTTGCCTCATATTCCGGGCCTCCTATTTCAGTAATCATAACAGGCTTATGGAATCTTTCTCTGTACATAGCAATACAATTTGTCCAATTGTTTATGCTGGAGTCGACTTTTTCTTCAGGATTTTCCTTATTTACCATGTCGCACCAGTATGGATAGTCTGAAAAGCCAAGAATATCTGTCATCCCACCATTGTCAAAAAAGTTTTCCAAAAACGGCATAACCCAAGCAGGATGCTGACCACTTGCAAGATGAAGAACCACTTTACATTCCGGGAATATTCTTTTAACGGTCAGATATCCACTATTTATGTAATCGACCAGTTGCGCAGGATGCTGTTCAAGATCTCCCATTGGATGCATCATTCCGGGATTTATCTCATTTCCAACTTGTACCCATTCAGGATATATATCCAAATCTTTCATGATAATTAGAACATTTTCAGTATGCTCTTCAACCTTTTTGCACAATTCTTCATGAGATAATCCTGCCCATGCCTTAGGAATATACTGTTTTTTTGGATCTGCGAATTCATCACTGTAATGAAAGTCCAGCATGATACGCATCCCTGCTTTTTTTGCCCTTAATGCTGCTTCTGATACGCTTACAGCATCGCAGTATCCAAGCATTACCATTGTTCCGTCTTTTTCCTCAACATAACCTTCCTTTGGAGGATCAACAAATATCCTGAATCTGACAGAATCTGTACCTTTTTCCTTTACCGCCTCCAGGCAGGACACATTCTTACCCTTTTCATTAATCCATTTAAAGCCTCTGTCCTCAAGCTGAGTCATCCAACCAAGATCAGCCCCATATGCAAATTTATTATTCATCATCATAGTCCTTTATCTAGTTTCTTTCCATGCATCATACTGTGTATTAAAATCATCAAGCACTACCTGAAGCCCCGAGTCATAGCACTCCTTGATCATCTTATCTATCGTAGAATCCACATCATCCACAAGCCCAAGTTCTAGCATAGGTACATAATCATTAAGGACTGCACTTACTGCGGCCTTATAATCAGCCACATTTGAATCATCAAACACAAATGTTATGGTAGGATTATTTACTACCCTTTCCTCCCAACTTTCTGTTACCTTTTCAGCCCTGGGGTCGCCACCTGCTTCTTTAAGATCTCCGTTCTTGATAGCCCATGATGCAGAAATCGCATATGCAGCAAAATCCCCTGCCCTTTCTGTCTCTGTATATTCCCCTGCATCATTTATCGTATAATGTTCATCTTCTACCCCAAGTATCCAGAGATGATTAAGATATG
Organism: Butyrivibrio sp. LC3010; assembly: GCF_000424385.1. Taxonomy (GTDB): domain Bacteria; phylum Bacillota; class Clostridia; order Lachnospirales; family Lachnospiraceae; genus Butyrivibrio. Next base: position 27,825 of record NZ_AUJU01000023.1, on the reverse strand, counting down.
TATCACATTTTAGTATATCCAGCACCATTGCAGCTCTTGCAGGGTCAGCACTTCCTGCTGCAATCGCCATATCATTGTTGGAATAACATTCACATCCGACAAGATTGTCCTTTGTAAGATCATAAGCTGCGCCAACTACTCCATCAGTCTGTTCCGCCTGCTCGATATATGTAAATACCGAAGTATTCCATGCGATCGATGCACCCTGAAGATTTCCAAAAGCATCATCATCTGTAACTGTGTTCGTAAGGGCACTCCTACTCCATGCCCCGGCATCAGCCAGTTCCTTCATGTCATGTGCATAATTTCTGAAAAGTTCTGTATCATATACAAGCTTTATATCAGATGCTTCAGGCAAAGATCCTTCTTTATAGTCATAAATCAGATCAAAATAATCACTATCAAGGGCAAGGAATGTATCATTTTGCTGTCGATATACGTCCCAAAGCTCATTGTTATCACCTGATGCTGCCAATGCATAAATTCCGCTTTCAGGAGTTTCTTTTTCAGCAATCGTCTTAGCAAAATTCATGTAATCATTCCAGTTATCAAGTGAACTTATGCCGTATTTATCTGCCAGATCCTGTCTTATTGCAACAATCTTCCCCATAGGTGATGCCTGGTTTGAGGGAACCGCTATAGTCTGACCGGAAATGGTTGTTTCATCCCAGCTCTCAGCAGCCTGATATCTGTTTGTGAGCGGCATATTTTTCGAAATAAAATCAGTATCAAGCACAAAAAACGAACCTTTCGCAGCTTCCGTGTACATAAAGCACCAAGGTGCTGTGAAAATAAGATCTACCTGACCGCCTGTAAGTGTCAGAGGATACATCTGCTGGTAATCTGACCAGCTAAGGAAACTGACTTCCACATCTGTATTAAAGGGTTCAAGATATTCATTTGTCTTTGCCAAAACATCATCCCACACTGCAGGTGTATCACCTATAAGCGTTATATTCACGGTCTTATGTTCAGACAAATCTACATCCCCATACATTTCAGGAGTAGCTTTTACGATTCCGTCTCCAATTTTTGCCGGAAGATCATCAGGTAAAGCTCCTGATGTTGTTGCAGTAGCTTCATCCTTTATCTCTGTAGCTCCTGTATTTTCCGAATTTCCGCCCGCTGAAGCTGATCCGCATCCGGCAAGCATAGATGCTGTCATAGCCATACTTAGAATCACTGACAATACCTTTTTTCTCATGATCATTTATCCTCCTTAAAATCTTTAACCCTCTTAGGGTATTAATTCACGCATCTTCATGACATATCTCCCACCACTTGTTCAATATGTTTTTCATCAGCCCTTGACTGCACCGATTGTAAGTCCCTTGACAAAATATCTTTGAACAAACGGATACAACAACACAATTGGGCCGGTAGCGATTATAGTCATTGCCATTTTCATTCCCTCAAGGGGTATTGACGGAAGCGCTATACCTGATTTTTCAGCCACTATTCTCATCGCCTCAGCACTTCCTAAAATCCTCTGAAGGTAGTACTGCAAAGTGAACATATCCTCATTTGTCACAAATAGCATGCAGTTATACCAGTCATTCCAGTATGCAAGCGCCGCAAACAACGAAAGCGTTGCAATAAGCGGTTTGCTAAGTGGAAGTATCAGTTTCCCAAATATTGTTATGTCATTAGCTCCATCTATCTTTGCCGATTCTGTTATCTCAGCAGGTATACCGGTCATGAATGATTTTGCAATGATCATGTTCCATACTGAGAACATCAGCGGAAGAATGAGTCCCACGGTACTGTTCTTGAAATTAAGATAACGTGTGCACATCAGATACCAGGGAACCAGTCCTCCATTAAAGAGAGTTGTAAAGAAAAAGAAAAATGAAAACTGATTTCTCCAGGGAAAATCCTTTCTACTCAATACATATCCTGTCATCGTCGCCATAAGAACAGAAAGCAATGTTCCCATAACAGTCACACTTATTGTCATTCCATAAGATTTAAGTATTGCTGTGGGGTTCTTAAGGCATAGCGCATAGCTTTGAATACTTAACTCACAAAGCTTTGGCAACAATGGATATCCATCCCTAATCAGTGATGTCTCACTTGTAATCGAAGCCACTATTATCAGATAAAAAGGGATAACGCATATAAGTGCGAATAGTCCGACTATTATTGATCCGACCATATTTACAGCCATCTGATCCTGGCTTACCTTCTTTTTCTTTGTTTCACCTGTTTTGTCAGGCTCCTTCAATTCTTCTGTTCTTGTTCCTTCCGTAAGGCTTATAACATCAGTAGACATTCATTACCTCCTTAATACAATGCATAATCAGGGTTTGCTCTTTTAACCAACTTATTGCATACCATTATGGTTATGAAGCAAAGAACTGATTGATATAGACCGGCTGCCGCAGATACTCCCACATTTCCATTGTCGATCAAAAGTCTGAACACATATGTGTCTATTACATCCGTCATCGGCTGGAGGAGTGCACTACTCTTTACTGTTTGATAAAACAATCCGAAATCACCTCTGAAAATATTCCCTATGCCAAGCAATACTAAAATCATCATCGTTGGCAAAAGTGAAGGAATCGTAAGATACCTTATTTTCTGACATGCAGAAGCACCATCAATTGAAGCAGCTTCAAACATTTCCTGATCCATACCCGTTATAGCTGCAAGATATACAACTGAGCCATATCCAGTCTGTTTCCATAACTTTAAAAAGATAAGGACAAATGGCCATGCACCAGGTGTGTTATATAGGTCGAACGGCGTTCCTCCTAACGCAGTTAATACGTTATTGAATACTCCCCGTTCAAAGTTGAAGACATTGTAGATTATGGCTCCTGCAACAACCCAGCTTATAAAATATGGAAGAAACATTAGTGATTGCACCGTTTTCTTAAAAGCTTTATGTATAATCTCATTTAGAAGAATTGCACTTCCCATTTCAAATACAACGCCAAAAGCTATAAAAGCAATGTTGTAAAGTAACGTGTTCCTTGTAACTTGAAATAGCTTTCCAGAAATAAGGAGTGCTTTGAAATTATTGAGCCCATTCCAGGGAGAAAGATAAATTCCACCTTTATACTGATACTTTTTAAAAGCCATTATTATCCCTGTCATAGGAATATAGCTGAATACCACGACATATATGAGTGCCGGTAAAAGCATTATCAGTAACATCCAATGTCTTTTCAGATTTCTTATCATGTTCATGCCTCTCTTCTTATAAAAACTGTAAATAGCCGATTATTACTGGGCTTTCATGCATCTGTACTGATAAAAATTCTATAATTTTGCAATATCCGAAACAATGACATCAACCGACTTCTATGCTAAAATTTGTATCATATATGGGATTAAATGGGAGAATTGAAGGATGCTAAAAGAAGTATCAAAAGATTATATAACCAGTACTAACCCTAACGCTTCATTCAATATAAGTACAGGTAGTGACTCAAATTATTATCAACTAAAGCTTCCATATCAGATAACATATGAATTCTGCAGTGGAGTTGAAGAAAGCGACTATATGAATGCCATTACCTTTTCAGAAGATGCGTCATTCTATGCAAGAGATTCTTTCTATGGCCACGACAGGGCTTTTCACGACCATCCCCTTCATTTTCATGATTATTATGAGATAATGGTTGTCCTTAGCGGAACCGTAACACAAAGAATCGAAAACATAGATTACAAGTACCCTGCAGGCACATGTTGCCTCATAAACAGGGGTATACGGCATGCAGAGAATTTCGATACTGAGGCCAGTATCCTGTTTGTTGGTCTTTCAACAAGCATGATAGGTGAGCTTTTTACAGTAGCTGAACATTCTTCGTTTCGTTCTGAAAAAGACTTTATGAATAGCGGTCTCTACAAATTCATCATTTCTGATCTGGATAATCCTGACCGTAAAGCATATCTGGATATGATACCTGTATTTCATAACTCATCCGGCATGGAACAGCTTCATAAAGTGACAACCGAAATGCTGAACACTATGATGTTCCCACACTTTGGCTCTTCTTATAAAATGAGGAGTCTTCTGAGTGAGCTTTTATATTTCATTTCTTCCAATGATAATTACCACTGTACCGACGTTGAAATGGGTATGGGCAACGATCAGCTGCTTTTTAGCCGTATAGAACATTTAATGGACGCGAGAAACGGCAGAATAAGCCGCGCAGAACTTGAAAAAGCCTTAAATTACAGTGGAGATTATCTCAATAGAATTGTGAACAAATATACAGGTATGTGCCTTTATGATTATGGCATGACCTTTTGTCTTAAAAAAGCTGCAAAAGATCTGGCTACAACAAGAACTCCTATCACTTCAATTGCACAGAACCTGCAATTCTCCAATCGAACGCACTTTTATACGTTGTTTGAAAAACAATTTCACATGACTCCAAAAGAATACAGAATCAAGATGACCAAATAATCTCCTTGATAATAATATAGATACACAATATTCATGATTATAGTGTATCTATAATTATTACAGTATTTAATACATCACAATAACAGTAAGATCATCTCCAGACTTTTTCTGCAATTTCCTTTACAAGCTTAAGCTTTGCCCACTGCTCTTCTTCTGTGAGCTTATTTCCAATCTCACAGGATGCAAATCCGCACTGTGGGCTTAAGCAACGTCTTTCAAGCGGGATATATTTTGCAGCTTCGTGTATCCTCTTGATGACTTTTTCCTTATCCTCAAGGACAGGAGATTTTGTCGTGATAAGCCCAAGGACCACCTTTTTATCGCCAGAAATTTTCTCTAGAGGCTGGAATCCTCCGGACCTTTCATCGTCATATTCGAGGAAAAATGCGTCAACATTTTCCTTGGCAAAAACGTAATCTGCGACAGTGTCATAAGGACCGCAGGTAAAATATGTTGAATGGTAGTTTCCGCGGCAAATATGAGTAGTAATAACCATATCTTCAGGCTTTCCTTCAAGTGCCAGATTATTTACCGCAAGAAGCTGGGCTTTTACCTCGTCAAGCTCAATGCCAAGAGACTTATATCGCTGCTTTGCAGCATCGCCAACTATAGCGCCCCATGTGCAGTCATCAAACTGTAGATTCCTGCAGCCGGCAGCATAGAACTGCTTTATAACATCCTGATATGCCTTTCCTATATCATTAATGAGATCCTCATTAGTTTCATAAAATTTTCTGGTTGTTTCATAATTTGCCGGAACGATCATCTGCTGAAAAGTCTGTGCCGGTGCAGGGATCGTGTATTTAGCTACTGTATTTTCATCTTCAAACTGCTTTAAAAAGTTGAAATACTCAACGAATGGATGTGGCTTTGCCTTGATTTTTCCCACAAGATAAGTATCATCGAGGACAGCAAGCTCACCGTTAAACTTAACACCGTTTCCGGTTGCCTCATGAGCTACGCCCTCAAATCCCCACATGAAATCAAGATGCCAGAAGCTTCTTCTGAATTCACCATCCGTAATAATATGAAATCCAAGCTCCTTCTGCTTTGCAACTACCTTTGTGATTTCATCGTCAGCAACATTATCAAACTCTTCTTTTGAGATTTTCCCTTCCTGATAAGCCGCCTTTGCGTCCTTTAGCGCCTGTGGTCTTAAGAAACTTCCAACAAAGTCATATCTATAAGGTGTCTGTATTTTACTCATTTTTTCATATCCTCCGTTTTAAACTTTAGGATATTCTAACAACCACAATTTCATGAGGAAAATACATTAAAAAAACAAATGCCCATAGTTTTAAACTATGGACAGATTTTTCTCCAGTGCATTTATATAAAAATCAGCATATCGGCTTGGCAGCGTGTTTTTCTTGTGTAAAACTCCTATCCGCATGCATTTGTCCACGGCCAGCGGTCTTGCGATTATGCTGCTTCCGTTAAGCTTCGAATCGATAACTCCGCTGCTGACGGTAAAACCATTTAATCCTATGACAAGGTTGAAAAGCGTTGCTCTGTCTCTTACCTGTATATTCTTTGGGAAATCCAGCACACTCATAAATTCCTCAGAAAAATAGAAGGAATTGTTGTTCCCCTGCTCGTATACAAGATAAGGATATGGCTGCAGATCTTCCACCGTTATGATGTCTTTACCTGCCAGCGGGTGGTCTGAGCATATGAAAACATGTGGAGCTGCGACATATTTTTCATCAAAAACAAGACCGTTGTTTCTGATGAGCTTAGAGATCACTTCCTCATTATGCTGGGAAAGATAGATAACTCCTATCTCGCTTTTACCATTGGCCACATCCTCGATGATCTCTCCGGTCTGAGTTTCTCGAATGATGAAGCTGTACCTGTCCGCATCGAATTCCTTGATAAGATCCACAAAAGCGTTTACCGCAAAAGAATAATGCTGGCAGGATACTGAAAACTTCAGGGTTCTGCGCTCACCGCTGCCAAAATATTCTCTCATGTTGTCAGCCTGCTCTAGCAGCATCCTGGCATAGGATAGCAGCTCCTCTCCCTCTCTTGTGACAGTAACTCCTTTGTTTGATCTGACAAAGGCCTTCACTCCCATCTCTTTTTCCAGATTATGTATAGCATGGCTCAGTGAAGGCTGCGATATAAAGAGCTTTTCTGCAGCCTCTGTGATATTTCCGCAATCAGCTACGGTTACCAGGTATGTCAATTGCTGTAATGTCATTTTCTCCTGCTCCCCTTAAATCTTTCTTGTAAAATCATAGACCAGGACTATGAATAATTACAATATCAAGTTCAATCAACCAATTTGCGTTATAATAAATATATTATTTAGTCAAACTAATTTTCAGAAATCATTAAAAGCGAAAATAGATGAAAACAAACGAAAAACTGGTAACACTGGAAAATGTATCTAAAAAATATAGTGGAAAGGCCATAATCGACGGTGTTTCTCACACTTTTTATAAGGGAGAATCCATAGTATTTTATGGGCATAACGGCTGCGGGAAGAGCACGATGCTTAAGCTTATCTCAGGGCTTATCTCTATTAGCGGTGGCAAACTGCAGTACCATGAAAAGCTTCGATTTTCCTATGTTCCCGAGAAATTTGTGGGGATGGAAATCGAGATGATCGACTATCTTCGCGGTATAGCGCGGATGGAGGGCGTGCCCCCTACTGTAATTGACACTCTGATAAGCGATTTTTTCCTTGAGTCCATGATTCACACCAGGATGGACAAGCTTTCTAAGGGGAGTCTGCAAAAAGTCGGCGTAATTCAGGCACTCATGGCGCCACACGAGGTCATTCTCCTTGATGAACCGCTCTCCGGCCAGGACGCTGAATCTCAGAAGGTTTTCATAAATAAAATGAATAAGCTGCGGGAGCATGGAATAACGATTTTCATGGCCTGTCATGAGAAAAAACTGATAGATGCACTCTCCGACAAAGTTTACACGATTGAGCATGGGAATCTTGTAGAGATCGATGCCTCAGACAAGTCTGCCTACTCCATATACGTGAAGAAAAATCCTTCACTGACTATGAGGTCCGATATGCGAAGTAACGGCGACCGCTACGAATTAACGGCAGAGGAAACAGCGCTCAAGGCGACCGTGCTTGGGTTATATGAAGATGGATGGGAGATAATTGGAATTGAAAAACTCGATTGAATTATATAGATTACGGCTAAAACTTCTAAAAAAAGGCCAGGTGCTTATCATACCGGTAGTTGCCACCGCACTTTTCATAGGAATAATGTATTCCATGGCCCCGATTGGGGTTACCAGCAGTTACCTGTTATCAGCAGCGTTTATGTACTTCGTATGCGTGTTCATTTCCATGACTTTGAACGGAAAAGAGAATGACGTGTTTGAGGAAACACTAATGCTGCACTGCAATAAGCCGCTTAATTATTATGTTTCCCGCGAGATTCTTCTTATTATGCAGTGCTTTGGCTATGCATTGATACTGACGATATTTCCGACGGTTCTGTTTTTGTTTAAAAGCTCCATGTTCATAAGACCCATAGGAAAATTGGATATTATTTTTGGCGGATTTTATATCTTTTTGAGCGGGCTATGCGGCATGGTGACTGGGGATTTCTTTCATCCACGATTAATCCAGAAGAGAAAAGACGCTATACTCGGTGCATTTGTGGTCACTGTTCTATCTATATGCAAAGAGGGGCTGACGGAATTTTTTGCACCGTTGTCAGCTTTGAATTTTGTACTTCCTCCCTTTATGAACGGTTTCAAGCTGGTTGGTAACACAGATATCTTCGAGCCTCACGGGATGCTTCTGATTTTTCTGCACATGGCTGTCTATACTATAGTTGTAGTATGCCTGAAAATCCGGATGCTTGAAAAGCGCAGGTTCAGATATTGATTCATGAAACGAATGAAAACAATAATCCAAACCATATTATTTATGTCAAAAAAGAAATAATCTCAGCCTTTCCCATAGACCCGAATCTGGGTAAGTGCAGGAAAAGGCGATGGATCATCTGCTTTAATGAGATCCCTCAAAATTAGCCATTCAATCGCTTTTGTGTGGAATTTAACTACCTGCCCCTGATCTGTTTTTATTAGGTTTATAGTTGAAATATCTCCATCAGAATATTCTACCGTTATCTGTTTCCACCAGTTATCATGCGGAAAATCTGCACGTTCATATATTACAAGCATTTGGGAAAAGCGGTTTACAACCATTTTTCCAATGGTGCTGACAAGCATAAATCCCATGACCATAAAAAGATCATGGGATTTTATAACTATATTAATATATCTGATATCTGTAAGTGCAGTTTCAAACAATCATCAGGCTCAATAAGTTCCTATGAGTAGCATCGAGCTACGAGGCATTAGTTTTATAGAGTCTTTACAAACCACACCCTTCATTTTTCCATTTTCATCACCTGAGTACAGGACAATTCTCCACTCCATCCCTTCCGGAATGATTGGAAGCTGTAAAATATGTTCTTCCCAGTGGGAATTTATTCCGCAGTATATAAAACAATCATTTTTTACTTTAAAATCTGCCTTTGGCTCAGCATACATAAAACCAAAAACCAGAAACGGTTGGTATCTGTCCATTTCCCATGCTTTTACGCCATGCCAGGAAAGTTCCGGATACCCTGAGGAATTGTAGTCACTATAATATATTTCCCGGCGAATTACCGGATGTTCTTTTCTAAATCTGATAAGGCACCTGACATAATCAAAAACGTCCTTGTACTTTTTAAGCCTGTTCCAATCAAGCCAGCTAATCTCATTATCCTGTGAAAATGCATTGTTATTACCATACTGGGTATTAGCAAACTCATCTCCTGCCAAAAACATAGGAATTCCGCGGGATAATAGAAGTATTGTCATTGCATTTTTCATCTGCCTTTTCCGGAGCGCATTTACTTCCTTATCGTCAGTTTCTCCTTCCGCGCCACAGTTCCAGGAACAGTTGTCATAGTCATGATCCATAGGTGATGGCAAGGCGTTAGTTTCATTGTGCGTCTGCTGATAGCTCACAGTGTCGTACAATGTAAAGCCATCATGGGAAATGATATAGTTTACCGATGAAGCCGGTGTTCCGTTGGCAAACATGTCAGGCGAACCCTCTATGGATCTGATAATATCAGGACCAGACTCTGCTCCGCCTTTAATAAAGCGCTTTATAGCATCTCTTGTTCTAGCATTCCAATCTGCCCATGTATTAGTGAAATGCCCTATTGTTGAAAGTCCCGATGGATCCCAGCCTTCTGAAATGAGCATTGTATGACTCAAAATCGGATCATCAGCAAGGGATTCCATAAGTGGTGGTGACAGCATGGGTTCTCCGTCCTGTCCCCTTACAAAAATAGGTGCCTCATCTACCCTGAATCCATCTACATGATAAGAGGATACCCAGTATCTTAAAGAATCGATGATAAAGTTGCGGACGATGGGATTGTTGCAATTTACGGTATTGCGACATCCCGTCAGGTCTGAATAAGTTCCGTCGGAATTCATAATATAGTAGGTTCTGTTATCGATTCCTCTAAACGAAATGTATTCTCCTTCATCTCCATATTCACCTGTATGATTGAAAACGATGTCCAGTACGATTGCTATTCCGTTTTGATGAAGCTTTTTTATCATATTCTTCATCTCATCAACAGCAAGTCCCTGCGGACCGGAATATGCGTATCCTGTCTTTGGAGAAAAATAGTTGCAGGTGACATAACCCCAGTAATTGCAACAATCTTTCGATACCCCAGGTATAAACTCTTCAAATTCAAATGTTGGCAAAAGCTCTATGCAATTAATTCCAAGTTTCTTGAGATATGGGATTTTTTCAACTATACCGGCATAAGTACCCTTGTATTTAACCCCGCTGGAATCATGTTTGGTAAAGCCTCGGACATGCATTTCATATATGACAAGATCTTCTGGATGAATTTCAAGAGGCCTGTCACCTTCCCAGTTATAGTCTTCACGAATAATACGCCCACGTCTCTTAAAATTAGAATCCTCATATGTATACTGATGCCATATATCACATCCTGAAACAAGCTTGGCATAAGGATCCACCAGAATTTTGGTAGGATCAAAACGATAGCCCTGAGATATATCATTAGGTCCATCAAAACGATAACCATACTCTGTCTCTTCCCAGTCGATATCAAATATCATGACAGAGTAAACGCTGCCCAATCTGAACTCATCCTTAAGTTCAAGAATCAGATATGGTTTTTTATCACCGCGATGATATAAAAGCAGCTCACATTTAGTTGCATCTTTGGAATAAATAGAAAAATTCACGCAGTTATCCGAAACAACTTCTGCACCAAAAGGCATAGGTCTGCCTATACGATATTTAACACCATTAAGTTCATGTGTCGGAAATTCATCAATTCTTTGCATATCTCTCCCTCATTGCATTCACAATATATGCAGTAATCGTCCCGGACTCGTTAATAGTTCAAAAAACTCATAAGTCATTACTCCAATAATGAAAAATTATGTGTATTCATTCTCATTTTACCATTTAATATTTGTAAACATTATTAAATTACCGTAAACACCTCATTAAAGGTTCACGACATCTCACAAGGTCCCAATAAATGGCATAGCAAAGTAATCTATGATCGCAAAAAAGAAAAAAGCTGCCAGATAAGCCTACAGAAAAAGAGTCCCAAAACATCACTGTTTCAGGACTCTTGCCTTTTATACCATATATAGTTAATCGTACTTCTTACATAAGATTCTTGAAGAACTCTACCTCATCGTCATTGCACTGTTCTGCCTCAGGAAGTCGCATATTGCAGTGGAATACATGTCCCAACTCTCCATTAGGACTTGTATAATACTTACAGGTAAACGGCACTGAATTCTTTATCATAACAGCTGCCATTTTAGGAAGCTCATCCTTTAAGAAGTCTCCGGTTGCAGACATAAGGAAAGACGGAGGATATGCAGCTGTAATATAGTTCCCTGCATTCATGACATCAAGATCTTCATCTGTTACCTTCTTACCAAAAAGGTCATCCATAAGAGAACCCATATTGTCATCTGTCTCGCTTACAGATTTAATCTCAAATGCAGCACAGTTAAATGCTATACCCTTAAAACTAAATTTGTCGGATACAGTGAAGTCAAATTTATCAGCGTATTCCTTATTTGTAAGGAAAGCTGCTGTAATGCCTATGAGTGTACCGCCTGCAGAATCACCTACACCAAATATATTAGTGAGATCGAATCCGTATTTATTCTCATTTTCAACAATCCAGTTTGCAACAGCACAGCTGTCCTCAAGACTTGAAGGGAATGTATATTCCGGTGCAAGTCTGTATGAATAGCAGACTACTGCAAATCCTCTCTGGCAGAGAGACGCTGAATAATATTTATAAACTTCCTTGTCACCATATACCCAGCCGCCGCCATGAATAACGACGATTACGGGAAGCTTTTGATCCTCCGGAACATTTGCCGGTCTGTATACATCGAGCATCTGCCACTGAGGGTGCTCACCCTTATTGCCATATGTGATATCACTGTATCTTTTTACATCAGCAGGAATTTCCAGTCCTGCATCCCTGACAGCATCACCTTCCGCAAAATTTGTTCTAATAAATTCACTAGCTTTTGACATTTTTACACCTCTTTCATAACGAAAAATTCTAAATTCTTTACTTTAAAATTCCACTACTGCTCTCTTAGCTTCAAGATCACTCTGAATCTGGTCGATATGCTTATCTATATTCATGATGATGCAAAGTGCCAGAACTACAAGTGAAAGGATTGCTCCAAAATATCCATATCCGAAACGGATAGATGCAAGAGCAGCCTCTGTCTGAACCTCTGCTGTACCAACATAACCACCGATAGCGATGATCCATGTGCATATTGCAGAACCAAGACCGATACCAACCTTCATACCAAAGCTTGTGCAGCTATTTACAAGACCTTCAGAACGAACTCCTGTCTTCCATTCACCATAGTCAACTACGTCTGCTGTTGTAGCAAAAATACCTGACATGATGGGACCTGTTCCAAATCCTTTAACGATAAGTCCTATAACTACAAGAGGAAGATTTGATCCTGCAGCACCAATGATCACTGAACCTATTGCCATGATAACGGCACCTGTGATCATGAGTTTTCTTTTTCCGAATTTAGCTACCAACTTGGGCATTGCAAGATTTACAATCATTGCAGGTATTGTTCCGGCAACTGATGTCCATGAAAGAAATGCAATGTTACCAAGTACACTATTGCAAAAGTAGTATGTCATTGAACCTGTTGCAACTACGTTGATGTACAGGAACATGAACATAAGGGCCTGAATAAAGAAATACTTATTCTTTAAAAGTGCCGGAAGTGCTTTTGAAAAAGGAACCTGCTCTACTTTAACTGTTCCGTCCTCTACTGCATCAACGTGCTCTCTAACTCCAAGGAAGCACAGAATGCACATTGCGCAGGCAATTGCTCCATATATAACAGAGATTGATTTCCAACCTACAGTTGCAATAAGATTAGCTGTAATAACGTTTGTAACAAGTGATGTAACCTGTGTCATTACAAATCTGATAGATGCTGTCTGAGCTCTATCCTGTACATCAAGTGTCATACGGCTAAGAAGTGCATTATAAGGCAAATTGTTAGCTGTATAGATAATGCAATTCTGGAAAATATAGGTCAGGTAGATGTAAACCAGTTTGCCGCTTGCGCCCAGCGATGCCGGAACATTGAATATCATAAAGAGTGAAATTCCCATAAGCGGTGCTGTCCACAAAAGCCATGGTCTTGCTTTACCATATTTTGTATTGGTCCTATCTACAAGTGCACCCATGATAAGATCTGTTATACCGTCAAATACTCTGCACAGGAGCATCATTGTTCCGATGGCTGCAGCAGCGATTCCTACAGTGTCTGTATAGTATCCTGTCAAAAAAGATGATGCAAGAGCTACGATTACGTTAGCTCCACAATCTCCTATACCATATGCGAACTTCTCACTTGCTGAGAGTCGCCCCTTTTTTTCTTCTTGCTGTTCATAAACTATTGCTTCCATTTGTAACCTCCAATCTTATATCGGGATCCCCCAATCCCGTTCAACGAATCTTAATATATAAAAACATGTCTAATTACTCTTTACATTTTTTATCTTAAAAATTACGTTTTCTTGACATCTGACATAAACTCTATATAATACTCAATAATTGCTATTTATACTTTTAAAAAGGATTTACCATGTCAGATTTAAACAATAAGGACATCTCTTATGAAGTTGTACATTACCACACAGAGATGCCCTTCAAGATATTGAATATTCACAAAAAGGATTTATACCCAAATAAAAATTTATCGGCTGTCAGCGATGTTCTCGATCACTGGCATAACGAGCTCGAAATAGTCTATTCTTATTCAAATGATGGAGAATATTATACAGATGGTATCGCCCATAATCTGCAGGAAGACCTGTTTATCATTGTTAACAGTCAGAGTATCCATAAAGTAATCTCAAACAGAACAACACCTTATGAGAAATTGCCTGCAACACTTACAACCGTACTCCAGATAAGCGACTCTTTTCTTCGTAATTTCATTCCAAACTTCGATGAGCTTTACTTTAAACCCGTTTTTAAGCCGGGTGAAAAAAGGCCCTCCGAAATAATGAAGGACCTTTCACAATATGCTGATGGCAAAACTTTGAACAAGTATGAAAACATGCGCCTTATTGGTCTTGTTCATGAGCTTTTATACTACATCTGTAAGGATGATCTGAGCCTTAAAGATACTGAAATGCCCGAAAAGAGCAGAAAAAATTCAGATATCTTAAGGAAAATCATTTCATATACTGAAGAAAATTATTATAGTGCTATAAACGAAATGTCTGTTGCTGATGCCTTCGGTTATTCCGCCAGTTATTTTTCCAGATTTTTCAAATCCAATATGGGAATAACCTATAAAGAATTCCTGACAAGAATGCGAGTCAATGCTGCCAAAGACAGCTTGTCCCAGACTCATAAGTCTGTTCTCGAAATTGCAATGGACTGCGGTTTCTCAGACTCGAGAGGTCTTATAAATATGTTCAATAAATATGAAGGCATTACGCCTCTTCAGTACAGGAAAAAATTTCAGAAAAACTAATATCCTGATGTAAATTTTCCTGCATGAAGTTGCTTCTGAAGACTTCCGAGCCTTTTATCTCTTTTTATACAGCACGAGCTCAGGGTTGGCGCCTTCTGCTTCGTAGGTACATACCATGATGAAATTCATCCCGGCAAGAACTCCGAAACATCTGTCACCGCCAAATTCTGACTCCAGCTGATTGCCAAGATATGTTTCATTGTCATCCAGAAATTTCACGCTTTCTCCGCTGGGAAGTCGGTATTCGAGATTGACATAGCTTCCCACAAGAGCATTAAGTCGTTCGACTTTCGGCAGGCCTTCTACATGAAGATCATTTATCTCTTTGATCAGCTGTTCCTTGAATGCTTCAAACTGCCCGTTGTCGCTGAGTTCTTTATATCTTTTCCAGTATTTAAGTTTGGGGAGTTCCTGCCTAAGGTAGCTGCGAGCCTGTTCCTCAGTAAATTCCTCGTTAACCATATTGGGAATGCAGACCTCAATCAGGTTGTCCATGTTGCCGTAGGTAAAAGTTCCATCAGCGTAGCACCATTTGCAGTAATCCTCATTTAAAGATCCGTCCTTATTTCTACCGATGATTGCGTCCTCAAGTGGCATGCCGCAGCATTGGCAAATAAGTTTATGGGGCGATCCGAGCAAAGTGTTGATCGAGACATTATAAAAATTTGACAGTAGTTTCAATGTCTCAGTATTTGGAACCGTCTCACCATTTTCCCAACGTGAAACTGCCTGTCTGGTCACAAAAACTTTTTCCGCCAGATCATCCTGCGAAAGGTTGTTCCTGGTTCTAAGTTCAAGTAAAACATCTTTTGTATCCATGCGAATCCCTCCTTTATGACAATTCTATAACAGAAATCATCATATTTCACGCAACTAGCTGTTGCCCTTTATTCCATGCTATGTTCTGTGGTTTTTGCTTAATGTGTGCCTTGCAATATCCTTCAAGATAATTATATTGAATTCATAGCTTTTGCCAAAAATGCCAACTGTTCAACAATTATTATTTTTCATAAATTCTGTAAATAAAAAGCAGATTTCTTTATACAATCCAGTTGGTCTTTTGCATCAAAATGTTCTATAGCAAAATAGCCGTTGTATCCCGATTTAAGTAGTGCTGTAACAACCTCTCCAATAGGAAGCCTTCCCTCTCCCACCGCTACTGCTTCATGGGATCTGTCTTTGCAATGAACATGCCTTATTCTTGCATGAAATTTATTAAATGCCTCAAGAACGTT
Source organism: Butyrivibrio sp. LC3010 (assembly GCF_000424385.1). Taxonomy (GTDB): domain Bacteria; phylum Bacillota; class Clostridia; order Lachnospirales; family Lachnospiraceae; genus Butyrivibrio. Next base: position 12,066 of record NZ_AUJU01000023.1, on the reverse strand, counting down.
CTCATTATACATAATAAAATTACCACAATCGAAGGTATATCCGACATTCGGGCACTTCTCAAGGAACCATTCAACACCGTTTTTTGCGGACATGGGAGAAGAAAAATCATCAAAATCTTCAAACAGGACACTTATTCCTAGTTCTTTTCCCATCAAAGCTGCCTTATTCATTCCTTCAGCCATGCGCTTTACTTCTTCATTTGAATCAAAAAAAGTTTTAAGGCGTGATTCATCTTGCATAGAGGCTTTTATTGTTGTGACATCATCGCCCCGCAAAAAACCGGGCACGATCATTATATTAGGAGCATCGAGCTCTTTCGCCATATTTAAATGCTCCTCTATCTTCCTGGTTTCATCATTGATCCCCATCTCATAAAACTCAAATATACAGCTTATTTTAAATCCGGCCTCCTTGATCTGCTTGGCAACGGTCTGACTTTCCTGAAGATGACTGAGACGTATTTCAAGGGCTTCTACACCAAACCCGCGTACTTCCAAAAGAATTTCCCTGATACTTTTTCCAGTCTGTTCATGTGCTTCTATTATGTGATCGTAAAATACTGATAGCTTCAATTCTTAATCTCCTTATTTTCACGGATTCCGCGCTGTATATTTTTTGGCGCGCAAAATCTCACGGCATTTGTGATGATTTTCTGTATTTCCGGAATATGATAGGTAGGACACGTCTCATGCCCCGGTTGGAAGTAGAAAATCTTTCCTTTTCCGCGCGTAAAAGTACATCCACTTCTGAACACATAACCGTTTGAAAACCAACCTGCAAAAATAACATCATCAGGGGCCGGTATATCAAAAGGCTCTCCATACATTTCTTCCTGCGGAATCGTTATGCACTCGGGAATGCCTTCAGCTATTGGATGCAGAGGATCAATGCACCATAGTCTTTCCTCTACATCATGCTTCCATTTTAGCGTCATCGTGCTTCCCATCAAAAGTCTTAGCATTTTTGAATAATGGGCAGAATGAAGCGCTATAAGCCCCATTCCGGACAGCACATGTGTACATATCCTCTGCGCTACCTCATCGGAAAACTCATCCTGTAACGCATGACTCCAGTAAATAAGGACATCTGTGCTGGATAATACCTCTTCTGTCAATCCATGTTCATCATCGTAAAATGTGGCAGTCCTCACTTCAAAATCATTTTCCTTGCTTAAAAAGCTTTTTATGTAACCATGAATTCCTTCCGGATATATTTTCTTTACTATATCCAATTCCTGGTCGTGTTTGTTCTCATTCCATACCGTTATGCGTATCATTCCTATTTATCTGACCTTTCATGCTTTTTAGTTTTAGCCCTATAACCCATCTGCCATATTCAAATATTTCCAAATTTGTTTTAATCAGCTACATTATTGTTTCAGATTATTCTGATGCTTTTTTCATGATAAAGCTTAATCAACTTTATTTCCACAGTTTCAAGGCTGAGTAACTTTGTTTTCTCATAATAATACCCCAGACCTTGTGATCTGGGGCACTGTTACTCTATATCTTTCTCTTACTTGCATGCTAAAGTCTTTTATCTCAAAATTATCAGAAAAAGGTTCAAAGCAAACGGATTCACTGGTCTCAAAACTCAAACTCAGAATAATCAAGCTCTTCTCCATCCATCCCTGTTTCTTCCATGTAGGGAACACCATCTCTTATTCCGAATTTTACAATCACATCAAAATCGTGATAAACACCCTCATAATCATAATCCACGTAATCTGCTTCATTTATGTACTTCTCAAGTTCCTCAGCAGCTTTAGCAACTTGTGGATCATGTGAATCACCTCCAATTGCAGGTCCTGTCGGTCCATGATAAGCAGTAAGCTGATAGGTATTGCCCTCCTCATCAGTACCAAGGATTAAGTAATCATAGGCGTCTTCAAGATCGTCAGAAGTATAAAACGGCTCCCCAAACAAATGCTGAAGACGTCCATAAGTCAGCGCCATCGAATTGGGATCCGACATAATATTTCCTATTTCACGGATCTGACTTCCCGGATACCATGCTTTTGCTCTTGCATCATCTTTAATAGATTCAAACCTGATTTTCATACCTTTTTCCTCCAAAAATTCTTCCCTCTATGTTTTAACAAACATAAGAAAGCTGTCATAGCATTTTTATTTAAGTAACAACGCTTCGCAAAAGGTATTATATCATTACATCTGTTTTCTTTACTATATGATTTACCCTATGAAGCAACTGCTTGTTTATGAGATTATTCTATGATTTCGGAACCTTACAATAAATGTACATTTAGGCAGAAACAGTATATCTATTTTTCTTTTAGAGAAGATTCATAGCGATTCTATAATTCCTTTATGATGGCTTCTTTTTCCACTCCTTAACTATGAAAAAAACTGCCAGGCTCTACATTTAGTCTGGCAGCGCATATTATACTTGAATTCTTAAATTTCCACGTTATCCTTTTTCTCTGCTTTATCCTTAACCGTGCCGATTACCCCTCCAATTAAAGCACCAATAAAATCTCCTGCAAAAATTCCTATGCACATTGCCGATCCGGTATGCCATATGCCAAATCCTACAACTACTCCAATAAAAATTCCGCAGGTCATCCCATAGCACATACCTTTTGAGCGCCATGTATTATCCTTCTTAACGCGATTGTCTTTCATGATGTTTGCTGTAGCAACAGCAAACATCACATATACGGGTGCCATAACTGCAATAAGACAGATCATAAAAATAGCTTTATTACTCATACGTTTCTCTCTATTCTCCTTTTCCTAAAACGACATACATTATAGCAAATATTCTTTATTATTTGTGGATCAATTGAGTGTGCAATTGCTGATGCCTTGCCAAAAAGGATTACCCTATTTTTTTCTACAAAAATACAACAAAAAAGGTGTGTCTCACAAATTCTATGGGACACACCTTTACTATATGTAAATTATTTCAATCATTTAATTGTAAGGTTTGATGTGAGTTTTTTGCCCTTGGTCTTCACAATGAATGAGTAGTACAAATACAGCTTTTGCCCTTTTTCAAGTCTGATGGTTCCAACACGTTTTTTAACCATAGAGCCACCTCTCTGTTGAGATGATATAGACATGCCATATGTACCTTTTGTTTTACAGCTTACGCCCGTCAGATAATCATCACCTTCATAGTGAAAATACGTAACAACGCCACCATATACCAATTCTTTGCCCTTGCACTTAAGATTACTGAGAGTTATCTTGTAAGTCTTTGTCTTTGGAGCTTCAAATACCAGAAATCCTTCAAATGTACCATTTGATTTATTCTGAACAACTTTATAGTTTCCGGTTTTATTTATGGTTACAACAGTCTCGTTAATCTCAACTACAGGTGAACCGGGATAGGCTGGATAGGCTGGTTTTAGTTTTAACGTCTTAGTTTTTGCAAACGCTGTCATTGGGCTGGCTAAGATAAATACGAATGCAAAGACAAGTGCCAGTGATATAATTCTCGATACGATTTTCCAAACTCTTATCTTCATGGTGACCTCCTAATCATAAATGTACTTATTGGTTTATAATTACTGTTCGGCTCTAAAGGAGTCTGATTTCTCTCGGCTATTATTCACTTTTTTTGCCATACACTCAGTATCCCACAAATTTTGGATGTGTTCTATGCCCTTAAGTGCAATAATTAAAAATTATTTCGAAAATTTCTATAAAAATGAAATAAAAGTGCATTCTGTCTACAGCTCAACAATCAAGTAAATCATTACTACGAGGCAACCACTTGTGGTACGAATGAAAATGTATTATATCAAATTTAATTATCAAGAAGATCCGCTTCCAAAGCATCAAAGTCTATATCATTCTGCTGAAAATTATTAAATGGATTATTTATTGTTCTTTGACGTTGTGCAGATCTATTTCCCTGCTCTATCATCTTACAAAGATAACCAACCTTATCCTCTATTGGCTCCTTCGTAGTATCATCAAGTCTCTTCTTAAACTGCAGGATGATCTGCATCATAAACATTGCATCTCTATTTAATCTCTCGACCTGCTTGCAGACTCTTTTAATCTCTTCATCTTCAAATTCAATGTAAGAAGCTTTTAAGAACAACTTAAGCTGCTGGAAAAGCTCATCATTAGCTTTTTCTTCAATAAGTTTATTCTGACTGGTTGTAATATACTGCTTAGCTTTGACAGTAAACAAATACCCAGCGGAAACTCCGTTTACTTTTTGAAGTTCATAATCAAAGGTAAAGTCGCATTCTTCAACTGCATTTATACTGTTTTTTGCTGGCTCAAGTACTCTTCTTTTTATGTCACCTACGTTATAGGATTCCGGTATAGAGAACTGATGCTTCATATCTTCAATAGAAATTCTGAAAACTCCAGGTGTTGCATTAGGAAATTCCTTGTAATTTTTCTTATTTTCAAGGAACCAATAAAGTGCTATCGTATATTTTCCCTGAAGCTGTGTTGTTACTTCAAGAGCTCCATATGCTCCATGCACAAGCTGCGAGCATAATGCCAGATCTTTAAAGAAATCTGAAGGTACAAATTCGATATATGCTGAGGATTCTTTACTGTTGCCTTTTCCATTGTGATATCTGAGGATATTGAACCAGGGAACTACTATCTCATCTTCTCCATCAGGACCAAGATCTTCAAATACAAGATGTCTCTCTTTTAGCTTCTTCGTTCCTTTTCTGAATACTGAGTACAGATATTTATCATCTGCATAGCGAGAATGACCAAGAAAGCTTGTCGGCTCTATTCTATATACTTTATTTTCAGGAAAAGAAGACATTGTTCCGAGAATAGCATCAAATACGATGTTTTCATCAGCTGTAAATTCCATTTTGCAATGCATAATGAGGGCATCGGTTCTGTATGCAATACCGACACCTCCCTTTTTCAGTGGATGCTTATTATCCTGAAGGGCAAGAAGTTTAAGAAGCGTCGTATGGGCATTATCATTAAACGTTTCTACAAGACTGTCTATAGAAATCGCCTTTTTTATATATTCTTTAAGCTGAGCTTCATCTTCTGAAATTACCGCCAGACCGTTAGAATCTACAACATCTGACTGAACTTCATCAAGATCTACAACTCCCCCAGTTACTGTATGGACGGTCTGATGCTCAAACTGTCCGAGTGTGTCCGTTAATGGTTGATAACTATCTCGTGTCATTTGTATTCCCCTTTACAGATGACAAGACTATAATTTGTCATGTCATCATTTATTGTATACCTGTTACCTATTAATTCATAGTGTGAAATCTGTCATCCGATTCAGACTCAATGACAATCAATTCATTTGTCATTGCAATACAATAGCCGCATAAATACTGAGATTATTTAGTGTGAAATCTGTCATTTAAAACATAAATACATGAATTTTACTTAGTGTGTTTTTTGTCATCACACACTGAACTTATGACAAATAATCCATTTGTCATTCTATTATAAAAAGCTGATAAATACGATATTTATTTAGTGTGTAATTTGTCATCACGACTTTTCGATGACATCTGTGTTATTTGTCATCGATTTTAGAAAAATCTTTGATTATCACACAAAAATTGACCGGCTTAGTCACTGCTTTCTTAAAATCAAGCCACTTTTTTGATGATTTTTTACGTTTTTAGTGTGAAATCTGTCAGCGATGACAGCAAAATCATTTGTCATTCATTAGTGTAAAATCTGTCATTAGATATAAACTGCAAAAATTTTTGTTTGTGTGATTTCTGTCAGCAAATTAGTGTGAAATCTGTCATGTAGTGTAAAATCTGTCATGCACTAGTGTAATTTCTGTCGGTGATAGTGTGATTTCTGTCGCTATTTAGTGTAATTTTTGTCATATCAAAAGCTCCTAAAGCCGCTATTTTACTGGATTTTTATCTACTCTCCTATACATACTATATGTAGATTAATATACTATTAATATCTATCCATGACAGACATAAAATATAGTTGTGTTTAAGTTGTCATTTTGCTTTCTTATATTTTTATAAAAAAAGTGTTCCTTATCTTTAAAATAAGAAACACCTAATTTTTAATACTATTTATTCTTTTTCATATCCTGCTCGATAAGATAATTTATATAGCCGGTAACACCGCCATATTTACCACCAACTGACTTGGCATACATTAAATTCTCAGCCTTAAGATTAAGGGAAATTTTATGATAATATCCTTCTCTTTTCGGTCTGCCAACTCTTGATTTATCCATTACATTGATCAGCCCATATTGTTCTGCTAAAAGCTTAAGAATATCTCTGTCAGGTGTAGGAGCAGCTTCTATTTCCGGCTTATTTATTAGTGTATCTGTTACAGGTTTTTCAATTTCTGGTACTTTGATTTCTGGAATCGGATTAGTTTCGTTAACCTCCACTGCTTTTATTTCAGGAATTGATTCAGTCTCTGGTACAACTACTGAAACTTCTTCTATGGGTTTTGCTACTATTTCTTCAACAGTTTTTTCAATTATTTCTTGGTGCTTTTGAATCTTTTTAGCTTCTGAAGGCTTTGTCTTGGTGGATTTTTCTTTAGTGGTTTCAGCTTTCTTTGCAGAGTCAGATGCCTTTGTATAGTTATCCAGCATTTCATCAACAATGGTTGTATTTTTCTTAGGTGAATGCTGTTCATCCATTCTTTTTTTGTTCAATGCATTTAATTTTTCTCTTCTTGATTGTGCTGCCATTATTTCATCCTCCTTACAAGTTTCTTTGCAACGCTTCTGTAGTCTTCAGCAGCGTTATTTTTAGGACTGTATTCTTGAATTGACTGTCTGAATGATTTACTTTCGCTTGCTATAATGCTCTTTCTTATGGTTTCCACTAATGGATTATCCGAAATCTCTGAAGAAATATCCTGGAGTGCTTCCTTTGCATTTTGATGCATAACAGTATTTTCATATTTGTTCAATAAGAGAAGCTCTATCTTTGCGTGTGAAACGGGGTGAGCTCCGTCCCTATACGTTACAAGGTCATTATGTACTTCCCATATTCCATCTATTGATCCATCATCTGCCTCTGTGGGAATAACAATACCATCTGATGCAACGTAGGCCATTGTAAGAAGTGTAGATCTGGAAGGACCATTATCTATGAGAATGAAATGGTAATTATCCTTTATCGGCTTTATAACGTCTTCTAAGAGGAATAGATCCTGATATTCGGTAAATGTTCTGTCTGCTTTTGAAAGTTCCTTTGAGCTGGCAATAACGTCAAATGTACCGCATTTTTGGATTGCATCAATTGTTGCACTTTCTGCCTGAAGTACATCAAAAATGGTAGGCTTTGATAAATCTGCATTAACATATTTTGAGAGGTTACCCTGTTGATCCAGATCGATGACAAGGACTTTTTTCTTTTGTGCAACAAACGCAGCTGCAAGTTCTATTGTTGATGTGGTTTTTCCAACACCACCTTTCTGATTGACTATTCCTAAAACTTTTCCCATGTAAAACTCTCCTCCAGTATAAAAAATAGAAAAATATATAAAATAAAAGATATACCTATATAAATAGATAGGTATTAAATGGATATATATTAAATAGATATAAAAAATATTTACCTATAAAAAATATATCAACAAAATATATGGCTATTTAAAATATAAATATACAAGATATAGATATATTAAATATAAAAAAATTAAATACAACAATATTATATACTAATATAAAAGATATACCTATAAAAAATATATCAATATCAAATATACATACACAAAAATATAGATATATCAGATATAACAATATTAAATATATAAATAATAAATATAGATATATCGAATATAAGAATAAAAAATATCCATATAAAATATAGCGATATAAATTATATAACTATATTATATATGGATATTTTATATATGTCTATTAAAAATATAAATATATAATATAGAGCAATATTATATATTGCCGTATAAAATATATAAATATTATATGATGCTATATAAAATATAACAATATAAGATAAACATATATGTTATGGCAATATATTAAATATATATTTATTATATATGTATACTTGATATTGATATATATTGTATATACATAAACATTTCTCTTTGCAGCGCCAGTTTGATATATATGATATATATCTATATAAAATATATATTTATTTAAAAACTTTGTTATTTTCTTCGTTTGTGCATTACTCATGACATTTTAGAATGTCTGTGACCTTGTAATCAAGCCATTTGTTGATAATTTTAATAGTATAAGATGTGATAGTTATTGTTCACACAGCTCTATGCACTTGCTGCACAGAGCGTGAAAATGATTATTTCTTGAATATGGGATTTGTCCCTTTGCCGAAAGCAACTGGAATTGGTAAATTCAGTTGCTGTGAGAACCGTAAGGGATGAACAGAATTTGTGATAGGTTAATCTTAGATATTTTCACTGAATCCAATAAGAATGAAATCCTCTATTAAACACCTTACCATCTTTAGGAACCTGACGGATAGTGTTGTAAACATTCAGATAATCTCCGACTGCACTCGCAACCATACCGAGAGAATACATAATGATTGAAAATGTTACTGGAAATGAAAAGTTCTGAGCAAATGCCAGCCAAGTTACATATGGCAGTATTCCCAACAACACTGCTGGTCCCAAAAGAACAATAATAAAATTTTTCTTAGTAATACAATCTTCGAAATATACAAATAGCATTTTATTCTCGGGCATTACGTAAATCTGCTTCTTTATATACTTAGGAAATAGAAATGCGTGAATGTATTCATGAATGTATTGAGACAAAAATAATAAAACTAACGCAATAAGCTGCGGAATAATAAAGCTTTCAAATGAAGCAATTGAAGGTTTTCCATACACGTTCAATATTCTAATTATAGCTAACACAATCATAAGTAAAAGGATAGGAACTGCAAACAACAAGCCCAATGCAAATGCCTTATCAGATGAATCCGGCTCAACAAATGGAACACTCCCTTCTGGAAGAGGTTCTCTAGATGAAATCTGTTCGATATCTCCCTTTATTTTTCCTTTAAATTCAATATTCCACATATAAATAATACTCCTTCGATGATTTTTTAATAATTGGATATTATAACAATGTATATCAATTATTGGAACAAAATAAAGAAAGAGTTGATAAAGTACGAAATAGTACAGTTCTATTCTATATGGCATTCTTCCTACATAAAACTTCATCAGATGTGTCTTTGAATATCTGAGTTGAGTAAAATATTTAAGACAAATGACTGTAGGAGAGTATCAGAAAAAAAGTGAGACTTGACCATTAGGATTATAATAACACTAGTACAGCGCACGGAAAATAACTGGTCTAATTCGACACGGTTATTCAAGAAACGATGTACTAGATAAGAACGTGTTTTTCAAGGAGTTATTTATATAATGACAGGAAGGCTATCAAAGAGTAGCGTGAAACATATCGAAGATGTGTATTTTACCAGGACATATTATGGCAGGGAGGATGGCAGAGAATATATAGCGGTATCTGTACGATGCCCTGTTGAGGAAGCAAAGGAATATGCTGCCGGGATTTTGAAACTTAATGAAGATGAAGTAGTTGTTGTTCCTGATTTGTGGTATGCAGATGATGAGGACCTATACGATACTGATCCTGGCTTTGTATGCAGCAGAGTAAACGTATTTCATAAGAGGATTCCGCTGTGTGGTCTTATTGCAGTCGACATGGATGCTACTTTATTAAGGAGTGACAAGACGGTAGATTCTTCTACTATCGGTGATATAGATAAAGCAGTTGATGAAGGAGTGAACCTTGCGTATTGTACCGGAAGGGCTCTTGTTGAAATGAAAAATTACTTTAAAGAGCTTCCGCAGATAAGATATGCCATCTGCTACAGCGGGGCTATCATCTATGACTGCATAGAGAAAAAGCCTATTTACAAAAATGAAGTAGATGCTCAGTTCTTTGAGCCGATTATTGCAATTGCTCAGAAGTATGGTGGGATGCTAACATTTCTTACGGAAGATGAATCCATTGTTTCTGAGGATGACCTTGAGCATATGGAAGATTTCCATATGGGAGTATATAAGCCAATGTATATGAAGGTCACAAGGCGTGTAAAAGATATGAAAGAAGAGAGCGCCAAGCATTCTTCAATAACAAAGATTAACATATATTTTAGAAGTGCCGAAGACAGGGAAAAAGGATATTCTGAATTAAAACATCTTCCGCTAGAGTTTGCATATGCTGAAAAGACAAGCTTGGAGATGAATGCCAAGGGTGTTACTAAGGGCATGGCAATGCTTAAACTCGCAGAACTATTAGGTGTTCCTGCAAATAAAACAATGGCTATAGGTGATGCGGATAATGACATAGATATGCTTAAAAGAGCAGGTTTTTCCGTAGTGATGGGCAATGCAAAACAAAGTATAAAAAAGCTCGCTGATATGGTCACTAAGGATAATGATCATAACGGAGTGGGATACGCAATCAGATCCATGGTGGGATGAACCTTAATTATGGAAAGATAATGCGTGCAGGCAATCCTGCTATTTATTATCTTTCCATAGCATCATCCTCTTTTAGTAATTTCTTGAGATTTTCAGGCTTACCGATACAGCCTGTGTTACCGTTAAAGCTTCCAAGAGTAGTAACTCTGAAAGGTGCAAATTTCATGCCCAAAACTATTCCGGCAAGAACCAGACATATTCCGGTAAGAACTATTTCTGTTTTGCTGCATTCGCCTCGCTGTATTTTTGATATATGTTCTTTTATCATTTCAAACAAACCTCCTACTCTGGGATTCTTTCTCCAGTCTCTGTATAGACAAAGTGTTTTTTTCCATCTTCATATTCAAGTGTAAGATCAGTACCAACAGGCATATCAAATATTGAAGAAATGGCCGGTTCAATTTCAAACAGCGTTCCCCAGTCGCATACAACCATAATAGATGGATTCTGCAGAAACTCATCTGTGTCTGTCTCTGATAAAAACCTCCAACCATTATCGAGGTCATTAACGCTCTTTTCTCTAATACACCATTTAAGTCGCCCTTAGTTTTCCAAGATATTTCTGGAGGCAATTGATCCGCCCATATTCATGCTTTGCATAATGCATGTCCGCCTACTTGTTTAATGGATATCGGTATCTATTATAAGCTTTTTACAGCTTTTGCAGAAGTATGAATCCATATATTCCTGTTTTTTTCAGAAAAACGGAAATCGTACTGCACCAGATTCTCGCAAGGCGAGGAGTGTGTCCTGCGTGTGGGGGCATTAAAGGTGCCGCTTGCAGTATCTGTATCTGACTGGAGTATGTCAGATATAAGGGATTCTGGTTGTTTTTATATAGTCAATCAGAGTCCTTTTTTTGTATAATTGTGGAATAGGATTAAGTTATCAGACTAATATGGGAATGGTAGATATGGTATACAGAAAAAAGAATTATTTGTTGGGGCAATTAGATAATATCGAGTTTGTTGTGGTTCTTACAAAATATCAGAATAAGTGGGTGTTTTGCTGGCACAAACGCAGGAAAAGCTTTGAGAATCCTGGTGGTCATGTAGAACATGGTGAAACGCCAATGCAGGCGGCAAGACGTGAGCTTTACGAAGAGACAGGTATTACTGACTGTGAAATGATTCCTTTGTGGGATTATGAGCAGCCCTGGGATGATGGGATCCACAAAAACAATGGCCGCTTTTTCCTTGCTATAGCACATTCTCTTGGGGAACTTCCGGAAAGCGAGATGGAAAAGATAGAACTTTTCAATGCTGTACCGGAGAACTTTACATACGACAGAGGTGATGCTATTAAAGATTTCGAAATGGCCCAAAATATGCTAAAAGCATGGGAGCGTGATTGAGCAAATAGAGGGAATAGAGTTTGAAAATATGCTTAGAAAGTATGAGAGAATAAAGATATACCTATTATTGATTTTTGTTTTAGTTTATTTTGAGATTAATATAAGAATATAACTTGGATGACCATGTTTTACGAATGGCGTTTTTACTGATAAAAAAAAGCTATAGCTATCAATATAAAATGTGTATTATGAAAATTCTTTTGGCTATGTCATATTTAAAATAGGCAATCAGTATGTGTGCTAGTGTGCTGACATGTTGATATTTAATCAAATTATCTCTA